>NZ_JBHLTC010000040.1:0-380030 GCF_042434725.1 Kribbella deserti | reverse complement strand
AACCCACCCAGCAACCCGCGCCACACCCAAAACGCAACAGGCTCTGCAGCCAGGTAGTCGTACAAAAAGTCGGCAGTCGGCTCGGCCGGACCACCCGCCCGCCCGCCGGACCATCGGGACCGCCGGTTGGGCCGTCAGTCCCTTGGTCGAGGCGGAGCGTGCCGACTCCCGGCGCGGAGTGTGCCGACTCCCGGCGCGGCGCGTGCGGAACACTCCGAAGCCGGCCAGACCTCACCCGTCCCCCTGATAGCCCGCCGCCCTTGGTTGGTTCGGGCCGGGTTAAGGGCGCGCAGCGTCACCGCAGGTGATTCCCAAACCCTTGACGCGGCCCGAACCAACCTGACAATTCGGAAGAACTCAGGGGGACGGGCGCCAACCGATATCCACCCAGCTCCGATGAACCGACCTAAGCCACCCGCGGCGCCCTCGGCCGCTGACGCCCAAACCGCTCGGACCTCCCAAGCCGCGCACTTCGCCCGGGCAACCCGGGCAGCTCCGGCTTCGGGGAATCCGACGCCCGACCGTCGACCACCGGAGCGGCCGGTTCCAGCGCGGCGCGCTTGGTGCCGACCAGATCGGACTGTGGCAGCACATCCAGGTGCGGACGCGGCAGCAACCTCGGTCGGATCGAGAGACCTCGACGCCGGGAGAAGTACAGCACCGAACCAAGCGTGCCGAGCACGGTCAGCGAACCACCGACGATCAGGGACCACCTGGCGCCGAAGGTCTGGCCGACCCAGCCGATGAACGGCGAGCCCAGCGGCGTACCGCCCATCAGGACGGTCATGTAGAGCGCCATCACCCGGCCGCGCATGGTCGGATCGATGCCGAGCTGCATGGTCGCGTTGGCGGCGGTGAGCAGCGTCAGCGCGGTGAAGCCGACGATCGGCAGGACCAGCGCAAAGGTCAGGTACGACGGCATCAGGCCGCTGATCACCACCATCACACCGAAGGCCAGCGCGGATCCGATCACCAGTCGCTGCCTGGTCCGGACCCGGCGGGCGGCCAGCAAGGCGCCGGTGAGCGAGCCGATCGCGAGGATCGAGCCGAGAATGCCGTACTCCCCCGCGCCCTTCTGGAAGGCGTCGGTGGCCATCAGCGCCGAGGTCATCTGGAAGTTCAGTCCGAAGGTGCCGGCGAAGAACACCGCGGTGAGGATCATCATCAGCTCGGGCCGTCGCCACAGGTAGCGCATGCCGTCGCGGATCATGCCCTTGTCCCGCGCGGCCGGCGTCGGGGTCTGCAGTTCGCTGGTTCGCATCAGGTGCAGCGAGACGATCACCGCCGCGTAGCTGAGGCCGTTGATGATGATCACCGGGCCGGTACCGATCCAGGCGATCAGCAGACCGGCCAGGCCGGGGCCGATCAGCCGGGCCGCGTTGAACGAGGCCGAGTTCAGCCCGACGGCGTTGGACAGTTCGTCCTTGCCGACCATCTCGACCACGAAGGCCTGCCGGGTCGGGGCGTCGAAGGCCGTGCCGATACCGAACAGCAGGGCCAGCAGGTAGACGTGCCACACCTCGATCAGGCCGGTGACGGCCAAGGTGCCGAGCAGCAGCGCGACGGAGCCCATCGCGATCTGAGTCAGCGTGAGCACCTTGCGCTTGGGGAAGCGGTCGGCGATCAGGCCGGCATACGGCGAGACCAGCAGGGCGGGCAGGAACTGCAGGCCGGTCACGATGCCAAGCGCCGTACCGGAGTGGGTCAGTTCGAGGACCAGCCAGTCCTGGGCCACCCGCTGCATCCAGGTACCGACGTTCGACACGATCGCGCCAGCGGCGTAGAGCCGGAAGTTCCGGACCTTGAATGCACGGAAGGTCGGACTCATAGAGCCGCCAGTTTTTCGAGCACAGGTGCTGCTTTGCGCAGGATTTCGCGCTCCTCAGGGGTAAGGGTCTTCAGTTTGGTCTTGAGCCACTCGTCGCGGCGGCGGCGATTCGCCAGGATCAGCGCGCGGGCCGCCTCGGTCAGCTCCACCAGCACGAGGCGCTTGTCGGTCTCATGCGGGCGGCGGACCAGCAGGCCGGCGGCCTCCATGTTCGACACGATGCGCGTCATCGACGGCGGCTTCACCTTCTCGTGCGCCGCGAGCTCACCCAGCGTCATCGCGTCGTGCTTGGCCAGTGCGCCGAGCACGCTCAGCTGATTCGCCGTCAGCTCGGCGTCGTCGACTCGCTGCCAGCGGATCTGCCGCGAAAGCCGCATGATCGACGATCGCAACGCGCTGGCCAGGCCGACGTCACTCTTCACCTGCTGGGCGACATCACTGGGCATATCGTTAGCTTAACTCATTAGCTTTGCTAATTAAAGCAGTTGACAGCCGGGCCGCCCGGGGTCAGCGTGTGAGCAGGGTGCGGGCCTGGATGGCCTGGGCCGGGGCCAGCGCGGCCTCGCCGTCCTCGATGTCCCACAGGGCGTTCTGCAGGATCCGGCCGAGCGTCCAGCCGACGGCCCGCTCGCGATCCAGGCCAAGCGCCTCGGTCAACCGGTCGAAGCGCCGCAGCACGGTACGGCGTACATCACCCGCCGCGACGACCTCCCAGTTGGAGTCCAGCGCCGGCCAGAGGTCGAAACCGGGATCACCGGCGAGCGGCTCGGGATCGATCGCGAGCCACGGTTCGCGTTCCCCCGCGAGCACGTTCCCGTAGTGCAGGTCCCAGTGCAGCAGGCGGTCTCCCGGCTCGTCGAGCAGTTCGGTCACCGCGGCCGCGCAGGTCCGAACCAGCTCGCGATCGGCCGGATCGACCAGCGCGGGCAGAGCCGCCGGGACCTGGTCCAGCATGTCGGCCGCGATATCGCCCAATCGCCGAAGCCCGTCCGGCGCCTCGACCGCGACCAGGCGCGCCAGAATGCCCGCGAGGATCTGCATCGCCTCGTCGTCATCCGACAGCGACGACAACGGCCGGGTGCCATCCAGCCGTTCCAGCAACAGACCTCCGCTGGCCGGGTCGTGGTCGAGTAGGCGCGAGATGCCGGCGCCGTTCCAGGTACGCAGGCCAAGAGGCACGCCCGCGTTGTCCTCGCTCGGCGGTTGCAGCTTGAGTACGGCGCTCGTCCCGTCGGCACGCCGTACCGGCAGGACGAGGCCCGCCATACCGTGCGCGGCCGGCCCATCCGGTCGCAAGGACCAGCGGTCGATCAAGGCGGCGGCACGACCGGGTAGCGCGGCAAGCCAGGCCCGACCGGCCTCGTCGCGGTGTGACGCGGCTAGCGCGTCGGGAACGTCGATAGAGGGCACAATCGAATTATCTAGGCCTACGGCACTAGTGTCCTGAGTCGGAAGTTCGTGCACATCTCCGGCGCCCAGGCACGCACCTCGCGGCGTTGGAGAAGCGGCCACGATGCTAGAGCATCGCGACCGCTTCTCCGCCTTGCGATGCACGCACCTGGACACCGGAGCTGAAGCACGAACTTCCGACTCAGGACACTAGCTGTACGCCCGCAGGACTTCCAGGGCCTTGAGCGTCATCACGCCGCGGTACTCGAGAGTGGCGGCCTGGCCCGGCGGTTGCCACGTGAGCGCCCAACCGCCGTCCGGCTGCTGGTCCCGCTCGAGCCGGTCGAGGTGGCCCTGGATCTGCTCATCGGTGAAGAGCCGCCGCCAAAGGCTGGAAGGCGTCGGAGCGAACCAGAGCGGCGTCACGCCGTACGACGGGTCGTCCGCGTCCGCGCGGTAGAGCGACACCTTCGGCAACCACTCGCGGATTGGCTCGACGTACGACTCGGCGCGTTCGCGATCCGGCACGTGCTCCAGGAAGACGGTCACCTCGAGCAAGGCGTGCCCGTCCTCGGGCAGACCCGCCTCAAGCGAGGACCAGCACCACTCGGTGGCCCGATCGAGCCAGGGGTGTTCGATGCCGAGCTGGTGCAGCAGGCCCGCGATGCCGGCGGTCGGGTTGAGCCCGGGCGCGTAGGCCCAGTCGCTCCAATGCTCGGCGCGCGGGTATGCCTCGATCGCCGAGCTGGCCAAAGCGACGGCGCCGTCGGAACTCGCGGTCGCCTGGAGCCAGTCGGCCGCGCGGCTCACCATCGGCACGTCGACCATTCCGGCCGCGGCGAGGTTCTGCAGGGCCACCTCGACGTCCAGCGCGAGGCTGTCCGGGCAGCGCTTGTCCGGCTCCAATCCGTGCCCGAAGCCGCCATCCGGGTTCTGGTATCCGCGCAGGGCATCGACCACACCGGTCGGGTCCGCCTGCTCGAAGATGGTCGCGAACAACCGCTGTTCGAGCAGCCGGCCCTCCCGGCGGATGAAGTCCCGGCCGGTTTCGAAATAAGTCATGTGCCAGCATGACCCGTTCGCCGTACCAACGTCTTGAACAAATCGGACACCGCGCCATTAGGGTTCGCTGACATGGAGCACCGCGAACAGCTGGACAGGTATGAGCAACGATTCCGGCGAGCGGGTTTGCCACTGTTCATCGAGGACTTTTCGCCGACACAGGACATCTTCGCCCGGGCCACTCCCCTGCTCCTGCTGGTCTTTCTCGCGGAGATGCTCGGCGCCACCTCGCTGCAGTGGAGCTGGTGGCAGAACCTGCTGGCGGTCACGGGTGCGCTCGCCGTGCTGATCTGTGGCTTCGGCGTCCTGAACGGATTGCGCGGACGGCGGTTCTGGTCGTTCCCGACGCGCTTCGGCATCCCGGAGCTGACGGTCTTCGTGCTGCTGCCCGCGCTGCTGCCGCTGGTGACGGAACGCCAGGTGCAGCAGTTCTTCGCTGTTGCCGCGAGCAACCTGTTCCTGATCGGCCTGGTGTACGCCGTGGTCGGCTACGGCCTGATCGGTACGACGATCTGGGGTATGCGCCGGGTCGTGGCCGAACTCGGTAGTTCCGTGGCCAGCCTGGTCCGGGCGCTGCCGCTACTGCTCGTCTTCTCGCTGGTGCTGTTCGTGAACACCGAGATGTGGCAGGTCTTCGCCGGTATGCCGACGGCGTTCATCATCTTCGCGGTGGTGCTTTTCACCCTGCTCGGCGATGCCTTCCTGGTCTTTCGCCTACCGGGCGAACTCAACCAGATCGTGCACGAGGTCGCGCCGGACAGCCCACCGCTGCGCGCGTTGCAGCGGGTCAACCTCAGCGTCAGCCTGGTGATACGGCAGTGGCTCCAGGTGCTCGTGGTGAGCGTTGGCGTGGGCGCCTTCTTCGTCTCGTTCGGCACGCTGGCGATCAGCGAGCAGATCTACGAATCGTGGGGCGTCGAGCCCGGAGCCTGGCGGATCGACCTCACGCTGCTCGGGTATCCCCTGGTACTCAGCGAGGCCCTGGTGAAGGTGGCGACGGGTATCGCCACCTTCACCGGGCTCTACTACTCGATCTCACTGATGACCGACGCGACTTATCGCGCCGAATTCCTCGACACGATGACCGACGAGTTGCGCGACGTGTTCGCCGTACGCGCCGACTACCTGGCGCTACGGGCTCAGGTCAGCCAGTCGCCGAGTGGTCCGATCGCGAAGTAGATCACGAACAGCCCGGACACCACCCACATCAGCGGATGCACCGCGCGGGCCTTGCCGCGAATCACCTTGAGCAGCACGAACGCGACGAAGCCCGCGCCGATCCCCGCGGTGATCGAGTACGTGAACGGCATCAGGATGATGGTCAGGAAGGCCGGAATGCCGATCTCCAGATCATCGAAGTCGATGCCCTTCACCTGGGTCATCATCAGGAAGCCGACCAGGATCAGCGCCGGAGTGGCGGCCTCGTAGGGCACGAGCGTCACCAGGGGCGCGAACACCATCGAGATCAGGAAGCAGATACCGGTGATGACGCTGGCCAGGCCGGTCCGGGCGCCCTCGCCCACACCGGAGGCGGACTCGATGTACGACGTGTTGCTCGATACCGAGGCGGCGCCACCACCCGCGGCCGCGATGCTGTCCACGATCAGGATGCGCTGCGCGTTCGGCGGGTTGCCGTCGGAGTCGAGCAGGCCGGCCTCGGCGCCGATGGCCGTCATCGTGCCCATGGTGTCGAAGAAGTCGGCCAGCATCAGCGTGAAGATCAGCAGCAGGGCCGAGATCACGCCGACCTGACTGAACGAGCCGAACAGGTTGAACTCGCCGATGGTGTCGAAGTTCGGTGCGGTGAAGATCTTGTCCGGCAGCTCCGGCACGCTCAGGCCCCAGCCGCCCAGGTTGGTATCGCTGCGCGGGCCGATCTTGGCGACCGCCTCGACGATGACGGCGAGCACGGTGGCGGACAGGATGCCGATCAGGATCGCGCCCTTGACCTTCAGTGCGTGCAGCGCGACCACCAGGGCCAGGCCGATCACGAAGATCAGCACCGGCCAGCCCCGCAGGTTGCCGCCGATGCCGAGCTCGACCGGCGGCGCCGTCGGGGAGGCCGGGCGCCGGACGAAGCCGGCGTCGACCACACCGATGAACGCGATGAACAGACCGATACCCACGCTGATCGCGACCTTGAGCTGACGTGGCACCGCCTCGAACACCGCGCGGCGGAAGCCGGTCAGCACCAGGATCAGGATGATCAGGCCCTCCAGCACGACCAGGCCCATCGCGTCGGCCCAGGTCATCTTGGTGGCGATCGAGAACGCGACGAACGCGTTCAGCCCGAGGCCGGTGGCCAGCGCGAGCGGGAAGTTCGCCACCAGGCCCATCAAGATGGTGAGCACGCCCGCGGCCAATGCGGTGGCGACGGCGATCTTGGCGATCGAGGCGGCCGGATCGGTGCCACCGCCGACGAACTGGCCGGAGCCGTCCTTGACGGTGCCGATGATCAGCGGGTTCAGCACGACGATGTAGGCCATCGTGAAGAACGTGACCAGTCCACCGCGGATCTCACGCCCCAGCGTGGACCCGCGCTGACTGATCTTGAAGAAGGAGTCGAGGGGGCCGCTGCTGGAGCGGGCCGTCGTGGTCGGGGACGAGCTCATGGCGGAATACTTCCAGGTCGCTGCGACAGTCGCGAGCGAATCCCCGGAGTTCATGGCCGAAGTAGACCTCCTGCCCGGAAACTGTCCGGGCGGGGCATTAGTGTGGAAGCGTGGCAGATAACAGCGTGGGGGATGGCGTGGGCGGCACCGCGAAGGATGCGGCGCCGGAGAAGAGCGGCCCGAAGCGGACCGATCCGACCAGCCAGCTGGCCCGCGGCGAACTGATGCACGCCGAGGTCAAGCCGCTGGACCTGAGCGGGGTGCCGACCGTTGCCGTCGGCATCGGCGCGTGGCTGATCGCGCTGATCGTGCTGCTGGTGTTCCGCTCCGAGCTCGAGGCGCGGAACGCCGAGTGGTGGATCTGGGTCGCGGTGGCCGGCACCGGCCTGGGTGTGATCGGGCTGCTCTACACCCGGCACCGCTGGGCCGCGATCGAGGCCGAGCACGCACAGCAGAGCCGCACGCCCGCCACTACCACGAACACCACGGACCAGCCTGCGGCTACGGACACCACGGACCAGGCGTGGCCTCAGACCACCAGCACGGACCCAGCGGGGCCTCAGGCCTTGACGGACTCCACGCCGGCCTCGGCCGCCGCCAGCTCCACCGACCCGGACTCCGGCTCAGCGGCTTCCCCGACGACTTCGGCGCCTTCCTCGACGTCCTCGGCGGATGCCGATCCCGCCAGGAGCTCAACGGCCGACTCGGACACCGGGTCCAGGTCGTCGTAGCCGGTGGTGTCGAAGGCGTGCTCGGTCGACGGGTTGTCCACCGAGTCGACAACCACATCGGAGTGCGCGCCACAGCCGTAGTCGGCCGCCACCACGCGTCCCTCACCGGGAGCCATCTCGTTCGAACAGGCACCGAAGACCCGGCCCAGGCTGTCGGCCAGGCGGATCCAGTAACCACACGACACACACTTGTACGGCGCGGCCTGGGCGATCGGTGACTCCGGCCCGAGCTCTCCGCCGTACCACCGCTCGGCGGCGTCGTCGCGGCCGATCGGGCTGAGCACGCGGGCGCGGCCGAGGCCGAGCTCCTCCACCACCTGCAGCACCTCGTCGGGCGCACCGGTGTCGGCGAATCCGGGCATCAGCCGCGGATCGTCGGCGGGCGTCGGGTAGAGATCACCGGGCCGCAGGTCGCCGGGCTGCACCCGGTCCGACCACGGCACCCACTCGGGCGCGACGATCGCCTCGTCGCCGGGCAGCATCACGACCTCGTTGACGGTGACCGTCTTCGCCCGGGAGGCCCGGGTGATCGTGACGGCCCAGCACCAGCCGACGTAACCGGGGTGGGTGGACGCGAAGTAGTGCGTGAGCAGCCGCTCGCCCTCGACCCGGTACGACAGGTGCTCGCCGACCTGGGCGGCACCCGCCTCCTCGACAGCGGCCTCCCGCGCCGCATCGACCGCGGCCACACAAATGGCGTCGGCTTTGGCGCGAACCTGGTCCGGAGCTTTGACGGGAGTCACAATCGGTTATTCTCGCACGCCCGAGGCCCGGCTTCGAATCGCCGGGGCCGATCGGTCCGAGGCCGATTCGGCCCGCCGCCGGGCCCGGAAAGCCGGGTGTAACGGCTGCCACCTGACCGGTAACCAGGCAGGATGGTGCCATGGATCCCCGCGACGACAGGCCGGACGGTGCGCGGCCCAAAGCCGGACGGTGGACGGGCCCAGGCCGCAAGGGTCCGAAGGAGAACCTCGATCCGGCTGAGGCCGCCCGGCAGGCTGAGGCCAGGCGGCTGGCGCGGGAACGACGCCGCGAGCAGTTGGCCGAGGCCAAACGCAAGCTGGCCCAGGCCTCCAAAACGGGCGCGGCCGGAGTCGCGTCTGCCTCGCGAACGACCGCCGGTTTCACCGGCCGGGCCGGACGCGCCACCGCGGGCTTCACCGGCCGGGCGGGCCGGGCGACCGGGCGCCGGATCCGCGGGTTGACCGGTGCCCAGGGCGCGAGCGAATCCGGCCTGTCGCGGCTGATCGAGCTCGGCGCGGTGAACGCCGCCGGTGATACCGCGATGGCGGTTTCGCTCGCGGGCACGGTCTTCTTCGCCGTACCGAGTGAGCAGGCCCGGGACCGGGTCGCGTTGTTCCTGTTGCTCACGATGGCGCCGTTCGCGTTGATGGCACCGCTGATCGGGCCGATCCTGGACCGCTTCCGGCACGGACGGCGCTGGGCGATCGGCGCCACCCTCGGCCTGCGCGGATTCCTCGTCTGGAGCCTGGCCGCCTCGATGACCGGGAGTGTCTCGCCGTGGCTCTACCCGGCAGCGCTGGGTTGTCTCGTCGCCTCCAAGGCGTACGGCGTGACCCGGGCCTCCGCCGTACCGAGGTTGCTGCCGCAAAGCATCACCCTGGTCACGGCGAACTCGCGGATCTCCCTGGCGAGTGTGGCCGGCGCGACGGTCTCGGCCGGAATCGCGGGCGCACTCGCCCAGATCGGCCCGGCTTGGTCGCTGCGCTGGGCAGCGCTGGTCTACACGGTCGGCCTGATCCTGGCCATCCGATTGCCCTCGCGGGTCGATTCCCCTCAAGAGGAGGAGATGACCGGCGCCGAGGGCAAGGCCGCACGGCGACGGGCCATCACCGCCGCGGTGGCGCGGGCGATCCGGTGCAACCTGGGCCTGCGGTTCGTGTCCGGGTTTCTCACCATGTACCTGGCGTTTTTATTGCGGGACAAGCCGATCAGCGGCATCGACGGCGCTGTGCTCGCGGGTGCGGTGATCGCCGCCGCGGGTATCGGCAACAGCCTCGGCACGCTGCTCGGATCGTTGCTCAAGGCCCGTAAACCGGAAGCTGTCGTCCTGGTCGTACTGCTGGCCGACGCGACGGTCGCCGTATTGGTCGCGATCTTCTACGGCCTGCCGATGCTGATCACGCTCGGACTGATCGCGGGCCTGTGCAGTTCGCTCGGCAAGCTGTCGCTGGACGCGTTGATCCAGCGGGATGTGCCGGAGACGGTTCGGACCTCGGTGTTCGCTAGGTCCGAGACGGTTCTGCAGTTGTCCTGGGTGATCGGTGGCGGCTGCGGAATCGTGCTGCCGTTGATCCCGCGTCTCGGCTTCGGGTTCCTCGCGGCCGTATTGGTCTGTGTGGTGATCCTGGTCGTCCGCTTCCGCCCTGCCGTGCTCCCGCCGGCCCAGACTCCACCGCCGCGTCGAGGTCCCGCGGGCGGTCCGCGGCCGGGTGCGCGCCCGGAGCGGCCAGAGCCTCCGGGACGGCCGGAGGATGATACGACCGTGGTACGGCCGCAGCCGCCGGTGGACCCGCGTGGAAACGGGCGGCGCGGCGACGCGACCACGATCCTCAGTACCGACGCCCGACCCACCGAACGCCGTACCGGCGATCACTGGTGGCGGGACGACGAACCACCGCCCAAGGACGAGGAAGACCCGGACTGGGCAAAGGACCCGACCGTCGAGAACCAGCCCCGTACGACGCTCTTCCGCCGCCGCTCCCCCGGCGGCCGCCCGCCGCGTTAACCCCGCGTTTTTGATCTGAGGCCGAGGCTGACGGCTAGTGCGGTGATTGCCAGCAGCACGGCGCCTACCAGTGCTACAACGTTCATGCTGTGGGTGAACGACGCCCGAGCGGCTGTGGCGAGTGCAGCCGCCAGTTCTGGCGGGAGCGACGCGGCGGCGGTCAAGGCGGCTGGTAGACCTTCACGACCCGCATCCACCGGTAGGCCGCTCGGAAGGATAGTGGCGAGGTCCGACCGGTAGCTGGCGGTTCCGATGCTCCCGAGTACGGCGATGCCCAGGGCGCCACCGAACTCGCTAGTGGTCTCCATCAGGGCCGAGGCGGATCCCGCGCGTTCTGGGTTCACCGAGCCGACGACGGCCTCCGTGACCAGGGTCATCACCATGACGAGGCCTCCGCTGAGCAGGCCCGCACCGACGAGGACGACCGCTAGGCGCGAGTCCGACCCCACCTGGCTGATCACGGCGAACCCGCTCGCGCCAACGAAGAACCCGAGCCCCATCACCAGCGCGCGGTCGAGGCGCTGGGCGAGCGCCGTACCAAGGGGTGCGGCGGCACCAACCGCGACGGATGGCAGCAGAGACCACATGGCGGCGCGGAACGGGCTCATGCCGAGAACCAGCTGCAGGTACTGCGTCAGGAACACCGCGTTGCCGACCATCGCCACCATCGCGACCGTGTTCGCGGCCAAGGCCCCACTGAAGACCCGGCTCCGGAACATGGCCAGCTCGACCATCGGATCGGCCGCAGTCTGCTGCCGGCGGATGAAGGCAGCCCCGATGAGCAGGCCCAGCAGGATCGAACCGGCCGCCGCCAAGCTCAGACCGTCGGCCGCGATCTCCTTGATGCCGTAGATCACCGGCAGCACGGACGCCAGCGACAGCACGGAGCCGAGCAGGTCGAACCGCCCGGCCACGGCCGACTTGAACTCGGGCAACAGGATCGGCGCGACCACCAGCAACAGCACCATCGCCGGGATGTTGATCAGGAACACCGAACCCCACCAGAAGTGCTCCAGCAGCAGGCCGCTGAAAACCGGTCCGAGCGAGACACCGCTGAGCAGCACCGCGCTCCAGACCGCGATGGCCTGCTGGCGTTGGGCCTGGTCGTGGAACATGTTGCGGATCAGCGCGAGCGTCGACGGCATCAGCGTCGCGCCGCCGATGCCGAGCAGCGCGCGGGCCGCGATCAACTGCTCGGGCGTCTGCGCGTAGGCCGCGGCGAACGAGGCCGCGCCGAAGGCCACCGCACCGATGATCAGCAGCCGGCGCCGCCCGATTCGATCACCGAGTGAGCCCATCGTGATCAGCAGACCGGCCAGCACAAAGCCGTAGATGTCGAAGATCCACAGCTGCTCGGTGGCGGTCGCGCCGAGATCCTGGCTGATGAACGGCACCGCGAAGTAGAGCACCGACACGTCCATCGAGACCAGCAACAACGGCAGCGCCAGCACAGCGAGCGCGATCCACTCCTTGCGCCCGGCTCGCGGCCCGGTGGCGAGCTCCTCCTGAGTCGTCATGACACCTCTTCCAATCTGCGTGCGTCGTACACTGTGTACATTGCACGCAGACCGTAACAGCGCCGGCCGATATCTGTCTATGATGTAAACAGTTGGACGAGAGGATGCCGTGAGCGACGAGATTCCGCGGGTGCTGCAGCTGCTGTGGGGTGTGCACGACCCGAATCGGCCCGGCCCGAAACCCGGGCTGAGCATCAACGAGATCGGCGACGCGGCCGTGCGGATCGCCGACGCCGACGGACTGGCGGCCGTCTCGATGAGCAAGGTGGCGGCCGAGCTCGGCCGCACCACGATGTCGCTCTACCGGTACGTCGACGCCAAGCAGGACTTGTACGCCGTCATGCTGGACCGGGCCTTCGGTTTGCCCGAGCTGGAACCCGCCGACGACTGGCAGGGCCGGATCCGCGCCTGGGCGCACGCGTTCCGGGCCCGGCTGCAGGAACATCCGTGGATCCTGCAGGTACCGGTCGACGAACCGCCGCTGGCACCGCAGCAACTGGTCTGGATGGAGCAAGGGCTGAACGCGTTCGACGGGACCAGCCTGTCGCCCGGGCAGCGGTTGTCCTCGGTGCTGCTGATCGACATCTACGTCCGGGGCGCGATCGTGCTCACGCCGAACTTCGGCGCTCCGGCTGAGCCGGCGGCCGCCGCGGACGAGCGGGATCGCCAGCAGGCGGATCGGCTGTACGCGCGACGGCTGGCGGCGCTGGCCGATCCGAAGCGATTCCCCAGCCTGACCGCGGCCCTCGAATCAGGGGCGCTGGACGGCGACGAGGACGAGTTCACGGCCGGCCTCGACACCGTCATCGCCGGTATCGAAGCCAAGCTCCAAGCCGGCTGACCCTTGCGGGCCGGCCGGCTGCAGCGAATGACTAGACGTCGAGTTTGTCCGCGACGCCGCGCAGTACGGTCGCGACACTGTGCGCGGTCTTGTTGTCGGGGTGGCGCCCGCGACGGTAGTTCTCACCGATGCTGTCGAGCAGCTTGATCAGGTCCTCGACCACCGTGACCATGTCGTCCGGCTTGGCCCGCATCGCCTTCGCCACCGACGGCGGCGGATCGATCAGCCGGACCTGCAGAGCCTGTTCGCCCTTGCGTCCCTCGACGACGCCGAACTCGACCTTCTGACCCGGCTTGAGGCTCGTCACACCGGCCGGCAAAGCCTCGGCACGGACGTAGACGTCGCCGCCTTCTTCCTTGCTGAGGAAGCCGAATCCCTTGCCGGCGTCATACCACTTGACCTTGCCTACGGGCACGGGGAACCTCTTCGATGTCTTCGTCGGAACAGGGGACGGTTACTCCGGCTGGCGCCGGCTACTTAGCGTACGGGAACCATGGTCCCCGCGCCTCTGGGATACGAATCCTGCTACCGCTAACAAGCCTCGAAGTAGCCGAGGCGAGCCTAGGTTTAGCGGTAGCGCTCCGGGTTGGCAAGCCGCTCGTTCATGGCGCCGGACCGGAAACCCCGCGGATCCACGGCGGCGGCCTCGAAGCCTTCGGCCCGGACCAGTTCCTCCAAGGTCGCCGCGTCGACCGTGGCCAGTAGGCCCGCGTCGATCTCGATACTCGCCTTGTCACCGAGATCCCGCACTCGAACGTTCTGCACGCCGTACGACGTGAGGTGGTCGCGTACGACCTGTTCGGCCCGATCCACCCGGGCCAGCAGCCGCGGGGTGATCCGGATGCCATAGGCGATCCGGCTCGACAAGCAGGCCGCCGCGGGCTTGTCGAACGTGACGAGCCCCCAGCGCCGCGAGGCCTCCCGGATCTCGGCCTTGGTCAACCGGGCGTCCCGCAACGGAGTGATCGCGCCACGCTCGTGGGCGGCGCGAATACCCGGACGGAAGCCGGCGACCGCGTCATCGGCGTTCGTACCGGTGGCGATGGCCTCGATGCCGAAGTCGTCGGCGATGGGCTGCAAAGTCTCAACCAACTCCGCCTTGCAGAAATAGCAGCGGTCACCGGCGTTGGCCTGGTATCCCTCCCGCTCCATCTCGTGCGTCGGCGGGGTGACGTGACGAACCCCGAGGCTGTCCGCGAAGGCCGCGGCCGGTTCGAGCTCTGCAAGCGGAAGACTCGGGCTGACGGCTGTGGCGGCGACTACGTTGGCCGGGCCGATCGCACGAGCCGCGGCCGCCAGCAGGAAGGCAGAGTCGGCTCCACCACTGAATGCGACTAGTAGCTTCCGGTGCTCCGTAAGAGAGGTCATGAGCGCGTCGAGGCGCTGTTCCAGCACGTAGTCCTCTAGCCAGGCCGGGAACTCCGTGAGGTCGTTAAGCACCACATCGGCGCCGTAGGCCTTCAACTCGTCTGCGGTGAACGGGCCGGTCGCAACGCTCACTGCGACGGCACCAGCCGCCCGAGCGCCGTCAATGTCAGCCACGTGGTCACCGACGTAAATGCCCGCACTGTGCTCTCGGAGGGCTATGCCCTTCTCAGCACCGTGGAGGTCTCCTACCGGCTCATCGACGTCCAGACCGAGGTGGTCGAGGTGCAGCTTCACGCTCGGCGTGTACTTCGCCGAGACGACTACGGTCCGGCCATGCAAGCGCCGTACGGCCGCGAGCGTCTCAGCCACTCCCGGCAGCGGGTCGGCGCCAGTGATCGCATACGTCGGGTAGAGCTCGCGGTAGCGGGCCACCATCGCGTCGACCTGCTCCAGCGGGAACCAGTTCGCCATCTCCCAGACGAGCGGCGGGCCGAGGCGCGAGACCACCAGTTCGGTGTCGATCGCTACCCCGGTCTCGGCGGCCAGCAGGTCCCAGACGGCCTTGATGCCCGGCCGGGAGTCGATCAGTGTCATGTCCAGGTCGAACCCGACCACGAGTTCCGGTACGAGGGTCGACTGCACTGCGGCGGGGTGGATCTCTGCTGCTGACACGTCCTCAACCCTACGTGGAGCCGCCGGCCCCCCTCCCCAGGCGGGTAGAACCCTTGACATGGATTGCCCAACTGTCTGGACTCTTGACATTTATGGCAAAAGTGTCAAATCTGATCCGCATGGCCTCCTTCACCGAGCGGACCAGGCGCCGGCTGCGCGACGAACTGCTCGACGCCGCGTACGACGCGCTGGTGGCGGGCGGTTACGAAGGCCTGCGGATGGCCGACATCGCCCGGCGTACCGGGGTGTCCCGGCAGACCGTCTACAACGAACTCGGCGACAAGTGGGACGTCCTGCAGGCGGTCGCCGCCCGCGAGACCGAGCGGTTCCTGGTCCTGGTCAACGCCGCCATCGCCGAGCACGACGACGCCATCGCCGGGCTGCGCGCCGCGGTGGATCGGGCGCTCACACTGGCCGCGGACAATCCGCTGATCAAGGCCGCGCTGACCGCGCCCGGTTCGGATCAGGCCAGCCAGCTGCTCACCACTCGCGGCGAGCAGATCCTCGCCCTGTGCCATCAACGACTCGACGCGCACGTTCGTACCTCCTGGCCGGCCGTGCCCGCCGACGACGTTCGGCTCGCGGTCGATATCGCGCTGCGCATCGTGCTCAGCCACATCCTCAATCCCGCGGGCGCCCCGGCGACGGTCGCCGACGAGGTCGCCCGGGTGCTCGGCCCTTTCCTGACCGCGGCTTCCGAGAGGTGATCCATGACCACGAACACGCTGCACCGCACGGGTTTTTCGTCATTGCGAGCGGGCGGACTGAACTGGGAGTCGCTACCACTTCGCCTTTTCGGCAAGGGCAATCAGAAGTTCTGGAATCCGGCCGACATCGACTTCAGCCAGGACGCGCTGGACTGGCAGGCCTTCACCGATAACGAGCGGTACAACGCCTTGATGCTCTGCGCGCAGTTCATCGCGGGCGAGGAAGCCGTGACCGAGGACCTGCAACCGTTCATGCAGGCGATGGCCGCGGAAGGCCGTTTCGGCGACGAGATGTACCTGACGCAGTTCTGTTTCGAAGAGGCGAAGCACACCCAGGTCTTCCGGCTCTGGCTCGACGCGGTCGGCGTCAAGGAGGACCTGCACCACTTCGTCGAGGACAACCCGGGCTATCGCGCCATCTTCTACGAAGCCCTCCCGGTGGCCCTGAAGTCATTGAGCGACGACCCGTCGCCGGCGAACCAGGTCCGCGCCTCGGTCACGTACAACCACGTAGTAGAAGGCACTCTCGCCCTGACCGGCTACCACGCCTGGAACCTGTTGTGTACGGCGCGAGGGGTTCTGCCGGGTATGCAGGAGCTGATCCGCCGAATCGGTGATGACGAGCGCCGCCACATGGCCTGGGGCACGTTCACCTGCCGCCGCCATGTCGCTGCCGACGAGTCCAACTGGAAGGTCGTCACGGACACGATGGAGGAGTTGCTACCGCACGCGCTGACCCAGATCCAGTGGGCGATGGAGCACAGTCCCGAGCTACCGCCCGAGATCAACCCGACCGCGCTGATGACGTACGCCGGTGACCGGGCCACCCGCCGCCTCGGCGCGATCGAGTCCGCCATCGGCGCCGACGTGGCCGGTATCGATCTCGACTACTCCCCCGAACGCCTCGAAGACGACTTCGGCACCGAAGACCAAGCCGCCCTCGCCGCCGTCCGTTAATCCCTTGGGCGCGGTCAGGCCTTGCGGACGAAGGTGTCGGCCGGGGTGATCGGGCGGCCATCGATGGCCGTGATCCGCACAGGGGCGAGGGGTTGTTCGTCGCGGCGGTCGAGTAGTTCGGAGTGGGCCTCGCCGGGAGCGAAGGCGAAGGCCTCACCCCACTGGCGAAGCGCCACGATGACCGGGAACAACGCCTCCCCCTTGGCGGTCAGCACGTATTCGCTGTAGGCGCTGCCGTCGGAGGCGGGCGTCACTTCGAGAATTCCGTTCTCGACCAGAGACCGCAGCCGCGTGGTGAGGATGTTCTTCGCGACACCAAGCCCCCGCTGGAACTCCCCGAACCGGCGGCTGCCGTCGAAGGCGTCCCGCACGATCAGCAACGACCACCAGTCCCCCACGGCGTCAACCGAACGCGCGACCGGGCAGGCCGTCTCATCGAACCGCGTCCGCTTCACCATCGCCGCAGCCTCCTCGCTGATCTGGTTGCAAAATGCTACCACCGACTCTTACGGTAGCAACATGCAACCAGATCTCAGGCGGGCGACCGCATTGTTGGCGGTAGCTGCCGGAGTAGCCGTGTCGACCGTCTACTTCGCCCAGCCTCTACTGGTCGCAATGGGCGAGTCCTTCGGCATCAGCCCGTCGAAGGTCGGGCTGTTCGTCACAGCCACCCAGATCGGGTACGGCGTCGGCCTGTTCCTCCTAGTTCCACTGGGCGATCTAGTCGACAGGCGACGGCTGATCGTCTTCCAGTTCGTCTTACTGGCCACAGCCCTTCTGGTCATCGGAACGGCGCAAACGGCCTCACTCCTGCTGGTCGGTCTCGCCGCCACCGGTCTGCTCGCAGTAGTCACGCAATCCCTCGTGGCGCTTGCCGCATCACTAGCGGGCCAAGCCCAACGCGGCCGGGCGATCGGCGCCGTGACGAGTGGAGTGGTCATCGGCATCCTCCTGGCGCGTACCGCGGCTGGCGCCCTGGCAGACCTCGCCGGCTGGCGCACGGTCTACCTCGCGTCCGCAGGTCTTAGCCTCGTCCTGGCCCTCGCGCTACACCTGGCACTTCCTACACGTGACCGGCGCGAACTCACGCTGGGATACGGCGCTCTAGTGCGTTCAACGCTCACGTTGTTCCGGGAAGAGCGCGCGTTCCGCGTACGCGCCGTACTGGCCTTGCTGATCTTCGCGGCCTTCAGCACTCTCTGGAGTTCCCTAGCGCTCCCGCTGGATCACCTGTCTCACACGGCAGTAGGCGCCTTCGGCCTCGCAGGCGTAGCAGGCGCGCTAGCGGCCGGACCAGCAGGCCGTCTCAACGACCGCGGCTTCTCCCGAGGGACCACGGGTGCCGCACTCGGACTGCTGGCAATCTCGTGGGTGCCTCTGGCCTATACGACAAAATCCCTGTGGGCGTTGGTGATTGGCGCGGTTCTACTCGACTTGGCGGTTCAAGCCGTGCACGTGACGAACCAGAGCCTCATCTATGAACTACGCCCCGACGCCGGTAGTAGGTTGATCGGCGGCTACATGGTGTTCTACTCGGCTGGAAGCGCTCTAGGCGCCGCAGGTTCCACCGCCATCTACGACATCGCCGGCTGGCTAGCAGTCTGTCTACTCGGTTTGACCTTCAGTCTCTTGGCCCTACTGGTCTGGGCCTTCGATGCCAATCCGCCTGCCAAGCGCAGTAGACGCCAACCACGGAGTGGAAGCCGCTCAACACTGCAGGCCAATGGCCACGCGCGTTAGGGCCGTCACCTCACAGCAACGATGCTGCCGCCCCCACGAGCGCCGCATCAGCGAATCCTGCTGCCAGGCGGCTACTCAGCTCCTCGATCGGGTTACCCGGCGCCGCATGACGTCCTCGTCCATGCTGCCGCCGCGATGACGCCAGGTCCGTTTAGTCGTCACAATCCGGCTTTCGGCGTCCCAAGTTCCAGCCCCGGATACGTTGCTTGGCCGTGTTCGATAAGCCCCGGCTACAGGTCGACTCCGAGCGTCTCGCAGCCGAAGTTCGCGCGAAGCGCTGCCAAGTGCCGTCCCGTGCCGCAGCCAAGATCGGGCGCGCAGGTCAGATCAACGTCTAGCTTCAGTTCAAGTACGGCGGCAGTGAGGCCGTCATCGTTGTCGGCGAGACGATGTTCGACCTGGTGTACTGGGCCGCAAGACTCATCGCGCGGCCGTCCGATGACCTGCCGCGTTCATTCGTCACCGGTGTTCTGGGCCGTCGATACCGAGTAGGGCGAGGGACTTCTCGCGCATCTCGACCTTGCGGATCTTGCCCGTCACAGTCATCGGGAACTCGTCCACGAGCAGGACGTACCGCGGGATCTTGTAGTGCGCGAGCCGGCCCTTGCAGAACTCACGAACCGCCTCAGCGTCCAAAGGCGTCGCGCCGTCGTGAAGGCGGATCCACGCGCACAGTTCCTCGCCGTACTTCTTGTCGGGTACGCCGATGGCCTGGACGTCGGCGATGTCGGGATGGGTGTAGAGGAATTCCTCGATCTCCCGTGGGTACACGTTTTCGCCGCCGCGAATGACCATGTCCTTGATCCGGCCGACGATGTTCACGTAGCCGTCGTCGCGCATCACCGCGAGGTCACCGGTGTGCATCCACCGGGCCTGATCGATCGCCTCGGCCGTCTTCTCGGGATCGTCCCAGTAGCCGAGCATCACCGAGTACCCGCGGGTGCAGAGCTCACCGGTCTCGCCACGCGGCACCACCAGCCCGGTGGCCGGATCGACCAGCTTCACCTCGACGTGCGGCAACACCTGCCCGACGGTCGACGTACGGCGGTCGAGGTCGTCGTCGCGACGGGTCTGCGTCGACACCGGCGAGGTTTCGGTCATGCCGTAACAGATCGCCACCTCGGCCATGTGCATCTCGGCCACGCACCGCTTCATCACCTCGATCGGGCACGGCGATCCCGCCATGATCCCGGTCCGCAACGAGGACAGGTCGTACGACGCGAAGTCCGGCAGGTCCAGTTCCGCGATGAACATCGTGGGTACGCCGTACAAGCCGGTGCATCGCTCGTCCTGCACGGCCGTCAGCGTGGCGGCCGGTTCGAAGGCCGGACCGGGAATCACCATGCAGGCGCCGTGCGTCGTACAACCGAGGTTGCCCATCACCATGCCGAAGCAGTGGTAGAACGGCACCGGGATGCAGAGGCGGTCGGCCGGGCCGAAGCCGATGGTCTCGGTGACGAAGTAGCCGTTGTTGAGGATGTTGTGGTGCGAAAGCGTTGCACCCTTGGGAAAACCGGTGGTGCCCGAGGTGTACTGGATGTTGATCGGGTCGTCGAAACTCAGCCCCGCCATCCGTTCCGCGAGCTGCTCCGCGCTCACCCCGGCGGCGGCCTCGACCACGGAATCCCAGTCGGCCGTCCCGAGGTAGACCACGTCGGTCAGCGCCGGGCAGTCGGCCCGTACGTCGTCCACCATCGCCCGGTAGTCGCTGGTTTTGAAGGCCGTCGCGGAAACGAGCAACTTCACGCCGGACTGGTTCAGCGCGTAGGCGAGCTCGTGCGTGCGGTAGGCCGGGTTGATGTTGACCAGGATCGCGCCGAGTTTGGCGGTCGCGTATTGGGTGATGGTCCACTCGGCGCAGTTCGGCGCCCAGATACCGACCCGATCGCCCTTGTTGATGCCGCGGGCAAGCAGCCCCCGGGCGAACCGGTCCACGTCGGCGTTGAATTCCGTGTACGTCCACCGCCGGCCGGTGGCGAGCTCGACGAGGGCTTCGCGGTCGCCGTACGACGCGACGGTTCGTTCCAGGTTGGCGCCGATCGTCTCGCCCAGAAGCGGGACCGCGGACGTTCCGGAGGCGTACGACGGCAGGCTCATGCCGCCATGCTGCCAACCCGGCCGCCGGTCCACCAGTTGTCGCGGAGTTTCCGCGTGGCGAGTCAAAGGATCACGCTGAGTCATTGACGAGGCCCGGATCGGCACGCCATCATCCGAAGCGGGGAAAGACGCGGAGATCGCGCGGAGGGCGCTGATCCCGTGGGGGGATTCCGAGGGGGAATCACAATGCATGCAGTCAACCTGCATGGGCGTAAGCCTGCCCGCAGAAACCGGCTACTAGTTGCCGTCAGCACGTTCGCGCTCGCTTTGGCGGGCTCCGTGGTGATGGCGCCGACCGCCTCAGCGGCACCCGTGCCCGGCGCGTCGGCGAGCCCGACCTCCGTCAACCGGTACGGCGTCTCGACCGTGACGCTCACCCTGGATGGCGAGAGCAGTACGCAGTCCACGCCGACGGACCTGGTCCTGGTGCTGGACGAGTCCGGCAGCATCGACGGCGGTGAGTTCAATCAGTTGAAGGCCTTCGCCGACGACGTGGTGGAAGCCGTCGCTGACGATGGCCTGTTCACCAACGGCGGGCGCGCGGCCGTGGTGGGCTTCTCCACCGGCGCGCACACCGTGATCGGCCTGAACAACAACGAGGCGACGGTCCGCAACGCCATCACCGGCAACCCGCAGGCAGGTGGCACCACCTGCATCTCCTGCGGACTGAACCAGGCCAACACCGTGCTCGGCGCCGACGACCCGGCCCGCAATCAGGTCGTCATCGTGATCACGGACGGCAACGCGAACGGCGGCGATCCGACCGCCGCGGCCGCGACCGCCCTGCAGGGCAAGGCGACCGTGTTCGCGGTCGGCGTTGGTGACGGCGTCAGCCAGGCCACGCTGGAGACCATCGCCAGCGGCCCGGGCAACAGCAACACCTTCAGCGCGGGCAGTTTCGCCGATCTGGCCGCCCTGCTGGAGACCCTGGTCGCGGCGGTATCCGTGCCCGGGGCAACAAACCCGTCGGTCGCGGTCACACTCGCGGCAGGCTGGGACCTGGTGCCCGGTTCGGTCGCGTCCAACCTGGCCGGCGGTTCGATCGGCGGCGTGAGCGCGAACGGCTTCACCTGGTCGCGCGCCAACCTGGCCGACGAGAACCTGGTCATCACCTACCAGATCAAGCACGAAGGCGCGCCCTGCGGCCCGCTGCCGGTCAACTCCTCGGTGGTCTACAACGACGACGAGAACGCGGTAGTGAACTTCCCGCCGGTCGTCGTGACGGTCAACTGCCTGCCGCCGGTGGCCGACGCAGGGGCGGACAAGAACGTCGCGGAGGGCTCCTCGGTACTGCTCGACGGTTCCGGTAGCAACGACCCTGACGGCGTCATCACCTCGTACGCGTGGAGCGGCGCCGACGCCGGCGTCGGAACCCTCACGAACGCCGGTAACGCCATCGCCACCTACAACGGCCTGGACGACGGCGCCGACGCGGTCACGCTGACCGTGACGGACGACAACGGGCTCACCGACGACGACAGCACCACCGTCACCGTCCAGAACGTGGCGCCGACCCTGACGCTGACGTCCTGCCCGATCGCGCCGAACGCGGTCAACACCGACGTGTCGTTCGCCGGCACGTTCACCGACCCGGGCACGCTCGACACCCACTCGATGTCGGTCAACTGGGGCGACGGTACGACGACCCCGGTGCCGGCCGTCAGCTCGCCGGTCGGGGCCACCCATCAGTACACGGCCGCGGGTATCTACGACATCTCCGTCACGGTCACCGATGACGACGGTGGTTCCGACACCAAGAACTGCGGCTTCGTGGTGGTGTACGACCCGAACGGTGGATTCGTCACCGGTGGCGGCTGGATCCAGTCCCCGGCGGGCGCCTACCCGGCCGACCCGACGGCGACCGGACGGGCCAACTTCGGCTTCGTCTCGAAGTACAAGAACGGCGCCTCGGTGCCGACCGGTAGCACCGAGTTCCAGTTCAAGGCCGGCAACCTGAACTTCCACTCGAACGACTACCAGTGGCTCGTGGTCGCCGGGCAGAAGGCCATCTACAAGGGCACCGGCTCCGTCAACGGCAACGACGGCTACAGCTTCATGCTGACCGCCACCGACGGCAGCCCGGACAAGTTCCGGATCAAGATCTGGGAGACCGTGGGCGGCGCCATCGTCTACGACAACCAGCTCGGCGCCGCTGACGGCACCGACCCGGTCACCGCCCTCTCGGGTGGCCAGATCGTCATCCACAAGGGCTGATCGGTACTGGGCCCGGCCGGCGCGATCCACGCGTCGGCCGGGCCACCGCCGGGATGACCAACGCGCGGCCGGTGGCTCGCCGTACTCGAGACATCACGTGTGTCGGCGGTACCTGACAGACTGGGGCGATGGATTCTGGGATCACTGTCACCGGGACCGGCCAGGCTCAGGCGCCCGCCGATCTCCTCCGCCTGCACCTGAGCGTCGGGCACAGCGCCGCGGACGTGTCCGACGCCGTGGATGCCGTCGCGGCTCAGACCGACGCGGCGACCGCCGCGCTCACCGCGCAAGGTGTCGCCACCGCCGACATCCGGACCAGCTCGGTCAACGTTTTCCCCGAGTACGGCGACGGCATGCAGGTGTCGCGGTACCGGGCCTCGCACTCACTGGTCGTCTCGACCGCCGATCTGACCGGGTTCGGCCGCCTGCTGAAGGCCGTGGTCGCCGCGATTGGTAATGACCTGAGCCTTGAGCAGCTCCACTTCGATATCGCCGACAAGACCGCCCTGATCGAACAGGCCCGGCACGAGGCCTTCGCGGACGCGCGCGAGCGGGCCCGGCACCTCGCCGAACTGGCCGACCGGCAGCTCGGCGGCATCGAGTCGGTGCAGGAAACCCGGCATTCCGGGGGTTTCGAGCCGATGATGTTCGCCGCGAAGGACATGGCCGCGGGCGCCCCAAGTCTGGCCGTGGCTCCGGGCCAGCAGACCATCGAGTCTTCCGTCACAGTCAGGTGGTCCTGGGCCTAGGTCATAGGGGAGACTTCCGCCCATGTATGCACCGGCGCCACTGCGGCGAAGCCTCAGCCGCTCGGGCCTGTTCCTGCTCGGCCCGGCCTTTGTCGCCGCCGTGGCGTACGTCGATCCCGGCAACTTCGCGACGAACATCGCGGCCGGCGCGACGTACGGCTATCTGCTCTGCTGGGTGGTCGTCGGGGCCAACCTGATGGCGGTGCTGGTGCAGTACCTGGCCGCCAAGGCCAGTATCGCGACGGGCCGCAGCCTGCCTCAGCTGTGCCGCGAGCACTTCCGCCGCGGGACGTCGCTCGGGCTGTGGGCCCAGGCCGAGCTGGTCGCCATCGCGACCGACCTGGCCGAGGTGGTCGGTGGCGCGATCGCACTGAACCTGCTGTTCGGGATTCCGCTGCTGCTGGGTGGCGCGATCACCGGGGCCATCTCGTTCGCGCTGCTGGTGTATCAGTCCAAGCGCGGGCAGCGCCCGTTCGAGGCGATGATCGTGGGCCTGCTCGCGGTGGTACTGGTCGGGTTCGTGGTGTCCACGATCCAGTCCGACCCGTCGCCGTCCGGCCTGGTCAACGGCCTGGTGCCCCGGCTGGACGGGGTGGAGTCGCTGGTGCTCGCCGCCGGCATGCTCGGCGCCACCGTGATGCCGCACGCGATCTGGCTGCACGGCGCGCTCGTCACCGATCGGCACGGCAAGGCCTTGCGCTCCGCGGCCGGCCGGGCCCGCGTACTGAAGGCCACCCGGCTCGACGTCGCGATCGCGATGGCCCTCGCCGGCGCGGTCAACCTGGCCATGGTGGTGGTCGCCGCGGCGGCTCTTACCGGAACTGGCGCGGATTCCCTCGACGCCGCGCACACGGCGATGGGCGATCGCCTCGGTGGTACGGCGGCACTGCTGTTCGCGCTGGCCCTGCTCGCCTCGGGTTTCGCCTCTTCGTCAGTCGGTACGTACGCCGGATCGGTGATTCTGGAGGGATTCTGGCGACGGCATGTTCCGTTGTGGGCCCGCCGGTTGATCACGCTGCTGCCGGCTCTGCTGATTCTTGCACTGGGCATCGACCCGAGCCGGGCTCTGGTGGTGTCGCAGGTGGTGCTGTCGTTCGGTATCCCGTGCGCGCTGTGGCCGCTGGTTCGGCTGACCGCGGACAGGCGTGTCATGGGCGACCTCACCAACCGGTGGCCGACTACCCTCGCGGCATGCCTGGTCGCGACCGCCGTCTCGGTGCTCAACGTCGTTCTGATCGTGCTCACGCTGCGGGGATGAGCGCCCGGTGAGACCCGTTTCCGCCGTCTTCGTGGTCAGCGACGTGCACGGCCATCCGGAGAAGCTGGCCGCCGCGCTGTTCCAGGCCGGCCTGACCGACGCGGCCGCCAACTGGCTCGGCCGCGACGCCCGGCTGTGGTTCCTCGGCGACTTCTTCGACCGGGGCCCGGACGGTATCGGCGTACTGGAACTGGTCCGCCGGCTGCAGGTGCAGGCCGAAGCGACCGCGGGCGAGGTCCGCGCGCTGCTCGGCAACCACGAGATCCTCGCGCTCGGCATGAAGCGCTTCGGCAGTGCGGAGGTCCCGCACGACGGGATCCGCCGCCGCAGCTTCGAGGTCAGCTGGACCCTCAACGGCGGCCAGGACCGGGACCAGCAGCTGCTCACCGACGACCACGCGGCGTGGTTGTGCAACCTGCCGCTGCTGGCGCTCGACGGCGACTACCTGCTGATGCACTCGGACAACGACGAGTACCTCGACTGGGGCGACTCGGTCGAGGAGATCAACGCGACCGCCCGGGCGGATCTGGCCGGTGACGACCTGGTGGCTTGGTGGGAGATGTGGCGGCGGATGACCGCCCGCTACGCTTTCCGCGGTTCCGATGGCGCAGAGGTCGCCGATGACCTGATGCGCCGCCTCGGCGGTAAGCGGCTGGTTCACGGCCACAGCATCGTCGCGGACCAGCTCGGCATCGAACCGGCCGAGCTCACCGGTCCCCTGCTGTACGCCGACGGCCGCGCCCTCGCCATCGACGGCGGCACCTTCGACGGCGGCCCCTGCCTGGTGGTCCGCCTCCCCCCGCTCTAAGGCCTCCCGCGTGGGCGACGAGTTGAGGCCGTACCGGATCGATTTTCCGCAGGCTGATTTGAACGACCTGCACGCACGGCTGGATCGGACCCGGTGGCCGGACGAACTGCCCGATGTCGGCTGGGCGTACGGCGTCCCGCTGGGCTATCTGCGCGAGCTGGTGGCGTACTGGCGGCACGAGTACGACTGGCGAGCCGCCGAGGCGGAACTGAACCAGTGGCCGCAGTTCACCACCACGATCGACGGCGCCACCGTGCACTTCGCGCACCTGCGTTCGCCCGAGCCGGACGCGATTCCGCTGCTGATGACGCACGGCTGGCCTGGTTCGTTCGCCGAGTTCACCCGGGTCGCGGCGCGGCTCACTGATCCACGGGCGCACGGCGGTGACCCGGCGGACGCGTTCCACCTGGTCTTGCCGAGCATTCCCGGTTTCACCTTGTCCGGGCCGACTCGCGAGACCGGCTGGGAATACCATCGTGTGGCTGCCGCCTTCGCCGAGTTGATGGCGCGGCTGGGCTACGAGCGGTACGGCGTGCAGGGTGGTGACTGGGGTGCGGCGATCTCCCGCGAGCTCGGGCGGATCCACCCGGACAATGTCGTCGGCGTACATCTCAACCTGCTCCCGGCCTCCTCCGCGACGGCGGAACCTACTCCGGACGAGCTGGCCGCCCTCGAACCAGCCGAGCGCGAGCGCACGTTGGCCTCGTGGCAACGGCAGCAGGCGTGGCTCAAGGAGAAGCAGGGGTATGCCGATTTGCAGTCGACCCGGCCGCAGACGCTGGCCTACGCGCTAACGGACTCCCCTGTCGGCCAACTCGCTTGGATCATCGAGAAGTTCAAGGAGTGGACCGACTCTCGCGACCGGCCGGAGGACGCGATCGGCCGGGACCACCTGCTCACCAACGTCATGCTCTACTGGCTGACTGGAACGGCCGGTTCGTCCGCGCGCATCTACTACGAGCGGGCCCACGCGCCGTACTGGGGAAATCCGCCGGCACCGTCGATCACTCCGACCGCGCTGGCGGTCTTCCCGCGGGACAACTTCATTCCACTGCGGCACATCGCGGACCGGACCAACAACATCGTCCAGTGGACCGAGTACGACCGTGGCGGCCACTTCGCCGCAATGGAACAACCGGACCTGCTCATCGCCGATATCCGCACGTTCTTCCGCCTCCCGGGAATGCGGGCGGGCCGGGTCGCCTTGGACTCTGAGGACTAACCCGAGCACTGGAGGACGGATGGCGCACAAGCCCAAGTTGCGGCCCGGACCGAATCACCCGATCACGGTCACGCCGTACGCCGGCCGGATCAAGGTCTTGGTGGACGGCAAGGTGCTGGCCGAGACGACCGAGGCGCTGACGCTGCAGGAGTCGACCTATCCCGCCGTGCGGTACATCCCGCGCCAGGACGTCGATCTCGGCCAGCTGGAGCGGACCGAGCACTCGACGTACTGCCCGTTCAAGGGTGACGCGTCGTACTACAGCATTCCCGCCCTGAACGACGCCGGTGAGAACGCGGTCTGGACCTACGAGACGCCGTACGACGCCGTGGCCGACATCAAGGACCACCTGGCGTTCTACCCGGACCGGGTGGAACTGATCGAGGACTGACCCGGCGGCCCTGGCGGATAACCCGTTGCGTACGCCGGGGCCGGTCTGGTTCGCTTCGCCGTCGGAAGCCCGATCGAGGAAAGGCTGGGCGGCGAATGCTCGAGCACGTCGACGAATACCTGCACGCCGCACCGCTGTCCGGATCGACCGAGATCGAGATCGGTCCGTTCACGCTGTTCCGCTCGACCGTGTCCTGGCCGTACTACGCGCGGCCTCGCGCCGGGCAGGAAGTCACCCCGGCCGACGTCGAGGCCCTGCGAGCCGAATGCACCAAGTACGACGTACCGCTGGCCATCGAGTGGGTCGTTGAGGTCTGTCCGTCGCTCGGACCGGCCGCACGCGCCGCGGGTCTGACCGTGGTCGAGCACCCGTTGCTGGTGCTGGACAAGGCCGACTTCAAGCCGGTGGATCCGCCCGCAGGCATCACCGTTCGCACGCTGGCCTTCGAGGAGGCCGAGTTCGCCCAGGCCCGGGCGGTCGCGGAACTGGCCTTCGCCAATCCCAGTACCGCGATCGGCCCGGAGGGTGCCGCCGAGCGGGACGCCCAGGTTCGCGACGGAAACCCCGAGGTCGCGGAGACCCTGCTGTCGCGGGCCAAGGC
The DNA here is from genome assembly GCF_042434725.1 of Kribbella deserti. Lineage (NCBI taxonomy): Bacteria > Bacillati > Actinomycetota > Actinomycetes > Propionibacteriales > Kribbellaceae > Kribbella > Kribbella deserti. The sequence continues at coordinate 352,517 of NZ_JBHLTC010000040.1, read as the reverse complement.
CGGCGTCACCGTCTCGATGGCGGCGTTCGGGCCCGACGGCGTGGTCGCGAGTGGCGCCCACCAGCCCGTACGGCGAACCAGCGAGATCGTCGGGGTCGCCACCTTGCCGGCCATGCGCCGCCAGGGCCTCGCGGCCGCGGTCACCAGCGGGCTGGTCCGCGACGCGTACGACAACGGCGTCGAGACGGTCCTGCTGTCCGCCCACAACGACGCGGTCGCCGCCGTCTACGAACGCCTCGGCTTCCACCGAATCGGCCACGCGGGCGCGGCGGAATAAGTTCCCCACCCGACCACTCGCGGACAGAGATCAAGCCGCGGTCCCGGGCCGGGATCGAGTGATCGGTAAGCGGTGTCGGTGCGGGGCCGTATCGTGGCAGGGATGAGCAATACCGAGCGGTCCCGCCCACGCACCCTTGCCGAGGCCTTACGCGGCTGGGGCGATGACGAACTCGGCTACCTGCTTCGGCACCGGCCCGACCTCGCCTCCCCCATGCCCTCGGATACCGGTCAGCTCGCTGCCCGTGTCACCACGAACGCCTCAGCGGCACGAGCGATCAACCGGCTGGACGAGTTCAGCGTCGACCTGCTGGAGGCATTGTCGGCTCTACCCGAACCGGTCGATCTGGCCAGCCTGAGTGCCGGTGTCGACCAGGCGCCGGAGGTGGTTGAGCCGCGTCTCACCGAACTGCGCCGGCTTGCCCTGGTCTGGGGGCCGGACGACGACCTGCGCCCGATCCGCGCCGTGCACGAACTACTCGGGCCCACCCCGGCCGGCCTGGGGCCGGTCACCGCCCGGCACTTCGGCGATCTGGACCAGCTGATCGAGGACGCCGGTCCGGAGGCCCGCGAAGTGCTGGCCAAACTGACTTGGGGTCCGCCGACCGGTTCGGTCGAGAAGGCCGACCGGCCGGTCACGATCGCCTCCGCCAAGACCCCGGTCGAGCGCCTGCTGGCCCGGGGCCTGGTGGTTCCGCGCGACGCCAACACCGTCGTACTGCCCCGCCAGATCGGGCTGCACCTGCGCGGTGGTCGCGTACTGGCCTCCACCCGGCCGGTGCCCCCGCCGCTCGCCGGGCGTACGGTCTCGGCCGCCATCGCCGGACGGGCCGCCGCGGGGGCCGCGCTGGACCTGGTCCGGCAGGTCGATCAGGCGCTGGAGCAGATCGGCACCGATCCCCCGTCCGTACTGCGGACCGGCGGTCTCGGCGTGCGGGAGACCCGCGCGCTGGGCGGACGCCTCGGCCTGGACGAGCAGACCGTCGCGCTGGTGCTCGAAATCGCCTACGCCGCCGATCTGCTGGCTCGGGCCGAGGTCGGCAACACCGAACTCTGGTTGCCCACGGCAACGTACGACGAGTGGCTCGAGCTGGATACCGCGCACCGCTGGGCGATTGTGGTGAACGCCTGGTTCACCGGCCAGCGCGCGATCGGCTTGGTCGGCCGCCGCGATACCGGTGGCGCGACCGCCGCCGCGCGGGAACGCCTGGTCAACGCGCTCGCGCCTGATCTCGAACGCCTGCTCGCGCCGGAGATCCGCCTGCTCACCCTGCGCGGCCTGGCCCTGGCGGAGCCGGGTACCGCGGTCAGCGAGGACGCGCTGGTCACCTGGGTCGCGTGGCATCGCCCGCGCCGCGGCGGCCCGTTCCGCGACGACCTGGTCCGCTGGACGATCGCCGAGGCGGCTCTGCTCGGTGTGACCGGTCTTGGTGCGCTGGCCGACTACGCCCGGCCCCTGCTGGACGAGGACGGCGATCTGGCCGCGGCGATCCAGCCGATGGTGCCCGAACCGGTCGATCACGTACTGCTGCAGGCCGACCTCACCGCCGTCGCGCCCGGACCGCTGGTCCGCTCGGTGCAGGAAGAACTCGCCACGATGGCCGACGCGGAGTCCCATGGCGGCGGTGGCGTGTTCCGGTTCAGCGAGAGTTCCGTGCGGCGCGCGTTCGACCTCGGCCGGACCAGCGCCCAGCTGCACGAGTGGCTGGCGGAACACTCCCGCACGCCGGTACCGCAACCGCTCAGCTACCTGATCGACGACATCGCCCGGCGCCACGGCGTACTGCGGATCGGAGCCGCCTCGACGTACCTGCGCTGTGACGACGAGGACGTCATCACCCGCCTGCTCGGTACGACGATGCCGGGCGTGCGGTTCCGCCGGCTGGCGCCGACCGTGCTGGTCTCACCGGCCTCACCCGACCAGGTGCTGACCCGGTTGCGCGACGCCGGGTTCACCCCGTTGGCCGAGAGCTTCGACGGGGTGGTGCACGTGACCGCGCCGGCACCGAAGCGCGGTCGGCCACCCCGCCGCCGGACCAACCGGGACTTCGCCGACAGCACGATCGAGCTGACCGAGGACCAGGTCAAGGCCGTGCTGGAGAACGTCCGGTCCGGCGACCGGCTCGCGGCCGATCGGCCCGAAGGCGGCGCGGGCGACGTACTCGCGGCCCCGGCGGAGACCATCGGCGTACTCGGCAACGCCGCCGAGGCCGGGGCCCGGACCTGGATCTCGTATGTCGATCACAACGGCGAGGCCTCCGAGCGCATCGTCGAACCGGTCCGGGTGGCCGACGGCTGGCTCACCGCCTACGACGTCGACGCCGACCAGCCCCGTACCTACGCCCTGCACCGAATCGCCGCCGCCCGCCTGGTCGAGAACTAGGCCTCTGCTTGGTCACGAGTGGTCTCGTCTGAACGCCGGACCGCCGGCGGCCACCCGGCAAGCGACGGAGCGGCGGTCAGACGCGATCACTCGTGACCAAGCAGGGAACCCAAGGCCGTTTTGACCCATCAGGCAGACTGGTAGGTCGGGCACCACGCCCTTTTCACTTCCCCCTTGAGTTTGCCGTTGATGTCGTTCGACAGGAGATTCGCAGTGACCGACGGACCGTTGATCGTCCAGTCCGACAAGACACTGCTACTGGAGACCGCCCATCCCGAGGCGACCGACTGCCGCAAGGCCATCGCGCCGTTCGCGGAGCTGGAGCGTGCGCCGGAGCACGTGCACACCTACCGGCTGACCCCGCTCGGCCTGTGGAACGCGCGCGCCGCCGGGCATGACGCCGAGCAGGTCATCGACGTACTGCTGCGCTTCAGCCGGTACCCGGTACCGCACTCGCTGCTGGTCGACATCGCCGAAACCCTCGACCGGTACGGCCGCCTGCGACTGGAGAAGCACCCCGACCACGGCCTGATCCTGATCAGCACCGACCGGCCCGTGCTCGAAGAGGTGCTGCGCAGCGCGAAGGTCAAGCCCTTGCTCGGTGAGCGCATCGACTCCGACACCGTGCTGGTGCATCCGTCCGAGCGCGGCCACCTCAAGCAGACCCTGCTGAAGCTCGGCTGGCCCGCGGAGGACCTGGCCGGTTACGTCGACGGCGAGGCGCACAAGATCGAGCTGGTCACCGACGGCTGGGAGCTTCGCCCGTACCAGGAGCAGGCCACCGACGCCTTCTGGCACGGTGGCTCCGGGGTCGTCGTACTGCCGTGTGGCGCCGGGAAGACCATCGTCGGCGCCGCCTCGATGGCCCGCGCGTCCGCGACCACGCTGATCCTGGTCACCAACACGGTTTCGGCCCGGCAGTGGAAGGAAGAGCTGCTCAAGCGAACCACGCTGACCGAGGACGAGATCGGCGAGTACTCCGGCGCCCGCAAGGAGATCCGGCCCGTCACCATCGCGACGTACCAGGTGATGACCACCCGCCGTAAGGGCGTCTACACCCACCTGGAGGTGTTCGACGCCCGCGACTGGGGCCTGATCGTGTACGACGAGGTGCACCTGCTGCCCGCGCCGATCTTCCGGATGACGGCCGACCTGCAGACGCGCCGGCGCATCGGGCTGACCGCCACCCTGGTCCGCGAGGACGGCCGCGAAGGCGACGTGTTCTCGCTGATCGGCCCCAAGCGGTACGACGCGCCCTGGAAGGACATCGAGGCGCAGGGGTGGATCGCGCCCGCCGACTGCATCGAGGTCCGGGTGGATCTCGAACAGACCGAGCGGTTCGTCTACGCGACGGCCGAGCCGGAGGACCGGTACCGGCTGGCCGCCTCGACCCCGGCGAAGTCCCGGCTGGTGAAGCGGATCGCCGAGCACCACGATGGCGAACCCATGCTGGTCATCGGGCAGTACATCGATCAGCTCGACGAACTAGGCGAACGGCTCGGCTGTCCCGTCATCAAGGGCGAGACGACCGTGAAGGAGCGGCAGCGGTTGTTCGAGGCGTTCCGCACCGGTGAGATCAACCGGCTGGTGGTGAGCAAGGTGGCGAACTTCTCCATCGACCTACCCGAGGCCTCGGTCGCGGTCCAGGTGAGTGGAACGTTCGGCTCCCGCCAGGAAGAGGCCCAGCGCCTCGGCCGGGTGCTCCGCCCCAAGGGCGACGGCCGAACCGCCCGCTTCTACTCCATCGTCGCCCGCGACACCGTGGACGCCGAATTCGCCGCCCACCGCCAGCGCTTCCTGGCCGAACAAGGCTACGCCTACACCATCATCGACTCCGAAAACCTCTTCGCCTAACTTCCCGGGATGCTCCCCACGCCGCGGCGGGACGTCTCCAACGCTGCGTCGATTCGTCTGTATTCGCTCGCCCCTAACCGCGGCGGGTCGCCTACCAAGCAACGCAGGCGGGCGCCACCGCCCTCGGCCGCCACGGCCGGACCCGCACAGCCAAAGGTCGGTCTGCCGGACGGACGTACCCCGCCTCTGCGCGGCTACCCGGTTGTGGCGCCGCCGCTGCCGAGTTGTTTGACCACTACCCGGTTCCAACCAGGTAGCCGCGCCAAAAGTCGGCAGCCGACCCTCCCGATCACCGGTCGCCATCAACCACCCCCACGCGGTGGCGGGACGCTCGGGCGCGGCGGCAGCAGCTCGCCGTACCGGCGCGTGGGTTTAATCGGTGGAGGTGGGGTGGTTGGGCGGGTAGCGTGGGTGGGCTCGTTGAGGGCTCCCTGATGTTCAGCCGCGATGCGGAGGTCTTTGCATGTCCGACCAGGTTCCGATATCCGATTCGACGCTACTTGCCGAGCGGGCGCATCTTGCCGCCTCACGGCAGGCCCTGGCTGCTATGCGGGCCAAGACCGGGTCGCTGGAGATCGCCAGCGCCGACCGGATCAACACCGAGTTCCTGAAGGCGGCGATCTGGCGGCGGATGAAGGAGCTTGAGGACGATCCCGACGTTCCGCTGTTCTTCGGCCGGCTCGACTATCGCGAACCCACCCAGGAGACCTTCCACATCGGCCGCCGCCATGTGAACGACGAGGCCGGTGAACCGCTCGTAGTGGACTGGAGGGCCGACATCTCCGTCCCGTTCTACCGGGCCAGCAAGACCGAGCCGATGGGTGTAGGCATCCGGCGGAGGTTCGGCTTCACGCACGGCGAAATGACCGCCTTCGAGGACGAGGACCTGACCGCCGCGGCGGCCGTCGACGAGCACAGCGACATCCTCGACGCCGAAATCGAGCGTCCGCGCTCCGGGCCTATGCGCGACATCGTGGCAACGATCCAGCCCGAGCAGGACGTAATCGTTCGTGCAGGCGTCGGAGACACCATCTGCGTCCAGGGAGCACCTGGAACGGGTAAGACCGCCGTAGGCCTGCACCGCGCGGCGTACCTGCTCTATGCCTACCGGGACCAGCTCAGCCGGGCCGGAGTACTTGTAGTCGGTCCAAACGCCAGCTTCCTCCGGTACATCGGTGACGTTCTTCCCGCGCTGGGAGAGATCGAGGCCAAGCAGACGACCGTCGAAGAAATGGTGGCGCGCGTACGTATCGCCGGGCCCGGTCCGGCCCCGGTCGACGTACTAAAGGGCGATGCGCGGCTAGCCGAGGTACTACGTCGTGCGGTCTGGTCACACGTGCAGATCCCGACGGAGCCGCTGGTAGTGCCGAGAGGCTCGCACAGGTGGCGTGTCCCGGCGTACGTGGCTGAGGAACTTGTCACCGAACTACGCGGTCGAGGCATCCGGTACGGCGCGGGGCGGGCCATGTTGCCGCAACGCCTGGCACATGCCGTCCTGACGCGGATGGAGGCAGGCGGGGATTCCCCGGACGACCGGGTGCAGGATTCCGTGGCGAGGAGCCGCCCGGTCAAGGTGTACGCCGACGCGTTGTGGCCCGCGATCGATCCGGCCAAACTGGTGTTCCGGCTATTCACCGACGCGGATTTCCTCGCCGAACACGCGGAAGGCCTGCTCACCGAAGACGAACAGGCCTTGCTGCGCTGGGAAAAGGCGCCTCGCACGGCCGGTTCGGCCAAGTGGTCCATCGCGGACGCGACCCTGATCGACGAGGCCGCCGACCTGATCGAACGCACGCCGAGCCTGGGCCACGTGGTTCTCGACGAGGCGCAGGACCTCTCGGCCATGCAACTGCGGGCCGTCGGGCGGCGATGCTCGACCGGTTCGATGACCGTGCTCGGCGATATCGCCCAAGGTACGACGCCCTGGGCCACGCCTTCGTGGGAAGAGGCGCTCGGCCATCTCGGCAAGCCCGGCGCACACACCGAAGAGCTGACAGCCGGATTCCGCGTACCCGGTCAGGTCATCGAGTACGCCGCCCGGCTGCTGCCGTTGATCGCGCCACACCTCGCACCGCCCACCGCCGTACGACGAGCCCGCGGCGAGCTGGAGATCACCGAAACGCCGGACAGCCTCATCGCCGCGGTCTCCGCGGTCTCGGTGCTGACCGAGCGGCCCGGCTCGATCGGTCTGATCCTGCCGGACGCCCTGGTTCCGGCAGCCCAGAACGCCTTGTCCGCCAAGGGTCTGAACCACTCGGTGCTGGGTGACGAGGACGACGCGGAGGCGCATCTCGACATCGTTCCGGCGAGTCTGGCGAAGGGCCTCGAGTTCGACCACGTGGTCCTGCTCGAACCGGCCGCCATCGTCGCCGCCGAGGCCGACGAACGAACCGGCCTGCGCCGCCTCTACGTCTGCCTCACCCGAGCCGTCACCTCACTGGCCATCGTGCACACCTCTCCCCTCCCCGAGGTCCTCCGCTAGCCCTTGTTCTGCGACGAATGAACGCTACGGCTGGGACGCGTACGCCGGCTCCAATTCCTCAGCAGGTGTACGAACCGGACGCCGAAGGGTGAGCAGGAGGCCGAGGGAGGCGAGGGCCAGAACGGCAGCAACTTCCGGCAGCAGGCGGATGCCGGCCAGCTGGATGACGACGCCACCGACCACGGCGGACAGACCAGCGCCGAAATAGATCGCCGAGGCGTTCAGCGAGAGCAGTAGCCCGCCGCTGGGTGACAGCTCGAGCAGCAGGTTCTGGATCGGCGGGTTGAACGCCCACGTGAACAGGCTCAACGTGAACAGCGAGACACCCGCGCCGATCACCGAGGTGGCGGTCAACGGCAGTGCCGCCGTCAGCGCGGCGAACACGATCATCGTGACCAGCAAGGTCGGGAAGCTGCCGAAGCGATCCGTGGTCCGGCCGCCGATCACATTCCCGACGACCGCGCCCAAGCCGTACACGAGCAACAGCACGCCCACAACGGATCCGGTCAGCTCGGCGGTCTCAGCCAGCAGCGGTACGACGTACGTGAAGACGCTCATCGCGGCCAGCACCGACAGCACCGTCATCGCGAGCACGGTCTGCACCCGCCGATCCGCCGCTGCCGCGAAGCGCTCGCGCAAACCGACCACCGGCGGCGCATCCACCCGCGGCAACAGCGTTCCGATCGCGATCGCGACCAGTACCGTCGCCCCGGCGATCAACGCGAACACCCCGCGATAACCAAGGCTCTCCCCCAGCAGGCTGCCGGCCGGTACGCCCAGCACGAGCGCAAAGGTCAATCCGCCGAACACCACGGCCACCGCGCGGCCCCTGCCTTCTGGCGGCATCAACCCGGTCGCGAAGAGCGTGGCCGCCGGGGTGTACGCCGCGGCGCCAAGCGCGGCAACAACCCGGCCGACGATCAGCACTGGGTAATTCGTCGCGATGGCCGCGATGACGTTGCCGAGGGCCGCGAGCAGCAGGGCGGCCAGAAGCAGCGTGCGCCGTTCCCATCGGCCGGTGAGGGTGGCGAGCAGCGGCGCGCCGATCGCGTACGAGAGCGCGAAGGCCGTCGCCAGCTGACCCGCCGCCGTCAGCGAAACGTCGAGCTCCGAACTGACGGCCGGCAGAACCCCGGAGACGACGTACGCGCTGGTGCCGACGGCAAACGCCCCGGCGGCCAGTAGGTAGATGCGTGCGGACATCAGCTCACCCCTCGACGGAAATAAGTTCGATGATGATCGTACTACGACATTCATCGAACTTCGACAATCGTCGTACTATGGCTGCATGAGCGAGCCCGAGGTCCTGCCGCATCCGGACCGAGCCGAGATCAAGGTGGACCAGGTCCTGCAGGCCCTGGGCGATCCCGTCCGGCTGGAGATCCTGCGTGCGGTCGCGACGGCTCCGCCCGAAGGCATCGCGTGCGGTGAGTTCCCGCTGCCGGTCGGCAAGTCGACCCGCACCCACCACCTGCGCATCCTGCGCGAGGCAGGCGTCATCACCTCGCGCATCGTCGGCACCCGCCGCATGATCAACCTCCGCCGCGAAGACCTCGACGCCCTCTTCCCCGGCCTCCTCAACGGCGTCCTAACCGCCCTCCCCCCGGACTGAGCCTCAGCTCAGAAGCCGCGGCTGCCGCCGGAGCGGCGGGAGGAACCGCCGCCGCTGGAGCGGGTGCGGGAAGAGTACGAGCGGCGACGGCTGCTGCCGCTGGACGAGTCATCGTCGTCGTCGGACCAGGAGGACGAGCTCGAACCCCAGTTGCTCATCGAAGTGCCGACATCGTCGCTCCAGCGGCTCAACCGGGCCGACGGCCGGTCGCTCGCCCAGCGGGATCGCATGGCCGCGGCGGCCCTTCGCGCGTCAGGGTCGGGGAACGTCCACCGGTCCTCGCCGTTCGTCCAGTAGCCGTCGATGTACGACGCGAGTTCCTCGCCCAGCGTCCAGTACGGCCGGGCGGTTCCGCGCAGGGTGACCGTTCGGACGGCCGGTTGTTCGTTTGCCGCCAACTGCCGGGCGCAGTCGTCGCAACGGTCTACCGTTCGCTCGACGCCGTTCTCCGGGGCCCACGCGACCTTGCCTGTACTAGGTCCGTGCCGCGGGTCAAAGAAGCAAGGCGGCGTCGGCTCGGGGATAGGCCTTCCGCTGCGCATGGCGTCCAGGCAGACCAGGGCGTACCGGGCGGACCCGAGCAGGGTGGTGACGGCCTCGACATCGCTGTCGCCCTTGGCCTTGTCCAGCCGCTGCCGGGCCTTCTCGATCGTGTCGAGCACATCGCGGATCAGCTTGGTCTGCTGCGGGTCCAGCGTCGCGGGGAGGGTTGAGACCTGCTTGGAGAATTCAATGATCTCCTCGGTCAGTACTGGCCGGACGATCTCAAGGTGTTCCTTCTGCTCGCGGCGGCGTCGGCGGCCCGCGGCGAACGCCGTACCGCCCCACCACAGTGCGCCCAGCCCGGCGGCTCCCCCGGCGTACGGCGCGGCGTCCACGTAGAACGGCTTGTTCACCACCCGAGCCCGTTCGATGAACCTGGTCAGCATCTTGTTGTAGTTCGGCGCGCAGCAGTCGACGGCCTGATCCACAGCCGACTCCACGTGGTACGTCGGCCCCTTGTCGGCGCGCTGGACGGCGTGCAGCCCGCGTCCGCCGCGCTGGGACGAGGCGTCGACCAGAACCACGTAGATACCCTCGACACCGACCCGGTCGTACAGCTGGTCGGGAATCTCTTCACCTTCCCAAGCCAGCGTGGCGGTCCTACTGAAGCCGGAGCTGGTGCTGAGGTTCGCGGCCGGAATGATCGCGATACGCATCGGCACGGGTGCGTTCCTGACCGCGGTGCTGAGCTTGGCCAGCTGGGTCTCGGTGAGTTCGTCGACACCGGGATCCATCCATACGCCGGGGTCGGCCAGCTTGAGCGCGACGTCGTCCATGTACTTCTCGATCTTGGCTTTCCGGGCCGCGCGCTCGGCCCGTGTGTTCGGCGGCGAGTAGGTGAATCGCGGCCGGGTGGTGCTCGGCGACGACTTACCCGGCGACCGGCCCGGCTTGTCCAGCGAGGCGCTGGGCGTGGGAGTAGGCGTGATGTGCGAGGCTGCGGCGACACTGGGCGTCCAGAGCAGCAGAGCCGCCAGTACCAGTAAGACCTTCATCGAGCTCCTCCCGAGAGCCGGTCCCGGCAGGCAGCGCATACCGGGACTTCCCGGGCCTTACCGCCCGGTGGCGTGTACATCCAGTCGGTCACGGACATGCCGTGGGCCGGGTCGAAGAAGCAGCCCGCGCGCCTTGGCGGCACCGGCTGGTCCGCCAGTACCGCTCGCGCGCTGGCCAACCGCCAGCGCCCGTACTCAACGGTGGCCCGCAAACCCCGCAGGCCTTCGTCGTCCAGCTCACTGTCGGCCTGACGGCCTGCGTCGGCGTAAGCGTCCATTGCCGCCTGTACGTGGCCCGCGACCAGTTCGCGATCCACGGGCAGATCTGCCGCGTCCAACTCCTCTCCGAACCGGGTGACGTCCTCACGAGCGAGTCGTCGCCGCTCTTCCAACGTGTCCGCCTCATCCGGCAGCACCTGGTACGACGGCTTGTAGAGCGGCGGCGGTTCCGTCTTCGTCCGAGCTTTCCAACGCCACAACCCCAGGCCTAACGCCACTAGAACGACCAAGGCGATCAGAAGACCCCAAAGCCAGCCGTTCCCACTAGAAGATTCTGCAACGCCTATACGCGTTAGAACCGCGTCGAGCAGGCCAACCGGGTCGGACCGGGAATAGTTGCCCAGCTCATCCGTAAGCACCTCACCGATCTGTACGTCGACCCCGACGGCACTACTCCAGACGATCGCTCCACCGAACACGACGATGTACACGCCGTCCTTCTGCCACGCGTCGACCAGCGCGTCCACAAAGGCCCGGGCCTTCTGCTCCCGGCTAGACCCGGTCGCCTCGTTCAGAGCCGCCGCAGGCACTACCGCGATGTGCACGGCCGGTTCGTGCGACTGGACCCGCAAGGCCAACCGCTCGGCCTCAGCGGCCGGAACCAACGCCTGCTGGGACGGGTGAACGTACACCGGGCTGACCTGCCACCCCGACGCCACCTCTTCGACCGTCGACGTAGGTGCTACCGGCGAGAACAGGAACAGCAGGCTGAGGAGCAAGCGCATCCCCGCAGCATGCCCGATGCGCAGGGCAGCAGCGTCAGGCCGGTCCGTACAACGCGTGCGGGTGATGCGTGGAATAGGCCCAGTAGCGATCGCCGTACGACCAGTGCCACCACTCGGTCGGGTAGTTCACCAGCCCGGCGGCCGTCAGTACGTCGGCGAGCAGGGCCCGGTTCCGTCTGGCCTCGGCGGAGATGTTCGTCGCGGCGAAGTAGCAGGCGCCATCGCTGTGCTCAGGCGTCGCGTCGATCTCGGTACCGAGGTCGAGCGGTTTGCCCTCGGCGTCCATCAGCGTCAGGTCCACCGCGCCACCGGCGACATGCGGCGCGACCTCGATCGGCGAGACGAACCGGCTGGCCAGCACATGCGCCTCGGCCGGCTCGATGCCCGGGTGCAGGCGCTCCAGCTCGGCGCGATACCCGTCGTAGATCTCCTGCTGGACCCGCGACGGGCGCAGGCCCTCCGCAACGAACAACCGCGTCCCTGCCGGCAAGAAGCCGTCTGCGATGACCAGGCGCTCGGCCAGGCCCGCGCGGACCCGGCGATGCGCCGAGCCCGGCGTCGGACCGGTGCGTGCACAGGCGATACCGCGCTCGCGCAGATCGACCAGTGTCTCGCCGCTCTCGACGACCGGGATGCGGGTGATCAGCTCGTCACTCAGCAATACCGGCAGGGATGTGGTCACGCGCGCTCCGCCACCGCGGTCGCGAGCAGCACGTTCACCACGTCGGCGTAGGTCAGGCCGGTCGCGGCCCACATGCGCGGGTACTGCGAGGCGGGGGTGAAACCGGGGAACGTGTTGAGCTCGTTCACGACCGGCTCGCCGTCGGCCGGCACGAAGAAGTCCACCCGGGCCAGGCCCTTGCAGCCGAGCGACTTGAACACGTTGACCGCCGTCGAACGCAACCGCTCGGCCAGCTCCGGATCAACCGGCGCCGGTACGACGAACTCGGTGGCGGCGCTGCCGTACTTCGCTTCGGCGTTGAAGAACGGCTGGCTCGGGTCGCTGTGGATCTCCAGCGCGGGTCCGACCTCGATGGAGCCGTCCGGCAGCTCGATCACGGACAGGTCGATCTCCCGGCCGATCATCTCCTGCTCGATCAGCACCTGCTCGTCCAGCTCCGCCGCCAGCGCGATCGCGGGGGCCAGGCCGGCCGTCTCGGTGACGCGGGTGACGCCGAAGCTGGAACCGCCCGACGCGGGCTTCACGAACACCGGGTACGGAATCCCGGCCTCCTTGAGCTGTACGCCGGCCAGGTCCGGGTCCGTTCCGGCGTTGACCAGGGCCTCGCCACGCAGCGTGATACCCGGCGCGACCGGAATACCGTGTGTCGCCAGCACCGCCTTGGTGGCGTGCTTGTCCAGGCTGATCGCGCTCGCCGCGACACCACTGCCGACGTAATTCACGCCGAGCAGTTCGAGGAAGCCCTGGATGGTGCCGTCCTCACCACCTTCGCCGTGCATCGCGGGCACGGCCACGTCGCAGGCGCGCAACGCGGCCAGCGCGGCGTCGAGGCCGGGTGTGCCGTTGGTGGTCCAGCTACCGTCGCGCCCGATCACCAGGCGGATCACCTGATGGCCCAGGCTCTCGGCGGCCTCGGCGATACCGCCGCCGCTGGCGAGGGACACGTCGTGCTCGGAGCTGACGCCTCCCATGATCACGGCCACGGTCATCCGCGGCGTGCGCTGCTGGGCGGCCGCCGTCACGGAGCTGGTGGTCATTTCTGCCTCTCTGTCGGGGAGATCCGGCCAGGAGCGACCGGGCCGGACGACCCGGAGCCGGCCGGGTCGAGGTAGCGCCGGGGCACGCGGGCCCCAATGCCACAGTAGATCTCGTGGGGGATCGTGCCAGCCCAGCGGGCCCAGTCGGCCCCGGTCGGCTCCCCCTGCGAACCGTCGCCGAAGACCACCACCTCGTCCCCGGGCGCGGCGGTCGCATCCCCGAGATCGACCACGAACTGGTCCATCGCGATCCGCCCGGCGATCGGCACCCGGACACCTCCGATCAGCACGGTCGCGTGCACGCCGCGAGGAATGCCGTCGGCGTAACCGAGGGGCACCAGCCCGACCGTGGTGTCCCGCTCGGCGACGAAGTCATGACCGTACGAAACGCCTTCGCCGGCGCGGATCCGGCGGGTCTGGTGCAACCGGGTGGTCAGCCGCATGGCCGGCTGCAGTCCCACGCCGAGCTCGTCGATACCGAACAGGCCGGCGCCGATCCGGGCCAGGGTGAGTTCGGGGGCGTCGAGCGCGACCGTGCCGGCCGAGTTGGTCAGGTGCAGGTGCTCCGGGTCCAGCCCGGCGCGACGCGCGAGCACCACGCCGGCGCGGAACATCTCCAGCTGCCGCCGGTTGTGCACGCCGCTCGGCTCGTCGCCGTGGGACAGGTGCGACCACAACCCGCGCACGTGAAACCGGCCTTCCGCCTCCAGCCGGGCGGCCTGCTCCGTCAGCTCGATCCACTGGCCGGAAGAGCTGCCGCCACGGTGTAAGCCGGTGTCGAGTTTGAGCTGCACGTTCTGCACGTTCGGCGCGGCGGCAGCCCGTTCGAGTTCGGCCAGGCCGGCGATACTGACGTCGACGTCTTCGAGCAACTCCAGATCGTCCGGGCCGTAGAGCCAGACCAGGACCGGCGCGGTGATCCCCGCCTCCCGAAGCTGTAGCGCCTCCTCGGCGCGGGCGACGCCCAACCAGGTGGCACCGGCGGCCAAGCACGCTCGCGCGACGGGAACCATGCCGTGGCCGAAGCCGTCGGCCTTCACCACCGCCATCACCTGCAGGCCCGGGCGCAGCGTCTGGAATCGGTGCACGTTCGCCTGAATGGCCGCGAGGTCGATCACCGCCTCCGCCAGCCCATCGCAGCCGGCTTGAGGCAGCACTTCGACCAGGTTCATATCCGCCATTGTTGTTCTCGGCAACGAGCAACTACATCGTTTCAGGGGCCTATCTTACCCGTGGGCGTTGTCAGACCCCGGTAGCACGATCGCTCATCCCGTGGGATGACGACCCGGTGCAGTTGTTTCATCGCACCCTGTGCCTGGGAGACTGCTGCCGTGACGTTGCGCGAGAAGTGGAACGAGCTGCGGCCGCAGCCGGCAGGCGTCAGCGATCCCGATCGACTCGCCGAGGAGCTGATCGCGCTCTACTCGGCCCGGACCCGCCGCGCCTACGGCGAGGACTACCTCGAGATCGTGCTGTCGGCGCTCGACTCGCTGGTGCAGCTCAGTACCGATCCAACCGCCGTCCGGCTGGCCGCGTGGTTCCACCGGGCGGAACATCTCCCGGGCGGCAGTCCGGCCGAAGACGCGGAGGCCTCGGCCCGACTGGCCGAACGGCGCCTGCCCGCCCACGGCATCGACCCGACCCGTACGGTGGAAGTGGCCCGGCTGATTCGCCGTACGGGCGATCCGGCGGCCTTGCCCGACCGGCCCGACGCCAACGGCGACGTACTGCTCGACGCGGTGAACGCCCATCTGGCCGCCGATCCCGCTTGGTACGCCGAGCACGCGGCCGAGTTGCGGCGGGCCAGCGACAACCGCGACAACTACCTGCACCAGCGGTACGCCGAGGTGCAGCGCATGCTCACCGAGCCACTCTTCCGGACGCCGTACGCCGAGGAGCGGATGGGCCCGGCAGCGCGGGAGAACCTGCGCGCCGAGCTGGACTCCGTGGACAGCGAAATCCCCGCGCCGTGGCGTGGCTGGTCCAGCGCGGCGTTGACCGCCACTGCCACGTTCGGGTCGATTGCGGCTGCCGCGGTCGCCGCGGCGGCTTCGGGTGCTCCCTGGCAGGTGCCGGTGGATGAGCCCGACTCGATGGTCTTCCCGGTCGCGGTGGCGCTGCTGTCGATTGCGGCGGCTGGTGTCCTGTTCAAGTGCGCACAGAACGGACGGCAGCGTGCAGGCCTCATAGCCGGGACAGTCCTGGCCTTGTCCGTCACGGCGCTTCTAGTTGCTCGGACCCGTATACCCGTCGCGAACCCGGTTAACGGAGTCGGCCTGCGCGTACCGCTGCTGATCACGGCGTTGATCCTCGTAGCGGTCGCAAGTGCCGCGGCGATCGCCGGATCGCTCCTGCGGGCCAGAACCACCAGATACCTCCCACCCCGGAACCACGGTCAGCAACTCTCCTGGTTCGCCGTGGCGGTCGTCATCGCACTAGTCCTGCTTTCAGTGGTTCAGCCCGTCTCAAGGGCCTACCTGCTGAACACGAACGAGTGGGTCCGTCCTGCCACCCAAGCCGCAGGTATCGCTCCAAAGTCCGTCCTGAACGGGCAAGTCAGTTGGGCCAACGACGAAGCCACCGGCTGGCTGGAGGAGGCCGTCGCCACCAAGCACGGCATAGCCCTCGCCGGGCGTAGTGGCGTGGTCGAGATGCTAGATCCGAGTACGGGTGAGATCCGCTGGCGCTACACCCGCAGCGACACCGATTCGCGCTCCCCCGAGCTGTACGCGTTGCGAGGCGGTGAGCTGGTCCTGGCGGACTTCCCGGGCTTCGGCAAGGTTGTACTCGACGCGGCCACTGGACGTCGTACGGCGGCCTGGCCTCGCGACGACCGGGATCAGAAGGTGCAGAACGCCGATCCGCTGATCACGGGCGAATCGTTCAGCAGCGGCTCGGACAAGCTGCGCGGCGTGGACGAGAACGGGCGGATCCGCTGGACGTACGAGCCCGAGCGATGCGCCGAGATCAAGGCGGCCGCCACGGCCGGAGTCGTGGTCGGGCTACTGAGCCACGAGTGCGGCAGCAGCGGCGACGAACTTGCCGGACTGGACGTGAACACCGGCAAGCAACTCTGGCAACGCTCGACCAGCGAGCGCTATCGACGGCCGATGGCTGTCGGTGACCTGGTAGTCGCGGCGGTAGAGCCCGGCGGCGACTCCGACCCTGCTACCGCGCTGGTAGGGATCGACGCCCGCAGTGGCGCCGAACGCTGGCGCTGGAAGGTCCCGCAGCGATGGGCCTGCCGAACCTTGCTGACGCCGGCCGGGCGAATGGTCATCGTGGTCGACTGCCCTGGTCCCGAGACCCGGCGCAACGACACCGCGATCATCACCGCGATCGACTCCCGCACCGGCCGGACCAGCTGGCAGCACGAAGCCCCGATCGATCCGCACGGCCGGGTGGCGGTCACCACCGACGGCCGCGTCGTCACCCTGGCCCGCACCGGCCAGGGCTGCCAGGTCAGCGTGGTGAGCCGCGCCGGCTACCGCCAGACCCGGCTACCGGAAGGCGTCACCTGCAGCCGCGAGGCCTGGGCCTTCGGTAACCAGGTCTTCACCGCCCAACGCGACGGCACCATCGTCGCCCTCCGCTGAACCTTGGCGTGCAGTCGCCGAGACCGAAGGTTCAACGGCCGGCGACGAGCTGGGATTCGGCGCCGGCCAGCAGCGCGACGACCTGGGCGCCGAAGATCACGTCGGTCGGGTGGGTGTCACCCGATTTCGCCGCCGCGACCAGCTCGGTGACGGCCAGCGAGAAGCACTCGACGACCGGGGTCACCCGCTCGGGCGGTGAGATCACGCCGGACTCGCCCCAGAACCCGGTGTCGAAGTTGCTGCCCTCGGGCGGCGCCGACAACGACAGGCTGGCTGTACTGGTCGCTCCGCCGTCGTGCTTGAGCACCAGGTGGACCAGATCGCCTTCGCCGCTGACCGCGGTCAGACCCGTGATCGGGCCGAGCACCGCGGTCAGGTTGGACAGCGCATGCGGCCCGACATCCCAGAGCGCGCCGCGCTGTTCGCGTCGCCAGGGCGAGTTCGAGTACGGATTGCCCGGGGCGTCGAGCGAGGCCAGCATCCGGGTCCAGCCGCCCTTCCAGCCACCGGTCTTCTCGGCCTCGGCGAACCACGCCCGAACCTCGGGGTTGAACCGGTCGGTGAAGAAGACCACCGAGGCCAGGCCCTCCTTCGCGACCTCGTCCGCGAGCGCCAACGCGTCCTCGGCGGTATCGGCCACCGGCTTGTCCAGCAGCAGGTGCTTGCCGACCGCGGCCGCCTCGATCGCCATCGTCGCCTGCACCGCCGGCGGCACCGCGAAGGCCAGCGCGTCGACGGATTCCAGCAGCGCGGCATAGTCGTCGAAGCCCGGTACGCCGAGCTCCTCCCCCAGCGCCTTCGCCTTCCCGGCGTCGCGTCCCCAGACCCCGACCAGCTCGGCCCCCTCGGCGGCCTGCAGGCCCGGGCCATGGGTCGCGCGGGCCCAAGGACCGGTTCCGACCAGACCGAAGCGCATGGTGACCTCCTTATGACGAGCCGATATCGCTTTGGCCACGACCCTAACCGGAAGCGAAATCCACTCGTTGCTGGCTACTGTGCGATGCGAGACTTCCGGCCATGGAGCTGCGTGACCGGTGGAATCGCCTGCTGCCGGACGCCCAGCCGCTCGGTGAGGATCTGCTCGCCCGCTACGCCGAAGATCACCGCCACTACCACGATCAGCGCCACCTGTGTGAAGTCCTCGACGTCATCGACGAACTGGCCGATCTGAGCGATGACCCGGTCGCGGTCCGGCTGGCCGGCTGGTTCCACGACGCGATCTACGATCCGCAGGCCGATCCCGGTGAGAACGAAGAGGTCTCGGCGCAACTGGCCGAGCTCGAACTCGGTGCCTACGGCGTGGCCCCCGAGCGGGTCACCGAGGTCGGCCGGCTGATCCGGCTCACCGCCGATCACCAGGTGGCCGCCGACGACCGCAACGGAGCCGTGCTCTGTGACGCAGACCTGCGCATTCTCAGCCAAGACCAGCAGCGGTACGACGAGTACGCGGCGGCTGTCCGCCAGGAATACGCGCACGTCCCGGACCGCGATTTCGCCCGCGGCCGGACCGCCGTACTGGAACGCCTCGCGGCCAACCCTCTCTACACGACGGAGCGGGCGCACGCCCAGTGGGAGGAACCGGCCCGGGCCAACCTGGAACGGGAACTAGCGGCTCTCCTACCTCAAACGGCTCGACCTGCCGCAGGCCTCATCCCGCTGGTGTACCTGGGCTCGACGCTCGGAGCCACCGTGGCCGGGTCGGTCCTGATCGGCCGGGGCCTAGCCGCTGCAGCGCGTTGGCCCGTCCCGGCGGACCAGCTCACGTCGTACCCGGTCTGGGCGCCTATCGCCGGTACGGCGCTCGCAGCCGGAATCGCCTGCGCCTGGTTCCGCCGCGGGCCGGGTCATCGTCTGCTCATCACGCTTGCCGCAATGCTCGGTCTAGGTGGTGCGGCCGGTGTGGCCGCCACGTTGCTGACCTGGCCGGAGGCACGGCTTGGTGCCGCCTTGAGCGAGCGCTGGCCGTATTTCCTGCTCGGGTCGATCACTTTCATGCTTGCGGGCGGTCTACTCGCTCTAGCCAGACGGCTACGGGCAACGCCTCTCTACGCGGTCGAACCTCGTAGAGCGTTTGGTGTGGCCACTGTCGTCGTCTGCGGGCTAGTCCTTGGTTTCGTGGCTATGGCCGCCGGGAAGCCGTTCGTCCAGGCCCGGCTGGAACAAGCCAACACAGTCAGCACGACGGCCACTGACACCCCTGGAACGATGGCGGTGTCCCTCGACGGCCAACTGGCCTGGAACCGGGAGGTCCCAGCTACCGGCACGATCGCCGGCACTGCGGGCGGAATCGCCGAGCTACGGCCCGACGGCGTCGTCATGGCGGACGCGACCACTGGCGAGGTTCGCTGGCGCTACTCCCGGGCGGACGTCGACGGAGCCGCCAAGACCGGTTCACGGGGTCTGATCGTGTCGAACGACGGGAAGACTCTCGCGGCCTACCTGCCGTACGGCGGTCCCGGAGCCCGGAATGGCATCGAACTCCCGACGTACGCCGTGCTGGACGCGGTCAGCGGTCGTGTCCTGGCTGACGTCCATACGGACGGCAAGGCGCTCGCCGTGGACGCGGACCGCCTTCTGGTGGCCGAAGGGAACTTCCTCGCCTCGCACGGGGTGAGCGCACCTACGCATTGGCGAAGTCGCTCCAGCTGCGTCCTGACCCAGGGCACGCTCACAGCCGGTCTAGCCGTCGTGGTGGACGCCTGCGCCGGTAACAGCGCCGTCGTGCGCGGTATCAACCTGGACCGCGGTGAACCGAAGTGGGAGGTCGACCTCGGCGGGCAGTTCGACCTGAGCGCCGAGCTGGACCCGCAGAACTGGGTCGGCCAGATCATCGCCATCCCAGACACCCGCCTGGTCTCCGGCTTGCTCTGGACCGCCGCGGCCGGTGGCACCCTCAACCAGTGGACGGTCGACGCCGGCGAAGGCCGTCTGACCTGGTCCGCGCCCGTACCTGGCACCCCGCGGCCCAGGCTCGGCCCGAACTCCTGCGACGCCCAGCTGACCGCGACCCGCTCATCCCTCGTCATGGTCGCCTGCCGTGCCGCGAGTGACCCGGGAGAACCCCAGATGTACGACGTCGCCTCGGCCAGTCCGGCCGACGGAACCCCGCAGTGGCATCACCTGCTGCCCGTGCCGCCTCCGCTGCAGCAGCCGAGCTTCGCCCGGGACGGCTTCGCCCAACTGCCCGACGGGCGCATGCTGACGCTGATGCCGCAGCCGGACGGCAGTTGCGCGCCAGTGATGATCGGAACCGCCGGTATCGTCACCAGGCCGCTGGCCCTCAACTCCGGGACCTTCGGCACGCTGACCTGCGAACACCCCCGGGTCGCCGTAGTATCCGGCCGCCCGATCTTCAGCGACGGCAACCGCCTAGCCGCCCTCCGCTGAGCCCAACTGGGTAGGCGGCTACGAGCCTTTACGGTGACGTAGGCCCGAGTCGATCAGCCTGCGAACCAGTACCCGGCTGGCGACCGGTAAGGCGCCCAGCGCGACCATCTCGTCGTACAGCTCGGACGGTACGTCGTAGTGGTCCCGGTCGAAGCCCTTGGCCGGAATGCCCGCGGCCTTCGCGAAGGCGTGCAACTCCTCGAACGACTCGTCACTCACCAGGTGCGACCAGACCTTGCCCCAGCCCGGCCAGACCGGCGGATCAATGAGGATCACGCGTGCCTCCCAACCTCGGCGTCGAGCAGGTTCCGCCAGGCTCGGACGAACCGCGAGTCGACGTACGCCTTGGTCCACGAACCGTCCCGGCGCACCGACGACCCTACGTGGAACCGACGTACTCCCGAGCCCAGCAACCACGGAACATGCTCAGGCTTCAACCCACCTCCGGCCATCGTCACGGCGGCCACATCCGGGTCTTCCTTGGCCCGGCGGCACAAGTCGTCCAACCCGGTCTCGACACCTCGAACCGAACCAGCCGTCAGTACGCAGTCCAGGCCGGGCAAAGTCCGCAATGCCCTCCAGGCCTTCCGCGGATCCAGGGCCGCGTCGATGGCCCGGTGAAACGTCCACGGCGTCCCGGCGAAAGTCCCGACCAGAGCCGCAGTGGCCTGTACGTCGATTTCGGCGTCCGGGGTGAGAAAGCCGAGCACAAACCCGTCGGCCCCGGCGGCCAGGTACTGCTGCGCTAGTCCGGCAAGGCGCTCGACCTCGGCCGGCTCCGTCGTGAACGAGTCGGTGGCCCGCAACATCACCCGCAGCGGCAGATCCGTACTGCGCCGGATCGCGCTCACCGTCGACACGCTTGGGCACAACCCGTCGGACTCCATCGAGGCGCACAGCTCCAGCCGGTCCGCCCCGCCCTCCTGCGCCGCCTCCGCGTCCGCCGGATGCAGCGCGATCACCTCAAGCAACCCACCCGCAACTCCCATACCCCCATCCTCCCCCGCCCCCGCGTGTCGCCGTTCATCGGACGCTAGTGACCAGGCGTGTCGCCGTTCATCGGACGCTTGTGACCACGTCAGCCGGGTCCGGAGATATGCCTTGACGATCCGCCACCAGCTTCTGTATCGTTTTTCTAGAACGATTTAGAAGAACGATACAGAAGGGTTCGTGGAGATGTCTCCCGGGGTCACCATCAAGACCGTCGCGCAGGCCGTCGGCGTCTCGCCGTCGACGGTGTCGAACGCGTACAACAAGCCGGGCCAGCTCTCCACCGCTCTGCGCGAGCGCATCCTCGCGACCGCCGCCGAACTGGGGTACGCCGGGCCCGACGCCGCGGCGCGCACCCTGCGCAGCGGCAAGGCCGGGTCGATCGGGGTGCTGTTCACCGACAAACTCTCCTACGCGTTTTCGGACCCCTATGCCGTCGGTTTTCTCGCGGGCCTGGCCGAGGTCGCCGAGCAGTTCAGCACCAGCCTGTTGCTGATGCCGATCAGCGACGCGGACACCGAGGGCAGTACGACGGCGGTGCGGCAGGCCGCGATCGACGCCGTCACGGTGTTCTGCGTGGACGAGGGCCATCCGGCGCTCGACATGATCAAGGCGCGCGGAATTCCGATGGTCAGCACCAACCGGCAGACCGATCCGGACGGTCTGTGGGTCGCGATCGACGAGTTCGCGGCGGCCGCCGCGATGGGCCGCCATCTGGCCCGGCTCGGGCATCGGGACCTGGTCGTGCTGGTCGACAACAACCGCCCCGCGGGTGGCGAAGCGGTCGAGCTCAGCCTGAGTGACGTGGACTGTGCCGACTGTGAGCAGCGCATCGGCGGCCTGCGCTCGGAACTGGGCGACGTCCGGATCCGGATCATGTCCGGCGGACACAACGCGGTGGGCTCCGGCCGGGTCGCCGCCGAGCTGGCGCTGGACTCGCAGGACCGGCCAACCGCGATCGTCGGCCTCAGCGACGTACTCGCCCTCGGCGCGCTGGAGGCGATGCGCACCCGTGGGCTGACCGCCGGACGCGATCTCACCGTGGTCGGATTCGACGACATTCCCGCGGCGGCCACGGCGGGACTCACCACCATCCGGCAGCCGATCAAGGACAAGGGCCGCGCCATCGGCCGGATCCTGCTCGATCCGGCCGTCACCGAACACCAGGTCCTGCTGCCGACCGAACTGGTCGTCCGCTCGACCAGCGGACCGGCCCCGCGGTCCTGACCGCCGACACATCGAGCCCGGCCGGCTCACCGACACCTCACTGAGCCGCGTTCGGCTCAGTTCATCGAGCCCACCGGCTCATTCAGCTCACCGGAAGGGAGCACAGCCATGTCCTTCATGCCCGGAAACACCGCGGTCGAGAACACCCGTGCCCTGGCCCAGTCGGCCTTGCCCGACGCCCCGCAGATCCACGAGCCGGACCCGGCGCCGCGCCGCAGCCCGGTCACCGGCCCCGTCCGGACCTACGTTCGCGCCCGGTTGAGCGCCACCCTGCGGGCCACCGCCCGGCACGAACTGGCCCTGGCCGACCGGCTCGATCCCAAGCCCAACTGCACGGCCTGAACCCCCTGGCGACCGCCCGCACCGGACGTTGAACGGCAGTGCGGGCGGTCGCCAGGTTTGGGTTGTCGGTGGCGTCTGGCAGGCTGATGGACGATGAACGATCCCGATGTCCTGCTGACCGCCCGTGCGCTGGTGCTTCACGACCTGGCCGCGCGGGGGTTCAACGACCCTGTGATGGTCTCCCTGCTGGAGGACGCCGTCGCGGGTCGCCAGTGGTGGCTCGACCAATGGCCGGACGGCGCCGAGCACATCGCCGGCCTGGTCGCGCAGGACGTTCAGGACCGGCTGGTCGACTCCGGCGTGCGCTGGCCACGGTGTACGGCGTGCGACGAACTGGCCGATCACGAACTGCGGATCGAGCCCGAGCTGGGCCCGGACCCGCACTGGGTGTGCGAGCGCGCGGGCATCAGCGTCAGCCCTCTCGGCCGCCTCACCTAGACGACCCTTCCAGCCGGTGCGGCCTAGGCGGCGACCTCTGCCGGTTGTCCGGCGGTGAGGTGCAGCGTGCGGCCCGCGAAGGCCGAGCGCAGCGAGCGGTCGTGCGTGACCAGAACCAGCACACCACCGAAGCCGGCCAGTGCCTGTTCCAGTTCGTCGACCAGAGCCGGTGACAGGTGATTGGTCGGTTCGTCCAGCAACAGAAGATCGACCGGCCGGCTCACCAACCGGGCCAGGTCCACCCGTCGCCGCTGGCCGATCGACAACGCCGCCATCGGTTTGGCCAAGTCCTCGGCACGGAACAGCCCAAGCGACAACAGCTCGTCCCGATGGTCCTCGGGCGATCCCTTCCGCCCCGCCGCGAACCGCGCGAGCACCGTCTCGGCACCCGGCGAACCGTCGTCCTGGCGGAAGAACCCCACCCGGCCAGTACGGCGTACGCGGCCGCGATCCGGCTTCACCTCTCCCGCGAGGACGCGTAGCAACGTGGTTTTGCCCGCGCCGTTCGCACCCGTGACGAGCAACCGCTCCCCCGGCGTCAGCGACAACTCGGGCACTCGCAAGCGCGAGCCGAGTTCCACATCGTCGAGCTCGACCCCGCCCTTGCGGGTCACCCCGGCGAGCGGAGACGCGAACACCAGCGGCTCCGGCGGACGCGGTACCGGATTGGCCTCCAACCGCTTGAGCTGCTCGCGGGAATTGCGGATCTTGTTCGCGGTGTTGGTCGCGGACGATCTCGAATGGCTGGCGCCCGAGCTGTCCTTCGCGCTCTTGCGGGCGATGCCGTCGAGCCATTCGATGGCCTTGTCCGCGAGTTCGGTATGACGCTCCACCTCCGCCTTCCAGTCGGCGTACTGCTGCTGCCAGCGTTGCCGCGCGGAGGCCTTCGCGCGCAGCATGCCGGCATAACCGTCGCCGTAGCGCCGTACGGCGTGGGTGTCGGCGTCGACCTCCAGCACGGTCGAGGTGACCGCGTCCAGGAAGGCCCGGTCGTGTGTCACGGCGACCACCGTGCCTTTGAACCGGCGCAGGTGCTGCTCGAGCCAGGTGATCGCGTCATCGTCGAGGTGGTTCGTCGGCTCGTCGAGCAGGATCAGCTCGGGTGACGACGCCAGCATCGCGGCCAGCGCCAGTCGCGCCCGCTGGCCACCCGAGAGCGTTCCGATCAGGCGATCACGGTCGAGCCCGGGCAGACCGAGGCCGTGCAGGGCCGCGTCCACGCGCGAGTCGGCCTCGTAACCACCTCGCTGTTCGTACGCCGCCAGCAAGTCGCCGTACCCGTCGAGATCGGTCAGGTCCGCCTCGGCGGCGGCGATATCCCGTTCGAGCGCACGCAGATCGGCCATCGCGTGATCGATGACATCGGTGACCGAGGCCGAGCCGGGCAGGCCCAGCGCCTGTGCGAGATGGCCGATACCGCCGGGCGCGGCGACCACGATCTCACCGTCGGCCGGTTCCTGCAGGCCGGCGATCAGCCGGAGCAGGGTGGACTTGCCCGAGCCGTTCTCACCGACCACGCCCACCTTCTCGCCGGGCCGGATCGACAGCGTGACACGGTCGAGTACCAGCTGATCGGGGTAGCGCACGGTGACGTCGGTCAGGGTCAGTTGGGTATCCGGGCGAACGCGCATACGCGTCTCCTCGTCTTCTGAGTCCGGCCGAAACTGGGCCAGATGCCGAAACAGGGCAGGAGAAACCGGCCGCGGCGCGCTCGAATGGGCAAGCCGCGGGCCGGCCGGATCTCACAGGTAGAAGACGTAAGACATGCCACCCACCGTAGTCGCCGGCCGCGAAGCCGTCATCCGGTTTTTTCAGGGACGAGTCAGGGTTATGAGGTCGCGCTACATGTAGATAGCCTACTAGTGTGTCGATCATGAGAGGCTCCCTGCTGCTCTTGCGCATCCTCGCGGTGCTCCATGCCGTCGCCGTGTTCCTGCAACCGGTCCTGGCCGGCTCGTACCTGTCCGGCAGCGTCAGCGCGATCCGGGCCCATCAGACGGTCGGACTGGGCGTGTCCGTGCTCGCGACGATCCTGTTGCCGATGGCAACGATCTACTGGCGCCGCGGCGGCAGCGGCGCGCCGGCACTGGTGGCCGCGCTGATTCTGGCGGTGGAGTCGTACCAGATCGCGCTGGGCTTCGACCGGTTCCTCGCGCTGCATATTCCGGTGGGCGTCGGGCTGCTGTTCGCCAGCTGCGCCCTCGCGATCTGGACCTTCCGGCCGGCTGCACGGGTCGATCGCCGAGCCGCCCGGCCTGACGGGAGGGCGCTGGCGTGACGATCAGCCTTGCTCTGTTGCGAATCACGCTGCTGCTGCACGCCGCGTTGATCGTGCTCCAACCGGTGATGGCCGGGTACTTCCTGGCCGGTGAGGTGGACGCGATGAGCGTGCACAGCCCGATCGGCTCGCTGGTTTGGATGCTGGCGTTCCTGCAGATCTTCGTCGCCGCCTTGTACTGGCTGGCCGGGCGGGGACGCGGCTGGCCCGTGCTCGCCTCGATCGGCCTGTTCCTCGCCGAGATGACCCAGATGACGCTCGGCCACACCCAGACGATGTCCGTTCACATTCCCCTTGGTACGTCGATCGTGGTGGCCGTGCTGCTACTGACGATCTGGTCGTTCCGGCCGTCGGCGCGGCAGGTTCGCCCGCGCCGGGTGCACCAACAGGAGGTAGCCCGATGACACTTTCCCGACGAGGCTTTCTCGGCGTCACCGGGGCGGCTCTCAGCCTGACTGGCTGCGGTTTCGACCTCAAGCCGTCGCAGACCGCCGAACTGCTTCGGAGTACCGCACCCCTACCGGAGGCCTTTACCCACCCCTTGCCGTTCCCGCCCGTCGCGAAGCCTGTAAGGACGGCGAACGGCGTGGACCACTACCGGATCACCCAGCGCAAGGCGAAGCTCGAGATCCTGCCGGGTCTACAGACGGAGGTCCTCGGGTATGACGGCCAGTTCCCGGGGCCGACGTTCGACGTGCGCAGCGGTCGCACGATCGCCGTCGAGCAGGTCAACCACCTGGACGTACCGACGGTGGTTCACCTCCATGGCGGGCACACTCCGGCCGATAGCGACGGCTGGCCCACGGACCTAGTTATGCCGGTAGGTGGGAGTACTGGCGGTCACGAGCACCACGGCGGCCACGCCATGCCCGGCGACGTACGGCAGGGGCGTCGTACGCATGTCTATCCGAATACGCAACGCGCCGCCACGCTCTGGTACCACGATCACCGGATGGATTTCACCGCACCACAGGTCTACCGCGGCCTGGCCGGCCTGCACCTGATCCGGGACGCCGAGGAGGACGCGTTGCCCTTGCCCGCGGGCGATCGCGAGATCCCACTGGTGATCGCGGATCGGGCGTTCAACGCCGACGGGTCATTCCGCTATCCCGCGCTCGACCCGACCCTGCAAAGTACACCGGGCGTCGAAAACGCTTATATGGAAGGCGTTGTCGGCGATGTCATCCTGGTCAACGGTGCCCCTTGGCCGGCCCTGGAGGTGGAAGCCGCTCGCTACCGCTTCCGCCTCTTGAACGCGTCGAACGCCCGCCGCTACGAGCTAGCGCTTGACCCAGGCCCGGGCAAGATCCACCAGATCGGCAGCGACGGCGGCCTGCTGGACAAGCCGATCGAACACTCAAGCCTGGTCGTCGCACCAGCCGAACGGTTCGACGTCATCATCGACTTCAGCCAGTACGCCGTCGGGTCCGACGTGACTCTGGTCAACCGCCTCGGCTCGGGATCAACCGCCCAGGTGATGCGGTTCAAGGTGACCCGGGCCGCGAAGGACGATTCGGCCATCCCGGCGAAACTCTCGTCGTACAAGGTGGTTCCGGCTCCGTCCCGCGTCGTACGGCGTCAGTGGCGGTTCCGGAAGGGCCAGGCTGGTTCGCATGCGGACTGGGTGATCAACGGGCGGCCGTTCGACCCGTCGCACATGGAGGCTCGGCCGCGGCTCGGGGATTTCGAGATCTGGTCGTTCGTGACGGACGTGCACCATCCGGTCCACGTCCACCTGTCGCCGTTCCAGGTCTTGTCGCGCGGCGGCGGAAAGCCCGGGCCGTACGACGCGGGCTGGAAGGACACCGTCGACGTACGCCCCGCCGAGGTGGTGGAGGTGCTGATCAGGTTCACCGGCCACAAGGGCAAGTACCTGATCCATTGCCACAACCTGGAACACGAGGACATGGCGATGATGGCCGCCTTCGAAACGATCTGATACCTCAGTCGCCCCCATACCAGCCCAAAGTCGGAAGACAGCTGGAACGGCCTTGTTTAGCGTCGGGTCATGACCGAACCGACAACCCGGCGCAGGGTGCTCTGGCTGCTGCCAGCCGCGGCCGCGTGGGCCGCCGTACCTTCGTTCGCCGACGCCGCTGTCCCGGCACCGAAGGGCTTTCTGCTCCGGGACGTGCGGATCTTCGACGGACGCCGGGTGATCGAGCGTGGCTCCGTCCTGGTGGCGGGCGGGCACATCGTCGCCGCGGGCCGTCTACCGCGAATGGACCACCCGGTGGTCTACGACGGCCACGGCCGGACCGTACTGCCCGGGCTGATCGACTCGCATGTACACAGTTATCCGGAGGGGCGGGCGGACGCGCTGCGATTCGGCGTCACCACCGAACTCGACATGATGAACGACCCGGCGATGATTCCCGCCGCGCGGGCCCAACGCCGTTCCGCCAGGAAGACCACGACGGCCGATCTGTGGTCGGCGGGTAACGGGATCAGCGTGCCTGGCGGTCATCCGGTCAACGCAGGCTGGGAGATGCCGCGGGTGACGGCAGAGACGAACATCCCGCGTTTCATCGCCGAACGGGCCGCCGAGGGGTCGGACTACATCAAGTTCGTTTCGGAACCAGGCGGAGCGTCGTTTCCCCTGCCTACGTTGACGCCGCGGCAAATCGAGCAGGTCATCGCCGCCGCGCATCGGCTCGACCTGCTTGCCGTGGGACATGCGGAGAAGCGCAGCGTCTTCCTGCACGCGGTCGAGGCCGGCACCGATGGCCTGGTGCACGTCTTCTGGGATGTGGAGGCGACCGCGGCCGACGTACGACTCGTCGCGCGCAATGGCGCCTTCGTCGTACCGACCCTCTCGGTGATCGACTTCGGCGTCGGCGCGCTGGAACTGCTTGCGGACCGGCGGATCACGCCTTGGCTCAGTCCGGAGCAGGAGTACTTCCTGAGCCAGATCCCTGCACCGCGGCCCGAACTCCTGCGGGTGGCGATGGCCAACGTGCGCAAGCTGCACGAGGCAGGCGTACCGATCCTGGCGGGAACCGATGCCCCGGTCCGGGCCAATGCGTACGGCGTCAGCATGTTGATGGAGGTCACCCATCTGACTCGCGCGGGTCTGAGCCCGGCCGAGGCCCTGACCGCCGCGACCGCCGCCCCCGCTCACCACTTCGGCCTGACCGACCGCGGCCGGATCGCGCCGGGCCTGCGCGCCGACCTTGTCCTGGTCGAAGGCGACCCGACGAGCGACATCACCGCCCTCCGCGATATCCACACCATCTGGAAGAACGGCCATCCCGTCGATCGCACTCCGCCCAGCGCACGCGCCAGTCCTCCTCGCGCAGGAGTTGGTCCGGCCGGCACGGGCGGTTGAGCGTTTGGCCGGCTAGCGCGGGCGGTTGAGCGTTTGGCCGGCCGGCGCGGGTGGTTGCGGGTTTGGCCGGCTAGTGCGGGCGGTTGAGGGCTTGGTGGGCGACGACGGCGATCCAGGCCCAGCCGACGATGACGGCGATCCGCTGGAACAGGCCTGCGGTGTCGACGAGTGCCGCGGTTTGACTGAACCCGGCGCTGGCCAAAACGAACATGCCGAGGAAGACGAGGGCGCTCAGTCCGGAATACGCCGCGAGAGCGAGTGATCGGCGCTTCGCGGACCAGATCGCGTACACCACCATCGAGGCGAAGAGGCCGATGAAGGCGGGTAGCGAGAAGGCGTCGTGCAAGATGCCGAGCGTGGTGTACTCGATCGCCTCAGAGGTTCCGGCTGGGTAGCCGCTGACCGGGTCCGTGCGGAACAGGCCGGCACCGATCAGGCCGATCCCCCAGACTCCGATCAGCGCCGCGACCGCGCGGGACGCCTCGGGACGGCTGCGCCAAAGGCCGACGCCGCACGCCACGGCGAGAGCTCCGGCGATGAGAAAGTTCGCCGTCTGCACCCAACCGGTCGCGCCCAACTGCAGCGAACTGACCGGATGCTTCAGGGGGTCGTATCCGCCGGTGCGCACGGCTCCGGCGATCAGGAAGGTCGCTACGAACACCGGTCCCGCGATCAGGCCCGCCTTCACCAGCAGGCGGGTCCGCTCGTCACCGGCCATCGGCGGCCTCCGCGGTGATGGCCTGGGCCAGCAGGTGTTCGCGGTTGATGTCGGCCAGGGCGAGAACGCGGGCGACTCGGCCCCGGTCCGATGCGAGTACGCCGGCCAGGAGGTGGCTCGGGCCGATCCGCCGTACGGTGCCGCCGGCTTGCTTGTGGATCGACCGCTCCAGAGCCAGCCGCGCCGAGGCGCCGATGCCGGGTTTGGCCTTCGGATCGGGAGTGGGTATCGGCAGCGCGGCGAGTTCGACCCGCACGCCGGCAACGGCCAGGCTCTGCTGCCACTCGCGGTCGAGAGCGGCGCGAATGGAGTCGCGGTCGAGACCTGCTTCCGCGAGGACTCGCTGGGCTGAGGTTCCTTCTCGTGCAGCCAGGGCCAGGAACAGGTGTTCCGCTTCGATCGCTGCGGAGCCGTCAGCCACTGCTTCGTGGCGGGCGTGTTCTACGAGGATCTTCCGTACGTCGATGTCTGTACTCACGATCGCCTCCCCTGAACGACGCCCGCCGCGATCAAGCGCCGAGCGTGCTTCTTGTGCACTGCTTGACGGGTAACACCAAGGACCTCAGCCACCTCGGCCCAGCTCCAGCCCGCCGCCATCGCCTGCTCAACCTGCCCGTCC
The DNA here is from genome assembly GCF_042434725.1 of Kribbella deserti. Taxonomy (NCBI): domain Bacteria; kingdom Bacillati; phylum Actinomycetota; class Actinomycetes; order Propionibacteriales; family Kribbellaceae; genus Kribbella; species Kribbella deserti. The sequence goes on along the minus strand of NZ_JBHLTC010000040.1, from coordinate 322,726 downwards.
TCCAGCCGGTCGGCAAGCCTCCTCAACGCAACTACGGCGGCCAACCCGTCCGCCGGCTCTTTCGGTTCCACATCCATGTAGCAACCCTGGTTGACAAGGACCGGGTTGTCAACCTTGGTTGCTTCGCGGGCTCTGTCCGGCGGTTACGGCTAAGGCGGGACCGGGTGGGGGAAGGCGACGATTGGCCCGAATTCGCCCGCCCGCGTTGGCGACCAAAGGCGCCCGCCGCGTTAAGAGGCGAGCGAATGCAGAGCAATCGACACCACGCCGTGACAGCCCGCCACCGCGAAGTGGCGCAACGCTGTGCCGACCCGCCAGCGCAGCGCGAGTGGGCGGAGGTGTCAGGTGGCGGGGATGGGGCACTCGTGATGGATGCGCAGTGGAGAGTCGGAGGGACGCCTGTTGGCGGGGCGGTATCGGTTGCTCGATTCGCTCGGGCGGGGCGGGATGGGGGTGGTCTGGCACGCGCGCGACGAGGTGCTCGGCCGCGAGGTGGCGGTGAAGGAGATTCTGCTGCCGCCCGAACTACCGGACGAAGAACGTGAGGTTCTGCGCCACCGGACACTTCGCGAGGCCCGTTCGGCGGCTCGGCTCAGCCATCCCAATGTCGTTGCGGTGTACGACGTGGTGGAAGAGGAGGGCCGGCCGTGGATCGTCATGGAGTTGGTGAAATCCCGGACCTTGGCCGACGCCGTACGTCGTGACGGGCCGCTGCCCTCCTGGCAGGTGGCACGGATCGGGTTGCAGGTACTGGCCGCGCTCGAGACGGCGCACTCGGCCGGCGTACTGCATCGCGACGTCAAGCCGAGCAACGTACTGCTCGCGGACGACGGCAGGGTTGTCCTGACGGATTTCGGTATCGCCACGCTGGAGGGTGATCCGTCCCTGACACAGTCCGGCACGCTGGTGGGATCGCCCGCGTACATCGCGCCCGAACGCGTTCAGGCGCGCGGTGCGGGTCCCGAGTCAGACCTGTGGTCGCTGGGCGCCACCCTCTACACAGCGGTGGAAGGCCGTGCGCCGCACGATCGCGGTTCTGCCCTGCCGACGCTGACCGCCGCTGTCACTGAGGCTCCCGATCCGCCCGAGCTCGCGGGGCCGCTCTGGCCTGCGCTGGAAGGCCTGCTCCGGAAAAGCCCGGCCGAACGCCTCGACGCTCCGACCGCCCGCCACCTGCTCCAAGAAGCAGCCACCGAACCGAAGTCCGACACGCACAGCGTTCCGCCACCCAACTTCGAAGCCTGCACAGCCCTCTTGCCCAGTGCTTCCGGCGACGAGACGGCACCTTTAGATGGCAGTCCCGGCGACGAGACGGCGGCCTTGCCGGCCGAGTCCGCCTCAGAGACGCCTACTTCGGACCGGGGACAGCGGACTCGCATCCTGCCCGTACCGCCCGCCGCCCCTCAACCCCAAGCCACTACCCCGCCCGCTACATCCGTCTCACCCACAACCCCTTCACCCGCCACGACGTCGCCAACGGCACCCGAGGCGGCTTCGCCTGCGGCGGCTGGGGCCGGCCCGGCGTTGGCCGGCTCCGCGAGCGGCCGGGATGGGGGTGGCTCGGCGTTGGCCGGTCCAGCGAGCAGCGGGGATGGGGATGGCCCTGCGGGGACGAAGGAGTCGCCGGGTAGATGGGGGCCGAAGGCGTTAGGGGTTCTGGCGGCGTGTGTGTTGCTGATCGGTGCTCTCACGGCGTGGACCTTGTTCAATCCGGACGACGACAGCCCCGGACAGCGGTCCGGCGTGGGCGGTACGTCGCCCACGGTCGCGCCCACTAGCGGCGGGCCGTCCGGCTCGGGCCAAACCAGCGCACCCCAGACCAGTAGGCCCCAGAGCAGCGGGCCGAGAACCAGCGCCTCGCAGAGCACGACGCCTTCGTCGCCAGCCTCCACTGCCCCGACCAGCCAGCCGACACAGCCGACCTCCCGGCCGACTTCGACGCCGACCAACCCGGCGGATGCGGTTCCGGCCGGGTTCAAACGGCATAGCGATCCGACCGGCTTCTCCCTCGCCGTACCGGACGACTGGAACGTGGAGCGCAACGGTGGCCGGGTGTACTTCCGCGAACCAGATGGCGGTCGTTTCCTGCTGATCGACCAGACCACCCAACCGAAGGCGGACCCGGTCGCCGACTGGCGCCAGCAGGAGCAGAGCCGCCGCGACGGCTACCCGGAGTACCAGCGAATCCGGATCGAGGCAGTGGACTACTTCGACAAGGCGGCCGACTGGGAGTTCACGTACGCGGGCCGCAACGGACGCCAGCACGTACTGAACCGGGGCGTGGTCACGGGGCCACGGCGGGCCTACAGCATCTACTGGTCCACACCGAACCGGCAATGGGATGACAGCCAGGAGACCTTCCGCACAATCACCAGCACCTTCCAACCGGCCTCCTGAGCCTCGACCCGGGATCCAATCGGCGAGGCCGTCACGGCATGGAGGGTCGCGGAGGTAGATTCGGGGCGTGAAGGCGTATCTGGAGTTGCTCGAGCATGTACTGACGAACGGCACCAAGAAGGGGGATCGCACCGGCACTGGCACGCTGAGCGTTTTCGGCCACCAGACGCGGTACGACCTCTCCGCGGGTTTCCCGGTCCTCACCACGAAGAAGATCCACCTCAAGTCGGTGGTGGGCGAGCTGCTCTGGTTCCTCAGCGGTTCGACCAACGTCAAGTGGCTGCAGGACAACGGCATCAAGATCTGGGACGAATGGGCCGACGCCGACGGTGAGCTCGGACCCGTGTACGGCTACCAGTGGCGCTCGTGGCCGACTCCGGACGGCCGGCACGTCGATCAGATCAAGGCCGTGATCGAGTCGATCAAGACCAACCCGGACTCGCGCCGCCATCTGGTCAGCGCCTGGAACGTCGCCGAGATCGAGAACATGGCACTCCCGCCATGTCACACGATGTTCCAGTTCTACGTGGCCGACGGGCGGTTGTCGTGCCAGCTCTACCAGCGGTCCGCCGACATCTTCCTGGGCGTGCCGTTCAACATCGCGTCGTACGCCCTGCTGACCCACATGGTCGCGCAGCAGACCGGTCTGCAAGTGGGCGACTTCGTGCACACGCTGGGTGACGCGCACCTCTACCTGAACCACCTCGAGCAGGCCGAGCTCCAACTCTCCCGCGAACCGCGTCCGCTGCCGAAGCTCCAGCTGGCCCAGCGCGACTCGATCGACGAGTACCAGCTGGCTGACGTCGAGCTGATCGGCTACGACCCGCACCCCGGCATCAAAGCCCCCATCGCGGTATGACGATCATCCTGATCGCGGCGGTGGGCAGTAACGGCGTGATCGGCCGGGACAACGATCTGCCGTTCCGGATTCGCGAGGACCTGCAGCGCTTCAAGCGGCTCACGTTCGGGCACACCCTCGTGATGGGCCGCAAGACGTACGACTCGATCGGCCGGCCGCTGCCCGGGCGCCGTACCGTCGTGGTGACCCGCCAGCTCGACTGGTCCGTCGACGGCGTCGAGGTGGCCCACTCCCTGGACGACGCCCTGAAGCTGGACGACGCCCTGAAGCTTGCCGAGGGCAACGACCTGTACGTCGCCGGAGGTGGCGAGATCTACCGGCAGGCCCTGCCGTACGCCGATCGGCTCGAGTTGACCGAGGTGGACCAGGCTCCCGAGGGTGACGTCACCTTTCCCGCGTTCGACCGGGCCGAATGGACCGAGACGGCCCGCGAGCCGTACGACGGCTACGCCTTCGTCACGCTGGATCGCCGCCGCCCCAGCTGACCGGGCTCCGGGTTGCCGCATCGTTGCTGGATTGTGGCGCCGAAACGGACCGGGAACCGCGTAGATTGTGTGCGCGTCACTGCGTATGTACGCGACAGGGGAGCGAGCGACCGCTCGCTGGGGCCATCGGAGGGGAACACGATGACGGATGCACCGACCGGCGGGCAGGGGCAGGCAGCGCCCAGTCCACTTCAGCCGCCAGATCTGGCGCCAGCGCTGACACTCACCGCACCCGCGCCACCGCAGCCCGTAGCCGCCACGACCGCCCCGAGCCTCGCCCCGGCGGTCGATCCCGCCGCGCTGCCCGGGCTGGACTCGAAGGTCGAGAGCTTCCTGGGCTCGCTGATGACAACCGAGCCGCGCTCCCCCGAGTTCGCCGCGAAGGCGACCGATGTGCGCAGCATGGGTGACGTCGACATCCGGCACGCGGCCGAGAGCTCGAACCGGCTGCTGCAGTCCCCGGTCAAGGCCCTGCAAAGTGGCGGTCTGTCCGAGGGCTCGACCGTCGGCAAAACCCTGCTCGAACTTCGCCGTACCGTCGAGGACCTCGATCCGAAGGACGCGACCGGGGTCAAGAAGCTGCTCGGCATGATCCCGTTCGGCGACAAGATCGAGGACTACTTCCGCAAGTACCAGAGCGCCCAGTCCCACCTGGACGGCATTCTGCACGCGCTGCGCGACGGCCAGGACGAGCTCGCCAAGGACAACGCCGCGCTGAACCTGGAGAAGCAGCAGCTCTGGGACGCGATGGCCCGCCTCAACCAGTATGTGTACGTCGCGGAGCGGCTCGACGCCAAGCTGTCGGCCAACATCGCGAACCTCGAGGCCACCGACCCCGAGCGGGCCCGGGCACTGCGCGACGACGTGCTGTTCTACGTCCGGCAAAAACACCAGGATCTGCTCACCCAGCTGGCCGTGTCGATCCAGAACTACCTGGCCATCGACATCGTGATCAAGAACAACATCGAGCTGATCAAGGGGGTCGACCGGGCCTCCACCACCACGGTGTCGGCGCTGCGTACGGCGGTCATCGTCGCGCAGGCCCTCGGCAACCAAAAGCTGGTGCTGGACCAGATCACCGCGCTGAACAGCACCACCAGCGGCATGATCGAGCGCACCTCGCAGATGCTGCGGGACAACTCGGTCGCGATCCAGCAGCAGGCCGCCTCGGCGACGATCGGCCTGCCGCAACTGCAGGCGGCGTTCCAGAACATCTACGCCACGATGGACGCGATCGACACGTTCAAGGTCCAGGCACTCGACTCCATGGCCGCCACCATCGGCACGCTGGAGACCGAGGTGACCAAGTCGCGCACGTACCTGGACCGGGTCGCGAACCAGGACCAGCGGGTGGTGCAGGGCTCGCTCGACCTCGAGATCGGCCGCTGACGCCGTTCCCGGCGATCGGAGCACTCGACAAACCAGTGAGGACGGATGGCGTTGGGCGGGTTCTTCGCGCGGATCACCGGCAGGCACCGCGAGCCTGAGCCGGCCCCGATCCCGCGGGCACCCACCACCGAGGACCTGCTGGACGCGCTGGTCCGGGTCGAGCAACTGGTCGCGGGTGGAGCGGTTCCAGCGGTCGTCGCGTCGCGGGTCAACCGGGTCGTGCGCACCGTGCGGGACACCATCCCCCGGCTGGCCAACCTCGGCGCCGGTAGTCCGCAGGCGTACTCGGTGATGGCGACGGCGACGGACTATCTGCCCGAGGCCATCAGTGGATACCTGCGGCTGCCGAGACAGTGGGCGGACAGCCGACCGGTCGATCGCGGTAAGACCTCCCTGATGATCTTGATCGACCAGCTGGATCTACTCGGCGCCACGATGGACAAGGTCTTCGACGCGGTCAACCGGGCGGATGCGGCGGCTCTGGTCGCGCATGGGCGGTTCCTGGCCGAGAAGTTCGGTCAGGCGTCTACGGGCGGTGGTCTCGCTCTCGACCAGAACATCCCGTCCACACCGGCTCCAGACCTCAATACCTCTGCAGGACCCGAAACACCGCCGCCCGGACAAGGGCCGCTGACACCGCCACCCGGAAGAGGAGGGGCATGACCGGCACCGAGCTGAAGGATGCCCTCGACGCGCTCTTGGCCGTCGCGACCCGGGCGGGCGTCCCGGCCGAGAACGCACGCGCCGAAGGTCTCTCCCTGGCGGCAGCACTGGCCGAGTCGGCTCCACGTGCTTCTGCCGACTGGATGGCGGTTACGCCCGGTGCGACCGTTCAAGACTTCTTTGACGCCGCTGTGCGCGGTAGGCGTTGGCGCGGCTCTCCGACCGCCGTACTGACTGAGCTGGTCGCACAGGGTTCATCCGAGAAGGTGGCGTATGCCGAGGCCCTGGCCGAACTAGCCTCCGCAGCCTGCACGCTGGGCGAACCGACCATGCGAGTCGTCGGCAACGCCTCGGTCGCCGCAGCCGCCCAACTCCAGGCCGCCGGCGCCCGCCCGCTCTTGCCCGGTACGTCGCCCCAAGCCGGTACGCCGTCACTAAGCGGTACGGCGCTCCCAGGCGGTACGACGACCTCAAGTGGCACGACGGCCTCAGGCGGTTCGGCCGGTCTAGGCGGTTCGGCCGGTCCAGGTGGATCGGCGGTTGGCGTGCAGCCCGAGGCGGAGCAGGCCGTCGTAGCGGCTGAAGCGGAGGCGGAGCCCCAGCGGACGGTGGAGGAGCTACTAGCCGAGCTGGACGCCTTGACCGGCTTGGAACGGGTCAAACGCGAAGTGCACCGGCAAGTCGCCGTACTGCGGGTGGAGAAGCTCCGGACCGAGGCAGGTCTCAAGAGCCCGACGATCACCCGGCACCTGGTCTTCGTCGGCAACCCCGGCACGGGTAAGACCACGGTCGCCCGGCTGGTCAGCGGCATCTACAAGGCGCTCGGGCTGCTCTCGAAGGGTCAGCTCATCGAGGTGGACCGTTCCGAACTAGTGGCCGGTTACCTCGGGCAGACCGCGGTGAAGACGGCCGAGGTGGTCGCGTCGGCGGCAGGCGGTGTGCTGTTCATCGACGAGGCGTACAGCCTCACGGCCGGTGCGGGCGGTGCCGACCAGTACGGGCGCGAGGCGGTCGACACCCTGGTCAAGGAGATGGAGGACCGCCGGGACGATCTGGTCGTGATCGTGGCGGGTTATCCCGAACCGATGGCCGACTTCATCGCAGCGAACCCGGGACTGGCGAGCCGGTTCCGGACCACGATCGAGTTCGACGACTACACCGATGGCGAGCTGATCGACATCCTGGTCGGCCTGGCGCGCAACGCGGACTATGAGCTGGTGCCGGACGCAGTGGACGCCTTTGTGACGATCCTCCAGCACACTCCCCGCGGGCCTTCGTTCGGCAACGGGCGGTTCGCCCGCAACATGCTGGAGGCCGCGATCGGGCGGCACGCCTGGCGGCTTCGCGACGTGACTGAACCGACCACCGAGCAACTGCGTCAGATCCTCGCCGCCGACCTCACCGACGAGCCCGAAGCGTCCGAGACGTCCGAGGCGTCCGAGGCGTCCGAGGCGCCTGGGGCATCCGAGGACCAGCCCGGCACCACCGTGGCGGGCAAGGACAAAGACGCGGCCGAGGACAAAGACGTGGCCGACGAGGCTGAGACACCCGACAAGGGAGAGACGGCATGAGCCAGCTGCAGACGGCGGCACCACCCGCGGCCGCGCCACCCGTCCAGTCGCCGTACCCGGGCCAAGGCCAAGGGCAGCCGCAGGGAACGGGTTGGCAGCCCACGGCGGTCCAGGCCACCCGGGCGAATCCGGTCAAGACCTGGTTCGAAGGCACGCCCGGTCGGCTCCGCGCCTGGCTGCTGGTGCTCGGCGCTCTAGGCGTGGTGTTCGGGCTGTGCGCGGCTCAAGGCTTCCGCGCGGCCGACGGCTCGCTAAACCGGGCCGAGGCGAACACGGCTCAGCTGGTCCGGATCCAGGCCATTCACACCAGCCTGGTCAGCGCGAACGCGGACGCCACCAACGCCTTCCTGAGCGGCGGGCTGGAACCGCCCGCCCAGCGGCAGCACTTCACCGACTCGATGGCCGCGGCTTCGAAGCTGATCACCGAGGCCGCGAAGTCCCAGCCCGCGGACGCGGTAGCCCTCGGCGCGCTCAACACCACGGTCCTGACGTATCAAGGCCTGGTCGAGCAGGCCCGGGCGAACAACCGCCAGGCCCTGCCGGTCGGCGCGCAGTACCTGAAGGACGCGAACGCCCTGCTGCAGACCGACGCCCTGCCCGTACTGACGGCGCTGGTCAGCGCGAACGAGAAGCGGCTCGAGACCGAACTCGGCAACACCGGCCGCGGTACCGCCTGGGTCGTCGCCGCCGGACTGGTCACGCTGCTCGTGCTCGGACTGGCCCTGTTCTGGCTGGCTCGCCGGACACACCGCTACCTGAACCTCCCGTTGTTCGCCGCCGCCCTGGTGGTGTTACTCACGACGATCGCCGGTGGCGCCGTACTGACCGGCTCGAAGAACGCGGCCGACGACGTCCGCGATACGACGTACGCCGGCACGATCGGGCTGGCCCGCGCCCGGGTCGCCGCCTTCGACGCCAAGTCGAACGAGAGCCTGACGCTGATCGCCCGCGGCTCGGGTGCCGCGTTCGAGAAGGCCTGGGTGACCGCGTCGAACACGGCTCGGCAGGAATCCAGCGAGGCCGGTACGAAGGTGCGCGAGGCGTCGGGTTTGTCGGCCCGCTGGGACGCGTACGTCAAGGCGCACGAGCAGATCCGCCAGTTGGACGACTCGGGCCGCTGGGACGCAGCCGTCCAGCTGGCGCTGAACTCGCCGCAGGCGTTCAACGAGTTCGACAAGGCCTCCAGCACCAGCCTGGCGGCCACCAGTAACACCGCCCGCGCGGATCTGCTCGACGCAGGCAACTCGCTACCGGTCTGGGCGTGGCTCGGCCTGCCGATCGGCCTGCTGGTCGCACTGCTCGCCTGGTGGGGCCTGTCGCAGCGACTGGAGGAGTACCGATGAACCGCCTCAAGCCAGTGAACCGCTTCAAGTCAGCCGGGCGTCTGGGCGCGGTTCTGGCCGTCGCGCTGCTCGCGGTGGCTTGCACCTCCGGGAACTACGCGGACACCGCCGTGCCGCCCAAGGCCGCTCCCACCGTGGCGCCGGCCGCCCAGCCGTCGGCCCAGCCGAACTGCGGCACCCCGGTCGCGTCGTACCAGCCGACTGGGCCGCTGCCCGCCGCGAACGCGATGCCGGCCGGCTCGTCGATGAAGGCCATCCAGGACCGCGGCCGCCTCATCGTCGGCGTCTCGGCCGACACATTGTTGCTCGGGGCAAGGAATCCGATCAGCGGCCAGCTCGAGGGCTTCGACATCGATATCGCCAAGGCCGTCGCGCAGGCGATCTTCGGCACCACCAAGGACACCCTCGAACTGCGGGTGATCTCCAGCGCCCAGCGCATTCCCGTGCTGCAGAACGGCAGTGTCGACATCGTTGCCCGCAACATGACGATCAACTGCGACCGGTGGAGCCAGATCGCCTTCTCCACCGAGTACTACCACGCCGGGCAGAAGGTTCTGGTCCCACTCGAGTCGAAGGCCACCGGCCTGGAAAGCCTGAGTGGTAAGAAGGTTTGCGCCCCGGCTGCCTCAACCAGCCTGGAGAAGATCAAGGACTTCCCGAATGTCGTAGCGGTTCCGGCCGACACCCACACCGGGTGCCTGGTGCTGTTCCAGCAGGGCAAGGTCGACGCGATCACCGGTGACGACACCGTGCTCGCGGGTCTGGCCGCCCAAGACCCGTATGCGAAGGTCATCAAGGCTCCCGCCTTCACCGACGAGCCGTACGGCCTGGGCATGGCGAAGACGCGTCCTGACCTGGTGAGGTTCGTGAACGGCGTACTGGAGCAACTGAGGGCCGACGGACGCTGGAAGGCGGCGTACACCAAGTGGCTGGCGGCGGACCTCGGTCCCGCGCCGGCGCCTCCGCCGGCCGTCTACGGCAGGAACCCATGACAGCGGTCGCGCCGCAGCCGCCGGGCCGGATGGGTTCGACCGTTCCGGCCAAGCAAATGCTCGACTACCTGGACGCACTCGGCCGGTGGCGGGACGCGCGCCGGGCCGAGCTGGACGAACTGGACCGGGCCGCGCTGCATTCGCCCGACGCGGACGCGTTGAGCCCTGACGTGATGTTGTCGATGGCCGTCTGGAAGTCCGTCTCCGACCGGTACGAACTGCTGCTGGTGACGTGGGACTCGGGCCGGGTCGGCCAGACCGAAGCCGAACGCCTGACGACGTTGATCTGGGGTGGTCTCGACACCAGCGCCGCGGGTGGTTCGCTCGCGGTCTCGTTGCCCGAGGCATGCACCTTGTCCGACGCACTGGCCGGTTCGTTGCGGGCCCGGCTCGCGCTCGATCCGGGTGATGCCGATCTGGCCGCGCGGCTGCGGGGGCTGCGGGTCCAGGTGGAGCGCATCCGCGACCTGGTCGCCCGCGAACCGGCCAACGTGCGGGACGTCGCCACCAAGACGCTGGACGAACTGGATCGCCGGGTCACCGACACCACCGAACGCGCCAAACGAGGCGCCGACATCGGTGGGTTGATCGGCCCGCTGGAACAAGACGCCGCCCGTGCCGAGCGCGACCTGATCGTTGGCGGCGCCACCCGGCGCGAGCGGGCCGAGGACGTCGCGAAGGCCCGGGCGCTTCGCAACGAACTAGAGGCCCAGGGCATCGCCGTACGGGCCGTCGCGGATCGCTGCGTGGCGTCGGTATCCCCCGCGCCCCGGCTCGCCGTACCGGATGTCACCGCGCTAGGCCCGGTTCCGAACACGCCTGACGCCCTCGCGGCGTACCTGGTCCGCCTGGACGCCGTACGACGCGCGCTCGGTCAGGCCCAGACGGCGTACGGCGCGGCGCTGGAACGGCGGGACGAGCTGGCCGGACGGCTGGACGCCTACCGAGTGAAGGCCGGTACGACGAACGAGGACCTGGAAGAGCTCTACCGGCGAGGGCGTGCGGCCCTCGCTGCCGAACCGGTGGACCTGATCCGGCTCGGCGCGCTGATCGCGGCCTACGAGGCCTATCTGGACACCAGCACCACCGCCGGGCCGGACCGCTCGGGCCCCAGTAGTGCCACAGGAGGGACGCCATGACGACTATCGCCTGCACTCAGCCGGGATGTACCGGCTCGATCCTTGACGGCTACTGCGACGTCTGCGGCTCCCCCGCGGCTGCAAGCACCTCAGCCACCGCAGGCGTCGCAGGTGCTGCAGGCGCCGGTGCGCAGGAGTCGCCGATCAGCTCGCCGTCGACAGTGTCCCGGGCTTCGAACCGCCTGGCCTCTACCGCGCTCGGGTCCGCCCGCGCGGCCGCATCCGGCTCGAAGCTGACCCGCAGGCTCGGAACGAGTTCGACCCGCTTGCGCGGTGCACGGCTCGGTGCCGGGCTGACGACGATCCCGACCATTCCACCGATCGACGCCACGCACGCCATCCTCGAGAACCCGATGGTTCCGGAAGAGCGCCGCAACTGCCCGACCTGCGGCAGCCCGGTCGGACGCTCGCGAGGCGATCAGCCCGGCCGGACCGAAGGCTTCTGCCCGAAGTGCCGTAGCCCGTTCTCGTTCTCCCCGAAGCTCAAGGCGGGTGACCTCGTCGGCGGGCAGTACGAGGTGGCCGGATGCCTTGCCCACGGTGGTTTCGGCTGGATCTACATGGCCCGCGACAAGAACGTCTCAGACCGCTGGGTCGTTCTGAAGGGCCTGCTGAACTCCGACGACCCTGACGCCGTCGCGGCCGCCATTGCCGAGCAGCAGTTCCTCGCCCGGGTCGAGCACCCGCTGATCGTCGAGATCTACAACTTCGTCACGCACGAAGGCGCCGGCTACATCGTGATGGAGTACGTCGGCGGTACGTCGCTGAAGACCCTGCTCAAGCAGCGAATGGCCGCGAACAACGGCAGGTACGACGCGCTGCCGATCGACCAGGCGATCGCGTACCTGGTCGAGATCCTGCCGGCGTTCTCGTACCTGCACGACCTCGGCCTGGTCTACTGCGACTTCAAGCCGGACAACATCATCCAGGTCGGCGACGCGGTCAAGCTGATCGACCTCGGTGGTGTCCGGCGGATCGACGACATGGACTCGGCCATCTTCGGCACGGTCGGCTACCAGGCGCCGGAAGTACCCGAGGTGGGTACGTCGATCGCCTCCGACATCTTCACGCTCGGCCGGACCCTGACGGTGCTGGCGATGGAGTTCCGCGGCTACCAGTCGACGTACCTGGCGTCGCTGCCGCCGGTCTCGGAAGTGCCGCTGTTCCAGCAGTTCGACTCGTTCTACCGGCTGCTGCTGAAGGCCTGCGCGCCCGATCCGGCCGACCGGTTCATGTCGGCCGACGAACTACGCGTGCAGCTGCTCGGCGTACTGCGTGAGGTGGTCGCGGCCAAGTCGGGTGTCGGCGCGGCAGCCCACTCGACGCCGTCACTGCTGTTCGGCAGCCCGGCCGCGCCGGACGACCACTCGCCGGTATGGCGGCGACTGCCCGAACTGATTCCGGATCACGCCGACAAGATGGCGAGCTGGCTCAGCACGGTCAGCGTGCCCGATCCCGTCGCCAGGCTGGAGGCGCTGCGGACCGCGCCCGAGATGACGCCGGAGGTCCGGCTGCACATCGCGGAGGCGGCGCTGGAATCGGGTCAGCCCGCGCTCGTCGACCAGGTTGTCACCGAAATGCTGGCCGACGACCCGTGGGAGTGGCGCGCGGTTTGGATGTCCGGGCTGGCCGCGCTGGCCCGGGAGGACGCGGCGGCCGCGCGCTCGGCGTTCAACGCGGTCTACGGCCAGGTGCCGGGCGAACTCGCGCCGAAGCTGGCCCTCGCGGTGTCGTGCGAGATGAGCGGTGAGCACGACGTCGCCGAAGGCCTCTACCTGACCTGCGCGCGCACGGACGCGAACTACATCGCGCCTTCGGCCTTCGGGCTCGCCGCGATCCGGGCGCCGCGCGACCTGGATGGCGCGATCGCCGCGCTCGACCTGGTCCCGCCGACCAACGGCGCGTACATCCGGGCCCGCCGCCAACGGGCCGGCCTGCTGGCCGCTTCCGGCCGGGGACTACCCGCGCTGGCCGCGGCGATGGACAGTATCGGCAGGCTCACGATCGACCCGGTGGACCGGGCGAGGCTGGCCGCGAGCGTGTTCCGCAGCGCCCTGGACGAGGTGCTGGCGAACGGCGACCGGCCGGACGTACGGATCGCGGACCGGGTCGCGACCGAGGCCGAACTGCGCGATGGCCTCGAGCACGCCTACCGTGAACTGGCCGTTCAGGCACCGACACGACAAGACCGGGTCGCCCTGGTCGACCTGGCCAACGAGGTTCGAGGATGGACACTGCGATGACTGCCGGCACCAGCTTGGTCTGCCCCTCCTGCGGCGGCGGTGTCGCCGAGGGCGACCGCTTCTGCGAGGCCTGCGGATCGGCCCTCACCTCGTCCCCGGACGAGCCCACCGTGGAGGTGGCGACCAACACGGCAGCCAACTCGGCGGCCACCGTGGAGGTGCCCGTCAACGCGGCGGTGCAGCCGTGCCGCAGTTGCGGTGGCGTCGTCGGCGACGACGGCTACTGCCAGACCTGCGGGACCAAGGCGGCCAAACCGCGCGACCACTTCGACGAGCAGCCCGCGGCGTGGGTCGCGATGACCTGCGACCGCGGTATCCGGCACCACCGCAACGAGGACGCCGCCGCGCTGGACGCCGATGCCGAACCAGGCAGCCGCGCGGTCCTGGTGGTCTGCGACGGGGTCAGCTCTTCGACCGATTCCGACGTGGCGAGCCTTGCCGCCGCAAAAGCCGCGCGGGATGTCCTGGCGGTTGGCCGGGCCCAAGGCCTGGGCACCGAGTCCTCGCGAATCAGCGCGATCGTGGCTCGCTTCAAGGCCGCGGCCGACGCGGCGCAGGAGGCCGTGCTCACGAACACCAGCCCCGGCAGCAGCAATCCCGCGTCCTGCACGTTCGTCGCGGCCGTCGTCGAGAACGGGCTGATCGTGGCCGGCAACGTCGGGGACAGCCGCGCGTACTGGTTCCCCGACGCGGGCGAGGCCGTCGGGCTCACCGTGGACGACTCGTGGGCCGCCGAACTGATGGCCACGGGCGTTTCGCGGCACGAGGCCGAGACCGGTCCGCACGCGCACGCGATCACCCGCTGGCTCGGCACGGACGCGCCCGATCACACCCCCAAGACCACCCATCTACGAGCCGAAAGCGCCGGCTGGTTGCTGGTCTGCTCGGACGGGCTGTGGAACTACTGCTCCGAGGCGGTTCCACTCGGCGAGCTCGTACGCCGTACCGCGGCCGAACACGGCGGTGAACCGCGCGCGATGTCGTCGGCGCTGGTCGACTGGGCCAACGCCCAGGGCGGCCAGGACAACATCACGGTCGCGTTGGCCCGCATCCCCGGCGCTGCCGCACCTGTCACCACCCAAACCACCGAGCCCACCGTTGGAAGGAACTGATATGGCCGAGTTCTCCGCCTCCGTGTACCAGAACGAGTTCCTGCCCGACGGCGGTACCGACGTACACGCGATCGTCACCGTGACCGCCACCGGCGCCGGCTCGGCCGGGCAGTCCGGCTCCGGCGAGGCGGGCGAGATCATCATCGTCGACACCTCGGGCTCGATGGGCGCCGACGGCATCCGGGCCGCGCAGACCGCCGCCGCGGCCGCGATCGACCAGATCCTCGATGGCGTGTGGTTCGCGGTCATCTCCGGCAACGACCGGGCCCAGCTGGCCTTCCCGGCCTCGGCCGAGCCGGTCATGGTCCGGATGGAGCCGAACGCGCGCGCCGCCGCGAAGGACGCGGTGTCCCGCTTCTACGCCGACGGCGGTACGGCGATGGGCACCTGGCTGCGGCTCGCGGCCCGGGTTTTCGCGACCGTGCCCACGCTGTCGCAGAAGCACGCCATCCTGCTCACCGACGGCGAGAACCAGCACGAGACGCCCGAGCAGCTGACCGCCACGATCGAGGCCGTCACCGGACAGTTCCAGTGCGACTGCCGGGGTGTCGGCGACCGCTGGCAGGTGGCCGAGGTTCGCCGGATCGCCACGGCCCTGCTCGGTACGGTCGACATCATCCCCGCCCGCACCAGATGGCCGAGGTGTTCGCGTCGCTGATCCAGGCCTCGATGGCCCGCGGCATCGCCTCCGCCGACATGCGGGTATGGGCTCCGCAGGGCGCGCAGGTGCTGTTCGTCCGCCAGGTCGCGCCGACCGTGGAAGACCTGACGTCGCGCCGTACCGAGGTGAACGCGCTGACCGGCGCGTACCCGACCGGCTCGTGGGGCGACGAGTCCCGCGACTACCACGTGGCGATCCGGCTCGCTGCGAAGGCGATCGGCCAGGAGCAGCTCGCCGCGCGGGTCCAGCTCGTCATCGGTGACCAGGTTGTCGCCCAGGGCCTGGTGAAGGCGCTGTGGTCCAACGACGAGGCGCTCACCACCCGGATCAGCCCGGAGGTCGCGCACTACACCGGGCAGACCGAACTCGCCGACGCCATCCAGGAAGGCCTGGCCGCGAAGGCCGCCGGTGACACCGTGACGGCGACGACCAAGCTCGGCCGGGCGGTCCAGCTCGCCGCGCAGACCGGCAACGAGGAAGCCACCTCCCGGCTGCGTAAGGTGGTCGAGGTCGACGACCCGGCCACGGGCGTCGTCCGGCTCAAGCGCACGGTCGACAAACTCGACGAGATGGCCCTCGACACCGCATCCACCAAGACCACCCGGGTGAAGAAATGAGCATCTGCCCCTCCGGGCACCCGTCCGCTTCCACCGACTACTGCGATGTCTGCGGCCTGCCGATGGACGCTGCTCCCGCCGCCTCCGGCTCTACCGGTCCGGGCGGCCCGGGTGGTGGGTCGTTCAGCGATGGCGGTTCGGCGCTGGGGGCCGCGGCGGCGTCCGGGCTGACCCCGGCCGCGCCGGTGACCCAGGCCTGCCCGAACTGCGCGGAGGCCAATCCGCCCGACGCCCTGTTCTGCGAGTCCTGCGGCTACGACTTCACCACCGGCACGATGCCGCGGCCCGTCTCCCCGCTCGACCTCGGTACGGCGCCACCAACACCTCCCGCGCCGGCCCCGAGCGTCGGTGAATGGGTGGTCGAGCGCTGGATCGACCCCGACTGGTACGCCCTGCAGCAAAGCGACGATCCCTGCCCGAGCCCGGGCCTGCCGATCGTCGTACCGCTGCTGGAGAAAAGCCTGCTGATCGGCCGTCCGTCGAAGTCGCGCGGCATCACCCCGCAGATCGACTGCGACGGCGACACCGGCGTCAGCCGTCGCCAGGCCCAGCTCACCACCGACGGCCAGCGCTGGTGGGTGGAAGACCTCCAGTCCGCCAACGGCACCTACGTCGGCGCCGCGGCCGGGCCCATGCCAACCGACCCGATCACGCCGGGCCAACGCCGCGAGCTAGGCCCCGACGACCGCATCTACGTCGGCGCCTGGACCCGCCTCGTCGTACGCCGCTCCACCCCCGAGGAGCAATCCGCGCAAGCCTGAGCTCAGCGGATCGGCGCGTTGCGGGCCGTACGGATCACCAGGTCATGGTCGCCCACGGACATCAGCCCCTGCGCGACCCACTGCCGGGCCACCGCGGTGACCCGGTCTACGAACACGCGCTTCGCCGGGAACGGCGCCGCCAGCCAGACCTCATCGAGCAACGTCGAGCCGTCCGGGCGCGCCGGGTTCGCGACGCCCGAGTCGACGCCCGCGAACACGACTTTCGGCTCCACCCGGCGGAAGTACGAGTGAAAGGCGTGTTCGGTGCCCTCGTAGAAGGGTGCCAGTTCGACCCCGCCGAGCCGGTAGTGCAACGGGTTGCCCGCGATCGGCTGGAGGTTGGCCGCGAGGTCACCGGAAAGTGCCGCACGGCCGTACAGCCCGAACTCCAGGAAGGTCTGGCGGGCCTCGCGCGCGACGAGGTGGATCGGGCCGTACATCAGGGTCTGCACACCGGGCTGGTCGAGCGCCCGTTCACTGCGCAACCTGAACGGCATGCGCACTCGAACGGTGTCGCCGTCGCGCCATGACCGCGACAGCGTCACGTAGGTGCCGGGTACCGCGCTCACCCGCTGCTGGTCACCGTTGATCGCGACGGTGAAGTCCTCGGCCCACGCCGGCACGCGCAGCAGCAGATCGAACCGGGCCCGGCCGGTGATCCGCAGCGTCGTGCCCTGCTCGACCGGAAAGCCGGTCGTCTGCGTGACGGTGACACCGTTCCACTTCAGTACCGACGGACTGTAGAGGTTGACGTACAGCTGCGAGTCGTCGGCAGCGCGGAAATAGACCGAGTCCTGATACTTCGTCGCACTCTCCATCCCGGTGCCCTCGCAACAGGTCGTGCCCTGCTTGGGCGTGTAGTCGCGAATCGCGCCCGGGTTGAGGCCGATGAAGTACGTCATGAGCGGCAGCTCAGCGTCCGCGCGGTCCTGTTTGGATCCGAGGACCTGGTTGTAGAGCGCGCGTTCGTAGTAGTCGAAGTACTTCGGCGACTGCTCGTGCAGGAACAACTGCCGGCTGAGCTTCAGCAGGTTGTGCGCGCAGCAGGTCTCGGCCGTGGTGTCGCTCAGCGTGCCGGCGATGACGCCGCGCGCCCGCCAGAACTCGCCGGTGCTGGTCCCGCCGATGCTGTACATCCGCGGCGGGACGACCATGTCCCAGAAGTTCCGTGCGGCCGTCCAGTACCGCTGCTCGCCGGTGGCCTCGAACAGGCGGACGAGACCAGTGAAGATCGGGATGTGCTGGTTGGCGTGCAGCCCGTCGAGCACGTCCCGGTTCTCGGCGCAGGCCGTGATGAGCGAGTCGAGGTCGAAGAGCCGCGCGAGCTCCAGGTGCACGGCTTTGCCGGTGATCGAGTGCAGGTCGACGATCGTCTCGACGAGACCGCCGTACTCGCCGCTGGAGAAGATCCCCCACATCCGCTGGCGCACCTCGGCCGGCAGCGGGCGCAGCCGCGAGTACATCCAGTCGCAGAGGCCTTCGGCGAGGTCCAGGGCCCGTGCGTCATCGGTGTTGCGGTACGCGTCTACCAGGCCCTTGAGGATCTTGTGGGCGGTGTAGTACGGCGCCCACACCACCGTGTAGTCCGGACGCGTCATCGTTTCCAGGGTGATGAACTGGGTTCCGGGTACGCCGCGAGGAATCCGGGATGGCTGGGCCCGCCCCAGGTGCGGCGCAGAGACGCGGTGCGTCCACGACCGGACGAGTCGGCGAAGGTTCCGCCGGTGAGCTCATCGAAGGTGTACGACGCCAGGTCTCCCTTGGCCTCCAGTTCGGCCGGGCCTAATGCGCGTGCGGAGATGTTCACCTCGTCCAGCGCGCCCGCGAACACCGGGTCGCCTGCGAAGTGCGAGCGTCCCAGCCAATGGTGCTGCAACGCGCCGAGTGCCGCCGGGTTCAGCGACAGTGCGGTGTTCGTTCCGACCGGCACGCCGTTGACGTAGAGAGTGCCGGTGGTGCCCGCGATCGTGACCGCGATGTGGCTCCACTGGTTCAGCGGCAACGGTGTGGTGCCGTTGATGCCCTGCTCAGCGCCAGGACCGTTTGCCGTGATGGCGAAGCGCGGGACGCCGTTCCCGTTGCGGGCGGACAGGTAGAGGTATCGCGTCGTGTCGTTACCGAAGTCGAAGATCCGCGTCCAGTTCGCGCCGTGCGACGGCCTGATCCAGGCGGCGAACGTGAACTCCGCAGGCAGCGGCTCCGGCGGCAGATCGACGAACTGGTAGGCGCCGCGCTGGAGTTCCAGTGCTCGGCCGGACTTGCCCGCCACGCTCAGCATCTGCGGATCGCGGCGGAGCGCGTCCCGGCACTGGCTGAGCGCCCCGACCATCGTCCGGATCTTGTCCAGGTAGCCGGTGTCACGCGTGCTGCCGTACGCCTGGGCGAGCATCGACAGGAAGTGGCCCGTGTAGTGGCCGCGGAGGTTGCCGTTCGCCTCTCCGTCCAGCCCTTCCCAGCCGCCCGGTGCGACGGCGCCCAAGGTGTCCAGACCTGCGTTCGCGCGGAACACCTGGAGCAGCCGGTTCACGTCGTAACCCCGTGCGTAGGCCAGCACGAGGTCACGCTTTTTCGAGAACACGCCTTCGGACAGCGCAACCTCGGACAGCGCGAACGAGCGCAGCTTTCCCGGCGCCGGCGCGGACTGGGCCGCATCGAGCAGCGGAGCGGCCACCGCCTCGCCCGCAGCCGAGCCGAACAGCGGCATCGCAGCTGCCAGTGAGGTCGCCTTGAGGAAGTCACGCCGTGCGAAGCCAGCCGTCATCTGATGCTCCTCGTCCACGCAAGATCTGCGAACCTGCCGAATGTGAGCGCTAACATATGATCGTTCGCCGCCCCTGTCGAGACCTGCCGAGCCCACCGCATTCCGGTCGACGGATGCGGTGGGTTCGGCAGATCACCGGCTGGGCGGGTGACTAGCCGCCGGGATGGCTGGCCACGAGGCGAGTGGCGAAGTGCTGATAGCCGGCCCGTTCGAAGGCTGCCGCCATCGGGACGTTGCCGAAGTCGGTGTCCGCCCGGATCACCTCAGCCCCGGTCTCGGCCAGGATGTGGGTGATCTCGGCCAGCAGGTCGTCGACGTACCGGTGGCCGCGGTGCTCGGGCAGGATGCCGAGGTACCCGACCACCGGACCGCCGTTGTTGGCCGACGGAATCGCGAAGCCGATCAACTCGTTCTCGGCGTTGTACGCGAGGCGCCACCAGGCCCGATCACCCGGCAGCGAGCGGTAGGTCTCCAGTTCTTCGCGAGCTGCGCCCTCCGCGCCGATGCGAACCACGGCGCGAGCAGTGGATGCGTCGAGGGTTCCCTTCGCTACCCGTTGCAGGACGTCCACGAAGGCTTCGTCGTCTGGTTCGGCGCGGAAGGTCAAGCGGGACGACCTGTCGGGCAAACCTTCTGCGGCCGTCCACTCGAAGCGCAAGCGCTCAGTCAGGCCGGTAAGTCCGACAGCGGCTGCAGCGGCTAGACGCGGCTCAACCTCTGCCTGGATCTTCGGATCCGACCTCCACTCCGTAGACAGGAAGAGGTGGTACTCGGGTTGTTCGTCCTCGGGCTCGAACTGGTCGACCATTTGCCGCAGCAAGTCGGCCCAGAGCGCTGACGGCTCCACCACGGACTCATCGGCGTACAGGCAGTCGAGAGCGAACGGCTTCTCGTAGCCGTCCAGGCCCCACCAAACGGACAAGGCCAGGATCTGTTCGCCTTCGACGGCAAGCCAGGTCCACTCCGGCCGATAGGCCCGGGTGGTGAGGAACTCGTTGAAGCGCTCGGGTGTCGTCGTGTTGACCGACTGCGTCTCAAGACAGGTCAGGATTCGGCCGAGATCGGACTCGACCATGGAACGGATCTGCACAAAACCTCCAACAGGAGGCGCGCGGCCTCGCTCAGAGCGAGGGAGATGAGCAGGCCAGACGCGCCAGGGAACAAACCAGGGTATTCATGGCGCCTCCTTTCGCTCGTAGGGCTACTCGCCGTCACCGACCTTATCCGCCGAACAGGCCATAGTCCACCAACTATCCACAGTTGGGATGAGCCGTGGTCACCTTGTTCGGGCAGCCTGCGGGCATGCGAATCTTCCGCAACGCCCTCGCCCTCACCGCCCTGGCCATCCTGCCCCTAGCCGGAACCACCGCCACCGCCACCGCGCATCCCCTCTCCCCCGGCCCCTCGTACGGCGTGGCCAACGCGTCGTACGGCGTGCCCGGCACCTCGTCGTCCGGCGCCTCGTCGTACGGCGTGCTTGGGGAGGTGGACGCGCTGCCGACGTGCGCGCTTTCCTCGCTGCCGCGGGAGGCGTCGCACACCCTCGAGCTGATCCACTCCGGCGGCCCGTTCCCGTACGACCGGGACGGCACGGTCTTCCAGAACCGGGAAGGCCTGTTGCCGTCGGCAACATCCGGCTACTACCGCGAGTACACCGTGAAGACGCCGGGCTCTCCCGATCGCGGCGCGCGACGGCTTGTCGGTGGCGGACGGGCCACCTCGCCGGCGTACGTCTACTACACGAGCGACCACTACGCCTCGTTCTGCGAGGTGGACGAACAAGCCTGAGCGGGAGCGGTTGCCTGTTCCTGCCACCACGCGTACGGCGTGCGCCTTCCTGGCTACGATCGGCGCCCGGGCTGGATGCGGCCCGGGCGCCCGACCTAGTCGAAAGAGGTTCCAGATGGCACCGCCCCGCGGGAAGTTCGTCGCTTTGCTGGCCCTGTCCCTCGCCCTGCTGACCCCGGCCGTCGCTGCTCCCGCCCAGGCGCAGGTGGCCGGCAACCCGCTGGAGATGTCGAACGGCTTCTACGTCGATCCGGAGTCCAACTCGGCCAAGTGGGTGGCCCAGAACCAAGGCCATCCGGACATGGCCCTCATCCGGGACCGGATCGCGACGAAGGCCGGTGCTCGCTGGTTCGGCAACTGGAGCGGCGACATCGGTGATGCGGTGAACAAGTTCGCCAACGACGCGGACGTGATCGAGAAGCTGCCGGTCCTGGTGGCCTACAACATCCCCGGCCGCGACTGCGGTGGGCACTCGGGCGGTGGCGCGGGCAGCGCCCAGGCGTACAAGGACTGGATCAGCGAGTTCTCGACCGCGCTCGGCGGCCACCCGGCGATCGTCATCATCGAGCCGGACGCGCTCGCGCAGCTCGACTGCATGTCGGCGGCGGCCCAGGCCGAGCGAATCGAGCTGCTGAAGTTCGCAGTGCGGGAGTTCCAGGCCAAGAACCCGAACACCTGGGCCTACATGGACGGCGGTAACTACAGCTGGATCGCGGCGAACGAGATGGCCCGCCGGCTCAAGCTGGTCGAGGTGAACCGCATCCGCGGGTTCGCGCTCAACGTCTCGAACTACTACACGACCAGCCAGTCGCTCACGAAGGGCAACGCGATCAAGTCCGCGCTCGGCGGGGGCGCCGGTAGCAACTTCGTGGTCGATACCAGCCGCAACGGCAAGGGCTCGAACGGCGAATGGTGCAACCCGGCCGGACGCCAGCTCGGTGTCACCTCACAGGCCGGCGGTGGCGCGGACATGCTGCTGTGGATCAAGGTTCCGGGTGATTCCGACGGCAAATGCGGTATCGCGCCGACCGTCGAGGCCGGTCACTTCAGCCCGGTCATCGCCAAGCGCCTGATCCAGGGCTGGTAGTCCTACCGGCTTTGAAGTTGTGTCAGGCAAGACAAAAGGGCGGTCCCTCGCGGGACCGCCCTTCTGTTTGTTACAGCTTCAGATCCGATGGATCGGGGATCAGAAGTCCATGCCACCCATGTCGGGGGCGCCACCGCCAGCGGCGGCACCGGCCTTCTCGGGCTTGTCGGCGATAACGGCCTCGGTGGTGAGGAACAGGGCCGCGATGGACGCCGCGTTCTGCAGCGCCGAGCGCGTCACCTTGGCCGGGTCGATGATGCCGGTGGCGATCAGGTCGACGTACTCGCCGGTCGCGGCGTTGAGGCCGTGACCAGGCTCGAGGTTGCGAACCTTCTCCACCACGACGCCACCTTCGAGGCCGGCGTTGACGGCGATCTGCTTCAGCGGTGCCTCGACCGCGGACCGCACGATGGCGGCACCGGTGGCCTCGTCACCCTCGAGCTCGAGCTTCTCGAACGCCTTGACCGAAGCCTGCAGCAGCGCGACGCCACCACCGGCAACGATGCCCTCTTCGACGGCGGCCTTCGCGTTGCGAACGGCGTCCTCGATGCGGTGCTTGCGCTCCTTGAGCTCGACCTCGGTGGCGGCACCGACCTTGATGACCGCAACACCGCCGGCCAGCTTGGCCAGACGCTCCTGCAGCTTCTCGCGGTCGTAGTCGCTGTCCGACTTCTCGATCTCGGCGCGGATCTGGTTCACCCGGCCGGAGATCTGGTCGGCGTTGCCCGAACCCTCGACGATGGTCGTCTCGTCCTTGGTGACGACGATCTTGCGGGCCTGACCGAGCAGCTCCAGGCCGACGCCGTCGAGCTTGAGGCCGACCTCCTCGGAGATCACCTCGCCGCCGGTGAGGATGGCGATGTCGACCAGCATGGCCTTGCGGCGGTCACCGAAGCCCGGCGCCTTGACGGCGACGGTCTTGAAGGTGCCCTTGATCTTGTTCACGACCAGGGTCGCGAGGGCCTCGCCCTCGATGTCCTCGGCGATGATGGCCAGCGGCTTGCCGGTCTGCATGACCTTCTCCAGCACCGGGACCAGGTCCTTGATGCTCGAGATCTTGCTGTTCACCACGAGGATGTACGGGTCGTCGAGAACCGCTTCCATCCGCTCGGTGTCGGTCACGAAGTAGGGCGAGATGTAGCCCTTGTCGAAGCGCATACCCTCGGTGAGCTCGAGCTCGAGCCCGAAGGTGTTGCTCTCCTCGACGGTGATGACACCTTCCTTGCCGACCTTGTCCATCGCCTCGGCGATGATCTGGCCGACCTGGGTGTCCGCGGCGGAGATCGACGCGGTCGCGGCGATCTGCTCGCGGGTCTCCACGGGCTTCGCCAGGGCGAGCAGCTGCTCGCTGACGGCCTCGACGGCCTTCTCGATGCCCTTCTTCAGGCCCATCGGGTTGGCGCCGGCGGCGACGTTGCGCAGACCCTCGCGCACGAGCGCCTGGGCCAGCACGGTCGCGGTCGTCGTACCGTCACCAGCGACGTCATCCGTCTTCTTGGCAACTTCCTTGACGAGCTCGGCCCCGATCTTCTCGTACGGGTCCTCGAGCTCGATCTCTTTGGCGATCGAGACACCGTCGTTGGTGATCGTGGGGGCGCCCCACTTCTTCTCCAGCACGACGTTGCGGCCCTTCGGGCCAAGCGTCACCTTTACGGCGTCGGCGAGGGTGTTCATACCCCGCTCGAGGCCGCGGCGCGCTTCCTCATTGAAAGCAATAAGCTTGGGCATTCTCCGCGAGTCCTCCCGCGTCGAGTTTCTTTAACAGCCGGCCCGATGCCCGCGACGGACGACATCTCGATCGGCGCGGTCACGTCCCGCTCCGTCTTGATGCCTCATCGAGACCGTCTCCGGTCACACCCAGGGCCCGGTCACAACCATCGCTGGTTATCACTCGGGACCTTCGAGTGCTAACCAAGTTTTAGCACTCGACCCAAGCGAGTGCAAGCCAGCGCCGGTATGGTGACGCCTCCCGGCGGCCGCCCCAGAGGTCGCGCCCAGCCTCCCCGGCGGTGGCTACTCCCGCGGGCGGGCGGAGCGTCGTACGGTGCGGGAATGAGCGTTCAGGTGCTGCCGGCGACGGCGGAACGCTGGGCGGACGTGATCGCGGTCATGGGTGAACGCGGCGATCCGTCCCACTGCTGGTGCCAGTTTTTCCGACTGCGCGGCAACGACTGGGACCGCCCAAGCGAGGCCAAACGGCGGGCCTTGCGACAGCAGGTCAAGGTGGAACCACCTCCGGGCGTGCTCGCGTACGACGACGGCACTCCGGCCGGCTGGTGCGCCGTCGCCCGGCGTACGTCGTACCCCCGGGTGCTCGCCTCGAAGAACTGGCACCACCATCCCGCCGAGCCCGCGCCCGGCCTCTGGACGGTCACCTGCTTCGTCGTACCCGTCGGGCATCGCCGCCAGGGCATGGCGAGCCACCTGCTCGAAGGCGCGGTGGAGCTGGCCCGGGCGCGCGGCGCGACGGCCGTCGAAGGCAACGCGATCGACCTGCACGCGTCTGGACGAACGGCCTCGGCCGATCTCTATCGCAGCCCGCTGTCCGTTTTCCTCGACGCCGGATTCCACGAGGTACGCCGGACCTCCCCCCGTGGGTCCTCGTCCGACGGTCGCTCTAGGCCCTCAACCAGGGTCTAATCCCAGCCAGGGACGCTCCCCTGGAGACCAACCAGCGACACCCGGGAACACGCCCAGGCGTGACCGCCTTACCGGTCCGACGGGTTCGCGCCGCCTTACCGGCCCCACGGGTTCGCGCCGCTGTGCCGCCTTGCCGGTCCGACGAGTTCGCGCCGCCTTACCGGTCCGACGAGTTGTGCAAAGTCGCGCCCGTCCACGCTCGGTAGCTCGTCGTCTGTCCCCGCGAGTGGTCGCGTGCGACCGCTCGCGGGAAGGTGGGGTACGGCCGCCGGTACCACGGGACTCGGCGTACCGCGCCCACCTTCCAGCGTCCCGGCTGGCACAACGAGCCGCCACAACTGGGCCACCTCGTGGGGACCGAGCACCCCAAACGGCGTCTGAGCA
This sequence comes from Kribbella deserti, assembly GCF_042434725.1. Lineage (NCBI taxonomy): Bacteria > Bacillati > Actinomycetota > Actinomycetes > Propionibacteriales > Kribbellaceae > Kribbella > Kribbella deserti. The sequence goes on along the minus strand of NZ_JBHLTC010000040.1, from coordinate 297,834 downwards.
CGGGTTGTAACCCCTGCTCAGACACGCTTACCCCTGCTAGCTCTCGGCTTCCCCAGCTGGGCCCCCGGCCACGGCAGCCAGATACCGCGCCCCGCATCAGCTTTTCCCGGCGTGCTGAATCATCTTGGTGAGTCTGCTGGACATCTTTTGCCCCGCAAGCATGTCCAGCAGACTCACCAAGAAGGGCTAGATGCCAGGCAGCGAGTTCCTGCGCCGGCTCGGCAAGCGAGGCAGGCGTCTCGGCCGGCCGAGACGCGGCGGGCGCGGGCGAGCGCGGGCCACCGAGGCGCAGGCAGGCGCCAGGCGGGCTCCGGCGCGCTCGGGCGACGTACGGGCGGGCGGATAGGCGATCGGGTGGTCTCGAGGTCGACTGCCGAGTTTTGGTGCGGCTACCTGGCTGCAACCGGGTAGCCGCACACGAACTCGGTAGTGGGCGCACCAGAACCCGGTAGGCGCCCCGCAACCCGGTAGCCAGCCCGGGCTCACGCCGTGCCAGCGACCTATGGCGGACAGACCAGGCAAAAGACGGGGCAGCCGACGGGATCGGGCAGCAAGTATGGAGATCCTCGCTGACCTCAGCTCATCACTGTTAGGTGGCGTCCAGGCGTTTGACCAGGGTTTTCGGGGCGGTGAGCCGCCAGGCCTCGGTCAGGAGTTCGCGCAGCTCCTGGTCCTCCGCCGCGGCGAAGTCGGCACTGAGCCAGGCGAACCGCCCTGAGGCCCAGGATGGCTCGTAGACCTCTGGATTCTCCGCGACCAGTGCCTCCTGCTCCTCGCGAAAGGCCTTGATCGAGGCCCGATCGCCCTCCGCGGAGAAGTACACAAAACTTTTGCCGCGCACCTTGAACACCGGCTGACCGGCCCAGCCTGGATGCTCGGTGACCTCCGGCAGGTCGAGCAGCACCTTGCGCACAGCCGCCTCGTCCATCCGCCACCACCTCACTCGCAGGGTTGATCTCACTGCCCAGCACGCTAAGGGTCGGCACCGACAATTTCCTCCAGCCCGCTCAGGGGTCCGACCAGGGTCGGATCGGTACCGATCCCGATGTGATCGCGGGCCCGCGGGCCGCACTCTGGAGACATGACGAACTCGACCGCACCCTTTCAGAACCTGTCCAGCAAGGTCCTCCGCCGTTCCCGCTCCCAGCGGATGCTCTCCGGAGTGTCCGGGGGCATCGGCGAGTACCTCAACGTCGACGCCACCCTGGTCCGCCTGGGCTGGGTGGTTCTCACCTTCATCACCGGTGGCGCCGCGATCCTGGGTTACGTCGTCGCCTGGGTGGTCATGCCGGAGGCCGGTAACGAGCCGGCCCAGCAGCCCCACCCGACGCCGGAGGGCGATATCGCCAGCCGGATTTACGACGAGCCCACCAAGCCCGCTGCCTGACCTCGTCTCACGGCAGCAGTTGACAGCCGATCGACCGGCCCAGTCACACTGCTGCCGTGGAGACCGACGCGGCAGTGACCCGCTGCCCTCAGTGCGACAAGCAACTCCGGGTCGATCCGCGATACGTCACCTGGTGTGACTCCTGCGAGTGGAACGTCGACCCGCTACCGGTCGACGACGCCTACCCGGCCTGGCGCCAGAAGCTGGAGCACCGGCTCGCCGACACGCTCTACCGCGAACTGGAACACGGCACGATCCACAAGCCCGGCTGGGACGCCGCGCGGGCGATGGCGTACTTCCTGTCGTTCCTAGTGCTGCTGTTGCCGCTAGTGGCTCTCGCCGCCGGGATCACGATTCTGCTCTTCTACCGGCCGCTGTGGCTGGCAGTTCCTTTCGCCGCCGTGGGGTTCGCTATCGCCTGGTCGCTTCGGCCCCGGCCGCAGCGCCTTGACCCGGACCAGCTCCACGTGAGCCGCGCCGAGGTTCCACGGCTGTACAACCTGCTGGACGAGATCAGCGCCGCCGTAAAGGCCCGCCCAGTCGCTTCGGTCGTACTGACCGCTGAGCCCGAGTTGTGGATTACGGAGATCGGGTGGCGGATGCGTCCGGTCGTCGGCATCGGGCTTCCGCTCTGGGTGGCGATGAGTTCACAGCAGCGAGTCGCTGTGCTGGCGCACGAGTTCGGCCACGGCCGCAACGGCGACATAAGGAACAACACGCTCGTCTGGAACGCTGAGAACATCCTGGAAGAGCTGGAGAGCAGCTTCAGCCCGCAGCCGTACGACGAGCTCAAGGACGACGCGGCGGCTTTGGTCGAAGACACCGACGGCACGTTCCTCACCCGACTGGTGAATGCCATAGTCGGCCCACCCATTCGTGGCTATCGCTGGCTGCTGACCCGGGCCTCGCTCCGCGGTGAGCAGCGCGCGGAGTACCTGGCCGACCGGATCTCCGGCGAAGTCGCAGGCTCCGAGGCGGCGGCCACCTCGCTGGAGCGATTAGTCATCGTCGAAACGGCCTATCGCGCACTGGAGAAGGCGTTGCGCTTCGGAAGCGACGTCGAACCGCTGGACGCAGTACGGCGCGCAGTGAGCGATATCCCGGCTAGGGAGATCGACCGGCGTATTCGCACTACCCGAGTCCGGGAGACCCGGACCGACTCAACCCATCCCCCGACGTATTTGCGGGTCAAACTCATCCGAGCCCGTCCCACCACCACGGCGAAGGTCGTACTCGGGCTGTCGGACTCAGCCACCATCGACCGGGAACTGGCCGCCGCAGGCGCTCCGGCCCTTACCGAACTTCGCCGCAGCTTCGGCCGCTAGACCGAGACGCGGGTCCTCCGGCTAGACCGAGACGCAGGTCCCCGACTAGACCGAAACGCGGGTCTTCCGGCTGGCCACACGCGCCACTGCCTCCGCCGCCACGTCCGGGTGGTCCGCGAACACCCCGTCAACGCCTGTCGCCAGGAACCGGTCCAACTCGCCGCTGAGGTCTAGGTCCGTCGGCAGGAAGCGCCGCTCGGCCCGGAACGTCCAGAGATGTACGGCGAGTCCGGCCCGGTGTGCGGCGTCTACGAGCCCTGTAGGTTCTCCCAACCGCCCGGCGGCGGTACGCGGAATCACCAGGTCCTTGTACGGCGCGAGCACCTGCGCGTACGTCGAGATCTCCCGAAGGCCTGCAGGCGCCAGCAAGTCGGCGTACGACCTGGGGTCACCACGACCCGCGAAGTCGTACGGCGAACCGCTGCCGTCAACCAGTTGAACCAGGGGCACCCCCGTCATCACGGCCAGACGGCGCAGGCTGGTCGGCTCGAACGACTGGACCATCACCTCGCCACTCGCGGAGTCGAGGCCGAGCGCGATCAGCCGTTCGGCCAGCAACTCCTCCAACGGGAGGCCGAGCCGACGGAAGTGCGTCGGGTGCTTGATCTCGGGGTAGATCCCGATCCGGCGGCCCAGCCGGGCGGACTCCTGCCGGGCGATCGCGACGATCTCGTCGAAGGTCGGGATCACCTCCAGCCCGTCGTAGGCCGTATTGGTGGCGCGCAGCGCGGGCATGCGCTCACGGGCCCGTAGCGTGCGGAGTTCGGCGAAGGTGAAGTCCTCGACGAACCAGCCGGTGACGGCCTCGCCACCGACGATCTTGGTGACCCGGCGATCCGCGAACACCGCGTGGTCCGCGACGTCGGTAGTACCGGAGATCTCGTTCTCGTGCCTGGCCACCAGCACGCCGTCCAGCGTGGCGACCAGATCCGGCTCCAGATAGTCGGCGCCCTGCGCCGCAGCCAGGCGGTACGCCGCCGGCGTGTGTTCCGGGCGATACCCGCTCGCTCCCCGATGCGCGATGACCAGCATGTTCCCAGGCAAGACCGGCCAGATGGCGGCCGGACGACCCACCGCCCAACAGCAGGTGAAACGGTCCTGACCGTCGGTAGCGGATCGCCGGCCCTGCTTTGGATGCCGCCGGCCCGACTTTGGTCTCGGATCTCAATCTTTCGGCTCCCGAACTCGGGCCGAAAGGCTGACGCCCTCCTCCGCCGTACACCGTAGCGTTCCGGCCATGACGACCGCCGCCACGACCAGGACCGGGCCGACCACAGTCAGCGCCCGCGCGCCCGGCCCCGATCTCGCCCGGGGCTTTCTGCTGCTGTTCATCGCGCTCGCGAACACCCACAGCTTCCTCGAGTCGCCCGGTGCGACGGTCCGGCTGATGCCGGTGGTCACCAGCTTCATCGACAAACTGGTCGCGACGCTGACCACCGTGCTGGTCGACGGCCGGTCGTACACGATGTTCGCGGCGCTCTTCGGTTACGGCCTGGTGCAGATCACCCGCCGCGAGGACCTCAACGGCAAGGATTGGCGCGAGACCCGGAAGCTGTTGCGCCGCCGTGGCCGCTGGCTGGTGGTCTTCGGCGTGCTGCACGCGATCCTGCTCTTCTCCGGCGACATCCTCGCGGCGTATGGCTTGCTGGCCGTGACGCTCGCGGGCGCCGTTCGGTCGACCGATCGAAGGCTGCTGATCTGGGCCGGCGTCTGGGCGCTGCTGGGCGCCACGCTGTATGGCCTCGTCTCCATCCCGATGGCGATCGAGAAGGGTCCCGAAGGTCTGATCGACGGCATGATCGAGCGGTCCTGGATGGTGCTCATCACCGCGCCGCTGTTCGCGGTCACCGCCGCCGCGGCCTTCCTGCTCGGCATCTGGGCCGCACGACGCCGCCTACTGGAGGAACCACCCGCGCGCCTGGGCAAGTTCATTGCCCTGGGCATCGGTATCTCGGTCGTGGGCGGCGCACCACTCGCCTGGTACATCGCCGGTTTCGGCGACAAGTCCGACTCGCTGGCAGTCTTTGGGGCGGGTTCCCTGCACGCGTTGACCGGCCTGGCGGGCGGACCGGCGTATGCGCTGCTGGTCGCCGTACTCGCTCAGCGCCTCGTCAAGCCGTATGGGCCGGTTGTCACGGCCTTGCAGGCGACGGGCCAGCGCTCGATGACGTGCTACCTCGCCCAGTCCGTGGTCTGGTATGTCGTGTTCTCGCCCTATCTGCTCGATCTCGGTTCCTCGTTGCGGATCTGGCAGACGGCCTTGCTGGCGATCGTGACCTGGGCCGCCACGGTCGCGATGGCGGAGGCGATGCGCCGCAAGGGCTGGCGCGGTCCGTTCGAGGTGCTGCTGCGGCGGCTCACCTACCGCGGCAAAGCCAGCTGAGCCCGCCGATAAACCTGGTGCGGATCGGCGGTGCTCACGCCTAGCCTGAAACGGCTATGCGACAACTACCTCTTGCCGATCCCGGCATACCAGATCATCGCTCGCCGGCCCGCTACTTGTGGTGGGTGGCCCGCGGTCAGAAGGCCACGCTCGCCGGCGGGGTGAGCTTCGGCATTCTCTGGATGACCGCGCAGGCGTTACTGCCGGCGGTGCTCGGCCGGGCGATCGACGAGGGCGTGGCGGCGGGCGACAGCGGCCGGCTGCTCTTCTGGACGGCGGTGCTGTTCGGTATCGGCGGCGTCTCGGCCGGCGCGGGCATCATGCGCCACCGGTTCGCGGTGGTGAACTGGCTCTCCGCCGCCTACCGCACGGTCCAGGTGATCACCCGCCGCTCGGCCGATCTCGGCGCCGCCCTGCCAAAGAACCTGGCCACCGGTGAGGTGGTCAGCGTCGGCGCGAGCGACCTGGCCCACATCGGCAACGTGCTCGAGGTGGTGGCCCGGTTCGCCGGTGCGATCGTGGCCTTTTTCGTCGTCGCGGTCATTCTGCTCAGCTCGTCCACCACGCTCGGCCTGATCGTGCTGATCGGCGTACCGGTGCTGCTGTTCTGCCTGGGCCCGATGCTGCGCCCCCTGCAGCGGCGGCAGCTCGCGCACCGCGACGCCGTCGGGGAGCTGAACTCCCTCGGCTCCGACATCGTGGCGGGCCTTCGGGTGCTGCGGGGTATCGGCGGCGAGGACTCCTTCGCCCGGCGCTACCGCAGCGAATCCCAGCAGGTTCGCATGGCCGGTGTGCGGGTGGCTCGCATCCAGTCCACGCTCGACGCGGCCCAGGTGCTACTGCCGGGCATCTTCATCGTGCTGGTGGTCGGCCTCGCGGCGCACTTCGCGCTTCGTGGCCAGGTCAGCGCGGGCAGCCTGGTCGCGTTCTACGGTTACGCGACCTTCCTGGTGATGCCGTTGCGCACGGCAACCGAAGCCGCCGACAAGCTGATGCGCGGCCTGGTCGCGGCCGGGCGGATCAATCGCGTGCTGTCGCTCACCTCCGATATCACCGACCCGGACGAACCGGTCGCGCTGCCGGATCAAGGTGACCTGGTCGATCCCGCTTCCGGTATCCAGGCCCGCCATGGCCGGCTCACCGCGATCGTCGCCGCCGAGGCGGAACAGGGCGCGCTGCTCGCGGATCGCCTCGGCCGATACGAGGAAGGGCTGGTCACGTTCGGCGGGGTGCCGCTCGCGGCCGCCACCCGGGCCGACGTACGACGTCACATCCTGGTGGCCGACACCGGCGCACAGCTGTTCACCGGACGCCTGCGCGACCAGCTCGACCCGACCGGCCAGGCCTCCGACGCCAAGGTGATGGCGGCGATCGCGACGGCCTCGGCCGACGACGTACTGGTCGCGCTGGCCGACGGCCTCGAGTCGGACGTCGAGGAGAAGGGCCGCTCGTTCTCCGGCGGCCAGCGGCAACGGCTGATGCTGGTCCGCGCCCTGATGGCGGATCCGGCCGTGCTCATCCTGGTCGAACCGACCTCAGCCGTCGACGCGCATACCGAGGCCCGGATCGCCGACCGGCTACGCGCCCATCGCGCCGGGCGTACCACCGTCGTCATCACGTCCAGCCCGCTGCTGCTCGACCGGGTCGACGAGGTGGTGTTCGTGGCCGGCGGCCGAGTTGTTGCCACCGGCAAGCACCGCGAGCTGCTCGACGACGAACCGCGTTACCGGGCGACCGTGACCAGACAGACCGAAGACGAAATCGAGGAGGTGCGCGCATGAAGCAGACCCTGCCCGTGGCCAATACCGCGGAGGTCCGTCGCCATGCGCGCCGCCTCGCCGCCCGCCATCCCCGTGAGCTCGGCCTGACGCTCGGGCTGCACGGCCTGGCCGCCATCTCCGGTCTGGCCGCGCCCCGGCTGATCGGCGATCTGGTCGAAGGCGTTCAGCACGGCACCACCGCGGCCAAGGTCAACCAGGTCGTGCTGGTCATCGCGGTCTTCGTGATCGTCCAGTCGCTGCTCACCCGGTGGGCGCGGTTCCGCTCGTTCGCGCTGGGCGAGAAGGTACTCGCGGAACTACGCGAGGAGTTCGTCGACAACGCCCTCGCACTACCGATCGGAACGGTCGAGCGAGCCGGTACGGGCGACCTGCTGTCCCGTACCTCCCGCGACGTCGACGCCCTGTCCCGGACGGTACGTTTCGCCGTACCGGAGACCATCGTCGCGCTGGTCACCACCTTGTTCACCGTCATCGCGACGATGCTGGTCGGGGTGTGGATCCTGGTGCCGCTGCTGGTCATGGTCCCGCTCCTGGTGATCAGCACCCGGTGGTACCTCAAGCGAGCCAAGGACGGCTACCTCCGGGAGAACGCCGCCTATGCCCAGATGACCAGCTCGCTCGCCGAAACGGTCGAAGGCGCCCGCACGGTCGAGGCCCTCGGGCTGTACGACGAGCGCGTACGGCGGACCGACGCGGACATCCGCGGTTCCTACCTCGCCGAGCGGTACACGCTGGGCCTGCGCACGATCTGGTTCCCCGTGGTCGAGGTGACCTACCTGGTACCGCTGGTCGGCACGCTGCTCTTCGGCGGCTGGCTGCACATCAACGGGCACATCACGCTCGGCGCGGTGACGGCCGGCGCGCTCTACGCCAACCAGCTGATCGATCCGGTCGACCGGCTGATCTCGTGGATGGACGAGCTGCAGGTCGGCGCCGCCTCGCTGGCGCGCCTGCTGGGTATCACCGATGTCGCCGACGACCGCGAGCCGACCGGCCGGAAGCCCTCGGGGGAACTGGTCGAGGCCCGTGACGTCCGCTTCTCGTACGTCGATGGCCGGGACGTACTGCACGGCGTCGACCTGGTGGTTCAACCGGGCGAGCGCATCGCCATGGTCGGGCCGTCCGGCGCGGGCAAGTCCACCCTCGGCCGCCTGGTCGCGGGCATTCACCCGCCCCGAACCGGCTCCGTCACGGTTGGCGGCGTGGGCATGACCGAACTGGACCTCGCCGACCTCCGTCGCCAGGTGGCCCTGGTCACCCAGGAACACCACGTCTTCGTCGGCACGTTGCGCGACAATCTCGCGATGGCCCTGCCACATCCGGAGCACGAGCGGGACGACGACGAGAAGCTGTGGGCGGCGCTCGAGGCGGTCGATGCGCGAGAGTGGGCCGAGGTACTACCGGACGGCCTGGATACGCGAGTTGGTTCGGGTCAAGTGGCGCTCACGCCGGGACAGGCTCAGCAGTTGGCGCTGGCCCGGCTGGTCCTGGCCGATCCGCACACGCTGGTCCTCGACGAGGCCACCTCGCTGATCGACCCCAGGGCCGCGCGTCACCTCGAGCGCTCCCTCGCCGCCGTACTCGAAGGCCGCACCGTCATCGCCATCGCCCACCGCCTCTACACCGCCCACGACGCCGACCGAGTCGCAGTGGTCGAAGACGGCCGCATCACCGAACTAGGCAGCCACGACGAACTAGTAGCCCGCAACGGCTCCTACGCCGCCCTCTGGAACTCCTGGCACGGCTAACCCTCCACCCCCTCCCCCGTCCAACCGCCCCCTGGGCCCAACCGCCGCCCGGCGTTCCAAATGTCCGGCCGCCGCCACAGCCTGTGGACAACCGATCCATCGAACAGGCCCTCAGCTGTAAACTTAAGTCAGAAGAACAGGCACGGCACCGCACCCCGACGCGACGGTTGGACGAGGCTTGCGATTCTCGCCAGGCCCTAGCGGCGGCGAATGGTGAGGACCGCGGAGTCAACACGGGGCGGGGGCGTGAAGGCCTTGCGCGGAAGGCGTAGGCCCAGGCCAAGCTCGTAATGGCGGGACCAACGGCCACTACCTGGCGCATTGCCGCCAATCCAGCGGTTCGCGAAGGCTCGTTGCACGACGAGATCCGCCGAGATGAGGCGTGACCCGGGCGCGAGCAACCGCTTCAGCAAGGCGGTCGAGATCCCGTACGGTGGACTGGACACCACACGGAAAGGCCTACCCGGCAAGCGCAAATCGGCCGCATCCGTACGAATCACCGTGACGGGATCATCGGCGAACCGCCGGCGCAGGTCATCAGCCCGGCCCGGATGCAGTTCCACCGCCAGTACGCGCGCACCCGCATCGACCAGCGGTGCCGTCAAAGCACCTCGGCCGGCGCCGATGTCGAGCACCAACTCGCCCGGGCGAACCCCGGCAGCCGCGACTACCCGCCGCGCCCAATGACTATCGAGGGGATGCCATCCCCACGCGGCGCGCCCGTTCCCGGACACGACGCACCATCACAAAGAAGCTACCCATACCCGGACCCTAGAACGCCATTCCCCTGTGCCACAAAGCATTTTTCACCCGCCGCTTCGCGCCCCTCAGCGTTCTTCTTCCGCGAGTGGTCGTGTTTTGATCCGGTGAGCGCGGCCAACCGGTCAACACGGATAGGTGCCGACGTCAACGGACGTGAGGCAACGCGGATAGGTGCCGACGCCGACGCACGTGGGGAACGGGGAGAACACGGTGAGACTGGACGCGGCCACTCGCGGGATAAGACTGGGCGCGACCGGGATGCGGCTGGGCGCGACCGGGATGAGGCTGGGCGCGACCGGGATAAGACTGGGCGCGACCGGGATGAGAACGGAGAGCGTTAGGGGGTGATGGGGGTGGCGCCGTGGCGGGCGGCGCCTAGCGAGGTGACCACGGATTCGGTGCGGGCGCGGGCTGCTTCGAGGCGGCGGCGGGTGGCGGCGCTCTGGTCTGGTTTGGCGAGTTGGCGACGGACGTCGAGGATGCGCATGGGCACGCTGTCGGTCACGAGCAGGCTCGCGTACTCCGCCTTGTCCACCGACCAGCGGCCGTCGTCACCACGAGCGAAGGTGAACCGCGCCAGCAAACCCTCGGACTTGATGGACAACGGCTGCCGGTGGGCCGCCATCAGATTGCCGAGCCCGTACGCGACCCACTTGCCGTTGATCCGTTCCATCGGCTGAACCACGTGCGCGTGATGCCCGAGCACCAGGTCGATGTTGCTATCGGCAAGCAGTTGCGGCGCGAGCGCACGTTGCTCCGGGTTGGCCTTCTGGTCGTACTCCGTGCCCCAATGGCAGGAGACCACCACGATCTGGGCGCCGGCGTCGCGCGCCTTTCGGGCGGCCGCCTTGATCGCTGGTACGTCGAGCTTGCCGGCGCGCCACGTTTGCCCTTGCGGATAAGGCATTCCATTGAACCCGTAGGTGTAGCTGAGCAGTGCCACCTTCACGCCGCGTACGTCGAGAATGACCGGGGTGGCGGCCTCTTTCGGCGTACGGGCTGTGCCGGAATGGCGTAGTCCCGCCTTCTCCAGGGTGGCGAGTGTTCTGTCGACACCACGCGCGCCACGATCGAAACTGTGGTTGCTGGCCGTCGTACACGCGTCGTAGCCAGTGGCCTTCAACGCGGGCGCGATCTGCGGCGGACCATTGAAGAGCGGGTAACCCGAGTAGGGACCGCCTGGTTCGGCTAGCGGTGTCTCCAGGTGGCAGACCGCGAGATCGGCCGATTCCACCAAGGGCTTGATCGGAGCCATCAGCGGTTCGAAGTCGTACCGGCCTTTGCCGTCAACTTGGGCCGTTCGCCAGAGCCGCTCGTGCAGCAGTACGTCGCCGGTGGCCACCAACGTGAGGCGATCGGCGCCACCCGGCGGAGGCTGTGGCGTGTTGGTGGGGCTACCCGAGGGGGACGAAGCCGGCGGTTTGGGCGAGTCAGCTGGGCCGGAGGAGGTGACGTCCTGGCAGGCCGAGAGTCCCATCGCCAGCACGACCAGCGCGGACAGGACCAGCCCGGACCGCGTGATTCGTCGGCTTGGGGTTCTCACGACTGCCTCCTTCGATCGCCCGGCGTACCCAAGCGATTGTTGTTGGGGAGACGCCCTGGCCCGGGCCAAAGTTGGTCGCGGCCGATCAGGGTTTGGTAACACTCTCCGAACCGCACCGGACCAGCCGTTTACACAACCACCAGCCCGTGCGACCACGGCGTGCAGCAAATCTGCCGACCGTTCACGCCATGATAAAAATACCGGTATAACTATCACGCTACGTCCGGGAGAGTCATGGTCGAGCTGAAGACGGCCGACGAGATCGAGCAGATGCGCGCCGCCGGCCGGGTGGTCGCGCTGGCCCTGGCCACCGTGCGTAAAGAGGCCGCTGTCGGCGTGACCACCCGCCAACTGGACGCCGTGGCGCGCGAGGTGTTCGCCGCCGAGGGGGCCACCTCGCTGTTCGACGGCTATCAGCCCGGGTTCGCCGGTACGCCGTTCCGCGGCGTCATCTGCGCCTCGGTGAACGATGCCGTGTTGCATGGCCTACCGAACGACGTCCCGCTGGCCGACGGCGATCTGCTCAGCGTCGACTGCGGTGCGAGTGTCGATGGCTGGTCGGGCGACTCCGCGATCAGCTTCGTTGTCGGCACGCCCCGGATCGAAGACCTTGAGTTGATCGCCACCACGGAACAGGCGCTTGCCGCTGGTATCGCCGCGGCGCAACCCGGCGCGCACCTCGGCGACATCGGTCACGCCATCGCGCAGATCGGCCAGGCAGCGGGGCTTGGCACCAACCTCGACTTCGGTGGTCACGGCATCGGGCGCACCATGCACGAGGAGCCGCACATTCCGAACGGCGGCCGCCCAGGCCGTGGTTTCACGCTGCTCCCGGGCCATGTGATCGCGATCGAGCCGTGGTTCTGGCACGGCGCCGGCAGCGTCTACGTCATCGACGACGACGGCTGGACCCTACGCTCCGCCGACGGCACCCGCGGCGCCCACGCCGAACACACCGTCGCCATCACTCCCAACGGCCCTGAAATCCTCACCACGCTCTAGCACCCAGTCGTACTGCCACCGTCGGCGCGTCCAATGACGGACTCTACGGGCGGTCAAGACGCCACCACGAGATACCGCGGCCGCGACCCAGAGGCGCCGCGTTTGCCGGTTACCGCGAGCGGGTGGGGAGTAGGGCCAGGGCGGCGGTCAGGGAGTCGGCTACGGGCGCGCCGGTGGATACCAGGGAGGTTCGGCTCATCACGCCGGTGGTGACCAGGATGCAGCCGGTTCCGACTTCCGCCGCGGCGAGGGCGTCGTCCACCACGTCACCGATGAGTACGACGCTCGCGGGGTTCAGGCCTTGGGCCTCGATGTGCTGGGCGAGGTGCTCGGCTTTGGAATCACCGCCCACCTCGGAGCGGAGGCCGTCGACTCGCTGGAACAGGTCGTCCAGGCCGAAGTCGGCGACAGCCGGCACCAGTTGGTTGTGGAACCACATCGACAGCAAGGACTGCGTCCGGCCGGAATCGCGCCAGGCCTTCAGTAGGTCGACGGCGCCTTCGGCCAACGCGCACGTGCTGAACAGCTGGTCATAGCGCTGGTGGTACAGCCGGTCGACCTCGGCCCATTCCGCCGCGGTGAACGTGCGGGCCAGCACCTGCTCGTAGCACTTGAGCACGGGCCGCATGTACACCTCGCGCCACTGCTCGAGCGTCAGCGCCGGCCGCCCGAACCCTGCGCAGACGTCGTTGACAGCCGCGAGCACGGCGTCGTTGTCGTTCAGCAGTGTTCCGTTCCAGTCCCAGACGATATGGCTGGCAATAACGTCAGTCCCCGTCTCAATCACCCCAGCAGCGTAGACAACGACACCCCATCTCCCCCAAAGCCGACCGAACGAAGGCCCGGCGATCGACATCGCCCCGGGACGAATGGCGAACCGGGCAACGTGACTTGTAACCGGACGCCGCTCGCAAAGTCGCGCCCAATCGCAGACTGCGTTTCCCCACACGAACTCACCGTAGGGCCGAAGGTGCGACGGCTAGAAGAGCGCCTCTTGCTCCGGTATAGGCGGGTGAACGGTTGCACGCGGCGCGGCCGGAGCCGGGTGGCGGTTCGTGCGGGGCAGGCCCTCATATCGGCCCCGCACCGGGTGTGGGCGATCACCACGATGGCGCGAAGCCTTGTCGAACCCGTGTTTTCGAAGCAGCGGCGCGACCTTTTCACCGAAGGCGCGTTTGTAGCTCTCGGGCACGTACGCACCACGGGAATACAGCTGCTCATAGCGTTTGACCAGCTCAGGATGAGCCTGCCCGAGCCATTTCATGAACCACTCCTTGGTCCCCGGCCGCAGGTACAAGATGACGACAGTGGCACCGGTCGCGCCCGCGGCGGCGATCTGACCGAGCAACTCATCCAGGTGTTCGGCGGAATCGGTCAGCCAGGGCAACACCGGCGCCACCATCACGCCACACGGCAAGCCGGCCGCGCGGATCGACCGGATCACCTCCAGCCGGGCCCGCACCGAAGGCGCGCCTGGATCGACCGAGCGCCGTAGGTCGTCGTCCGCCAGGGCCAGCGAAACCCCCAGCCCGACCGGAACATGCTCGGCCGCCGAGGCCAGCAACTCCAGGTCCTGCCGGATCAACGTGCCTTTGGTCAGCACCGACAGCGGCGTTCCCGATTCGGCCAGGGCCTGGATGATGCCCGGCATCAGGCGGTAGCGGCCTTCGGCGCGTTGATACGGATCGGTGTTGGTCCCGAGCGCGACCTGCTCATGTCCCCAGGACGGTTTGGCCAGCTCGCGGCGCAGCACATCGGCCACGTTCGTCTTGACGATGATCTGCTGGTCGAAGTCGGCGCCCGGGTCCAGCTCCAGGTAGCGGTGACTTGGCCGGGCAAAGCAATACCGGCAGGCGTGGCTGCAGCCGCGATAGGGATTGACCGTCCACTCGAACGGCATCCGGCTCGGGCCTGGCACCTTGTTCAGCGCGGACTTGGCCAGCACCTCGTGGAAGGTGATGCCCTGGAACTCCGGCGTGGTCACCGACCGCACCAGCCCGGCGATCGACGCCAGTCCAGGCAGAGCGCCCGGCTGCGCCGCGTCGATCTCCTGCCCCGACCACCTCATGCCTTCATTCGAACACATGTTCGCCAGGGATTCAAACGCCCAGCCGCACGGCCGCACCGACGCCGCCTGGCCGAGCCCGGCCGCAACGCGACCGCCCCACACACAGCGACCGCAGCGACCGGAACGCAAAACCTCAGCAGGCACCGGCAGGATCAGCCATAGACCTTGGTTTGAGCTTCGACTCGTTGCTGATCGTCAGCGAGCACAGTCCCGTTGACCGCCACGACATCAAGCGAGTGCTCATGGAGAAAGGTGATGAAGTCCGGCAGCTGATAGGCCAGGCCAACCGCGTCATTGAGCTTCCTCATCAGGACGCGAATCGGCTCACCGTCGACCCCCTTGGGCACGTGCAGAGTCAGCGCCGGCCTGATCGGCTCCGAACCGAGGAGCCCGTTCTGACTCACGCTGTCAGCCGCCCATTCACGCAAGAAGATCCGGGTGTCGTCAGGAAACGGATAGACCTCGCTCACAGCCGCGTAGATGGCCGCCATCAGGTCCTTCTTGCGGTCCAGATCGACACCCACGGGTACGTCCAGATATCCCACCGGCATGTCACACTTCTTTCGCTCGGAGTTAGTTGGATAACTAACATAGACCGTGGTTGCCGCAGCCGTCTATGCTCAAGTGAGAAGACTGACTCAGACCAGGGACAACGATGACCAGCTCGACACAGCCGGACGAAGCTCCGCGCACCAAGGGCGCGAGGCCCAGCAAGGACGCGCCGCAACCGAAACCCGCGCGGCCGGGCAAGCGCGAGCGACTGGTGGCCGCGGCGAGCGACCTGGTCTATCGCCAGGGCGTCGCGCCGACCACCCTGGCAGGGATCGCGCAGGTGGCCGACGTACCGCTGGGCAACGTGTACTACTACTTCAAGACCAAAGAGGACATCGTCGCGGCCGTGGTGCGATCCCACGAAGAGCAACTCAACGCGGCGCTCGCCGAGCTGGCGGCCCGTCATCGCAGCCCGAAGGCCCGACTGAGGGCTTTCGTCGGCATGCTGTCCGAACGCGCCGAGGAGGCCGCCCGGTACGGATGCCCGTATGGCAGCCTCTCCACCGAACTGGCCAAGCGGGCTGAGGGATCAGACCCGCTTGCAGCCCCGTTGATGCAGATCCAGCTCGACTGGGCCGAGCAGCAGTTCCACGCCATGGGGCGGCGCGACGCCCGCGACCTGGCGGTGGAGTTGGTGTCCTCCTACCAGGGCAGCGCGGTCGTCACCAGCACGCTCGGGCAACCCGAAGTCATGGTTCGCCAGGCCCGGCGCCTGCAGCGATGGATCGACTCACTCACCGACTGACAAGACCCTCCCGGCGGAAAGCCGCTGCCTGCTGCCAGAAGGCCCTGCTAACGAAAAGCGTCAGCGTTGCGTACAGCCCAGTCGGCGTAGCGAAGGGCCTGCCGACCGGTGATCTCCGGCACGGTGGGAACCGGCTTGGACTCGTACTCGCTCATCATCCGGAAGCCGTCGAGCAGCCACTGCGCCACCTCGGCCGGCATCACCTGACTCCATTGCGCCAGCGCCTCCTCGGGCGTGAGTTCGATGAACTGGACCGTCCGCCCGATCGCCGCCCCGATCGCCGCAACCTGCTCTGGCGGGGTGATCGCCTCCGGCCCGCTCATCAGCAGCTTGCGGCCGTTGTAGCTGTCGTCGCGCAGCACGACGCCCGCGACCGCAGCGATGTCCCCGAGGTCGATCGGCGTCTGAATCGCTCCCCGATAAGGCGCGCGCACCACCCCGTCAGCGCGGATCTGGTCCGCCCAGTCGAGCGTGTTGTTCATGAACTGCCCGGGCCGCAGGTGGGTCCACTCGAAGCCTGCGTCCTCGACGGCCTTCTCCACGGCGTAGTAGTGCCACTGGGACGGATCACCCTCCGCCTCGTACGCCGCGGGTTCGCCCGACAGCGTCACCACCCGGCGTACGCCCGCCTCTCTTGCCAGCTTCGCGAACTCCTTCACCGTCGCCGGCAGCGGAGCCAGGTAGACCGTGTCCACACCCTCCAGAGCGGCCGGCAGAGTCTCGGGCCGGCCGAGATATCCCTTCACCACTTCGGCTTCGGCAGGCAAGGCCGCCTTTGCCGGATTCACGGTCAGCGCGCGCGGACGCTCCCCTGCCGCGACCAGTTCGTCCACCACAAGTCGACCGACACTGCCGGTCGCACCAGTCACCAAGATCTTGCCCACACCAGGCTCCTCATCCCTCGTCGCACCCACCGGAACAACACGATCCGGCCCTCCGAGTAATTATCGTACTGCATACGATAATAGGTGCCGGGGCTTAGGATCTGACCCGACGAGCAAGTGGGCCAGTGGACAAAGGACGTCGATGACGGTCGAGCACAGTGGCGGCGGCCAGCCGGAGCGCATTCTCGCCATGCTCTGGCGGCACCACCGTGCCGTTTCCGGACCGGCCGACGGCAAGCCCGCGCTGGGCCGGCGCCCCACGCTGACCCTGGACGCGGTCGTCACCGCGGCGATCGAGCTGGCCGATACCGAGGGCCTCGCGACGATGTCGATGAGCCGGGTGGCGAAGGCGCTCGGTGTCGGCACGATGACGCTCTACACCTACGTTCCATCGAAGGACGAACTGCTGGACCTGATGGTCGACCAGGTCTTCGCCGAGCGCGATCTGCCGCGGTCGGGCGACGACCTGCCCGCGAACTGGCGCGACCGCATCGAGCTGTACGCCGAGCGCACGCTGGCGATGTTCGGGCGGCACACCTGGTTGTGCGAGGTCTCGTTCATCCGGCCTCCCATCGGCCCGGGCATGCTCGACGCGCGGGAGTTCCTGCTGGCGGCGCTGTCCGGTATCGGGCTCGAACCGCCGCAGGTTGACGCCGCCGCGCTGGCGATCGCGACGTACGTCGATGGCGCGGCGAGCGTCCGGGCCGACGGCGAACGGCTCGAACGGCAGACCGGGCAGAGCAACGACGCGTGGTGGGGTGAGCGCAACGACCTCTGGGAGACGTACTTCGACGTCGAGCGCTATCCGGCCATGACGGCGCTCTGGCACGCGGGCGGTTTCAACCGTGGCACGACCGATGCCGCCGCGCACTCGTACCGGTTCGGCCTCGACCGCCTGCTCGACGGCATCGAGGCCAAGGTCAACAAGCCCGGGTGATCAAAGCCCGGGTGATCAGAGATCGAGCTCGATCCAGGCCGGATCGTGATCGGTCCCGTCGCGGGCGAGTTTGCGGCGCCGGCCGATCCACGCGCCGGTCACCTTCGGTACGAGTGCGGGGCTGACCCAGATCTGATCGATCAGGTCGAAGCTGCGCGGTTGTCCCGAACCCTTGAAGGTGGAGGTCCAGGCCGGATGGGCGGGCAGTTCGACCTTGGTCTTGACCGTGCCCACCTCGACCGGATCGGCGAGGGCGTTGACCAGCCCGGCCTGCGCGAACGACGCCAGCTGCGGCGAGTCGATCGTGTCGTTCATGTCGCCGCACAACAGATACTTCTGCCGCGTACTCATCCGGTCGTTGATGATGCGGGTGATCGTTTCGGCCTGCAGGCGGCGCAACCGGTCGGCGGCGGCGCGCTCGGCCTCGGGATCACGCGCGGTGAAGTCGACGAACTTCGACTTCAGGTGCGTGCCGAAGATCGTCACCGCCTTCCGTCCCCGCGCGTCCAGGATCTCCACCTCGACCAGGTCCCGCGAGAACACCGGCCGCGTCGGCTCGTCCGGGTGGAACGCGCGCTGCCAGCTGGTCACCCCGCCGAGCGGCCGGCGCGACAGTACGCCGATATCGATGAACCGGGTGGAGTCGTTCCCGTCGATCACCATCACGTGCGGATAGGTGTTGCCGAGATGGTCGCGGTTGAACTGGCGCAGGGTGTCGGCGTTCTCCACCTCCTGCACGACCCAGACGTCGATATCGGGTTCGAGCAGCCGCTCGGCCACCCGTAACGTGTCCGCCGCCGGTTTGGCGATCAGAAGCTTGCCGCGGGCATCGAGTTGCAGCCGCCGCCGGTTCTCGTCGTCGAACGTGTACGTCGCGGGCACGGTCGCCGTACCGGACTCCAGCACCTCTACCGCGCCGGCGAAGTTCCACCGGTCGAAGAGATTGTTGAGATTAAAGGTCCCCACCTTCATTTGCTTCCCCCTCATTGAGCACACGCACTGGCACTCGCAGACAGTTACAAGGTAGCCACCGCCACGCGATACCTCCATATGCTGGGCATGGCGTAGCGTGATCGGTCGCACCGGCGCCTGCCGGACCGGGTATGGATGGGGGAAGTGTTGACCGCGGAGGGCTTCGGGGACGGTACGGGCGTGATCCGGTCGGAGAACTTCCAGGTCGACCTGCACGGCATCGTCGACCTGCTCAGCAATCACCTGTACAGCAGCCCACGGGTCTACCTGCGGGAGTTGCTGCAGAACGCGGTCGACGCGATCACCGCGCGCCGGGTCACCGATCCCGAGGCGCCCGGCCGAATCGACCTTCGGACCGGGCCGGACGGACTGAGCATCACCGATACCGGGATCGGGTTGCGCCCCGACGAGGTGCGGGATCTGCTCGCCACCATCGGGCGCAGTTCCAAGCGGGACGAGATCGGCTTCCAGCGCGACGAGTTCCTCGGCCAGTTCGGCATCGGCCTGCTGTCGGCGTTCATGGTGGCCGACCGGATCACGGTGCTGACCCGGCCGGAAGGCGGCGAGGCCACTCGCTGGACCGGTAGTGCCGACGGCAGTTACACGGTTGAAGGCGGGCAGACCGTCGCGGAGACCGGGACCACCGTCACGCTGACGGCGAGGCGTGGTGCGGAGCAGTGGTTCAAGGCCCCGACCGTGCTCGAACTGGTCCGCCTGTTCGGTTCGTTGCTGCCGGTGGAGATCCGCGTCGACGGCGAACTCGCCACCGACGGGCAAGCACCCTGGGACGGTACCGGGCCCGCCCGGAAGGCGGCACTGGTTGGTTATGCCCAGGACCGGCTCGGCTTCACGCCGTTCGACGTGATCCAGCTGAACAGCCCCGAGGCGGGCCTGACCGGGGTCGCGTTTGTGCTGCCGTTCCCGGCGAATCCGACCGAGCGGGCGACGCACCGGGTCTACCTCAAGCGCATGCTGCTGGCCGAGAGCGTCGAAGGCCTGCTGCCGGACTGGGCGTTCTTCGTGCGCTGCGTGGTCGACACGACCGAGCTAAGGCCTACCGCGAGCCGCGAGGCCTTGTTCGACGACGGCCATCTCGAAACCACTCGCGAGGCCCTCGGCACTCAGTTGCGCGGCTGGCTCGTCCGGCTCGGTACGACGGATCCCCAGCGGCTCGACAAGTTCCTGGCGATTCACCATCTCGGGGTGAAGGCACTCGCGCTGCACGATGACGAGATGCTCCGGCTGGTGCACCGCTGGATCCGGCTGGAGACGAACCTGGGCCGCATGACCGCCGCCGAGATTCTCGAGCAGTACGGCGAGATCCGGTACGCCACGAGCGTGGAGGAGTTCCGCCAGCTCGCGGCCGTCGCGGCGGCTCAGCAGATTCCGGTCGTCAACGCGGGTTATACCTATGACACCGAGTTGATCGAACGGCTACCGCAGGTGATCGAAGGCGCCACCACGCGCCGGTTCGACCCCAGTGAGCTCGCCACCAGCTTCGACACGTTGGACCCCGCGACGGAGTTGTCGCTACGGGCGTTCGTCCGGTTGGCTCAGACCACTTTGGACGGCGTCGGCTGCGAGGTCGTCGTACGGGCCTTTGAACCGGCAAGCCTGCCTGCGCTCTTCCTGATCGACCGGTCGGCCCAGTTCACGAGTGAGCTGCGCAGTACGCGGGATCGGGCTGACGCGCTCTGGTCGGAGGTACTGGACGCACTGGACACTCGGGAGACGAGTAAGCCTCAGCTGATCCTCAACCACCGCAGTGCGCTCGTACGGCGCTTGGCCTCCCTAGGCGATCCCGGCTTGGTCAAGCTCGGTGTAGAGGGTCTATACGGGCATGCCCTCATGCAGGGGCACCACCCGATTGGGCCGGCTGACGCGGCTCTGGTGAACAGGTCCTTCCTAGGCCTGCTAGACCAGGCTGTACCAACGCAAGACAAGGATGGGCGCTAGATGAGTACGGAACTCCAGCAGCAACTCGATGACGCTATGGGCCTCCCCTACGGCCGGGCCCGTTCGATCGCGCTGGAGAACGTCGTACGTCGTGCTGAGGCCGAAGGTGCGGAGGAGATCGCGTTCGCGGCCCGGCTCGATCTGGTCGAGGCCTACCTGCACGGCGGGGAGCCGCGGAAGTCGCTGGTCCCGTTCGCCCGGTGTGTGACCGATTTCGACGCCGATCCGGCGAAGTACGGGGAGCACCAGTGGGAGCTGCTCTGGAACTTCAAGTCCGTGCCGTCCACGTTGAGCGATTTCCCCGAGGTCCCGCTGGAACGTGCCTACTCCGTTCTCGACGACATGGAACGCCGTTGGAAACAAGGCGGTCACAGCCTGCACGCCGTGCACCAGCACCGCTGGCTCGTCGCGGATCACATCGGTGACGCCGAAACGGCCGAGGAACAGTTCCGGCTCTGGTCGACCGCGCCGCGCGACGACTTGTCGGACTGCGCCGGCTGCGACCCGAACGACAAGGTCCAGCACCTGATCAACACCGGCCGCACCGACGAGGCCGTCGCACTGGGCCACCGGGTGCTCAGCGAGCAACTCGACTGCATCACCCAGCCGCAGAAGATCCTCACCAGCATGCTGCCCGCGTACGTCGCCGAGGGCATGACCGTCGAGGCCGTCGACGCGCATCGCAAGGCCTACCGCCTGCTGCGCGGCCAGCCCGGGCAGCTGGAGAGCCTGGCGGACCACGTCCGCTTCTGTGCGATGACCGGTAACGAGGTCCGGGCCGTCGAACTGATCGAGAGCCACCTCGCGGAACTGGACGATCCGCCCAGCACGTTCGCCGAGATGAACTTCCTCGCGACGGCCTCGACCGCCCTGCGCCGGCTGGCCGACCTGGCCGGTCCCGAGCTGGCCGTACGGCGCCCGAGCGCGGTCAATCCCGAGGTGGCGGCGAGTGACCTGGCGGCGGAGTTCGCCGAGCGGGCGACGGCGCTGGCCGCGCGGTTCGACGAGCGCAACGGCACGGACCACCAGAGCCGCCGCATCGCCGGGCTGCTGACCGAACAGCCCTGGACGTCGTACCTGCCGCTGTCGGAAACGGCCCAGCGTGCGCACGAGCGCCGGATCGTCCGCGAACCAGCCGCGCTCAGCCTGCACGAGGCGGCCAAGGGCCTGGACGCGTTGAGTGCACCGCCCGAACCAGCCCTGGCGAGTGGGCCCGAACTGCTGGATCAGGCCGAAGAGGCGTGGTTCAACGATGACGACGGGCTTTCCGTGTCCGCCTGCTCCGCTTTCCAGGCCGAGGTGCCGCCGTCGATGCAGACGCCCGCCCAGACGGCCCGGGTACTCGACCTGCGTGGCCTGCACATCGCGTCGAGTGAACCCGAGCAGGCGCTGGCCTACTGGCGCGAAGCCCTCGAGCTGCACGCGAAGGCCGGGGACGAGCTGCGCATGACGCGGACCCGGGCCCGGATCGGCCGGTTGCTGTGCGACATCGGCCAGTACGACGAAGGCATGGCGACCGGCGAGGAGCCGTTGCGCCGGCTGATGGCGGACGACGAACCGCGGCGCCGACCGGGCTGGCGGTTCTCGCTGGCGCTGATGTTCTACTCCGGCGGGCGGCACCAAGAGGCCCTCAAGGAGGTCGCGCAGACCCGGACCGAGCTCAGCGGCGACCCGACGCTGAAGGTCATCGCGGCGCTGCTGCACGGCGATCTGCTCGCGATGCACGGGCGGTTGCCCGAGGCGGAGGCGGCCACCAGCGAAGCGATCGACGCCCTCGGTCCGGAGGCGTCGCACGACGCGCAGCGCTCGGCGGCGTACCGGCAGCGCGCCCTGATCCGCAACGCGATGGAGAACCCGGACGAGGCCGTCGGCGATCTGGCCGAGGCCGTCGCGCTGCTGTCCGATCCCGCCCATCGGCTGGTCGCCGCGATGACGAGGCTCGACCTCGCCGACGCGTACTTGGAGGTGGACCGGCCGCTCGATGCCGCCGAGACGGCCGAAGAGGCCCTGACGGCTCTCGACGATCCGGCCGTCGCTCCCCTGGCGGCCCGGGCCCGCGAGATCCTGACAAACGCCTACAACGCCCTGGGCGAACTGGACTCCGCGCTGGCGCAGATCCGGGTCCTGATCGACACGGTCGAGCCCGACGAGGACCCGAACTGGCTGGCCGATCTGCGCCAGGAAGAGGGCAAACTGCTCGAACAGCTCAACCGCGACAACGAGGCCGTGGCACCGCTGGAACAAGCCGCTGCCTTCTACGCGCAGGCTGAGCGGCCGTACGACCAGATCGTGGCGTTGCGCCGGGCGGGGCGTTCGGCCATGTTCAGCGAGGACTTCGCGGCCGCCCGGGCCATCTTCGGCCGGGCCCGCCAGGTGCTCGACGTACTACCCGGCGGCGATCCGCAGACGAGCTTCCACGACGGCGGCCTCTGGTACAACCTGGCCGAGGTCGCGATGCGCTGCGGCGACAGCGGAGGCGCGATCACCCAGATGAACCGCGCGGCCGATACGTACGAGCAGGCCGGCCACGAGGACCAGTCGATCGACGCCCGCCTGATCGTGGCCGCCTGGGGTGGTTCGGTCGACGAGACCTGGCTCCGCTCGGTGCACGCCGAGGCCGAGGAAGGCTCCGACGCCTGGTACCGCGCGGGCTGGCTCCTGGTCGACCAGCTCCGCGCCTCCAACCGTGGCCCTGAAGCCGACCGCCTGGAGTCCACCCTCACCCAACCGTGACGCTGCCGCTGATCGGATTGGCCGAGCCGTTCCACCAGAGCAGGCCGCCGTCGGCGTCGGCCCCGGTCAACGTCCAGCCGTATTTGCCCTTGGCAACCGGTTGACCTGCCGCGTCCTTGCCGTCCCACGAAGCGCGAGCGATCCCAGTACTGGTGGCGCACGGCAATGACCGCTTCACGACCGCGCCCAGCCTGATGGTGATCGCGCAGGTCGGCAAGGCCTTGCTGATCGGGAACGACGGCGACCACCGCTGACCGGCCGACGGCCTGAACGACGCGGCACCGCTGGCGTTCCCGAGGTATCGCGGCCGGGCGACGAACGGCGCGAGCGGAGTCAGCCGGGCCGTCCGGTCAAGACCGATCCAGGCCAGCGTCTCGTCATGCAGGTCGAACGGCACCGTGGACACCCAGTCCGGGGCCAGTGAGAAGCCGTGGGCGGTGCCGATCACGGTCGTGGCCGTGGTGCCGAGACGCCAGGTCTTCAGCGTGTACTGGTCGTTCGACTTCAGGGTGTAGGCCAGCTGTCCGCCGGACAACGCGACCTTCGCCGAGTTCAGGCTGGTCAGTTCGACGGCGGGCGCCGTACTCGACACGATCTTGTAGCCGATCTTGGAAACAGCGCAGTCGGCACCGGCCGTCTGCGTACAGGTGGACCAGCCGACGATCGAGCCGTTGACGTCCAGGCCGGTGACCCGGGGGCCGGCCGCCTTCACTTGGACGACGGCACCGGTCGAAAGGTCCTTGCGCAGGATTCGGTTGGCCGAGTCGGTGGTGACCAGGTAGTTGCCCCACAACGCGGCCGGCCGGGTCAGCGTGGTGGCGCCGAAATCGAGGTTCTTGCCCGTGCGGATGTCGAACACCATCAACCGCCCGGCGTAGATCGGAAAGCAACCCCAGGTCGAGCACTGCTCCCCGGCGTAGTTGCCGCGGATCCACAGCAGCCGGTGGCCGGACAGCACGAACGGCGCGCCCCATCCGGTCCACGCGACGGAGGTCTTCTCGTTCGAATCGAAGACCCGGGTCTTGTGGCCGCCGTCGGTGCTGATCCAAAGGTCCCGGGCGTCATCCAGATACGCCGTACGGTCGCCGTCGCGGGTGAGCCGGCGGTCGCCGATCGGGCCGGAGACCCGCTGCGCGCCAAGGGTCAGCGTGCCGCCGGACTGGGTGAACGACCGGCGGGCCAGCGTATCCCCGCCGTCGGCTGCCTGCTCGTCGACGTAACCGACGTTGCCCGCCGCCAAGTCGACGCTGTACGTGTACGGCGGAAGCAGGCCGATCGTCACCACGCGAGTCCGGTTCTTGCCGTCGATGACCGTGGCCGAGTCGATGCCAGGGCTCGCGCCGTACGTGTCGAAGTAGAACCGGCTGCCGTCGCTGACGGCGGACCGGCTGTCCAGCACCTCGGAGATCACGCCGGTGGAGCTGATCGAGCCGGTGACACAGCGCGTGATCTCGCTCCAGTTGCACGCCGCCCAGCCGACGGCCGAACCGTTGATCGCGGTGCTGTCGACGTGGCGCGGTACGTCGGTCACCCGGGCCGCGCCTCCGGTTGTCGAGGAGCGGATGACGTAGGAGTGGCGGCCGTTGGCGTCGGCGTAGTCGTGGTGTGCCCAGGTGACAACGGAACCATCGAGGTCCACGCCGTACACGTGCCGGTTGTAGCCGCCGGTCTGGATCCGCTGACTGGTAGCCGGCGTTGCGTAGGAGCGATAGCCCAGCGTCATGTAGCCGTTGATGTCCGCGCTGTCGATCGTGACGTAGCCGGACTCGTCCGCGGCCGCGATCTTGTGCTTGCCGATCGGCGCGATGGCGCCCGCGACTCGGCAGCCGCTCGCGTCGGCGATCACCCGCTGATTGCCGTGTGAGAGCCAACCGAACGACGTGAACGGCGCCCCGGCACTCACGTACGGGTAGGCCGCTCGCAGCGCGGCGGGGCAGGTCCGCTCGGTGGCTGTGCCGATCATCATGTACTTCGTGACGTCGGCGCCCTGGGCATAGATCTTGTCGCCCACCAGGGTCTGGTATTCGTAGGGCACCCTGTACGCCGGCTTGCCGGTCGGCTTCAGGTACGTCCCGGGCCCGGCCTCCAGCGGTTGCCCGGTCCGTAGAACCCGGTACAACATCCCGGCCGGCGAAGCCCCCAGCACCGTGATCTCCGGCGGTCGCGACGGAATCCGGTTGACGTCCACCGTCCCTGGGGCATCCGCCGTCGCCGCTTCGGCGCGGGCCATATCTGCGCGGCCGGCTCCCGCCGGGAGGAGGCTTGCCGCTGTCAGTGCGATGGCCAGTCCTACAGCCGCGCACGTCCGTACCGGTCCGCATCTGCCTGGAAGCATGACTCCCCCAATGCTGGTTCAGGCGCGAGATACGCCTACTCAGCTCGATGGAGCTACCGTCCAGAAGGTTACGTATCCGGGCGCACGAATGTGGCTACCCGGATTGTCGGTGCCGCTCGCTACCGTTTCGGCATGAGTACACGCGATGTCCCCGCACAGATCGGGGACCTGCCACCGATCGGGCGTCCCGCGAACAGCGCATTGCTGGCGGCGGGCATCACCTCCCTGGCCGAGATCGCCGAACACACCCGCCGCGACCTCCTGGCCATGCACGGCATCGGCCCAAAGGCGATCCGCATCCTCGAGGCCGCCCTCCAAGAAACCGGCCTCACCTTCACCGATGACCCCTAGGCGACCGTCACCGAGCCGCTGAGGCTTCAGGCTTGGATGGCCCGTTGGCCAGAGTGGTACCATTTCTTGTACCACTCTGTTGCTGCACGGCCTCAAGAAGGGAGACCTATGGCGATCACGGCATCTGCCGCGCGCAAGGACCTGTTCCCGCTGATCGAGCAGGTCAACGCCGATCACACTCCGGTCGAGATCACCTCAAAGGCGGGCGGCGCTGTCCTGCTGGCCCTTGACGACTACCGTGCGCTGGAGGAGACGGCCTACCTGCTGCGTACCCCTGCGAACGCTACCCGCCTCCTGGAGAGCCTGGCCCAGGCTCAGCGAGGCGAACGTGAGGTGCACGAACTGTCGTGAGACTGGTCTTCACCCCGCATGGCTGGGAGGACTACACCTACTGGCAAACAGCCGATCGCCAGCAGGTCAAGCGGATCAACAAGCTTATCGAAGATGCTCTACGGAACCCGAAGGAAGGCATCGGTAAGCCGGAGCCGCTGAAGCACATGCTGCAGGGCACCTGGTCACGCCGAATCGATCAAGAACACCGCCTGGTCTATCTGGTCGACGGTGACGACCTCGTGATCCTGCAAGCACGGTTCCACTACCAGTAGGTCAACCACCGAAGGCCTCACGGGAGCGTGAGGCCTTCGGCGAAGTTGCTAGCGGGTGGGGGTTACTCCCACTCGATGGTGCCTGGGGGCTTGCTGGTGATGTCGAGGGTTACCCGGTTGACCTCGTCGACCTCGTTGGTGATGCGGGTGGAGATCTTCTCGAGTACGTCGTACGGGAGGCGGGCCCAGTCGGCGGTCATGGCGTCTTCGCTGGTGACCGGGCGGAGCACGATCGGGTGGCCGTAGGTACGGCCGTCGCCCTGGACGCCGACCGAGCGGACGTCGGCCAGCAGTACGACCGGGAACTGCCAGATGTCGCGGTCCAGGCCGGCCGCGGTGATCTCGTTGCGCACGATCAGGTCGGCGGCGCGCAGGATGTCCAGCCGCTCCTTGCTGACGGCGCCGACGATGCGGATGCTCAGGCCGGGCCCCGGGAACGGGTGGCGGTAGACCATCGCCTCGGGCAGTCCCAGGGCCAGACCGAGTTCGCGAACCTCGTCCTTGAACAGCGTGCGCAGCGGCTCGATCAGCGCGAACTGCAGATCGTCCGGCAGCCCGCCGACGTTGTGGTGCGACTTGATGTTGGCGGTGCCGGTACCGCCACCGGACTCGACCACGTCCGGGTAGAGCGTGCCCTGGACCAGGAACTCGATGTGCCGTTCGGCGTCGAGCTTGCGGGCGGTCGCCTCGAAGGTGCGGATGAACTCGCGGCCGACGATCTTGCGCTTCTGCTCCGGGTCGGTCACGCCGTCGAGCGCGCCGAGGAACTGGTCCTCCGCGTCCACGACCTCGAGCCGGATGCCGGTGGCGGCGACGTAGTCCTTCTCGACCTGCTCGGATTCTCCCGCGCGCTGCAGACCGTGGTCGACGTACACGCAGGTGAGCTGGTCACCGATGGCCTTGTGCACGAGGGCCGCCGCGACCGCGGAGTCGACGCCACCCGAGAGGGCGCAGAGGACCTGCTTGTCGCCGACCTGCTGGCGGATCAGCTCGACCTGCTCGTCGACCACGTTCGCGGTGGTCCAGTCGCCGGTGCAGCCCGCGATGTCGTACAGGAAGTGCTCGAGCACCTGCTGCCCGGCCTGGGAGTGCAGGACCTCGGGGTGCCACTGGACGCCGGCCAACCGGCGGTCGAGGTTCTCGAACGCGGCGACGGGCGCACCCTCGGAGGCGGCCAGTACGTCGAAACCGGCCGGGGCGGAGTGAACCGCGTCGCCGTGGGACATCCAGACGTTCAGGTCGAGCGGGATACCGCTCAGCAACGTGCCGCCGTTGGAGACCGTCACGCCGGTACGGCCGAACTCGCGCAGCCCGGTCCGGCGGACCTCGCCACCGAGGGTCTGCGCCATCGCCTGGAAGCCGTAGCAGATACCGAACGCCGGTACGCCTGCCTCGAACAGGGCCGAGTCGACCCGCGGCGCGCCCTCGGCGTACACCGACTGGGGACCACCCGACAGGATGATCGCCTTCGGATTGCGGGCGAGCATCTGCTCGACCGGCATCGAGGAGGGCACGATCTCGGAGTAAACCTTGGCCTCGCGCACGCGGCGGGCGATCAACTGCGCGTACTGCGCCCCGAAGTCGACGACGAGTACCAGGTCATGCTCAAGTGCGGTCACCGGCCAAGCGTATCGGTGCCACCTCGACTTCCAGCCGGGCCGGTGCCCGGAACGACAACAGGTCGATCAGCTCAGGGGTTTCCGTCAGCCGGATGAGCGGTAACAACCCGGCGGCCGCCTCCAGCGCGACACGGGCCTCCAACCGGGCCAGCCCAGCGCCGAGACACCGGTGAATCCCGACTCCGAAGGCCAGATCCGCGGGTCCACCATGGCCGGTCAGGCCAAGCAACACCCCGGCACCTTCCGGAAGCTGCGTGGCGCCGGCCGACGTCGGAGCCGCGGTCACGCGGCGCCAGGTCGGAACGGACGAAACCTCGCGCAGTACCTCTTCGACGGCCTCGGCCGGATCCGCGACGGTGGTGCCGAGGTACCGGTGGAAGGCGGCCGAGATCAGCTGACCGGTGGTTTCCTGCCCGGCGATCAGCAGGAAGTACGCGACCGCGCAGATCTCCTCGTCGGCCAGTTCCAGCCCGGTGAGTACGCCGAACAGGTCCTCGCCCGGATCCTTGCGAGCCTCGATCACCCGCTGGCGCAACCACCAGTAGAAGGCCGCCGCACTGTGCGCGAGCTCAACCTGCCGCTCCGGCGACGGCCGGCCCCAGAACAACTCCAGCGAATCCCGGCTCCACCTCTTCAACGCCGGTACGTCGACCTCGGTCAATCCGAGCATGTCGAGCAACACCAGCGCGGGTGGTTCGGCCGCGACGGCCTCGACCAGGTCCGCCGTACCGCCCTCGGCCAACCGGGCACCGACCGCGGTCAGGCGCTCGGTCAGCAGACGGCGGGTCAGTGGTTCGACCGCGGCCACCCGGGCCGGGCTGAAGAACCGGGCGACGGCCTGGCGGATCGGGCGGTGCGACGGCCCGGCGTTGTTCGCCAGCGTGGGTGGCAGGGCGAACCCGACGGCGGAGAGGATGCGCAGCGCCGGTACGCCGAGCGGAGTGTGCGCGAGTACGGCGTTGTCCGGCCGGAAGGTGTCCGGATCCAGCAGCACCTCGCGGACCACGGCCGGTTCGGTGATGACCCAGAGCCCGAGCTCCTCGTCGTACCGGGCCGGGCAGGTGGTCATGGCGAAGACCCTAACTCGTCAGCGAATGGCAGGTTCCGGCCGCTCCGGAACCGCGTGGCGACTGGCTGCCTACCGTGGAAGGTACTGACGTCGATCTTCGGGAGAGACGATGTTGCGCAGAACCATCGCCGTCAGCACTGCCGCCATCGCGGTGGCAGGGCTGGGAATCGTGAACGCGCCGGCCGCCAACGCCTACGCCTACTGGCGAAACGGCTACTTCTACGGGGATACGAGCTATCGGGGCAATGTGCCCGGCTCCCACGTGAAGATCGTCGGGCGGCGCGATGTCGCCCGGCAGCTCTACTACCTCACCGTCCACCTCTACGACCAGAACCCGTACGACAACAACAAGGCCGCTTTCCGGGTCCGCGGCTGGGACAAGAACACCCGGCAGTGGATGTTCTACCGCGGTTACTACATGTTGTTCGGCGGCTACGACAGCGTCACCCTGACGGTGCCGACCGGCGCGATCGACACGATCATCGTGCAGGACGGCATCTACGGAAAGAC
The DNA here is from genome assembly GCF_042434725.1 of Kribbella deserti. Lineage (NCBI taxonomy): Bacteria > Bacillati > Actinomycetota > Actinomycetes > Propionibacteriales > Kribbellaceae > Kribbella > Kribbella deserti. The sequence goes on along the minus strand of NZ_JBHLTC010000040.1, from coordinate 268,567 downwards.
CTACGGCACCAACTCGGTGGCCGTGTTCCGGCGCTGAACAGACCGGGCTTGGTGGGGACCGTGCGACGAGTAGGTTGTCGCCGTGAAACTCATCCCCGCCCAGCCCGGCCATCTGGTCGGAGCCGCCTTCGGTTTCGTCTTCGTTCTGCTCAACAGCACCGGGCTCGGCTCACCTGGCCGGACGATCGCGATCGTGCTGGCCGCCCTGCTGGCCGCCGTCGTGTTGTTCGCGTTCATCCGTGGCGGCAAGCCGGCAAGGCCCGAGAACCAGTCCACCCAGGGCTACTTCGTCATCGTGGCGATCGAGGTGGTGTTCCTGTTCGGCGGGCTGCGGGTCATCAACGATGTCGAGCCGGCCGCCGCCGCGGCGTGGATCGCCTTGGTCGTCGGTATGCACTTCGTCGCGTTCTCCGTCTGGTGGCTGCGGGGCAACCGGGAGATGTTCGTCATCGGCGTACTCATGACGGTGCTCGCCGTGATCGGTCTCGTGATCGCCTTCACCCAGCACGACGAGTCCCTGGTCGACCTGATCGCCGGTTTCGGCTCCGGCGTCGTACTCCTCGGCTCCGCCGCCCTCTACGTCTTCGGTGGCACCAAGTCTCGCGAGAAGGTGCCGTCCAGGTAGGACCTCAGGCGGGGAAGTTGAACCAGGTCGGAGCCTGGGCGCGGAAGGTCTCCGGTGGGAGGGCGGCCGCGTTCGCCGGAAGCTTGCCGAGCAGCGGGAGACCGGCGAGGCCTGGGAGTTCCTCGAGGTTGCAGCGCTCGGCCAGGTCCGGGTCTTCCGGCCAGGCGCCGACGACCAGGCCGGCGATCGGCAGCTTGCGGGCGCGAAGGGCCTCGACCGTGAGCATGGTGTGGTTCAGCGTGCCCAGGCCGGCCCGGACCACCACAACGAAGGCGCTGTGCGGCAGGTGGACGGCGAGATCGGCCAGGTTGCGGCCTTCGCCGTCGAGGCCGACCAGGAGACCACCCGCGCCTTCGACCAGGGTCCAGCCGGAGGGCGGTCGCAGTGCGTCGATCGCGGCGGCCTGCTCCTTGACCGAAGGCAGATCGACTCCTTCGCGACGCGCGGCGGTGGTCGGCGCCAGCGGATCGCGAAGCCGTACACCTTCGTGCGCCTCGACGCCCGCGAGCCGCCGTACCTCGTCGGCGTCGCCCGGCTCGACCGCGTCGACGCCCGTCTGAAGCGGCTTGCTGACGATGACCGTCGTACTGCGGGAGAGGTACGCCGCGAGGGCCGCGGTGGCCACGGTCTTACCGACGCCGGTGTCCGTCCCTGTCACCAGCAGAACGCTCATCCCGCCACCACTCCTTCGATCACTGCGCAAGCATGGTCCAGCTGTGCCGGCGACAACCCGGCCCGGGCGGTAAGCCGCAGGCGGCTGATGCCGTCCGGCACCGAGGGCGGCCGGAACGTACCGACCGCAACGCCCTGCGCGAGACACCGTTCGGCCGCCGCGACCGCCTCACGCGGTCCCGCCATCGGGATCGACACCACTGCCCCGGCGGCCGCCTTCACCCCTGCCGCCGCGGCCAACCGCGCGGCCGTCGTGTGGATGGCCTCTGGGCGATCGGGCTCTTGCCGGAGTACGTCGAGCGCGGCCAGGGCGGCTGCGCAGGCGGCCGGAGCCAGCCCGGTGTCGAAGATGAACGACCGGGCCCGGTTCACCAGGTGCTCGCGCAGAACGGCGGGCCCGAGTACGGCACCACCTTGGCTACCAAGGGCCTTCGACAACGTCATCGTCACGATCACATGCTCCGCACCGGCCAGTCCCGCGGCCGCGACGGAACCATGACCGTTGCCGGTGACACCTATTCCGTGGGCCTCATCCACCAGCAGTACGGCATCCTGGGCCAACGCGACCGCGGCCAGTTCGGTCAATGGCGCGGCGTCTCCGAGCACGCTGAACACCGATTCGGTCAGTACCAGCGCGTGTGGTTCGTTGCGCTCGGCAAGGGCTTTCGTGACCGCGTCCACGTCGTTGTGCGGAACCACCTCGACCCGCGAACGGGACAACCGGGTGGCATCAACGATCGACGCGTGCACGTGTTCGTCCGAGACCAGCAGCGTGCCGGGACCACCGAGGGCAGTCACCACCCCGAGATTGGCCAGATACCCGGAGGAGAAAACGAGGCCCGCCTCCTGGCCGACGTACGACGCGAGCGCTTGTTCGAGCTCGGCGTGCAAGGCCGTCGTACCGGTGACCAGCCGGGAAGCGGTCGAACCCGCGCCCCAGGTCCGTACGGCGGCCACGGTGGCCTCGACCACTCGTGGGTCCGTCGCGAGGCCGAGGTAGTCGTTCCCGGCGAGGTCGATCAGGTCCTCCCCCGCCGCGCGCGGGCGCAACCGCCGGGTCAGTCCGCGCGACTCCAGCGCCGCCGCCTTCGGCTCGAGCCAGTCCGCGAGGCCCATCAGCGTTCTCCCACGGCCTCGGTGATGGCCAGGCCGATCTGGGCGATCTCCTCGTCGGTACTGATGTACGGCGGCATGGTGTAGACGAGGTCCCGGAACGGCCGGACCCAAACCCCGCGACGCAGGACGGCCTCGGTCATCCGCGGTACGTCGACCGGCCCGTCGAGCTGGACCACCCCGACCGCGCCGACGACCCGCACATCCCGTACGCCGGACAGGCCGACCGCGCCCGCGAGGCCCTTGCTGAGACCCGTGGAGATCCGCCCGACCGTGGTTCGCCAGTCGTCCGCGAGTAGCAGGTCGATGCTCGCGAGGGCGACGGCGCAGGCCAGCGGGTTACCCATGAAGGTCGGCCCGTGCATCAGCGCTCCGCCGGGACCACTCGACACGGTGTGCGCCACGTCCGTCGTACAGAGCATGGCCGCGAGCGAGAGGTAGCCGCCGGTCAGCGCCTTGCCCACGCAGAGGATGTCGGGATCGATCCCGGCGTGCTCCGAGGCGAACATGGTGCCGGTCCGGCCGAAGCCCGTCGCGATCTCGTCGAGGATCAGCAAGAACCCGTGCCGGTCGGCCAGTTCGCGCAGGATCCGCAGGCAGCCCGGGCTGTACGCGTACATCCCGCCCGCGCCCTGCAGGATCGGCTCGACCACGATCGCCGCGATCTCCGTCGCATGGCGCTCGGCGAGCTCGCTCATCTCGGCCGCCCAGGCCGCGATCGCCGCCTCGTCGCCGTCGTACCCGGCGGGTGGGCGCGGGCCGAAGACCTGCTGGGCGAGGGCGCCGGTGAAGAGCGAGTGCATGCCGTTCACCGGGTCGCACACGCTCATCGGCGCGAAGGTGTCGCCGTGATACCCGCCGCGCACGGTCAGCATCCTGGTCCGGCCCTGATGACCGCGGGCCACCTGGTACTGCAGGGCCAGCTTGATCGCGACCTCGATCGAGACCGAGCCGGAATCGCAGAGGAAGACATGCCGCAGCGGCGCCGGGGTGATCTCGACCAGCCGCTCGGCCAGCCGGATGGCCGGTTCGTGCGTCAGCCCGCCGAACATGACATGGCTGAACGAGTCGATCTGCGTCCGCAGGGCCTCATCCAGCACCGGGTTGCGATAGCCGTGGATCATGCACCACCACGACGACATCGCGTCGATCGCCTCGACCGTGCCACCCGCGCCGTCGTCCAGCCGCAGCCGGACGCCGTCCGCGCCCTGGACCAGCCGCATCGGCGACGGTTCGCTCATCGAGGAGTACGGATGCCAAAGCAGCTCCGCGTCCTGCCGGAGTAGCTCGTTCATACCTCGTACTGCTCCGTGGGGAGTTGGTCGGAGCTGAGGTCGCCGTGCTGGGAGCAGCGGGCGGACCAGCCCATCGGGTGCACCTGGACGATCATCCGGCGCCGGCACTGAGCGCAGTAGCGCGGCGGCTCCATCGCGAGCGCCCGCGCGCAAGCATCGTGCGATCCCTGCGCCGCACTCTCGCCGCAATGGCCGCAGTAGAGAACCGTCATCGTGCTCACAGCGTCTTCTGGAGTTCCTTGACCGGCATCTTGAGGTCGGCCAGCAGGTCGAGGTCGGCCGTGGCCGGACGGCCCAGCGTGGTCAGGTAGTTGCCCACGATGACCGCGTTGATGCCACCGAGCAGGCCCTCGCGCGTACCCAGGTCGCCCAGGGTCAGCTCGCGCCCACCGGCGTACCGCAGGATCGTCTTCGGCATCGCCAGCCGGAACGCGGCGATCGTACGCAGCGCGTCCTTGCCGTCCATGATCTCCATGTCCCCGAACGGCGTCCCCGGCCGCGGGTTGAGGAAGTTCAGCGGCACCTCGTGCGGCTCGAGCTCCGCCAGCTGCGCGGCCAGCTCGGCCCGCTGCTCCAGGGTCTCGCCCATACCGACCAGACCACCGCAGCACAGCTCCATACCGGCGGCCTTGACCATCTCGCAGGTCGCCCACCGCTCCTCGAACGAGTGCGTGGTGACGACGTCGCTGAAGTAGGAGCGGGCGGACTCCAGGTTGTGGTTGTAGCGGTGGACGCCCATCGCGGCCAGCTCGTCCACCTGCTCCTGGGTGAGCATGCCGAGCGAGCAGGCGATGTTGATCTCGACCTCGGCCTGGATCGCCTCGATGCCGGCCTTGACCTGCGACATCAGCCGCTCGTCCGGCCCGCGCACGGCCGCGACGATGCAGAACTCGGTCGCGCCGGTCTTGGCGGTCTCCTTCGCGGCCTCGACCAGCTCGGGGATGTTCAGCCAGACGGCCCGCACCGGGGAGGTGAACTGACCGGACTGGGAACAGAAGTGGCAGTCCTCCGGGCAGCCGCCGGTCTTCAGGCTGATGATGCCCTCGACCTCGACCTCTTCACCGCACCACTTGACCCGGACCTCGTGCGCCAGCGCCAGCAGTTCGTCGATCGATGCGTCCGGCAACTTCAGCACCTCGACCAGATCTGACTCGCTGAGGCCCTCGCCCCGCTCCAGAACCTGCTCGCGCGCCTTGACGAGGATCTCGCTCATGGGTCTCCCTGCGTGCTCAGCGGCCGCCTCACGGCCTGCTCGAACGGTCGGCCCACAGTAAGCGATGGGGGCCGCGAAAAGTTTTCTGGGTTTTTTTCCGGAACCTCGTAACCCCCCTCTCGCCGCCTCGTTGATGTGTACAGAGGCGGTTACTACAGGTAGTCGCCAGACAGTGACAAGGAGCAACAGATGCGTGAGGAGGTCAAAACACTCCAACGCGGTTGCTCCGCGCTGTACAGTGAGTAATAGAGAGCTCGGGTCGCTGGCCATGGTTGGCGACCCGATTCCAGACGCCGGGCGCCTCACCCCGGCTTGAGTGGGCCCCTCGGGAAACGATTTGGGCGGAAACGTTCCCGAGGGGCTCATTCCCTTTTCCGGCACTTGCTCCCGCGACCTTTTCGCGGTCTGAGCTGCCACCCCGGTCAACTTGCAGGTCTGCTCAGCACTTCTGCTCACTCCCTGCCCACATCCGGCCTGATTCGCGCAGTTGAGCGCACTTTCAGCTGATTTCCCGCCTGGGCAAGGGTTTCCCGCGGGGATCCAACGGTTGGCACCGTCGTGGCCTTGGAGTCGGTCGGTGCCGTGCGAGCGGCGGTTGACGGCTCGGCCGGATGGTTGCCTCGTTACGGCTTTCCGTTGCCACGTCACTGCATTCCGTAAAGCCTCTTGGAAATAGCCGCGCCTCGGGCCGGATTGCCACCGAGGGGTGAATCCGGCCCGAATTGGGGCATTCCGACACGAACACATCGTTACAACCATGTCTCAATTGCCCGTTACGCACTGTTGCCGCAGGCCCCTATGTTCCCGGGTCATTCCCTGATTGCCGCGACAACGCCGCCCATAACCCTCCGGGGTCACTCCGCCTCCCGAATCCCGCCCCCTCCAGCCGCCCCTTCCTGCCGTCGCCGCCGTCCCCGCCCGCGGACGAGACATCCGCCACATATGACCAACCGCACCCCCTCGCCTCGGGCGGTCTTGGTGCTCCGGCCAGGCAATCCCGACCCGCGCCGTCTTCGCCTGCGCCGGGGCTCCCGAGGGCGGTCATCTGATCCGCAAGCGGCCGCTTGAGCGACGGTGCGGGTTCGCGGGCAGGGGTGGGCGACGTCTTGGTGAGTCCACTGGACGTTTTCCGGGCTCGGAAATGGCTGGTGGACTCACCAAGACGCCCGTGGGAGCGGGATGGGGCGCTGGGGCGACGGCGTCAGGCGTCGGCTGGGTTCGGTTCGGCGTCGGCCGGAGCCGGGGCCTTGGCCGGGGTCGCCTTGGCGGAGGCCACCGCGGGGACTGCGGGGGTGGGGCCGGAGGTGGCTGCGGAGGTGGCTGCGGGGGTGGTGGGGGTGGTGGGGGTGGTGGGGGTGCGGATTTCGATGAGGGGGAGGCGGAGGGCGGCGGGGGCGGTTACGGGCACGACGGGGTTGGCGGGGGCCACTGGGGCGATGCGCTCGTACGGCGTTCCTAGGGGTGGGCGGGGATCTTCGGCGCCTTGGTTGGGCCAGAAGGACATCGCGCGTTCGGCTTGGGCGGTGATCGTCAGGGACGGGTTGACGCCTAGGTTGGCCGAGATGGTGGAGCCGTCCAGGATGTGCAGGCCTTCGTAGCCGTAGATGCGGTGGTACGGATCCACCACGCCGGTTTCGGCGGAGTCGCCGATCGCGCAGCCGCCGATGAAGTGCGCCGTCATCGGTACGTTGAACGGCTCGCCGATGGTTCCACCGGGGGTGCCGTTCATCAGCTTGGCCATCCGGCGTACGACCTCGTTGGCCACCGGGATCCACGATGGGTTGGGCGCGCCGTGGCCCTGTTTCGAGGTGAGCCGCCATCGGCCGAAGCGGTCCCGCTTGCCGTAGGTGGTGATCGAGTTGTCGGCCGTCTGCATCACCAGGGCGATGATCGTGCGCTCCGACCAGTGCTTCAGGTCGTACAACCGGCGCAGGCTCCGCCGCTGTTTCACCATCTCGCGCATCCAGACCCGCCAGCGCGGATCCGGCCCATCTCCGTCGGTCAATACCGTTTGCAGCAAGGACATCGCGTTGCTGCCCTTGCCGTACCTGACGGGCTCGATGTGGGTGATCTCGTCCGGGTGGAACGACGAGGTGATCGCGACCCCGCGCGTGTAGTCGACGTCCCGGTCACCCGCGATGACGCCGAGCAGGGATTCCGAGTTCGTGCGGGTCAGTACGCCGAGGCGGTCCGACAACCGCGGGAGTTTCCCCTCGTCGCGAAGGCGGTGCAGCAGCTTGGCGGTACCGAGGGCCGAGGCCGCGAAGATGACCTCGCGGGCGGTGAACCGCTTCGTCCGCCGGCGGTTCGTCGTACGGCGGGTGTCGATCGCGTAGCCGCCGCCCGGCAGGGGTTCGACCGAGGTCACGGTGGTCAGCGGGTAGACCTCGGCGCCGGCCTTCTCGGCCAGGTAGAGGTAGTTCTTCGTCAGGCTGTTCTTGGCGTTGTGCCGGCACCCGGTCATGCACTCGCCGCAGTTGATACAGCCGGTACGACGCGGGCCGACGCCACCGAAGTACGGGTCGTCGACCTCCACGCCGGGTTCACCGAAGAACACGCCGACCGGCGTCGGGTGGTACGTATCGCCCACGCCCATGTCGTCGGCGACCTGCTTCATCACCTCGTCCGCCGGGGTCATACCCGGGTATGTCGTGACGCCGAGCATGCGCTTGGCCTGGTCGTAGTACGGCGCGAGCTCGTCTCGCCAGTCGGTGATGTGGGCCCACTGGCGATCGGCGTAGAACGCGGGCAACGGTTCGTACAGGGTGTTCGCGTAGACCAGGCTGCCGCCGCCGACGCCCGCGCCGGACAGGATGATCACGTCGCGCAGCGCGGAGATGCGCTGAATGCCGTACATGCCGAGAGCCGGGGCGAAGAAGAACCGCTTGCTGTCCCACGAGGTCTTCGCCATGCCCGCGTCGTCGAACCGCGCGCCGGCCTCCAGTACGCCGACGCGGTAGCCCTTCTCGGTCAGGCGTAGCGCGCTGACGCTGCCGCCGAAGCCCGAACCGATGACCAGGACGTCGTAGTCGAAGTTCATGCGCGGCCCAGCTTCTTCAGCACCCGCAGGGCCGTTGTCATCAGCTCCGCGTAGGCCTCGTCGCTCACCCCGTGGCTGGCCGCGATCGGCAGCAGGCGCTGGGTCGCGATGGCCTGCGGGTCGACGTACCGGCGGATGCCTTCGACACCCTGGCGACGGCCGAGGCCGGATGAGCGCATACCGCCCATCGGGGTGTCGACCGAGCCGAAGGTGGCGGCGTAGCCCTCGTTGACGTTGACCGTGCCGGCGATGAGCTGGGCGGCGACGATCCGGCCGCGGCGGGTGTCCCGGGTCCAGACGCTCGCGTTCAGGCCGTACTCGCCTTCGTTCGCGCGCTGGATCGCCTCGGACTCGTCGGCGAACCGGTACAGCGAAACCACCGGGCCGAAGGTCTCGGCGTCGAAGCACTCCATCTCCGGCGTGACCCCTTCGAGCACGGTCGGCTCGTAGAACAGGGCGCCCAGATCGGCACGGGCCTTGCCCCCGGCGAGCACCTTCGCGCCCTTCGCGACGGCGTCGTCGACATGCCGCGAGACCGTCTCCAGCTGGGCCTGCGAGATCAGCGAGCCCATGTCGACGTCCCAGCCGGTCCCGGCGGATACGCGCATCCGCTTGACCCGGCCGACGAACGCCGCCACGAACGCGTCGTACACCTGGTCGGCGACGTACAGGCGTTCCATCGAGACGCAGAGCTGGCCCGCGCTGGCGAAGCAGGCCCGTACGGCGCCCTCGGCCGCGCGTTGCACGTCGGCGTCACGCAGCACCAGCATCGGGTTCTTGCCACCGAGTTCGAGCGAACAGCCGATCAGCCGATCACCCGCCTGCTTGGCGACGATCCGGCCCGTTTTGGTCGAACCGGTGAAACAGACGTAGTCGACGTTCTGGATGATCTCGCTGCCGACGACCGAGCCTTCACCGTTGACGACCTGCCAGACGTCACGCGGCAGGCCGGCCTCGTAGAGCAGCTCGACCGCGCGCAATGCCGACAGCGGGGTCTGGCTGTCCGGCTTGTGCACCACGGTGTTGCCCGCGAGCACCGCCGGAATGCCGTCGGACACGGCCATGCTGAGCGGGTAGTTCCACGGCGAGATGATGCCGACAAGCCCCTTCGGCACGAACCGCTGTTCGGCCCGGGTCAGCACCGGGAACATGCCGAGTTTGCGCTGTGGCGAGAGCAGTTCGGTTGCCTTGCGCCCGTAGTACCGCGCGGTCATCGCGACGTGCGCGATCTCCTCGAAGGCCTGCTTCCGGGCCTTGCCGGATTCCCGCTGGACCAGGTCGCTCAGCTCGTGCCGGTGGTCCAGCACGAGATCGTGATAACGCAGCAGGATGGCGGCGCGATCCGCGAGTGCCGTACCCTTCCAGGCACGCTGGGCCTTGCGGGCCGAGCGGACCGCGGCCCGGACGTCGGGCACACCGGAGATCGGCAGCTCCGCGATCGGCTGGCCGGTCGCGGGCGCGTACGTCGTCTTGGTGCCGGCCGTCGCGTGCAGCAGGCCGGCCAGGCGGCGAATGACCGACTGATCGGTCGCGTACGACGCCCTGGGGTCGAGCTCGGGGTCAGCAGGAATCGAAGTCTGCTCGCTCATCTCGCCAGGCTACCTGTGGGTAACCGTCATGTCAGTAGTTCACCGTTTCAGCTACCCGAGTCGTGACTGCGATCACCCGCTAATCTGAGCGGCACAGGCACTGTGGCACCCGGATTCCCGGGGTGAAAATGGGCACTCCGGTCCCCACACAGCCGCCGGCATCGTGGGGCGAGAAAGGCATCAGGCAATGGTGGACAGCGGGGGAATCTGGCGGCCCGGGCGCGCCGAGGACGAGGTCGAGCAGGTACTGGAGGCTGCCCAGGCGCTGGTCGAGCAAGGCCGTGTCGACGAGGCCGAGCCGTATCAGCAGAAGGCCGTCCAGCTGGCGTACGAGCTGATCGACAGCTATCCGAACGACTCCCGCGGCCGGCACCTACTGGCCGGCACGAGTTACGAGCTGGCCGCCTCGCTCAACGCCCTCGAGCGGTATGACGATGCCCTGGTTGCCCTCGACAACGCCGAAAGCGGTTACATCGAGCTGGCCGCCTCCGGCCAGGTCGACGTTGCCCCGCAACTTGCCGACGTCCAGGCCCGCCGGGCGATGACCCAGGCCCATCGCGGCTACGGCGCCACCGCCGTACTGGAGATCGACAGCGCCGTCATCACGTACGGCGCACTCACGGCGGGCGAGGCGGGGCAGAGCCTCCAGCCGGATTTCGCCCGGGTTCTCGCGATGAACGCGCTGATCCTCCGGCGGTACGGCGACGCGGATCTCGCGGTGGCCTCCGCGGATGCCGCGATCACCTTGTTCCTGCAACTGGCCGGGCAGATCAACGAATCACCGCAGGCGCCGAGCTACGCGCGCTACCTGTGTACGGCGAGCGCGGTCGCGGCGGATATTCACGCCGAGGCCGGACGGTACGAGGTGGCCTTGCAGGCCGACGAGATCGGCCTGTCGACGGCGGATACGCTGGCCGACTCCGACTCCCCCGCGGACCTTCGCACGCTGGTCGGCATGCTCACCCGCAAGGGCCGTCACCTCGCCGAGGTCGGCCGCGAAGACGAGGCGGAGGCCTGCCTGCGCTCGGCGTACGCGACTGATCAGGAGATGGCCGAGCAGGTGGTCACCGAGATCAGCCAGCCGCTACCGCCGACGTTGACCTCGGCACTGGACCTCGCCGCCGAACACCTCGGCTCCTTCGAGGAGTACGGCCGCCTGCGCGCGCTGACCGAACCAGCCCAGGGCATGACGCTGGCCACCGTCTCGGGTCGTTGCGACCCGGAAACCGCCGCCCTGCGCGGGGTTGAACTGGCCGCGCTGGTTCGGCCGTTGTTCGCGAAGGACACCCAGGCGGCGCTCACGCTCGGGCTGGAAGCGCACTACCTGTTCGCGTTGTCGTCGGAGCGACAGTCGCAGCACATGCGGTACGAGCTGAGCACGTTCGGACCGCCCTGGGCGCAGGTACTACTCGACATCTCGAAGGCCTACCAAGCCGCCGGCGCGATGGAGTTCGCCCAGGACCTGGCCGGATCCGCCGCCACCGTCGGCGGCATGCTGATCCCCTTCACCGCGGGCGATTCCGCCATCCGCTCCCTGTCTGCTACGTGTTTCCGCCACAACGGCGACCTGCTGGCGGCGAACGGCGACTTCACCGCCTCCGAACACGCCCACGGCGCCGCCCGCCAATTGGAATCCAACGACCTCTAGTCCTGAGTTGGTCGCCGCGGAGGTCCGGGCTATTCGCGGCGGAGGTCGGCGGCGCTGACCTTCGCTCCGATCGCGGGGAGTGTTGTCGTCGCGGCGATCAGGACCAGGACCAAGCTCGCCAAGGTCACCCCGCCCACCGAACGCCAGGGCACGAAGTCGGTGGCGCCAGCAAAAGCGAGATAGGCCGATCCGGCGAGCAGGCCGAGGCCGCCTGCGAGCGGGATGCCCAGGAGCAGCGGCAACACCAACTGCCCGACCTGGCCGAGCCGCAACGTACCGACCGGAACGCCGACCGCCCGGAGCGTTGCGAGCTGGCGACGCCGTTCGGCTATGCGATCCACCGCCCCGATCAGCAACGCCAGCAGGCCGATGGCCAGCGCCAGTCCACCAACCGACCAGAGCATCGCGCGATACCCGCGAACCTCGGCGGTCGTACCCGCGTAGCTGTCGTGAGACGACAGGCTCTTCAGCGTTCCGGGAGGTAGCGCTTGGTTGAAGGTGTTCCAGGTGCCGTGCGGCAGTTCGACGTAGACCTGCTCGGGATGGGCGAGCTTCGCGATGGCCTGCGGTACGAACAGCACCGGCGCTCCCGAGTCGAGCCATAGATCGTTGCGCAGTACGCCGCGGGTGGTGTCCGACGCGCCCGGTACGACGACGGGCCGCCCGAAGCGCTGGTCGAACCGGTACTGCTTCGCCTTCGCTGCGGGAGGAACCACCCAGATCGGGCGGCTTTCCGTACAACCGCTCAGACCACGAACCACCACGGCGAGATCTGCGCACGTGCCAACGATGGCCTCGATACAAGCCGTCGTACCGGGCTTGCAAGCGGACTGATGCAGGACGCTCAGCTCAGCCGCGACTCGCGCGCCGGGAACCGCCGCGATGCCCTTGGCCGCCGCGGGACGCGGATCGCCGCTCAGGGCGGACACCGGTACGAGCTGCGGCTGACTCTCGGCTTGAACGGCCTCGATGTACTGCGGAGTGGCCTCCCAGGCGCCGAGCACACACCGGCCACCGGCGACCACGAACAGCGCGGCCACCAGACCGGCGACCACCCGGGTGGTCGAGGACGGCTCGTACTGCAGGCGACGAGCCGCCAGCAGGACCCCGGCCCGGCGCGATCGTCGCCCGAGCCCATCGGCGATCAGGCGCACCAGCACCGGAATGGCTAGCGGGAGGCCCACCCCGGTCATGGCTGCCCCGATCACGAATATGGCGAAGCCACCGAGCCCCGGTTCGGTGTCGAGGTCGCCCGGACGGCTGATCACGAGGCCGAGCAGGATGGTGACGCCGACCGAGAGCGGGACAAGCCTCGCGCGGGAAGGACGTCGTACGACGCCTTGCCGCTCGGCCAGCGGGGTGCGGATCGCGGCGCGCGCGGGTAGTACCGCGACCACGGCGGTGACGGCGACCAGACCGGCCACCAGCGCCACCTGCCAGCCAAGCGATACGGCGACCGGTTGGCGCAGCCAGTCCGCCCTTGCCCGGACGGCCGTCTCGATCGGCGCCGCGGTGATTCGGAAGACCAGCAGGCCGAGTACGGCGCCGACCACCGTCAGGGCAGCGCTTTCGGTGGCGGAGACCAGCCGGGTGTGCTCCGGCGGGAGGCCGAGCAGGCGCAACGAGGCCAGCCGGCGATCCCGGCTCGCGGCCGACAATCGCGAGGCCGTGGAGACCAGGATCAGCAGGGGAATGACGATGACCAGGCTGATCACGATCAGCACCTGCTTCTCGTCCCGCGGCATCGGGTAGTACGGGCTGACGCGTGCGAACGCGAAGCCGGCCAGGAAACACAGCACCGCGGAACTCACGAGCCCGGCCACGATCATCGCGAACGCCCTGGCCTTGCCGCTGCCCCAGGCCAGCCGCAGGCCGAGCCGCAGAACGGCCATCAGCCGGCCAACTTGCCGTCGCGCAGAATGCATTCCCGGTCGGCATGAGCGGCGACGCGGGCATCGTGCGTGACCAGCAACAGGCCGATCCCCCGGCCACGCGCGGCGTCGAGCAGCGCCGTCAGCACGATGTCGCCGTTGACGCTGTCGAGCGCGCCGGTCGGCTCGTCCGCGAAGATCGCGGCAGGCTGATGCACCAGCGCCCGGGCCACCGCGGCACGCTGGGCCTGACCGCCCGATACCTCGGCCGGACGACGGCTCGCGACTCCGGCGATCTCCAGTTCGGCCAGCAGTTCCGTTGCCTGGGCCATCGCCGCGCGCCGCGACGAACCGGTCAGCAGCAAGGGCAGTGCCACGTTCTCGGCGAGGCTGAGCTCGGGCACCAGGTCGCCGAACTGGAAGACGAACCCCAGCTCCCGCAGGCGGGCCGAACTCCGCCGCCGCTCGGACATGTCGTCGATGCGCCGCCCGCGGACGTGCACGCTGCCGGCGTCGGGCGGGATGATCCCGGCCAGCACATGCAGCAGCGTGGACTTGCCGGATCCGCTCGGTCCCATCAACGCGACGACCTCACCGGGCCGCACGCTGATCGAGACTTCGTCGAGCGCCTTCGTCGTACCGAAGTGCTTGGTCAGACCCGCGCCGACGACGACCCCCTCAGACGTCGCGGCGCGGGTGGATTTGATGTCCGGCGTGCTCGCGGTCGTCATGCCCGCACCTCGAGCAGACGGCCGGCCCGCTCGATCCAGTCGAGATCGGCTTGCAGATGACCGATCTCGTACTCCCCGGCGAGCTGCCCGATCTCGTCCGCCTCGGCCTTCGCCGCGATGATCTCGCGCATCCGGGCGATGTGGACCCGGCGCTGCGCGTCGAGCACTTCCGCCGCCGGGCGACCGGACCTGAGCGCGACGACCACCTTGGCGAACAGCACGCCCGGCTGGATCTGCGCCACCTCGGGTGTTGCCAGCCAGGCCTCCAGCTCGGTCACGCCCTCAGGGGTGATCGCGTAGACCTTGCGGTCGGGACCACCTCCCGCCTCGGTCCCGGCGAGCTGGACCAGGCCGTCGCGCTGGAGCCGCGCGAGCGTGGCATACACCTGGCCGATCTTCATCGGCTGGTTGCGGCCGAAGCTCTCGTCGTACTCCTGCTTGAGGGTGTAGCCGTGGGAGGGCGCTGCTTCGAGCAGGCCGAGAAACCGGTGACCGACTGACATGAGCAGAACTATACACTCGGTGTGTACACTTGGGGACTAGCGAGTGTGCAGGGCTCCTACGAAGAGGCCTGCTTCGGCGTCGGTCATGCCGGTTTCGGCGACGACGAGGGCGGTGGCCTGGTGCAGGTCGCCGTTGGCCTTCAGGGCGCGGACGCGGTCGGCGAGGGTAGGGCCTTGACCTGCGGCCCTATCCACCGGGCGGGTTGCGGGGAGGGTTGCGGGGAGGACGAAGGTGCCGTAGCGGATCTCGTCGACGACGGCCTTGGCGTCGGCCAGGTCGAGGCCGGTGCGGTCGCGGATGATCTTGACCGCCATCAGGTTCTTGCTGGTGGTGAGCAGGAATCGCACCTGCTCGACGTCCGCGCTGCTGATCTTGGCCCGGCCGGCGGCGATCGCGGCGAGGTCTTTTTCCTTACGCTTCCCGAAAAGTCCCATACCGCCGAGTCTGCCAGCGTCTGCCTGGTTTCCTGCCGCGAGTGGCCAGGTCCGAACCGCTTTCGGGTCAGATGTGGAGGGCGGTGCGGATGATTGGCCAGGCGAGTTCGCCGAGGGCACGGTCGGCCTCCGGGGTACCGCCTCGGTCGAGGTTGGCGCCGAGGCCGGAAGGCTTTTCGCCCGGCAGGATGACCCGGTGGCCCGCGTCCTCGCCGATCACGGTTCGCGTACTGGGACGCCGTACGCCGAGGTGGCGGGCGAAGTCGGCCGCAGGCCAGACGTGGTCGTCGCCGCCCGCGATCAGGATCAGCTCGCCCGCGAACCGCTCGGCCGGGATCTCCGCCGCTTCAGAATCAACGCAGGCCCGCAGGGATTCGACGTACACCTCGGTGAAGCTCGGGTACGACGGATCGGCGGGCGTCCAGCCGTCGACGTACGAGACGAACGGCAGCGGCCGGCTCTGCCAGGTCCAGGACGAACGGCGGCCGGCATCACCCGGGCCGACGCCCGCCCAGACGTGCGAGGTGGGCGCGGCCGCGATCACCACGTCGATGCGCGGGTCGATCGTGCCGAGCAGGAGCGCGGCCTCGGCGCCTTTGGACGTACCCATCACGGCGACCCGGTCGACCCGGCTCGCGAGGGCATCGAGGTGGACGCCGAACGACTCCAGCGCGATCTCCCGCACGCCCTCCGGACCGAACCAGGTCGGAGCGATCACGTCCACACCGAGCGCCTCGAAAACGGCGGCTCGATCCAGATGTGGCACCCCGCTGGATCCGTGCAGAAGCAGCAGGCCGGTGGTCATCGGCTCAGCCGACAACAACCTCGACGCGCTGGAACTCCTTCAGCTCGGTGTAACCGGTCGTCGCCATCGCACGCTTGAGGGCGCCGACCAGGTTCATCGTGCCGTCGGGAACCCAGGAGGGGCCGAACAGGATCTGCTCCATCGTGCCGGTGACACCCACCTCGACCCGCTCGCCGCGCGGCAGATCCGCGTGCCAGGCTTCGGCACCCCAGTGGAACCCGCCACCCGGCGCGTCCGAGGCACGAGCCAGCGGCGAACCGACCATGACCGCGTCCGCGCCGCAGGCGATGGCCTTGGCCACGTCACCGGAACGACCGACCGACCCATCGGCGATGACGTGCACGTAGCGACCACCGGACTCGTCCATGTAGTCGCGCCGAGCCGCAGCCACGTCCGCGACGGCCGAGGCCATCGGCACCGCGACACCCAGCACCGAACGGGTGGTGTGCGCCGCGCCGCCGCCGAAGCCGACGAGCACGCCCGCGGCACCGGTCCGCATCAGGTGCAGAGCGGCCTGGTGCGTGGCGCAACCACCAACGATCACCGGAACGTCCAGGTCGTAGATGAACTGCTTGAGGTTCAGCGGCTCGGCCTGACCGGAGACGTGCTCGGCCGAGACCGTCGTACCGCGAATGACGAACAGGTCGACGCCCGAATCCACCACGTGCTTGGCGAACTGCTTGGTGCGCTGCGGCGAGAGCGCGCCGGCCACGGTGACACCGGCCTCGCGGATCTCCTGCACGCGCTGGGCGATCAGCTCGGGCTTGATCGGCGCCGAGTAGATCTCCTGCAAGCGGATCGTCGCCGCCTGCTTGTCCAGCGTGACGATCTCCTCCAGCAGCGAGGTGGGGTCGTCGTACCGGGTCCAGAGGCCTTCCAGGTTCAGCACCCCGAGCCCGCCGGCCTTGCCGATCGCGATCGCGGTCGACGGCGACATCACCGAGTCCATCGGCGCGGCCAGGATCGGCAGCTCGAACCGGTAGGCGTCGATCTGCCAGGCGACCGAGACCTCCTCGGGATCACGCGTACGCCGCGATGGCACGATCGCGATGTGGTCGAACGCGTACGCCTGCCGGCCCCGCTTGGCGCGGCCGATCTCGATCTCGGTCATGGCCCCACCTTACCGATGCGCCTACTGATCACCGCCATCAGGCGAGCAGGCGGTCGATCCAGGCACTCAGCCCCGGGCACCGATTCATCACCGCGGCCAGACCCGCCTCCCGGATGACCTCGATGCCGTCCGTCGTCTTGCCGTAGTCGGGCCAGCAGCGTTCAACGCGTTTGGACGGCGCAGTCGACGGCGAGCCATTCAGAAGCTCAACGTCGTCGCCGACCTGGCTCGCCTCACGTTGCAGACTCTGCGCGATCGCGGCGTCACCCAGCACGCTGGTCGCACCGACGGCCGCTGCGAAGACCCAGGTCTCGAACTCGCGCAACACCACGTGCGGAACGAACTTCGGATGGGCGATCCGGTCGACCATCGCCTGGTTACGCTTCTCAGCACAGCTCCGCGGCTGATGGCTGCCCTCACAACAGCGCGCGCCTGGGCCATCCAGCGGATAGGCGTAGAAGTCCACCAGAATCGACACCCAGCGGAAGTGGCTGCCGCGAGCAGGTGATGGAGGTCTGATTCGTAGTGCTTCCAGGCCGACCCGCCGCCCTTGAACGCGGTGCCGTCAGCTGCCCGGGAGGTTTTGACGATGACCGGCTGGATATAGACGTTGGCCGCCATCAAATGCGGAGCCAGGATCTCGGCAACAAAGGCAGCTTCGGTCTGGCCTTCGACGAGTACGGCGACCTGGTGCAGCTCGGTCACCCGCTCACCGCGCTCGGGCTGTCGTCGGGACGGGGCCGGCCACCCAACAGGTTCTTCTCCCAGAGTTCCCCCACCGAGTAATCCGCCAGCCATTGGGTCAGCGCACCCGGATCCGGACGGTGGATGCTGGTTCCGTTCGTGGTGCGCTCAACGATGGCGACTTCCTCGACGCTGAACTGTTCGAGCAACGTGACCGACTGTGTGGCGGCGACGACGCGACGGTCCTTGGCGGCCCGGCGGAGCAGCGAAGCCAGCTGGTGGATAGCGAACGGGTGCAGACCCAGTTCCGGCTCGTCCAGAACGATCGTGCCAGGTCCCGAATCCTGCAGCAGCAAGACGGTCAGACAGATGAAACGCAGGGTCCCGTCGCTGAGGTTCTCAGCCGAAAAGACGCCGTCGAGTCCTCGCTCGCGCCAGCGCAGCCGGAGCCACGACTGTTCCGGCTCCAGCACGAAGTCGTCGAAGTACGGCGCGACGGTCCGGATCGTACGGACGATGCGCTGGTACCGCCCGGGGTCCGCACTGCGTAGCCGGAGCAGAACCGCTGCGATGTTGCCCGCGTCCGGCGCCAGCGTGAGGTTGTTCGCTGGATCCACTCGTCGCTTCGGCGGAGCGTCAGGGCTGGTGTCGTCGAAGTGGAAAACCCGGCAGCCCGAGACAAGTCTGAGCACATGCGAGGCCGTCGCGTCCGTAGCCGCGACCTCGCGGAGCTTGCTCTCGCGTGCGGCGACGAGCTGCGTCGTATGGGGTCTATCGGGATACCTCGAGCGATCGTGGAACACAGTGGTCTCGCGAACCAGCGCGGTGTCGTCCGAAACGCCCTCGAGCCGAACCCAGTAGCCGTTCGAGACCTCACCCTGCCATTCGCCGAGCACCTCGATCTCGATCGCGTCCGAAGCCGTCGCCGGATCGGAGGGACGATGCCGAAGCCCGGAGAAGCCGCCATTGCGGAGCAGATGATCGTTGAGCTGCTGGTCGACGATCCGCCCGAGCATCTCGAACGCGTCGACGACGTTGCTCTTGCCCGCGCCGTTCGGCCCGACCAGCAAGGTGACCGCGCTCGACAGGTCGATCTCGACCGAGGCCAGTGAGGTCAGGCCACGTACCCTCAGCTGCCGCAGCGGTGGCTCGTTCCCATTGGCGTGAACACCCCTTCGTCACGGCGAATGTAACAACGCGCCGCTTCGAAGTCAGGGAACCTCGAAGCGGCGGCGCCGTGTTGTCAGCGGCCGGAGTAGTTCGGGGCTTCGACCGTCATCTGGATGTCGTGGGGGTGGGATTCCTGCAGGCCGGCCGAGGTGATCCGGACGAAACGGCCCTTGTCCTGCAGCTCGGGCACGGTCCGCGAACCGCAGTAGAACATCGACTGGCGCAGACCGCCGATCAGCTGGTGCGCGACGGCGGCGAGCGGGCCGCGGTACGGCACCTGGCCCTCGACACCCTCGGCGATCAGCTTCTCGTCGCTGCCGACATCGCCCTGGAAGTACCGGTCCTTGGAGTAGGACTTGCGCAGGCCGCCGGCCGACTGCATCGCGCCGAGCGAGCCCATGCCGCGGTAGGCCTTGAACTGCTTGCCGTTGATGAAGACCAGGTCGCCCGGGGACTCCTCACAGCCGGCCAGCAACGAGCCAAGCATGACGGTGTCCGCGCCGGCCACGAGGGCCTTCGCGATATCACCCGAGTACTGCAGGCCGCCGTCGCCGATGACCGGCACCCCCGCGGGCTTGCAGGCCAGGGAGGCCTCGTAGATGGCCGTCACCTGCGGCACGCCGACGCCGGACACCACGCGCGTCGTACAGATCGAGCCCGGTCCGACGCCGACCTTGACGCCGTCCGCGCCGGCGTCGACCAGGGCCTGGGCGCCGGCGCGAGTACCGATGTTGCCGCCGATGATGTCGACGCCACGGGTGGCCGGGTCGGCCTTGAGCTTGCGGATCATCTCGAGCTGCGCCTGGGAATGACCGTGGGCGGTGTCCACCACCAGCACGTCGGCGCCGGCCTCGATCAGCGACATGGCCCGCTTCCAGGCCTCACCGTAGAAGCCGATGGCCGCGCCGACCACGAGCCGCCCGGTGGCGTCCTTGGTGGCGAGCGGGAACTGGTCGCGCTTGACGAAGTCCTTCAGCGTGATCAGGCCGGTGAGCTTGCCCGACTCGTCGACGAGCGGCAGCTTCTCCACCTTGTGCCGGCTGAGCAGCGCCATCGCGTCATCCGCGGAGATGCCCTGCTTGCCGGTGATCAGCGGCTGCTTGGTCATCACCTCGCGGACCGGCCGGGAGAAGTCGGTCTCGAACCGCATGTCACGGTTGGTGACGATGCCGACCAGCACACCGGCGGCGTCCACAACCGGCACACCGGAGATCCGGTACTGCCCGCAGAGCGCGTCGGCCTCGCCGATGGTGGCGTCCGGGCCGATGGTGATCGGCTGCGCGATCATGCCGGACTCGGACCGCTTGACCAGGTCGACCTGCTGGGCCTGGTCCTCGATCGAGAGGTTGCGGTGCAGCACACCGAGACCACCCTGGCGGGCCATCGCGATGGCCATCCGGGCCTCGGTCACCGTGTCCATCGCGCTCGACAGCAGCGGGATGTTGACCTCGATGTTGCGGCTGACCTTGGTCGCGGTGCTGACCTCGGACGGGATGACGTCGGATTCGACGGGCTGCAGCAGCACGTCGTCGAAAGTGAGACCGAGGACGGCGAACTTGTCGGGAACTCCGGCTGGCGTGATGTCCATGAGGCTTGTGCGCACCTTTACACAGCGAGAACGGGACACCATCCTAGCCGCGCTCGCCGACGGTCCTGACAGCGCTGCCACGAGACCGGTCTCCCGGCGCTCGTGGCAGCGCGTGACATCGCGGGTTGGTCAGCGGGTGACCATCACACCGTTCAGCATGGCCAGGAACTGGCGAAGCACCGCGGGAGTGAATCCACCGGTCTTGGCCTCGGCCGACCGGTGGGCCGCGCCGGCGCCACCCTTGCCGTGTCCCTTGCCGCCGCCGTTGGCGTTGTGGTGACCGTTGTTGCCGATGATCGGCAGGCCGTCGACCAGACCGGTGAGCTCGCCACCGAGATCCGTGCCGCTGCCGTCCTGGCCGGCCGGGTCCTTGTCGCCACCCTGCTCGCCAGAACCCTTGTCACCGGTGTTGTCGTCCCCGGAACCGTTGTCACCGTTGCCGGAACCGTTGTCGCCGCCGGTTTCACCGTTGCCGGTGTCACCGTCGCCCGTCTGGCCGCCGGTCTCACCGTTGCCGGTTTGGCCGCCGGTCTCGCCGTTCCCGGTCTGGCCGTTGTTGCCCTCGCCGACCTGGCCGTTCGGCTGGTCGGTGGGCTTTCCGGTCGGCTTGTTCTGCGTGGGCGCCGTACTCGGCACGCTCGTGCCCGGCTGGCCGGTTTCGCCGTTGTCGCCCGTCTGAATGGGCGGCACCGACGTCTGCGGCGTGGGACTCGTCTCCGTGGTCGGCGGCGGCGTCGGCGACGTTTCGGTCGTCGGCGGCGGCGTCGGAGTGGGCGTCGGCGTCGTCTCGGTGACCGGCGGCGTCGTCTCGGTCACCGGCGGCGGTACGGCGGTCGGCTTCGCGCTCGGCTTGGCGCTCGGCTTGACCGTCTGCTCCGGCTTCGGGACCACCGGCTCGGTCTTGTCGACCAGCGGCGGTTTGACGGTGTTGTCCCCCGTCGTCTTGTCACCGGTGGTCTTGTCGTTGATGTCCTCTTCGCCCAGCAGCGGCGGGATCCGGTTCGACACCTTCGACGGCGTCAGGACGTCGATGGCCGACTCCTCGTGGCCGTCTTCGTTCGTCCGCTCCCGCTCGCGACGCTGTTCCTCGGCGCGCTTGGCCTTGTAGTCCTTGGCGACCTTGTTGATCCGCACCTTGTTGGTGACCGGCAGACCCTCGAGGTCCTCGGCCGGGAAGCTGATCTCGGGCAGGAAGCCCTGCACCACCTTCTCGATCACCTTCTCGTACGGCGACAGCGGATCGCCGGTGACCGCGGCGGCGACACCCGACACCGACAGGGCGGCAACGGCGGCCACGCCCAGTGCCAGCGTGCGGGTGGCGATCTTGCGGGCGAGCGGATCGGAAACCGGGTTCAGCGCGGCACAGCGCGCCAGGAACGTCTCGGCGTCCTCGATGTGCTCGACCGGAAGTTCGTCCTCCACCTCCACGGCAAGTCTCAGATCGGCCAGCAGCAACACGGCTGGATCGCTGCCGCCCGCTTCCAGCGCCTCGAAGGCGGCACCGCCCCCGGCTGCCAGCAAGTCGAGCAGTGCGTCGTCGGCCGCTATCGCGTCCAGGTCAAAGCTCTCAGCCATGTCGCACCTCCCCAGCTGCTCGTTGGCCTTGTTTCCCCTCATGTCCCACAAACCCCCTGAGCGTGTTCAACGCTCGATGTTGTGCGACCCTCACCGCCCCCGGTGTCATCCCCAGTGCCCGGCCGGTCTCTTCGGCTGACATCCCCGCGACAACCCGGAGCAGCAGGATCTCCCGCAACTTGTCCGGCAGACGGTCCATCAAAGCGACCGCGTGCTGAACCTCCGAGTGCCGTACTGCGTGTTCCTCCGGCGTCGGCGACTCGTCCGCCCCGTCCGGTACATCGGACGTGGACAGATCGGCCACCGCGAACGCGCGCTGCGCGTCGGCGACCTTGCGGGCCGCGATGCCGTACACAAACGCCTCGAACGGCCGGCCTTCGTCGCGGTACCGGTTCAGCGCGCCGAAAACGGCGACGCAGACCTCCTGGGCGACATCGTCGACCATGTCGGCACCACCCGGGTAGGTCCACAACCGGGAGCGCACGTAGCGATGGGCCACCGCGCGGACGCGAGTGAGCAGATCGTTCAATGCGGTTCCGTCGCCCGCGCTGGCCAGCGCGGCGAGGTCGCGAAGCTCCACCCGGTCCTGCAATTGCGGCGTGGTGTGAACGTCGGTCACATCGCCCCCTCGTATCAGACCGGCCCAGCTCGAAGAATGGTACGGCGGCCGATCCCGATTGACCAGTGGCAATCGGTGATCGGCCGCCGCAAGTTTTCACTGCGCGTGACCGCGCCCGAAGGTACTGCTGAGTGGCCCTTTAACCGGTCAGGAACCGGTCAAAGGTCAGTGACCGTGGCCGTGCCCGTGACCGGCGCCCGCGGGCTCCTCTTCCTCGGGCTTGTCCACGACCAGCGTCTCGGTCGTCAGCAGCAGCGCCGCGATCGAGCCCGCGTTGGCGAGCGCGGACCGGGTCACCTTGACCGGGTCCAGCACGCCGGAGCCGAGCAGGTCGCCGTACTCACCGGTGGCGGCGTTGAAACCGCTGCCCGGCTCGAGCTCGGCAACCTTGGCGACGACGACGTAACCCTCGTAGCCACCGTTCTCCGCGATCCAGCGCAGCGGCTCGACAACGGCCTTGGCGACGATCTTGACGCCGGAGAGCTCGTCGCCCTCCAGGCCGAGGCCGTCGGCCAGCACGCGGGAGGCGTGCACGAGAGCGGAGCCACCACCGGCGACGATGCCCTCTTCGATCGCCGCACGGGTCGCCGAGACGGCGTCCTCGATGCGGTGCTTCTTCTCCTTCAGCTCGACCTCAGTGGCCGCGCCGACCTTGATCACGCAGACGCCACCGGCCAGCTTGGCCAGGCGCTCCTGCAGCTTCTCGCGGTCCCAGTCGGAGTCCGTGCGCTCGATCTCGGCCTTGATCTGGTTCACCCGGGCCTCGACGGCCTCCGACGAGCCGGCTCCCTCGACGACCGTGGTGTTGTCCTTGCTCACCACGATGCGACGGGCGGTACCGAGCACGTCCAGGTCGACCTGGTCCAGCTTGAGCCCGACCTCGGGCGCGATCACCTGGGCACCGGTGAGGGCGGCCAGGTCCTCCAGCATCGCCTTGCGGCGGTCACCGAAGCCCGGCGCCTTGACGGCGACGGAGGTGAAGTTGCCGCGGATCTTGTTCACGACCAGGGTCGACAGGGCTTCGCCCTCGACGTCCTCGGCGATGATCAGCAGCGTCTTGCCGGACTGCACGACCTTCTCCAGCAGCGGCAGCAGGTCCGCGACAGCGGAGATCTTGCCCTGGTGGATCAGGATGTACGGGTTCTCCAGCACCGCTTCGCCGGCCTCGGCGTCGGTGATGAAGTAGGGCGAGATGAAGCCCTTGTCGAACTGCATACCCTCGGTGAACTCGAGCTCGGTGCCGAAGGTGTTCGACTCCTCGACGGTGATGACACCGTCCTTGCCGACCTTGTCGAAGGCGTCCGCGATCAGGCCGCCGATTTCGGCGTCCCGGGCGGAGATGGTGGCGACGTGGGCCATGTCGGCCTTGTCGTCCACGGCGCGGGCGGTCTCGACCAGCTTGGCCGAAACGGCCTCGACGGCGGCCTCGATGCCCTTCTTCAGGCCCATCGGGTTCGCACCGGCGGCGACGACCCGCAGGCCCTCGTGCACCAGCGCCTGCGCCAGCACGGTCGCCGTGGTGGTGCCGTCACCGGCGATGTCGTTGGTCTTGGTGGCGACCTCCTTGCACAGCTGCGCACCAAGGTTCTCGAACGGGTTGTCCAGCTCGACCTCACGCGCGACGGTGACACCGTCGTTGGTGATGGTCGGGGCACCCCACTTCTTGTCCAGCACGACGTAGCGGCCCTTCGGCCCCAGCGTCACCTTCACCGTGTTCGCGAGCGCGTCGACGCCGCGCTCCAGCGCGCGCCGGGCGTTCTCGTCGAACTCGAGGATCTTCGGCATAGGAAACTCTGTCCCTCTCTGAATTCTTTTTCCGGTTCGCAGTTCCTAACCGACTCCGCTCCGGGGCCGGCGTACGGCCGCCGGAGCGGTGTCAGTCAGGAACTGCGGATCGTCACTTGGAGACGATGGCGAGGATGTCGCGGGCGCCCAGGATCAGGTAGTCCTGGCCGTCGTACTTGACCTCGGTGCCGCCGTACTTGGAGTAGATGACCTTGTCGCCGACGGCGACGTCCAGGGGAACCCGGTTGCCGTTGTCGTCGATGCGACCCGGACCGATGGCGAGGACCTCGCCCTCCTGCGGCTTCTCCTTGGCGGTGTCCGGGATCACCAGGCCGGACTTCGTGGTCTGCTCGGCTTCGAGCGGCGCAACGAGGATACGGTCCTCGAGCGGCTTGATCGTGACCGACACTTGCTGACCTCCACGGTCGAGTTCTATGTGTGGCTTTTATGTCTTGGTTAGACCGTCGTCACCGCCGTCGCGGGGGTCGGAGACAGCTGGTCGCTGGCACCCTCGGGTAGAGAGTGCCAACACCGAATCTAGGCCGCGATTAGCACTCGGTCAACTCGAGTGCCAAGAAACTCGCCGCGATTCGCAACAACCAAGTGGTACCCGGGCGGCGTCTGACAACCAAAGACCCGACCACCGGGCCGTTCATCCTCGGGAGACCACCATGTTCGTCCGACTCACTTCCGCCTGCGCGACCGTCGTACTGGCCGTCACCGCGCTCGCCGCGACCGGCACCGCCGCCACGGCGGCACCCAGCCCGAAGGCCGAGGCCGCGCTCGAGCAATGCGGGCTGGCCGCCTTCAAGCACACGGCCAACAACTGGTACGGGCACATTCCCGTGCAGTGGGAGACCAACAACCAGACCAACTGCAACCTCAAGCTCGGGGATCTCCCGCAGCGCGACCCCTCCACGCCGTTCGGTGACCCGGCCGGCGCGATCAAGGCGCTGCAGCGCAACCTCAACTACTGCTACCGGGCCGGCCTGACGATCGACGGCAAGTACGGCGCGCGCACGTTCGCCGCCGTGAAGGAGGCCCAGCGGCGCCACGGCCTGACCGTCGACGGCGTTTACGGCCCGCGCACGCTCGCCGGAATGAACTGGCGCCTCTACAACTCGTACAGCAAGACCTGGAGCCAGAAGTGTTACAGCCCGTTCTGATTTCGGGCCGGGTTCCAACCTCTGGGCGCTCGCTGACGTCGTAGAGGTCGTACTGCCATCTACTTGGGGAGGAACCATCATCATGGGGATCACACGTAAGGCCGGCGCCACCGCTCTCGCGCTCGCCGCTCTCGGCACCGCGCTCACCGTGGCCACACCCGCCAACGCGGCCACGCCCACCGCGGCCACGCCGAACTGCACCAAGCTGAAGTCCACGAACCTCGGCAACGGATGGTTCCTGAACACGCCCGGCTACGACGCCCCCAAGGGCTCGTCGTCGTTCAACTGCTACCTGGAACTGGGCGACCGCAACGGCGCCGTGCTCTGGCTGCAGAAGACCATCGCCTATTGCTACGACGACGGCGACATCGTCGAGGACGGCATCTACGGGCCGCTGACGCGCGACAAGGTCAAGGCGGTCCAGAGGCACGGGGGCGCGCCGCAGACCGGTATCTACGGTCCGATCACGCGCAAGTCCATGCAGTGGCGCCTCTACAACGTGAACACCAAGCGGTACAGCGAGCTCTGCTACAAGGTTCGCTGATCCAGCCCCGGCGCCCGCGGGCGTCGAGGCTGGGTGACACCGGCGCTGGGTGGTGCCGGCAGGGCAGGCAGACTGACGGGGTGAACCCCGAGTCGATCCTGTCGCTGCAGGCGCCACCCGGCGCCGAGGTGCTTTCCGAGGCCTGCGCGCTCTTCTCGCCGGGTTCAGAGCTGGCCCTCGTCGCCAAGCTGCGCAAGCGGTACGACGCCACCCTGGTGACCGCCGCGGTAACGCAGGCGTCGCTGCGCCATCGGGCCGCCGCCAAGTTCGGGCCGGCCGACGCCGCCCGGATGTACTTCACGCCCGACGGCCTCGAACAGGCCACCCGTACGACCGTGGGCGTCCACCGCGCTCAGCGGCTCGCCTCGGCACTACCCGGCGCAAGCGTCGTCGACCTCGGCTGCGGCATCGGCGGCGACTTGATCGCGATGGCCCGCGCGGGCCTGCTCGTCACCGGAGTCGAACGCGACGAGGCCACCGCCGAAGCCGCCCGGGCCAACCTCACCACTCTCGGCCTGCCTGGCACGGTCATCACCGGCGAGGTGGAGGCGACCGACCTCACGCCGTACGACGCGGTCTTCGCCGATCCGGCCCGCCGATCCGAAGGGCGACGCCTGTTCGACCCGAACGCGTATTCGCCGCCTTGGTCGTTCGTGACGGCCCTGCTCGAAGGCACGGCCTGCGTGAAGCTCGCGCCGGGTATCCCGCACGAGGCGGTTCCCGAAGGCGTCGAGGCCGAGTGGGTGAGTGACGCGGGCGAGGTCAAGGAAGCCGCCCTCTGGTCGGGTCGACTGTCCTCGGGCGTTCCGCGCCGAGCCACCCTCTTGGGCCTGTCCAGTGGTGTCGTGACGGTGACGGAGGCTCCGGAGGCGGAGGTAGGCCCGGTCGGGCGGTACATCTACGAGCCGGACGGCGCGGTGATCCGGGCAGGCCTCGTCACCGCCGTCGCCGAAGCAGTTGGTGGCCACTTACTGGATCCGCGGATCGCCTACGTGACGGGCGATACGTACGCCCCGACGCCACTGGCTTCCACGTACGAAGTCCTGGGTGAGGTCCCGTACAAGGAGAAGGCCCTGCGCGCGTGGATCCGGGCCGAGGGAATCGGCACGCTGGAGATCAAAAAGCGCGGCATCGACGTGGATCCAGCCCAGCTCCGCCGCAAACTGACCCCCAAGGGTCCGGCCTCCGCCACCCTCATCATCACCCGCATAGGCCGAGACGCCGTCGCCTACACCTGCCACCGCCTCCCCTAGCGCCTCCCGTTGAGTCTGCCGCCGCGTGGGCCACTGGTCGCGTGGCCAGTGGCGCGCTCGACCTGGTGAGGTCAGGCGGCGCTTCGCGTGGCCAGGCGCTACGGCGCGGTCGCTCGGCACCGGGCAACTCGCGACGATCCGTTTTGTCGGTGGTGACAGGCATGCTGACCTGCAGCCGATCCCCGATGACCCAGCGAAGGGCGCGGACGTGCCGCCACTGACCTCACCCAGGTCATTTGCTCGAGCGGGCGCGCCAAGCTCAACAGCAAGCCGTCCCAGTTGACTTTCGACTCTATTCGAATGTATGTTCGAGTCATGAGCGAGTGGCCGTCCGACCAGCCGATGGGCGAGGTGCTGCGTCCGTTGCCGCGACCGGGCGGTCACTCGCCACTAATACCTCCGCCCGCCTCGGCCGGAACAGCGCAGCCGCTCGTGCGCCCGGCCGTCGAGGCGCCGGCGGACACGGTCCTGGTGGCGCCCAAGGCCGTGTCCGCCCGCGCGCTGCCCAGCCCATCCACCGCCTACGGCCCAGGCACTGCAACGCGATCGCGGTCAGGCGTTCGCGCAGTGGACTCGACGGTGGGGTTGCCGCCGAGCCCGGTGGTGGGCTGGGCCCAAGCGCCCCCAACGATGGCCCCGCGGTCCGAGTCGCCCTGGGGTGTGCGGTCTGGAGCGGCTCGGCTGGGTGTGTTTCCCCGGCTTCGGACCGCCGATCGCGGCCTTGGCAATCGCGGCCGATTATGCGCTCGCAGCCCGCGAGACCCGCATCCCTTGACCAGACTTTCGAGTGGAGCGGGTGGTCGGGCCGGCGCTGGAGTCTAGGTGCGGCTGCGACTTGCGATGGCCGAACGAGTACTGGCACAGACCCCGGGCAAGATGCCGCCTGCTCCGCCACCGGCACCGGCTCTGACAGTCCCCGGCAACATCGCAGGTTGCAGCGATACCGCTCCAGCCCGACCCGACCACCCGCATTGCCCCTCGGTGCACCCCAACCACCTCAACGCCCCCACCCTGTCGCTCACCTGGCGGCCGGCGGTCGCTGGACAGGCGGGGTGGCACGGTTCCTGAAGGTGTCATGGTGGTGTTGTCGGGCGTTCACGTGGCACTGGTTGGCTTCTTACCGAACCGGTCGGCCGCTGGCCGTTTCCTGTTGACCGAGCGGTGTAGTCCGGTCGCAGGTTTTCAGTTCGTCTGTCGCGCTCTTCCCCGCGCTACAGCACCGGCCAATCGCGTCCCAATCAGCGGCGGTAGCTAGTGTCCTGAGTCGGAAGTTCGGCCTCGGCGCCGGTCGCCCAAGGGCCATGCCCCGGCGATCCCAGCCGGCCGCCAGCGGTTAGCGGTTGTGGTGCAGCGGAGACACCTTGTGGGAGCCGAGCACCCCAAACCGTTTCCGAGCAGAGGTAATAACCCCGGCTAGGACACCGATCCCCCTGCCAGGAGACCGGTTCCCCGCCAGGACGGGACCACTGACGACTGGAGTTGTCACTTGGCCGGGGCGGAGGTTCCCATGCACGGAGGCGTTCACCGGCTCCCCAAGGCGGGCCGGTGTGGCCGGGTTGGGCGGTGGCGTGTTAGAGGTGGGCGGTGGCGTGTTAGAGGTGGGCGGTGGCGTGTTAGAGGTGGGCGGTGATGCGTTGGGATAGGCGGGCGCGGGCGGTTTGCAGGACGCCGGCGGGGGTGGCGCCGGGGCGGTTCCAGCGGGGCAGCGGCGTGGGGCCGGACAACTCGGTGGTCAGGGTGTCCGCGAGGAATGGATCGCCGGGGCCGAGGGTGTGCTGGACGAATCGGCGGACCAGCTCGGACCAGTCGGCGGCGCGGTTGAGCATGGCGTGGGATTCGCCCTCGACGCTGAGCAAGCCACCCGGGATGCCCGCGCGGCGCAGGCGATTCGCGTAGGCGGCGGTCAGGTCCGGATCGGTGATGCGGTCCTGGTCGCCGTGGGCGAACACAATCGGGGCCCCGGTGAATTCGCTGCCGGACGGGGTCCGCGCCGACTCGCTGGGCGACGTCCATACCGATGGTTCGCCGGCTGGGAGCCATGGGGCCAGGGCCAGCACGCCGTACACCTTGGGGTGATTGCCGAGGGCAACAACCGCGCGGCCGCCCATGGAGTGGCCGATGAGCAGGACGCGGGTGATGCGGTCGGGCAGGCGATCGAGCACGGTGCGCAGGTCGGCGGCGGGATGCGCGGCGGTTCCGTTCCAGCCGCGGTAGCGATAGCGCATCAGGCCTACCAGCGCGGAGGGGTCGGCCTGCCGGGCGGCCGCGGCGAACGGCCACATCCGCAGGATCGGCGGTCGCCACGCGTGCGGATCGTCCGTCGAATCGACGACACCACCGTGCGCGAAGAGGATCAGGTCCGACGCGTTCGCCGGCGCGGCCACCAGATCGATGCGGGGTCGCCCGGACGCCACGGAGGCCTCAGCGCTCACAGGGTGTGCCAGCACAGCGATTTCACTCGCCGGCCTTTCCGTAGAGCTCGGCGGGCGACCGTACGACGGCCAGGTAACGGCTGGGTACCTCCAGGTCGGAGAAGCCGTACGAGCGGTACAAGTCGTGCGCATCCGCCGTAGCCAGCATGATGCGGCGTACGGCGGCCACGTCCGGGTGGTTCAACGTGGTCGAGACGAGGAACCGCCCGAGGCCACGGCCACGTTCGGAGTCGAGTACGAAGACGTCCGCCAGCCAGGCGAAGGTGGCCCGGTCCGTGACGAGCCGGGCGAAGCCGACCTGGCGGGAATCCGGCGCGTAGAGACCGAAGCAGAGACTGTTGGCGATGGCGCGTTCGACCACCTCGCGCGGTACGCCCGGCGACCAGTACGCCGTACGCAGGAAACCGTGGATCACGTCCAGATCGAGCCGCGCGGCATCATCGTCCACCACATAAGTCCCAGCCGTGGCAGCCGGCGACTCCAAGCTGGCCAGGATCGTCACTTGTTGAGCACCTCGGTGATCGGCATCGACGAATCGGCCGGCAACCCGAGCGGCGACGGCGCCACCCCCGCGCGGACCAGTTCCGAACCGAGAGCCGCGACCATCGCACCGTTGTCAGTGCACAGACCCGGGCGCGGCACGCGGACAGCGATACCGGCCTCCGTGCACCGTTCGACCGCCATTGCGCGCAGCCGCGAATTGGCCGCGACACCGCCACCGATCAGCAGGTGCTCGTATCCCCGGTCCTTACACGCGTCGATCGCCTTGCGGGTCAGTACGTCGCACACCGCTTCCTGGAAGGCCGCCGCCACGTGATGCACGGGCACATCCTCACCGTCGCGCCGACGGGCCTCGACCCAACGAGCCACCGAGGTCTTCAAACCGGAGAAGGAGAAGTCGAACCGGTGCCGCTCGAGGTCCTTCGTGCTGGTGAGCCCACGCGGGAACCGTACGTACAGCCGGTCGCCCTCCTTTGCCGCCTTGTCGACATATGGACCACCGGGGAACGGCAGCCCGAGCACGCGCGCCACCTTGTCGAAGGCCTCCCCCGCGGCGTCGTCGATGGTGGCGCCCATCGGTTCCACCCCGACGGTGATGTCCTCGACCGCCAGCAGGGACGAATGCCCGCCGGAGACCAGCATCGCCACGCAGCCCTTGGGAATGTCGCCGTGCTCCAAGGTGTCCACCGCGACGTGCGCCGCGAGGTGATTCACGCCGTACAAGGGCTTGTCGAGCGAAAGCGCCAGGCCCTTGGCGGCGGCCACGCCGACCAGCAGCGCGCCGGCCAGACCCGGCCCGCTCGTCACGGCGATCGCGTCCAGGTCGCTCGGTTTCACCCCGGCCGTCTCACAGGCCCGGCGGATCGTCGGCACCATCGCCTCGAGGTGCGCGCGGCTCGCCACCTCGGGTACGACGCCACCGAAGCGGGCGTGTTCCTCCACACTCGACGCCACCGCGTCGGCGAGCAGGGTCTGGCCGCGCACGATGCCCACACCGGTTTCGTCACACGACGTCTCGATCCCGAGGATCAGCGGTTCCTGCGTCTTCGTCATCTTCCAGCCTTCGGTTCCAGAGAAAGGATCAACGCGTCCTGCGGCCCGGGGTAATACCCGCGCCGCCGGCTGATCTCGACAAAGCCCTGCACCGCGTACAGGCGCCGGGCGTGATCATTGCCTTCAGCAACTTCCAGCAGTACGGTCCGGCCCGGTACGGCGGCCAGCGCGGCGGTGGTCAACTGCGCCCCGATGCCGGTACGGCGCTCCGCCGGCGCGACCGCGATCCGGGTCAAATCGACCGGGTCCTCGGCAACCGGCGGCACCAGCAGTACGACGTACCCGACGACGGCGCCTTCGTCGGCCACCAGCACCAGCCGATCCACGCCGACCCGGTCGAACTCGTCCACCCAGGACGCCCGGCTCCAGGCCGCCGTACCGAAGCACTCGGAGTCCAACGCCACCACGGCATCCAAGTCGTCCCACACCGCCGGACGGACAGCCGGCCGCATCAGAGCAGCACCCGCAAACGCCAACCGCGCGACGCACTAGCGCTCATTCGACGGAAGGCCAAGGGAGACACCGGCGTCACAGCACGCTCTTTGGGCCGCTCGACATGGTGACGTCGGGGCGGCGCAGGTACAGCGGGTCGGCGGCTCCAACCGGCAGAGTGCCGTCGACCACCCCACGAGCCAGCATCTCCGCAGACGGGAATTCGGCGGCATCCAGCAAAGCCCCCACCTGCAAGGACTCGGAGTACAACGTGACGCCTCGGCCGATTACAGGCAGCCCGGCCAGTACATGCGCGACGTTGCCCGGCTTATCCACGGCAGGCCCCTCGAGCCGCCTGCGACTGCCGTCAGCCGCAGGAGCGTCGTACAGGGCCCAGTAGATCTCCTTGCGCCTAGCGTCCGTCGCTACCGCCACCGGCCCGTCAACCGTCGAACCCCGGGCAATGATGTCGAGACTGCACACGCCGACCAGTTCGATGCCAAGCACGTCTGCCATCGTCCGAGCCGTCACAAGTCCCACTCGCAGGCCGGTGAACGGCCCGGGACCCGTACCGACTGCAATGCGGGTCAAATCCCGCGGCCCGCATCGGGCCTTTGCCAGGGCGTCGGCGATCGCAGGCGCGAGCAGCTCCCCGTGCCGCAAGGCGTCGACCGAAGACGACGAGGCCAGCAATTCGCCGGAGGGCGAGGCGAGGGCGACCGTGACGGCCGCGCTGGAGGTGTCAAAAGCTAGCAACATAAGGAGATTCAGCCCTGTCCGACGACGACGAGTTCATTGAGTCCGGCCCCGGCCCAGCGCGGTCCGACCGGGGTGATCCGCAGTTCGCGGGTCTCGTCCGTGTCGTCATCGCCGCGGGTCAGCACGATGTCGAGGCGGTCCGGCGCGAGGGTTTCGGCCAGGCCGTGCCCCCATTCCACCACCGTGACGGCCTCGTCCAGACTCGCGTCCAGGTCGAGATCGTCCAGCTCGGCCACACCACCCACGCGATACGCGTCCACGTGCACCAGCGCGGGACCACCCGCCAGCGACGGATGCACCCGGGAGATCACAAACGTCGGCGAGGTGATGCTGCCGCGCACCTTGAGTCCGGCGCCGAGTCCCTGCGTGAACGTGGTTTTACCCGCGCCGAGATCACCCGACAGCACCAGCACATCGCCCGCCCGCAACTGCCCGGCGAGCGAACTACCGATCTCGCGCATCTCCTCGGCCGTCGGCACGGTCAGCTCCAGCGGCATCGCCTTAGCGAACACCACGTCGACCTCGCGCTGCTCGACCACGGAATAGCCCCGGCGCCGCCAGAACTCGATCGTCTCGGGCAATTCCGTTCGGGCCGACAACCGCACCCGGCGCAGGCCGCGGCGACGGGCGACGTCCTCCGCGCAGCCGACCAGGGCGGACGCGACGCCCCTGCCCTGGAAGCGCGGATCGACCGAGACCCGGCGCAGGCCGAGCACGTCGCCGTCCTGGTCGAACAGCATGCCCCCGGCCGGTACGCCGTCGATCGTGGCGAGCAGACCGCCGTACGACGCGATGGCGGCGCCGACCGAGGCGGCCGTTTCCGACAGCGCGGTCGAGGGCGGGTTCAAGGTCCGGCGGTTCGCGAACGCGTGGTGGATCACGGTCACGAGCTGGTCGGTATGGGCCGCGGTGGCGTCCACCACGTGCAGGTCGGTCATGTCGGTCCCAGGGATTGTTCGGCCCGCTCGATCATGCCGAGCAGGGCCGCGGTGAACTCTCGGTGGTGCTCGATCAGGCCGAGGTGACCGCAGTTCTTCACCTCGACGAGTTCGGCGCCCGGCACGTGCCGCACGATCTCCTCCGAATGCGCGAAGGGCGTCAGGTGATCGTTGTCGCCGCCGATCACCACGCACTCCACCTTCTGCAAGGGCTCGAGCGCTGCGTACTTGTTGTGCAGGGCAAAGATCGGATAGAAGTCCGCGATCACCGAGATCGGCGTGGCCGCGATCATCTCGTTCACGAACTCGGTGAAGGCGGGCGGTACCTCGGAGCCGAAGGAGTACTTCCGGGTCAGGATGTAGCTGATGTCGGTACCGGCCTTCCGGCTGCGCTCGACCACATCGGGAATGCGGGCCAGCGCCGCGACGGTCGGGGTGGCGAACCGGCGGGCCAACCGGCCGGGCCAGCCCGGGAAGATGATCGAGGTCTCGTCCAGCCCGCCCGCGCTGGTGGAGCACAGGCCGACGCCGATGACGCGATCACCGAACAGTTCGGGATGCTGCTCGGCCAGGGCCATGATCGACATACCGCCCATCGAGTGGCCGATCAGGATCACCGGGCCGCTCGGCGCGAACTCCTCGAAGATGCCGAACAGGTCGCGGCCGAGCTGGTCGATGCTGACGTTCTCCTGCGGGGACCGGCCGGACCGCCCGTGCGAGCGCTGGTCGTAGAACACCATCTTGCCGATACCGGCCAGGTCCCGGCGCTCGAAGTGCCAGCAGTCCATGTTCAGCCCGTAGCCGTGTACGAAGATCAGCGTCAGGTCCTCGGGCTGCTCGACCGGCTTGCGCATCAGCCTGCGCTTGGCCGGCTCCGGCGGCTGCCGACGCGACCGTTTGAGCGCGTCCACCTCGACGTACAGCTCGACGCCGTCGTCGGCGGTGAACACCCGGGCGTCACCGCGCAGGGATCCGAACGGCTCGGCCTCGAGCTGGGCCCGCTGGCCCGACCGCCGCCCGATCACCGCGCGCTCAACGGCCACACCCGCGGCGGCTCCGGCCGCGAGTACCCCGACCGCCGCCCCGATCAGGCCGGCGGTGCGTCCAACATTTGCCATCAGCCGGTTGCCCCTCCGGTCCGGTCCAGCTCAACGTACGTCCGGGGCACACGGGCGCCGAGACGCGTGACGATCTCGTAGTTGATGGTCTGGGCGGCGTCGGCCCAGTCGTCGACGGTCGGTTCGCCGCGATCGCCGGGGCCGAACAGCACGACGTCCTCGCCCGGCTGCACGGGGTCGTCGCCGAGATCGATGAGGCTCTGGTCCATGCAGACCCGGCCGACGATGCTGCGGCGCTCCCCCGCCACCCAGACCGGACCGGTGCCCGACGCATGCCGCGGTACCCCGTCGCCGTACCCGAGCGGCAACAGGCCGATCGTGGTCGGCACCGGCGTGACGTAGGTATGCCCATAGGAGATTCCGGTACCCGCTGGAACGCGTTTCACGACCGAAAGCCGTGCACGCAAGGTCATCGCGGGGCGCAGTCCCAGCTCGGCGGAGGTGATGGCGCGGCCGAACGGCGACAGCCCGTACGTCGCGAGGCCGGGCCGCACGAGGTCGAAGTGGCTCGCGGGCAGGCGGAGCGTTCCACCGGAGTTCGCGATGTGCCGGAACGGCGGACGCACTCCCAGCGCCCCGGCGTCATCCACCGCCGCCTGGAAGATCTCCAGCTGCTGGTCGTTCACCCGGTTCTTCGGGTCGTCGGCCATCGCGAGGTGCGACCAGATGCCCGCGATCTCGATCAGTCCGGCGGCCTCGGCGGCCTGGGCCACCCGGACCAGCTCGGGCCAATCCTCCGGAGTGGCGCCGGCTCGGCCCATCCCGGTGTCGATCTTGAGGTGGACCCGCGCGATGGTCCCTGTCGTACGGGCGGCCGCGCCGAGCTCGTCGATACCCCAGGGCGCGGACGCCGACAGGTCGATGCCAGCGGCAACCGCGGCGGTCAGGTCCTCACCGGGCGCGGTCAGCCAGCAGAAGATACGGCCGGTATCACCACCGGCACGCAGCGCGAGGGCCTCCTCGATCACCGCGGCCCCGATCCAGTCCGCCCCGGCCTCGCGCGCCGCCCGGGCGACCGGCAGCAGACCGTGGCCATAGGCATCGGCCTTCACCACGGTCATCAACTGGGCACCGGCGGCCACGGCCCGCAGGGTCGCCACGTTGTGCCGGATCGCACCGAGGTCGACCACCGCCTCCGCGCGCAGCGCCGGGTGGTTCGAGGAGTTCATAGCTCCTCAAGTGTCTCAGGAGCGGTCGAGCAGCGTTGGCAGGGCGGCCATTTCGTGGAACGTCGCGTCGGCGGAGGCCAGGCGGTCCGGCGGGGTCATCGCCGCGTAGCCGAAGACGGTCATGCCCGCCGCGTTGGCCGCCGCCACCCCGAGCGGGCTGTCCTCGATCACGGCACACCGGTCCGGCTTGGTGTCCAGCGCGGCCGCCGCGTGCAGGAACAGGTCCGGCGCGGGCTTGCCGTGCGCGACGTCCTCCGCGCTGAAAACGCGCCCCTCGAACCGGGACCAGAAGCCAACCGCGGTCAGAGCCGTCCGGATCCGCTGGTGCGTTCCGGATGAGGCGACGCAGTACGGCGTACCGGCGGCGTCGAGCGCATCCAGAACGGCCTCGACCCCGGGCACGGCCTGCAAGGTGGCGAAGCCGTCGAAGAGCCGCTGGTGATACCGATCCTCGAGATCCGCGGGCAGCGCCGAACCAAGTCGTGCCTCGGCCTTCGTCCGCATCGAGACCATGCTGCCGCCCATGAAATCCCGGACCGCCTCCTCGAAGGTGTAGGGCAGTCCGGCATCGGTGAGCAACTCGGCCAGGATCGTATTGGCCAGCCGCTCCGAATCCACCAGTACGCCGTCGTTATCGAAGATCACCAACTCGGGATAAGCCACACCCGAGCCTCTCATGGGTTCAGCGGTCCGCCGATTGCCGATGCAGCACGTCCAGGGCCGTGGTGACCGCGGCGCTGCCGGCCAGCTCCGGCCGGAACAGCACCTCAACGCGTCGACCCGGCCGGGGGCGAATGGGAATGGCGACCACACCGGCCGTCGGCGCGGCCTCCAAGGCGAGATCGGACAGCAGCGCGACAGCAAGGCCCGCGGCGACAAGGCGTTGCACCACCACGTAGTCGTCGCTGCGATGCCGGATATCCGGGCCGAATCCGGCCTGCTCGCTCAGCTGCAGCAGATGGGTCTCGCACCTGGGACAACCCGCCACCCAGCGTTCCGCCGCCAGATCGGTCAGTGCTACCCGCTTGCGCGCGGCCAACGGGTGGTCCGCGGCGACCACCGCCCGCAGCTCATCGGAGAACAGCTGGACCGCTATCAGCTCCGCCGACTCCGGCGCAGGCCCGTAGTCGAACGTGAGAGCCACATCGGCATCACCTGCCAGCACGAGCGCCCGCGCCTCGGGCGGTTCCACCTCGGTCAGTCGTACGTCGAGTTGCGGCGCGCGATCGGCCAATTCACGCAGCAGCGGCGGCACCAGCACCGCGCAGGCGGAGGGAAACGCCGCGATCCGGAGCGAACCGGCTTGCAGCGTGGCCAGTTCGCGAAGTTCCTCCTCGGCCGCGGTAAGTCTGGCGGCCATCGCGTCGGCGTGCGCCAGCAACGCCGTACCGGCTGGAGTGAGGGTGATTCCGCGCACCGAGCGCAGCATCAACGGCAGGCCCAGCTCGCGTTCCAGCCGCTGCATGTGCTGACCGACGGCCGGTTGGGTCCAGCCCAGGTCGGCCGCGGCGGCTGAGAGCGAGCCGAGCCGGGCCACCGTACGGAAGATGAGCAACCGGCGTGGGTCCACCGGCTTATCAAAGCAGAGCTTTGGGTTGGGCTCAGCAGTTCGGCCTTTTCCGCCAGCCGGTCGGCGGTCAGGCTGGACTACATGACGCCTGAGCAAACGACCCGGCTGGAAGAAGCCCGCGCCCTGTTCGACTCGGACCTGATCTACCTGAACACCGCCACGCTGGGCCTGCCGCCGCGGCACGCCTGGCACGAACTGCAGGACGCCCTGTACGAGTGGCGCAGCGGTACGGCGTACCCGCCGAAGTACGACGCCTCGGTCAACCGCGCGCGCCGGGCGTACGCCGAACTGTGCGGGCTCGACCCGAACCTGGTGGCGACCGGCAGCCAGGCCTCGCCGTACGTCGGTTTGATCGCGGGGTGGCTGCCGGACGGTGCCGAGGTGCTGATCGGCGAAGGCGAGTTCACCAGCCTGCTCTTCCCGTTCCTCGCGCAGGCCGGGCGTGGCATCAAGGTGCGGGAGGTCCCGCTGGAGCGCCTCGCGGACGAGGTACGGCCAGGCACCACGTTGGTCGCGGTGTCGGCGGTCCAGTCGTCCAACGGCTACGTCACCGACCTGGACGTACTCCGGACCGCCTGCGCCGCTACTGGCACCGAGATGCTCGTGGACCTCACCCAGGCCGCCGGCTGGTTACCGGTCGACGCCTCGCAGTACGCGTTCACCGTGGCCAGTGGCTACAAGTGGCTGCTCTCGCCTCGCGGCACGGCGTACTTCAGCGTCCGGGCCGATCTGCTCGACCAGATCATCCCGGCAAACGCCAACTGGTACGCCGGGCAGGACCCGTGGGACAGCATCTACGGCAGCCCGCTGCGACTGGCCCCGGACGCACGACGGCTCGACCTCTCCCCCGCGTGGCACTCGTGGATCGCGGCGGCGCCGGCGCTGGAGCTGCTTCGTGACATCGGGGCGGAGACCCTGCATGCGCATTCGACTGGTCTGGCCGCGCGATTCCGTACGGCGTGTGGTCTGCGTCCGTCCAACTCGGCCATCGTGTCGGCGGTAGCGGATCCCGAGGTACCGGAACTCCTGAAGGCGGCCCGCATCGTCGGAGCCGTCCGCGCCGGCCGCCTGCGCCTCTCCTTCCACCTGTCCACCAGCCAAGCCGACACCGACCGCGCCGCCGAACTCCTTCACCCCCACCTCCGCGACTAACGCCAACCACCCGCCCCGCCCCCTCGGCGCTGAGCCGCCGTTCCGGGCCGTCGCCTATTCCGACCGTCGGCGGTCGGAATAGGGGGTGGACGTGGGAAATCTGACGGGTCCACCCCCCGTTCCGACGGTCGACGGTCGGAATACGGCGACCGGACGCGGCCGGGCGACCCGAGGAGGGAAGAACCCGAGGCGGTGGGGGGACAACCGGGCGTGGTTGGTTGGCGTCTTATCGTTGTGAAGATGCGCAGCGTGGTGTTCCTGATCGCCGGTCTTGCCCTCGCGGCGGCCGGCTGCGGCAACGAGACGAGTCCGGGTGGCGGCAGTACGGATGACCGCCTGCGGGACCGGACCTTTCTCTCCACCTCGATCACCGAGAACGGCAAACCGAGGGCGCTGGCACCGCGGACCAAGGTGCGGCTGCAGTTCACCGCCGACGGCCGGTTGATCGCGGACGCGGGCTGCAACTCGATGCAGTCGCCGGTTACCACCTCGGGCGGAACGCTCACGGTCGAAGATCTCGCCACCACCGAGATGGGCTGCGACGCGGCTCGCCATGCCCAGGACGAATGGCTTCACAAGGTTCTTCGTGCCAAGCCCAGCTGGCAGGTCGAGGGCGACCGGCTGACGGTGACGTCGGCGACCACCACGCTCGTACTGACCGACGCGACCGAGCCGACCCTGCCCCTCGACGGCACGCGCTGGACTCTGAACAGCCTGATCCAGGGCGACTCGGTTTCGCATCAGGCCGGGATGGAGAAGGCGTACCTCGAGTTCGCCGACGGCAAGGTGACCGGTTCGACCGGGTGTAACTCGCTGACCGGGCCCGCGACCGTCAACGGCAACAACCTGCAGGTAGGTCCCATCGGGCTGACCCGCCGAGCCTGCGCCGGTGACGCCGCCAAGCTCGAACAGGCCATGGTCAAGGTGCTCAAGGGCACGGTCACCTTCACCATCGACGGCTCCCAGCTGACCCTCCGCGGCGCGGGCGGCTCCGGCCTCGAACTCACCGGCAAGCCCTGACCCCACCGCCGTACAGCCTGAGGGTTTCCACCTGGATCGAAGGCCATTGCGCCGGCTGGCGCCCGTATCTAGGCTCGCCGCCTCCCCCTGAAACCGCTGAGGTCGAGGTGCCGCCGATGCCGCTCCGCCTGTTCACCGCCGCCCTGCTCACGCTCGCCACCCTTACCGCCCTGACCACCCCCGCCAACGCAGAAACCGCCGCGGCAGAGAGCCCCGAGGCCGCGGCTACCGAGGCGCCGCAGCCGTTGATCAGCCGGGACTTCCCCGATGCGGATCTCCTGCAGGCTGGTACGACGTACTACGCCTATTCCACCAACGCGTCGTACGACGGCCGGCTGGTGAACATCCCGATCGCCCAGGCCTCGAGTATCACCGGGCCGTGGACCACCGACGGCGTGGACGCTTTGCCGCGGCTGCCTGGGTGGGTCGCGTTCGACCCAGGCAGCGGCACGTATCGGGTGTGGGCGCCAGATGTCTCGCAACGGGCTGACGGCGTTTACCTGATGTACTACACGGCCCGGCACACCAGCGGGCTCCAGTGCATCGGCGCCGCGACGGCCGGCACGCCGACGGGCCCGTTCACGCCGGTGGGCGTGGAACCGCTGATCTGCAACGCGTTCGACCACGGCAACATCGATCCGGCCAGTCTCGTCGTCGACGGCCGGCGCTATCTCGTTTACAAGGACGACGCGAACTCCGTCGGCCGGCCCGCGTCGGTCTGGATCCACGAGACCGCGGCGAACGGCATCAACTGGATCGGCGAACGGCACAAACTGCTGACCGCCGACGCGGGTGGTGACGAACGGACCGTGCTCGACGCCCCGATCATCGTGCGCCGCGACGGGCGGTTCGTACTGTTCTACTCGGCCGATGCGTGGGACGCGAACTACCATGTCAAGTACGCCGTCGGTACCAGCCTGACCGCACCGTTCGCCAAGCAGGGCACGGTGATCGACAACACCACTTGGCCTGGTTCGATCCGCAATCCCGGCGGCCAGGACGTCATCGGCGACCACCTCGCCTTCCACGCGCTCACCTCGGGTGGTCGCGGTCTGCACGTCACCGAAGTTGCCTGGCGCAACGGCGTACCGGTGCTCACGGACGCGCCGATCGTTGCTGACGGCACCTATCGACTGACCGCGTTGCACAGCGGCAAGGCGCTCGACTCCGTACTCCAGCGCACGCCGAGCCAAAGTCCCACCCAACGGTGGGCGCTCGCGCGGCAGACCGACGGCTCGTACCGGATCACGAACGAGGCCAGCCGACTCGCTTTGACCTGCGCCGGCCAACCGGTGTCGCAGACGGCCTGGGCGGGACGCGACGACCAACGCTGGTATCTCGATCCGGATCGCGCCGGCACCTACCGCGTCACCTGCAAGGCGACCACCCGCGCACTCGACGTCAGCTGGGCCTCAACCGCCGACGGCGCCGAGGTCATCACCTGGACCCAACACGACGCCGCCAACCAACGCTGGACCCTGTCCTAGCTCCCGCCCGGCAGCCGCGGACGCCTCAGCCCGCCCCCTCGGCCGAGGCAGCTCAGCCCGGCCCCTTGGCCGAGGCGGGACTGTAAGAATTTCGGTGTAACTCCTGAGGACTGAGGAGACCTCTGTGACTGATGTGACACCGATGGGATCTGCTGCGCCGGGTGTGGTGGATGAGCAGTTGATTCGTGGGTTGACCGAGCGGGCGCGGGCCGAGGGTTTGCAGTTGACCGGCGAAGGTGGGTTGCTGGGGCGGTTGACCAAGTTGGTGACCGAGGCGGCGCTCGAGGGCGAGTTGGATGACCATTTGGGGTATGCCAAGCATGATCCGGCTGGGCGTAATGGCTCGAACTCGCGCAACGGTAAGCGCTCGAAGACGGTGCTGACCGAGGCCGGGCCGGTGGAGATCGCGGTGCCGCGGGACAGGGACGGTTCGTTCGAGCCCAAGCTCGTGGCCAAGCGGCAGCGCAGGTTGTCGGGGATCGATGATCTGGTGATCTCGTTGTCGGCCAAAGGGTTGACCCATGGTGAGATCTGCGCGCATCTGGCCGAGATCTATGGGACGCAGGTGTCGAAGCAGACGATCTCCACGATCACCGACCGGGTCATGGACGGAATGGCCGAATGGCAGAACCGGCCGCTGGACCGGGTGTATCCGGTGGTGTTCATCGACTGCATCAACGTGAAGATCCGCGACGGGCAGGTCGCGAACCGGCCGATCTATATCGCGCTCGCGGTCACCGTCGACGGAACCCGCGACATCCTCGGCTTGTGGGCCGGCGAGCACGGCGACGGTGAAGGCGCGAAGTACTGGCTGCGGGTGCTGACCGAGATCAAGAACCGCGGCGTGAACGATGTGTGCATCGTGGTGTGTGACGGCCTTAAAGGTCTGCCGGATGCGGTCACGACCGTGTGGCCACCGGCGATCGTGCAGACCTGCATCGTGCACCTGCTGCGCAACAGCTTCCGCTACGCCTCCCGCAAGGACTGGGCCACGATCGCCAAAGACCTCAAACCCATTTACACCGCACCGACCGAGCAGGCCGCACTCGACCTATTCGCCGACTTCAGCGACAAGTGGGAAGCCCGCTACCCGGCGATCGTGCGGCTGTGGACCAACGCCTGGGCCGAGTTCGTGCCGTTCCTGGCCTTCGACACCGAGATCCGCACGATCATCTGCACCACCAACGCGATCGAGTCCATCAACGCCCGCATCCGCAGAGCCGTGAACGCCCGCGGTCACTTCCCCAACGACCAAGCCGCCCTC
Organism: Kribbella deserti; assembly: GCF_042434725.1. Lineage (NCBI taxonomy): Bacteria > Bacillati > Actinomycetota > Actinomycetes > Propionibacteriales > Kribbellaceae > Kribbella > Kribbella deserti. The sequence goes on along the minus strand of NZ_JBHLTC010000040.1, from coordinate 226,637 downwards.
AAGTGCGTCTACCTGGCCATCATGAGCCTCGACCCCACCGGCAAAGGCCGCAAACGCTGGACCAACCGCTGGAAAGCAGCACTCAACGCCTTCGACATCACCTTCGACGGACGCCTGTCCGCCACCAAGAACTAGAAACCCAACCAACCAGTTACACCGAAAAATTGACAGTCCCGCCGAGGCGCCCGGATTCCGACCGTCGGCCGTCGGAATGGGGGGTGGACGTGCGAAATCTGACGGGTCCACCCCCCGTTCCGACCGCCGACGGTCGGAATCGGAAAGCCCGTCCCGGCGAGACGCGGGAGGCCTCGGCAGTGGGAGGCCTCGGCAGTGGGAGGCGGCCTGGCCGAGGCATGGCGGCGATAGGTGCCGCCGGACGAGGAGGCGCGGTGGGACGTGGCGAGGCGTGGGTGAGGGTGGGGCGGAGGTGGCTTGGCGTGGGTGGCGGTTAGGGGGTGAGGGTGTGGCGGGTGGCGGCGGGGAGGTGGGTGGCTAGGGTCATGGCGGTTAAAGGGGCGCCGTCCGCGGCTAGGTGGGCGGCAGCGGCGTGGAGGTAGGCGCCGACGGCTCCGGCGTCGAACGGGGACAACCCGGAGGCGAGCAGGGAGCCGCAGAGGCCGGCGAGTACGTCGCCTGACCCGGCCGTCGCGAGCCAGGCACTGGCGTTGGTATTGACCCGGACCCGCCCATCCGGTGCCGCGATGACCGTCGTGGACCCCTTCAGCAAAACCGTCGCCTGGAACCGCTCCGCCGCCATACGCGCGTGCTCCAACCCCCGGGCTTCCACCTCGGCTCTCGGTACGTCGAGCAGCCGGGCGAGTTCACCCGCATGCGGCGTGAGCAACGCCGGAGCCGCGACCGGCCCGTCGATCGCCGTCAGGCCATCCGCATCAACCACGACCGGTTCCGGCCCAGCCAGCAACCGCGCGACAGCCTGCTTGTCCAGCGCTTGGCCCAGACCGGAACCGACCGCCCAGGCCTGAACCCGGCCTTCACCATGGACCATCTCGGGATGTACCGCGCGGATCTCCGCCGCCACCGAATCCGGCCCGACGTACCGGATCATGCCGACGGGTCCACCCAAGGCGCCCGAGGTCGCGATCACCGCGGCGCCCGGGTATTGCGCCGAGCCGGCCATCAACCCGAGCACCCCGCGCGAGTACTTGTCGGATTCCCCATCCGGAACCGGGTAAAGCGAGCGCACATCCTCCGCCTGGAACGCCTCCGCGGTAGCCGGCGGAAGATCCAGCCCGATGTCGACGAGGTGGACCGTGCCACAAGCGGCCGCCGCGGGATCAACCAGATGGCAGACCTTGTGCGTCCCGAACGTGACCGTCAGATCCGCCCGCACATGCGGCTCAGGGGTTTCGCCCGTATCGACGTCCACCCCGGAAGGCACATCGACAGCCACCATCGGCACGCCATGCCGCGCCGCCAGCTGCACGAGAGCGAGGGCCTCCGGCTTGAGCCCGGGACGACCGCCGATCCCGACGATGCCGTCCACCACCACATCCGCGCCCGGAATGTCCTCGGCCGCGCCGATCCGGCCACCCGCGCGACGCAGGGCGGCGAGGCCTTCGGCGTGGGCCCTGTCGGACAGCAGTACGGCGGTGACCGAGGCACCGCGCCGGGCCAGGAGAACGCCCGCATACAAGGCGTCTCCGCCGTTGTCCCCCGAGCCGACCAGCAGCACCACGCGAGCGCCGTACACAAAACCGATAAGGTTGCCGATGGCAACGGACAGGCCGTACGCCGCGCGCTGCATCAACGTGCCGCCGGGCAGTTGCGCCAGCAAGGTGGCTTCGGCGGCGCGGACCTGTTCGACGGAGTGGGCGCGGCGCATTCTCATCCCTCCAGTACGACGACCGCGGAGGCGATACCCGCGTCGTGGCTCAGCGACAGGTGCATGCTCTGTACGCCGAGGCGCGCGGCCTGATCGGCGACCGTACCGGTGATCTCCAGCCAGGGCCGGCCGTCGTCGTCGCTGCGCACCTCGCAGTCGTGCCAGTGCATACCGCCCGGAGCGCCGAGGGCCTTCGCCAGCGCCTCCTTGGCGGCGAACCGCGCGGCCAGTGAAGCGGGCGGTTTGCATGCCTCGGCGGGGGTGAACACCCGCGTCCGAAGCCCGGGCGTACGTTCCAGCGTCTCCATGAATCGGGCCACGTCCACCACGTCGATGCCCACGCCGACTATCACTCGACCGTGACCGACTTCGCCAGGTTGCGGGGCTGGTCCACGTCGTGGCCCTTGGCCGTCGCCATCTCGCAGGAGAACACCTGCAGCGGCACGGTCGCGACCAGCGGCTGCAGCAGGGTTGGCACCTTCGGCAGGCGGATCACGTGATCGGCATACGGGTCGACGGAGTGATCGCCCTCCTCGACCAGCACGATCGTGCGCGCCCCGCGGGCCCGGATCTCCTGGATGTTGCTGACCATCTTGTCGTGCAGTACGTCGCGGCCCTTGGGCGGTACGACGACAAAAACGGGCAGGCCTTCCTCGATCAACGCGATCGGGCCGTGCTTCAGCTCACCGGCGGCGAAGCCCTCGGCGTGCATGTAGGCGAGTTCCTTCAGCTTCAGCGCGCCTTCCAGGGCAACGGGATAACCGACGTGCCGGCCGATGAACAGCACCGACTTGGCGTCCTTGAGCTCTCGCGCGAGCTGCCGCACCGGTTCGACCGACTCGAGCACCTTCGCGACGGCCGCGGGGGTCTTCTCCAGGTCCGCGAGAATGGCGGTGATCTCGTCGCCGTACTTGATGCCGCGTACCTGGGCCAGGTAGAGCGCGATCACGTACGTCGCGACGATCTGAGTGAGGAAGGCCTTGGTCGACGCGACGGCGATCTCCGGACCGGCGTAGGTGTAGAGCACCGCGTCGGACTCGCGCGGAATGGTCGAACCGTTGGTGTTGCAGATCGCCAGCACCTTGGCCTTTTGCTCGCGGGCGTGCCGCAAGGCCATCAGGGTGTCCATGGTCTCGCCGGACTGGCTGATCGCGATCACCATCGTGGACCGGTCCACGATCGGGTCGCGATAACGGAACTCGCTGGCCAGTTCCACCTCGCACGGGATCCGGGTCCAGTGCTCGATCGCGTACTTGGCGATCAGCCCGACGTGGAACGACGTACCGCAGGCGATGATGATGATCTTGTCGACCTCGCGCAGGTCGTCGTCGGACAGCCGCATCTCGTCCAGGTGCAGCCGCCCCTCGGGCGTGAACCGGCCGAGCAGGGTGTCCGCGATCGCCTTCGGCTGCTCGGCGATCTCCTTGAGCATGAAGTAGTCGTATCCGCCCTTCTCGGCGGCGGAGATGTCCCAGTCGACGTGGAACGGCGTGGTCTCGGCCGGCGTTCCGTCGAAGTTCGTGACCGTGACACCTTCGCGGCGCAGCTCGACGACCTGGTCCTGGCCGAGCTCGATGGCGTCGCGGGTGTGCGTGATGAAGGCGGACACGTCCGAGGCGAGAAAGTTCTCGCCTTCGCCGACGCCGACCACCAATGGGGAGTTCCGGCGAGCGCCGACCACCACGTCCGGCGCGTCGGCGTGCACCGCGACCAGTGTGAACGCGCCTTCCAGCCGGCGGCAGACCCGGCGCATCGCCTCGGCCAGATCACCGTCCGCCTCGGGCAGCAGCTCGCCCAGCAGGTGCGCGACCACCTCGGTGTCGGTATCGGAGCTCAGCTCGTTGCCGCGGGCCTCGAGCTCGGCCCGCAGCAGCGCGAAGTTCTCGATGATGCCGTTGTGCACGACCGCGACCCGGCCGGCGTTGTTCGAGTGCGGATGCGCGTTGCGATCGTTGGGCGGGCCGTGGGTGGCCCAGCGGGTGTGCCCGATGCCGGTAGTGGACGGCGGCAGCGGACGAGCCGCCAGTTCCTTGTCCAGATTCGCGATCTTTCCGGCCTTCTTCGCGATGATCAGGCCGTGGGCCGTGTCGGGCCCTGCTGTGACAACCGCCACACCCGCGGAGTCGTAGCCGCGGTACTCCAGCCGCCGCAGGCCTTCCAGTACCACTTCCAGCGCCGACTTCGCGCCGACATATCCGACGATTCCGCACATGTCGGCCACACTAACGCCTGGTACGTGACGTCGGTCTCGGCGCGCTCGGGGGCGATGTGTGGGAAGAATGGGGTCATGCTGCAGCCGCCCCGGGAGGTGACTCCCTACACCGAGCTGGATCGCGCCGCCTGGGCCGCGCTGGCGGAGACCACCGAGTCACCGCTGACGCCCGAGGAGATCGAGCGGCTCCGTGGCCTCGGTGACGAGATCGACATCGACGAGGTCCGCGAGGTCTATCTGCCGTTGTCGAGGATCCTCTCGCTGTACGTCCGGCACGCCCGGGCCCTGCACGCGGACACCGAGGCCTTTCTCGGCAAACCCGCCGCCACCCGGACGCCGTTCGTGATCGGTATCGGTGGATCCGTTGCCGTCGGCAAGTCCACCACCGCCCGACTGCTGCGCGAACTGCTGGCCCGTTGGCCCGAGCACCCTCGCGTCGCCCTGGTCACCACCGACGGCTTCCTCTGGCCGAACGCCGAACTCGAACGGCGCGGCCTACTGCAGCGCAAGGGCTTCCCCGAGTCGTACGACCGCAAGGCGCTGTTGCGCTTTGTCGTCGAGGTCAAGTCGGGTATCGACAACGCCGAGGCGCCGGTCTACTCGCACCTGCACTACGACCGCCTGCCGGACGTACGCACCACCGTCGAGCAGCCCGACATCCTGCTGCTCGAAGGCCTCAACGTGCTCCAGCCCGCTCCGCGCCGGGGCGACGGCAAGAGTGGGCTGGCGGTCAGCGACTTCTTCGACTTCTCGGTGTACGTCGACGCCGCCGCGGACGACATCCGCAGTTGGTACGTGCACCGCTTCCTGAAACTCTGGGAAACGGCCTTCCGCGACCCCGAGTCCTACTTCCGCCGGTATGGCGAGTTGTCCCGCGAAGAGGCCATCGCCAAGGCCGAGTCACTCTGGGACGGCATCAACGGCCCGAACCTGCAGGAGAACATCCTGCCCACCCGTTCGCGCGCCACCCTGGTCCTCCGTAAAGGCGCCGACCACGCCGTCAAATGGGTCCGCCTCCGCAAACTCTGACCCCGTCGCTTGAGCGGCCCCCACTCCTGACCGCGAGTGGCCCGTTATCCCTCCGCGCATGTGTCTCGTTCTACTTACCCGAGGGACGCGCCCGTTGGACACAGAAGTTTCGACAGTGGCAATCCCAGCACGTTCACGCAGGAACGAGGCTGCCACAACGATCTCCGGAGTTCCCTCTACGGCGCCGGCGCACTGGCGGCCAGGAGCACCCCCGCGCACCCAGGGCGAAATCATATTGACGAGAAACCAAATATAATATGCGGCGTCGTTGACAGATGATATCAGCCTTGGTAGAGTATGTGATGTTGCAGGGAGGGCTTGCATCGTGCATAGAGAGGGGGCAACATGACGACTGCTGAGGTCGGTGCGAACACCGTCGCCGAACGCTGCCGCGCTGAGGGCGGCCTGGTTCAGGCCACACTTGGCGAGCTCAGAGAGGAGCTCGGCTACCGCAAACTAGGCCGGTGGGTCCTGAACGAAATCGCGGAGAACCTGCGTGACACCGGCCTGGGTTACTTCCCACTTAATGCGCTCGACGGGGAACAGGTCATCAATCCCCGTAAGGAAGACACCGTCTGGGTGTACGACCGCGATGGCGGCCCCAGGGCGCAGGTGATCGATGCCATCGTTAACCCCGGCAAGAACGTGAAAGCTGTCCTCAGTAGCCACGTTGAGGGTGCGAAGGTGGCAATGACCGCCGAGCAGAAGCTCGAAGCGATCACCCGAATCGTCCAGGCCTGAGCATCACGCGGAACAAGTGCATCTGAGCGACACTGCCGTTCCTGAAAGTCAAAACCCCGGCGGTTTGGCCTGCTCACGAAGGAGCTACCAGGGACCGTTCCGGGGTCTTCGGATACCACACTAACACATAGCCACTTTGGAGGTGAGCGCTCGTGAACCATAACCAGGACCTACAAAGGCGTATCGCGAGCGCCGCCGGCAGGCACTTCGGCACGCCCCGCTTTCAGGGGTACCTCGACCACTGCGACGGCGATAAGGATAAGGCGCTGGCCTTCTACCAGTGGAATACCGAAGCCTCTGCGGCTATGTGGGAAACCCTCGGCCACCTTGAGGTCATCTTTCGAAACCGGGTTGCCGGCCAACTCGCCCAGCGCCATCGCCGACGTGGACTCCAGGGCTCGTGGCTTGACGCGCTCGCAGGTCAGCTGGACCAGAAAGGGGCCGCCGACATCGCGAAGGCTCGCGGCCGCGTGCAAAGCAAAGGCAAGCCAGTCAGCGACGGGCAGGTCATCGCCGAGCTGAGCTTTGGATTCTGGCGTTTTCTGCTCGCTCGGAGATACAACACCACACTCTGGCCCGCCATAGCCGGCGGCTTTCCCAACAGTCCAAACCGTGACCGGTCCACCATCGAACGTCCGGTAGTCCGTCTGAACGAGTTCCGCAACCGACTGGCCCACCACGAGCGCATCTGGAACCAACCGCTAGCCGCGCTGCACGAGGACACTCTCACGGTCATCCGCTACATCGACGGCGACTTGGCTGATTGGGTCGGTCAGCAATCCCGGATGCCTACCATCATCGCGTCGGCCCCCCAACGCCTCCCGCAGCCCTAGCCCGCCGCCGGTATTTACGACCCAGGTCGAACCCTGCGTCTCTCCGCTAGCTAGCCAAACAGTCATCGGTAGGATTCATTAGGTGGCCGAGCACTTGGTCGCCGCCTCCAGAATGGCCAACCGGACCTGCGGGCACTCTGACGCAGAAGGCCAGGGCGATCGCGAGGACGAGGGTGGTCAGGGCGAAGGCGACGGGATAGCCGGTGCCGGCGACCACCAGGCCGAAGGCGATGGCGCCGACGCCCCAGCCGGCGTCGTACGCGAGGTTCCACAGGGCGCTGACCTGGCCGTAGCGGTGGACCGGGACGCGGTCGTACATGATCGAGAGCGTCACGTTCTGGGCGGCGCCGAAGCCGAGTCCGAACAGCAGCATGCCGACGAACAGCACGGCGGTGTTCGACATGAACACCAGGGATCCCGCGCCCAGTGTGGCGAGAAGTACCGACGGCAGCAGCAGGCGGTTTGCCCCGTGCCGGTCGCCGTACCGGCCTGCGAGCCAACGGGCCACGGGCGCGGCAGCGGCCTGGATCAGCAAGGCGGCGGCGACCACCGAATGATTGCCATCGGCAACCGCTAGCGGTACGAAGGTGACGCCGACACCCGCAGCCACCGTCACGGCCGCGAACACCAGCGCCGGCCTCGGCAATCCGCTGCCGCGAAGGCCCTTCAGTACGTTCGTGTGCTGGTCCCCGGCGGAGGCCTTCGCGGTGGGGAGGCCCGGGATCATCGTCAGACTCGCCAGCGCGGTAACCGCCGCCAGGACGAATACACCAGTGAAGCCGATCCGATCGACCAGGAACACGCCCAGCGGCAGAGCCGCCACGGCCGGTACGCCGACCACCACACCGTACGTGCCGAGCGCCTCACCGCGGCGATGAGCGGGCGCCACCTCGGCGATCAACGCGACGGCGCCGACCACCAGGATCGCGAGGCCCGCGCCGCGGATCAGGCAGACGATCAGGACGGGAACGAGGTCCGTCGACAATGGCAGGGCCAGAGCCGGTAGGCCGAGCAGGATCAGCCCAAGGGCCAGGGTGTCGCGATAGCCGAAGCGGGCCAGCATGCGCGGTACGGCGAGTTCGACCGCCACCGCGGACAGCATCATCGCGCCGGTGGACAGGCCCGCGCCCAGACCGCTCGCGCCGTTGGTCGCGAGGTAGAGCGGGACCACCGAGGTCAGCAGGTACATACTCAGCCCCGACCCCAGCACCGCGACCAACAACCGCACCAACTGCGGACTGAACAGCTTCTCGTTCATGGCACTCCCTCACCCGGCCGACTCCATCGCCAGCCACGCTAGAAGCGAACCGGTCCGCCGTTGAGATCCAATTCCACCCTCCGAACAAGGACCAATTCCGCCCGCCCTGGAGTTGCCGTGAGTGGTCACGTCTGGTCGCCGCAGCGGTTTCGGCAGGGGGCAACGCAGGCGACCACCCGCGGAAACGACCTGAGGGCCGGGTATACAGGGGTGGTGGTGATTCGAGCGGCGCGGCCGGATGAGGCTGGAGTGTTGTCGGACCTGGCGGTTCGCAGCAAGGGGCACTGGGGGTACGACGAGGAGTTCCTGGCCGCTTGCCGGGATGAGCTGGCCATCCGGCCCGAGCAATGTGACGGCGTCCACCTGATGGTGGCGGCATCCCCCGAGTTGCAGGGGTTCTACCTGCTCGAGCCAGCCGAAGGCGGTACCGGTGAGCTGTCCGCGCTTTTCGTGGACCCGGCGGCGATCGGCCAGGGCGTCGGATCGGCCCTCCTAGCCCATGCCGTCATCACCGCACGAGACCTAGGCCTGCACGAACTCACGATCGACTCCGATCCGTTCGCCGAGCCGTTCTACCTACGCCACGGCGCGCGCCGTACCGGCAGCATCCCGAGCGGATCTATCCCTGGCCGGGTGCTTCCGCAGCTCCTGCTGCCGCTTTGAGCTCCGAGCGCACTGCTGCCGCTTTGAGTTCCGCGCGCACTGCTGCCGTTTTGAGCTCGGCCCGCAGGAGATCCGCGAGCCGCGCGAGGCCGGTGGTGATCTCGTCCCGGCTGACCGCGCTGCACGAAAGGCGAAGGGCGTTCACCGGCGCGGAGCCGTCGTAGAAGTGGGACATCGGGGTCCACAGCACGCCGTACTGCTCGGCCGAACGTCGGAGCAGCGCGTCATCCACCGGGAACGGCACGGTGACGACGACGAAGAACCCGCCCGCCGGCACATTCCAGCTCACTTCGCCATCCGGGAAGTGCGCCGCGAGGCCGTCTGTCAGCAGCTGCAGGTTCGAGGCGTAGACCTCGCGCTCGCGCTGGTTCGCGGTGATGAGGCTACAGCCGTTCTCCAGCAGTTTGCCGCCGACAACGGCCTGCGCGACCGCCGAGGTGTTCACCGTCAGCATGCTCTTGATCTTCGACAGCTCGTCGGCGAACAACCCGGCCCCGGTGACGCGCTGATCCGCCACCACATACCCGACCCGAGCTCCGGGTAGCGCGGTCTTCGCGAACGACCCGAGGTAAACGACCCGCCGTTCGGTGTCGAGAGCCTTCAACGTGGGCAGGCGTTCGTGGCCCGCCGCCGGGAACAGGCCGTACGGATTGTCCTCCAGCAATAGGAGATCCTCCTGGGCGGCGATCTCCAGCAAGCGCTGTCGCATCTCGAGATCGAGGCTCAGCCCGGACGGATTGGCGAAGTCGGGCATCACGTAACAAGCCCTCGGCCGCAACCCTGCCGCGCGAGCTTGTTTGACCTGAGCAATCAAATCGTCGATGTCGACACCTTCGGCGCCGCCGGCAACAAACCGGACCGGCAGGTCGACGAGCCGGGCCGCGCCGGTCAGTCCGACGTACGCCGGGGCGACCGCGAGCAGCACGTCCGCCGGTCCGGCCCGTAACGCCCGCAGCACCAGGACCATCGCCTCCTGGCAGCCGACCGTCACCACGATCGACTCGGGGTCCACCTCGATGCCCTCATCGAGGCGCAGATTCGCGGCGACCAGTTCGTGGATGATGCCCTTGGTCCGCCCGTACTGGACCAGGGTCCGCCGGATCGCCGCTTCGTCGTACCCACGTTCGGCCAGGTGCGCCGTGAAGGTCCGCAGGTACGAGTGCAGGTCCTCGACGTCGTAGAACTCCTCGTACGGCCGGCCGGCCGCGAGCGAGATCGCGTCGGGATAGTGCTGCGCCACCTCGTTGAGGAAGTTCATCGACAACAACGCGCGATCCCCCAGCGATGGATGCAGATCCTCGATCGCCAGATCCATCAGCTCTCCCGCGAGGTGGCGAGCCGAGCCGCCGCCGCGACATCGGCACAACCCGCCAGCAGCAGTACGTCGATGAGGTCGTCGCGCAACCGCACCAGCGCCGTGCCGGCATCGTCGACGGCCAACGCCCAGAGCAACGGCCTCCCCAGCAGAACCCCGGCCGCTCCGGAGGCCAACGCCCGCAGGATGTCCGTGGCGCCACGGACACCGCTGTCGAGCAACACCTGACAGTCGTTGCCAATGGCATCCACTACAGCGGGCAGAGCGTTGATCGAGGCAACGGATCCGTCGAGCTGGCGACCGCCGTGGTTCGACACCACCACACCGGCGGCGCCGATCGCGACCGCGCGACGGGCATCCTCGGGATCGAGAATTCCCTTCACCACAAGGGGAAGAGAACTTCGGCCGGCCAGCCACTCCAGGTCGTCCCAGCCCAGCGCCGGATTGAAGACCGAGGCCGTGTGCGCCGCCACAGCAGACACGGCCCCGGCCGCTTGATGAGCCCGGCCGGTGGATCCCTCGACGAGGTTCGCCGCGATCACACCGGTAGGCAGTACGAAGGAGTTGCGAACATCGCGCAACCGCCGGCCCATCACCGGCACGTCGACGGTCACCATCAAGGCCGAGCAACCAGCCGCCACGGCACGATCGATCAGCGACTCCACGACACCGCGATCCCGCAACCAGTAGAGCTGGAACCAGGCGATATCGGCGGCTGCCGCGATCTCCTCCAGCGGATGGCTCGACAGCATGCTGATGACGTAGGGAATGCCCGACGCCGCCTTGGCCAGCCCCAGTTCCCCATCGGGATGTACGAGCTGCTGGTAGGCCATCGGCGCCACCGCCACCGGGAAGGCGACGGACTGTCCCAGCAGGGTGGTCGACGGATCGGCTTCGGCCACGCCCGCAAGCACCTTGGGAATCACCGATACGGCGTCCAGCGCGGTTCGATTGCGCCGCAAGGTGGTCTCGGCACCACTGCCACCCGCGACGAAGTCGAACACCTCGGCGGGTAAGACCTCGGCCGCGAGGGATTCGTAGTCGGCCAGGCAAACGGCCTCAGTCATCACCGGCCTCCGCCGGTTTCAGGTCGAAGGCCCCGGCCAGGAACGCGGCCGCCTCGGCGATGGCCTGACGGCCACCTTCGAGTACGCCTGACATCGCGAAGAACCCGTGCACCATGCCGTCGTACCGGCTGAGCACGGTCGGTACCCCGGCGGCGAACAGCTTCTCGGCGTAGAACTCGCCTTCGTCGCGCAGCGGGTCGAACTCGGCCGTGATCACGAGGGCCTTCGGCAGTTCGGCGAAGTGGTCCGCCAGCAACGGCGAAGCCAGCGGATTGAGGCCGTCGGCCGGATCGGCCAGGTAGTGGTTCCAGTACCAGCTGACGGAGGTCTTGTTGAACAGGTACGGGTCGTCGCCCTCACGCATCGACTGCGTGTCCGAGCCGTACCGCGTGTTCGGGTATACGAGCAGTTGCGCGGCCAGCCGGGGCCCACCGGACCGCGCCAGCAACGTCACCGCGGCGGCGAGATTACCGCCGGCGCTGTCGCCACCAACCGCCAGCCGATCCGCGTCCACCCGCAGTTCCGCGGCGTTGGCCGAGATCCAGGCAGTGGCCTCGTGACAGTCGTGTACGGCGGCGGGGAACTTGTTCTCCGGGGCCAGCCGGTATCCGACCGTGATCACCTGACAGGGAACGGCGTTCGCCAGCCGTCGGCAGATCCCGTCAGCGGTGTCGATGCTGCCCAAGGTCCAGCCGCCGCCGAAGAAGTACACCAGCGTCGGCAACGGCCCTTCGCCCTCGGGCCGGTAGATCCGGATCGGCAGCTCACCCTCGGCTCCCGGCACCGTCCGGTCGATCACCTCGTGCACCGGTTCGACCGCACCACCCGCCGCCTGGATCGACGCCAGGTCCGCGGCGCGCGCCTCGGCCAGGGATTGGGTGTACAACTGCGGTACGTCGGCGGCCGCGCGCTCGGCACGCATCCGCTGCACCTGCGGGTCAAGAGCCATCAAGGTTCACCGAAATCTCACTTCGCCCATCACGTACGCGGTCACCGACGCGATCCTGCCGCTCCAGAAACTCTGCGGCCAGGATCGCGTCGGCTTCCACTTCGAGGATCTACTTCAGCAGTTTGAGATCGATCGCGTCGGCCATCGCCTGGTAGCCGGCGTCGTTCGGGTGAATGTGATCACCCGAGTCGAACGCGGGCAGCAGACGGCTCGGGCGGGCCGGATCGCGCAGGACCTTGTCGAAGTCGAGCACGGCATCGAACTCGTCACTCGACCGCAGGAAGGCGTTGACCGCCATCCGGGTCGCGTCCTTCTCCGGGGTCCAGACGCCGGGAGCACCCGTGCCCTCGTACGGCGCGAGCGTGGCGACGATACTGCGCAGGCCCTTCTGCTTGGCCTGGGCGTTGATCTGCCGCAGTGAGGCGATGATCGCGTCGGCGGAGTCGTTCGACATCCAGATGTCGTTGATACCGAGATCGGTGATCACGGTGTCGACACCGGTCTGGCTGAACACGTCCTCGTTCACCCGGGCCAGCGCGTTCACGCCGAGCTCGTTGAAGCCCGGGAAACCGCCCGCGCCCGGCTCGTTGCCCTCGTGGTTCAGCCGGCTGCCGGCCAGGCTCGCGTTCAGCACGCCCGGCGCCTTCTTGCCCCAGGCCCGGTCGAGCCGCTCGGCCAGCTGGTCCGGCCAGCGGTTGTTGCCGTTGAAGGTCGAGCCGTTGCCGTCACCGAGCGAGTCGGCCAGTACGACGACCGAGCCCGGCGCCTTCTTGGTCTCGACGTCCACGCCGGACACGAAGAACCAGCAGCAGGTGCGGGTGGTCGTGTAGCCGGCGCCACCGGCCTCGGCGGTCAGGTTCGACGGGCCGACGAAGTTGTGGTGCATGGTGTTCGAGTGGAAGGTGGTCGGCCCGGTGCCGGTCGGGAAGTAGACGCTGACCACCAGCTCCTCGAGCGGGTTCAGCTTCAGATCCACCGGGTCGCTCAGCAACTCGGCGCCCTTGTTCATACTGGCGGACGCGCTGCCACCGTTGAACGTCAGCGTGCGCACCGTGGCCGGGTCGATGTCACTCAGCTCGGGCGTTGCCTTGTTCGGCCGGGCGATCGTCGCCGCGCCGACCGCGACGGCCTGCTCGCCGTAGATGTTGGTCAGCCGCACCCGCAGGCGGTCGCCGCCGATGCTGGTGCGGATGTTGAGCCGGACACTCTGGTTGTTGAGTCCGGCGTTGGTCGAGCCGGTGGCGTTGCCGTGGGTCACGGCCGCCGCCCAGGTCCCGATCCATTCCTTGTTGCCGCCCTGCCAGACCTGGTCCCCGGCGGTGACCGCGGAGGATCCCACCAAGGCCAAGGCCACCGAGGCAGCGACGGGTTGCCAACTTCTGCTGATCTTCACGAGATTCGAGCCCCTCACACGTTGCAACGCACAACCCGTCCCCCCGGGCGCGCTCATTGGTGACGGGAAACGTAGTCGCAGCACTGTTTGCGCGTCAATCGTTTCCGGGCCGGTATTTACGCCCATTTCGCAGCGTTACGAGCCATATCTCTAGGTAATTGCGAACGATGGTGAAGGCCGGGAAAACCTTCTGTTCAAGGGCTGGCAGCGATCCGTCCGAGCGGTTAGAGTCTGGCCAGAGGCGTGGGGGCCTCAATCATCGACAAATGGTCTCTTTGTGCTGCCCGAAAACAGGTCCACTAAACACCTGGCGGGCGGCCTTTCCGGCATTTGCTGACCGGACCGGCATTTGGGGGAACGGCGGATGGAAAATTACGTTCGGCGCGTTCTCGAGCTGTTCGCCTCGTTCGGCTCACGCGAGGCGCTGGTGGGTCCGGACCGGCGGGTGACGTTCGACCGGCTCCGCGCCGACGTACTGGCTCGTGCGGCCGCCCTGCGCGACGCCGGCGTCAAGCCCGGTAGCGCCGTACTGGTGATGGTCGCGAACAGCGTCGAGGGCCCGATCCTGCAGCTGGCGTTGCACTTGCTGGGCTGCCGCTCGATGTGGGTCGCACCGGTCACGGCCCGCAGCGAGATCGACCAGTTCGTCCGGATCACCGCGCCGGACGTCTTCATCTACGACCCCGCGAACGGCCTCGGCGCCGAACTCGCCGCCGGCCTCGACGTACCCGTGCTGTGCCTCGGCCGGGGTGGCACCGGCCCCGACCTGACCGCGCCGTACGACGGTGCGGCGTTCGACCTGCGGGTGGTGGTGCCCGAGCCCGACTCGTTCCTGCAGACGAGCGGCACCACCGGTACGCCGAAGCTGGTCCACCATCGCCAGAGCTTCTACGAGCAGATCATCACGCTGGCCGGGCAGTTCGTGGCGGCGGGTTATCCGCTGTTGCGGCACCTGTCGCATTCGCCGATGTGGCTCGCGAGTGGGCAGATCACCTCGCTGTTCAACCTGTTCACCGGTGGCGTCCTGTTCCTGCGCGACGAGTGGGACCCGGCCCGGTTCCTCGCGACGATCGAGGCCGAGCGGATCAACTCGACGTTCGTCACGCCGCCGATGCTGTATGAGGTGCTGGATCATCCCGCGCTCGACGGCGCCGATACGAGCAGCCTGTTCATGTTCAACGTCGGCGCCGGGCCTGCCTCGCCCGCGCGGCTGCGGCAGGCCATCGCGCGGTTCGGCCCGGTACTGCGGATCGTCTACGGGATGAGCGAGGCCGTGGTGATCACCGCACTGCCCGGGCTCACCGAAGACCCGGCCCATCCCGAACGCCTGCAGTCGTGCGGTACGGCGTACGGCGACGTGCGAATTGAGATCCGCGACGAAGACGGCAAGGCCCTTCCCGTCGGCGAAACGGGCACCGTCTGGGTCGCGAGCCGGTTGAGCTTCGCCGGGTACTTCGGTCAGCCGGAGCTCACCGCCGAAACACTGGTGGACGGCTGGGTCCGGACGAACGACGTCGGCTATCTGGACGAGGACGGCTACCTGTTCCTGGTCGATCGACGGCAGGACATGATCGTGACCAGCCGCCGCAGTTGGCCGATCTTCTGCCGCCCGATCGAGGACGCCCTGACGGCTCATCCGAAAGTGGCGAACGCGGCGGTGATCGGCGTACCCGATCCGGTCGTCGGCGAGGTGCCGCACGCGTTTGTCGTACCGTTGCCGGGAGCAACCATTGAACCGGCCGAGCTGATCGGCCTGGTGACGGAACGCCTGAGCGAGCTCTACGCGCCGGGGCGGATCACCTTCGTCGATCGGCTGCCGCTGAACCGCTCGGCCAAGATCGACAAACAGGCCCTCCGCGCCTTGCACGCCGCGGGGAACGTGGGGTGAGGAACCGCAGCGGGCTGATCGCGCTGATCACCGCGGACATCGTGTCGGCGGTGGGCAGCCGGATCTCCGTGCTGGCGCTGCCCTGGCTGGTCCTGATCACCACCGGCAGTCCGGCGAAGATGGGTCTGGTCGCGGCGGCCGAGATGATCCCGTACCTGATCACCGGCGTGTTCGCGACTCCCCTGGCCGATCGCTTCGGCCTGCGGCGAACCTCGATCTGCACCGATATCGGCAGCGCCGTAGCGATGGCGGCGATCGCGGCGGCGCCGAAGCTCGGGTTCGGCGCGCTGCTGGTTCTGGTCGCGGTGATCGGCGCGCTGCGCGGCGTCGGCGATCGGGTCAAGAACGCGCTGATCCGCCCGATGGCCGAACTGGCCGGCGCCAAGCTCATCCGCGTCACCTCGTCGTACGAAGGTCTGAGCCGCGGTGCGACCCTGCTGGGCGCGCCCCTGGCCGGCGTACTGATCGCACAGTTCGGCGTCACCACGGCGATCTGGATCGACGCGGCCACCTTCGCCATCTGCGCGGTGATCGTGCTGGCCCTGGTGCGACCGCCCGCGCCCGCGGAACCGGCCGTTCCGCCCGAGCGGGAGCCGTACCTGACCGCGCTCAGTGGTGGTTTCCGCTACCTGCGCCAAGACCAGCGCCTCGCGGGCATGGTGATGATCATCTTCGCGCTCAACCTGTTCAGCAACGCGGGTACGGCGGTGTTCATCCCGCTGTGGATCAACGAGCACCTGCACTCCGCGAACGCCCTCGGCCTGGCGATCGGCGCCTTCGCCGCGGGCGCGCTGATCGGCAACATTCTCTTCACCGCCGTCGCGACGCGCCTGCCGTTGCAACTGGCCTTCGTCGTTGGTGCGGTGATCAGCGGCGCGCCCCGGTTGTTCGCCCTCGGTCTGAGCGACAGCCTGCTGCTGGTCTGCGTGATCAGCCTGCTCTCGGGTGTCGGCCTGGCCGCGGTGAATCCCGTGCTCGGCGCGATGCTGTACGAACGAGTGCCGGTCGCCTTGCAAACCAGGGTGATCGGCCTGGTCGGCTCGTTGTGCTTCGCGGGCCTGCCGATCGGCGCGTTGCTCGCCGGTCAAGGCACCGCCCTGCTCGGGCTGACGAACGCGCTTTTGGTTGCCGCTGGCATCTGCCTGGTGGTGACGCTCATTCCCGTCGTACGTTGGACGCCGTCCACCGCCGAGGAGGTCCCCAGTGATCCGCAACGAGCTTGATCCGGGCTGCGGTTGGATGGATGGCGCGCCCGATCCGTACTGCCTACGCCCTGGCCAAGCCGCTGAACTCGTCGCGGGCCATCCGTGGCACCGATTCGTCGTACTAGGTGACAGCGTGGCAAGCGGCCCCACCGAACCCGTCGCCGGATACAACCCCGAGCACTGGACCACCCAGGTGGCGAACGCCCTCGGCGTGGAATTCCTCAACCTGGGCGTGAGCGGGCTCCGCGCGCGGGAAGTCCGCGAGTCCCAGCTGGAACCGGCCGTGCACTTCCGGCCGGACCTGGCTTTGGTGGTGTGCGGGGGCAACGACGCCTTCAGCAGCCGGTACGACCCGGAGGCGGTGGACGCCGAACTCCGCGCGATGATCCTGCGCCTGCAACGAGCGGGCGCGGAGGTCATCACCATCGGAATGTTCGACGTCTCCCACAGCCCGGCGGTCCCGGACCACTTCCGCGCGGGTCTCGGCGAACGCATGCGCACCCTCTCCGCCCACACCGCCACCCTGGCCCACGAACTCGGCACCCTGCACGTCGACCTGACCAGCCACCCGGCCTCAAAAGACCCGACCATCTACAGCACCGACGGCAAACACGGCAACGCCCGCAGCGACGCCATCGCCACCACCCAAACCCTCCACCGCCTAACCACCCACCTTCACCCCTAACCCAAAATGGCCCACCTCCGCCTGGCGTGCCCCGGCATGTCCCGGCGTGTCCCGGCGCGTCATCGGACGCTTGTGACGCGGCGTGTCGGCATTCATTGGACCCTTCTGACCACGCCGCCCACTCCCGCGAAGCCCGTCCGTCTCCGCCTCGGAACGCATCGGTCCGAATCTGCCCTCCAGTCATCGCCGGCTTGTATCGGTCAGCACGGGAGAGGGCTGACTCGGACCGAGGGGTGCAACGTGCGCGGCAGGCTGCTGGCTGCGGTCACAAGGGTCCGATGAAGGGCGACACGCCGCGTCACAAGCGTCCGATGACGCGCCGGGGGCCGGTCAGAAGCGTCCGATGAAGGGCGACACGCCGCGTTACTAGGGTCCGATGAACGGTATGCAGTTATTCGGTGAGGAGGAGGCCGCTGGTTAGGGCGCCTTGGCCTAGGTTGACGACGGAGCCGGCGCCGGGGACCTGGAAGCGGAGGTAGGCGCCGGCGGGTTGGCGGCCGAAGAGGTACGGCGCGATGCAGTACGGGACTTCCGTTTCGACGACCTCGCCGGTTTCCATCTCGACGAAGTGCATCGAGAGGCGGTCCGCGGCGACGTACTCCTGGAGGACCTGCCCACCCGTCGCCAGCGCCGTGGCGAGGGACGCGCGCCAGACTTCGGGTGAGACCTCGGGGCCGACGACTACGCCGGCGCCGCCGTACGTGCCGGCCGGTTTGAGGACGAGCTCGGCCTGAGCCGACTCCGCGTCCGCCAACCCCGCAGGCGTGAGTACCGAGGTGTGCGGGACGTGCCGGCGGAGCAGGTCGGCGTCGGTCGGGGTCATCAGGTCGATGTCATGCCACAACCACGCGAAGATCGTTTTGTTGCCGAGCAACCACGCGGCCGATGACGTGAACATCCGGACGGTCCCGTCGCGCAGCGCGCTGCTCAACGCGTCGGTACCACGTCCCTGCGGCACGTCCTGCGGAATGAACAACCGCAGTACGGCGTCCAGCGGCGCGCCGTCGGCACAGAGCCGGCCTTCGTCGTCGAGGTCGAGCCACTCCATCGGTCGTACGACGACGTCCAGGCCGGCGCGCTTGGCCCGGTCGCACACCGGTTGCAGCAGCGCGATCAGCTTCTCCGGGTCCTGCGTATCCGGGTAGTCGCCGCCCATGTGGAACAGCAGTCCCACCTTCGCGCCTTCGGACAATCCGAGGCTGTCGCGCATGGCGAAGTAGCGCGCGTCCACGGCCGACGGCGGTGGTTCGATCCGGACGCCCTCGAGCACGGGATCACCGGCGTACGACGCGACGAACCGCTCGGCGATTCCGTCCGAGTCGAAGGCACCACCCAAGGCGCTGTCGATATTGCACTCGACCACCCGGGCCACGCCATCGGAGAGCAGGATGTCCGGGCGGATGGCCAGCAGCAGGTCTTCCGACAACACCTCCTCCTCGTCCAGGAACTCGATGTACCCGGGCGGTACGCCGAGCAGGCGGCGCAGGTCTCCGACCGTACGGGCCCGCCGACGGCACGACTGGAGGATCAGTTCGGCCAGCCGATCGCAGAACGCCGTCATCGCGCCGTACTCCGCGAACGTCAGCATCGGCGGGCGGAGCGGGCGCCAGACTTTGTTGTGGGTGGCGACACCCGCGTAGATCGTGGCCCAATTCTCCTTGCCCCGGGCAAGCATCGCCGTACGCACCGCGGCCGGCAGGCGTTCCCAGGCGGACGTGGTCTGTTCGATGCCGGCAGTCATCCGAAAACCTCCAGGAGTAACGACAACAGGTCCTCCCGGGAGGGCTGGACCGCGCGATCGAGAGCTTGAGCAAAAGGCAGTACGGCGCCGTCCGGCCGGGTGATGCGGCGCGGCGGCGTGTCCAGCCGGAACCGTTCGACGGCGCCCGCGATCACCTCGGCGGCGAAACCGCAGGACCGGTTCGAGTCGTCGATCACGACCAGCCGGCGGGTCTTCGCCAGCGACTCCCCCAGACCGGACCAGTCGAAGGGATAAACCGTGCGCGGATCGAAGACCTCGACCGAGATCCGGCCGGCGAGTTCGTCCGCGACCGCCACCGCGTCGTTCACCAAGTGGCCGAGGGCAACAACCGTGACGTCCGAACCGGCCCGCGCGATCCGGCCCACGCCGAGCGGAACCGGCGCGAGCAAGGCGAAGTCCAGGTCGTCGCGGACCGGCAGGGCCGCCGCCGGGGCGAACAGCACCACCGGGTCGTCGTCGCGAATCGCCGACAGCAGCAGGCCGTACGCGTCCGACGGTGTCGCCGGTACGACGGTCTTCACCCCGACATGGGCGAACAGGCTGTACGGGTGGTCCGAATGCTGCCCGGCCCACCCGGTCCGCGAGCCCGAGCCCGGTACGACGTACGTGACGGGTACCCGGCACTGCCCACCGGTCATCAGCGAGAACTTGTGCGCCTGGTTCGCGATCTGCTCGAAGACCAGGAACAACAGCGACGGGATCTGGAACTCCACCACCGGGCGCAACCCGGCCAGCGCTGCACCTGTCGCGAAGTTCGTGAAGGCCTGCTCCGACAGGGGCGTGTCGAGCACCCGGTCGTCGCCGAAGCGGGCGTGCAGTCCGGCGGTCAGGTTCGACGCCGCGACACGGATGTCCTCGCCCATCAGGAAAACGCGCTCGTCCCCGGCCATCTCGTCACCGAGAGCCCGGTTGAGCGCCTTGAGATACGAAAGCTTCATCGCAGCCTCATCGCGTACAAGTGGTCGAGCGCGCCTTCGGCCGAGGGGTGCGGGCTTGCCAGCGCGAAGTCCGCCGCCGCGTCGAGCACGGATTCGATCTCGGCGTCGATCGCCGTGACCACCTCCGCGGCCAGGCGCGAACCCTGAATCTCCACCGGATCACGCGAACGCCCGGCGGCCAGTTCGTCCGCGGACCGGTAGTCCAGCCGCGACCGGTGCTCGAACGTGTGATGCGCGTCGAACCGGTACGTCAGGCATTCCAGGAACGTCGGCCCACCACCGGCGCGGGCCCGTTTGACCGCGGTGGCGGCGGCCGCGAGCACTGCCTCCGGGTCCTGCCCGTCGATCGTGAACGCCGGAATACCGAAAGCCCGGGCACGCGCCGGAATGCTGCCCGCCACGGCGCCGTCGACCGGCATCGTGGTGGCGTACCCGTTGTTCTCGCAGACGAACAACACCGGCGCATGCCACAACGCGGCCAGATTGAAGGCCTCCAGCAGCATGCCCTCGTTCATCGCGCCATCGCCGAAGAACGTCGCCACCACGGTGTCCCGGCCCTGGCGGCGATGCGCCCAGGCGGCGCCGGTGGCGATCGATCCCGCGGCGCCAACGATCGCGTTGGCGCCGAGAATGCCGATGCCGAAGTCGGCCGCGTGCATCGAACCGCCCCGGCCGGAGTTCAGCCCGGTGGACCGGCCCATCAACTCGGCCAGCATCCGCGCCGGATCCGCGCCCTTGGCCAGCACGTGCCCGTGACCGCGATGCGTGCTGGTGATCTGGTCGCCCGCCGCCAAGGCCGCGCACACCCCGGCAGCGATCGCCTCCTGGCCGATGTACGGATGGATCCCGCCGACGATCTCACCGGACCGGACGAACTCGATCGAGCGCTCCTCGAAGCGCCGGATCAGCCGTACGGTCCGGTAGAGGCCGGCCGAGTCAGGAGTCATCCGGCCTTGACCGCGGCGAGAATCGAGTCCCACAACCGGGCCCGGGCGGCGAGTGCGGTGTTGATGGTGTCCGCGCACGCCTCCCACTTGGCGGTGTCGTCGCCGCACAGGTCGGTCACCATCTGCATCGCCATCGGGGTGTGGAACTCACCGTCTACCTCGATGTGCCGCTCGAGGTAGTCCACGAACGTGTTCAGCCGGTTGGAGCGCTCGTTGACCGCGACCACCTGGGTGAACATGTCGGGGATCAGATCCTCGCGACCGAAGGCGAACGCGGCCGCCTGGCAGTGCACGGGCTGGTTCTCGATGATGTCCCATGTCGTGGAGGCGAAGTCGATCGAGGCCTGCGGCACCCCAGCGACAGCCAGCGCATCCGTCACCGACGAGCCGTCGCGCAGCAGGTCGATCAGCTTGTCGATCGCGGTGGTGTCGGCACCGGCCTCCTTCATGCCGTTGACGTACAGCTCGAAGTGGCTGATGAAGCCGTCGCCGAGCTCGTCGCTCTCCTCGACCATAACGATGTCGTTGATCAGCCGGCGGCTGCCGGTGTGCGCGGTCGGGATCCACGGCACCGTCACGCAGGTGAGTTCGCGCTGCAGGGACTTCAGCAGGGACATGAAGTCCCAGACCGCGAAGACGTGGTGCTCCATGAACATCACCAGCGACTCGTGCGTGTCCAGGTTGCCGTAGAGCGGATGCTGCACGACCTTGTCCCGCGCGGCACTGACGGCCTTCTCCAGCTGCTCGATGCCCGGGTGGGTCTGACCCCAGTCATAACGTGACATGACAAAGCTCCTTTAGCGATCGGCCCAGAGAGTGGGGCAGAAGTCGGGATCGGCGTAGTCCGGCCGCCCGTCAGATGTGCGGCGAACCACCGCGTCGTGGTTGTACGACGCGAGGCTGCCGTCGGACAGCGGGAACTCGCGGTAGGAGTTGCCGCCGTCCTGGAGGTGCAGCGAAATCGCCCGGCGCGGGCGGTCGCTGACGTTCGCACCACTGCCGTGGTACGTCTTGCAGTGGTGGAAGTTCATGTGGCCGCGCGGAATCGTGATCGGCACCTTGACCACCTCGACGCCGTTGTACTCGGCGTTTTCGGTCAGCATCTGTTCCAGCTGCGAGCGGTCGCGTTCGGCGAAGTGCCGGACCACGGTGTCGTCGGAGCCGATCTCACGCCAGCGGTGACTGCCGTCGACCATCGTGATCGTGCCCATCTCGGGCGGGCAGTCGTGGAACGGGATGAACGCGGTCAGCATCCGCTCCGACGACGAGGACGACCAGTAGTGCTTGTCGAAGTGCCAGGGCACGATGTTCGACGGTTCGCCCGCTACCGGTGGCTTGTAGATCAGCGTGGACTGGAAGATCCGGATCTCTTCGACCTGGGCCAGCCGGGCCGCGACCGCGCCGATCAGCGGTTTGCGCAGGATCTTCGCCAGGCCGTCGTGCTCGTAGTGCACGTAGTCGTTGTGCCGCTGGACCTCGCCCTTGGACGGATCCCAGTACGCGAGCTTCGGCGGCCGGACCGGAAGCGTCCGGTCGCGTTCGCCCGCGTAGTACCGCTCGCTGGCGTTGACCAGCTCGTCGGTCTCGTCGTCGGTGAGCAACTTCTTCGACAGGTACCAGCCGTGCTCGGCGTAGAAGGCGACATCCTCGTCGGACGGCAGCAGCGCGATCTCTTCCTCGGACAGCGTGAACTCGAGCCCGCTCATGCCTCAGCTCCCGACAACTCGGCCCCGGAAAGCGCGGCGCCGGACAGCTCGGCGCCGGGGAGTTCCGCGCCGGGGAACTCGGCGCCGGCCAGCTCGCGCTCCTTGGCCTCGTACAGCGCCTTGATGTTGCCGCTGCCGAACGTCATCGCGCCGCGCCGCTCGATGATCTCGAGGAACAGCGTGCGCCGCACGTGCATGGACTCGGTGAAGATCTGCAGCAGCTGACCCCAGTGATCGCGATCGACCAGGATGCCGTGTTTCTGCAGTTCCTCGATCGGCGTCTCCACCTCACCGACCCGGTCCTGCAGGGCGCGGTAGTACGACGGCGGTGTACCGAGGAAGCGCACGCCCCGGCTGGACAACGTACCGACGGCCTCGACGATGTCGCTGGTGGCCAGCGCGATGTGCTGTACGCCGGCGCCCGCGTGCCACTGCAGGAAGTCGTCGATCTGGCCCGGCCGACGGCTCAGATCGGGCTCGATCAACGTGAACGTGACGTGCTTGGACGGGCTCTGCACGACCTTGGAGTCCATGCCCTGCCCGGCCACCTCGATGTACTCCTCGAAGATCCGGTTGAAGCCGAAGACCTCTTCGTAGAACCGGGCGGTCGGCTCCAACTGCTCGGCCGGTACGCAGATGGCCAGGTGGTCGATCTCGCTGAAGAGCTTCTCGTCCGGGCCCGCGGCCGGCTCGCTGATTTGGATCACACCGGGCATGAACTCCCGGCGCGGGCCGTGCCGCTCGACCAGCCGGTGGATGACGTCGCCGAAGCCGGCCACCTCCGCGACCACCACGGTGGTCTCCTGCTCGTCGGTGTAGGTGACCGGCTCACGTAGCGAGGTGGCACCGCGGGCCAGCAGGGTCGTATAGGCGACGGCCGTGTTGTCGACCTCCAGACCGACCACGGCGACACCATCACCATGGCGCTGCACATATTCGGCCGCCGGGTGGTCCGCGGCCAATCCCGAGGTCAGCAGAATTTGCACGGCGCTTTCCCGCAGCAACAACGAGCGCTGGTCGGCCAGACCTGTTTCCGGCCCGCCTTGCCCGTGCACCTGCAGGCCAAAGGCCGTACCCAGATAAAACGCCGCCTGGCGGGCGTCGCCCACGTACATTTCCACGTGGTCGATTCCGTAGATCTCCATCACCGCACCTTTCCCTCACCAATGGATTTCTCGGGCACACTGGGCGGGCCGAGAAGAAGACTGACGTTCTGCCCGCCGAACCCGAAGGAATTCGAGACGGCGAATTCCAGCGCGACGGCGCGCGGCTCTTTCCGGACGTGGTCCAGCGCGCAGGCCGGGTCCGGATCGTCGAGGTTGTACGTCGGCGGCAGCAGCCGGTTGCCGAGCGCCAGCGCGGTCGCCGCCGCCTCGACCACGCCGGAGGTGCCGAGCATGTGACCGGTCAGGGCCTTGGTCGAACTCACCGCGGGATCCACACCGTCGAAGGCGAGACCGATCGCGACCGTTTCGGCGACGTCCCCGAGCTTGGTCCCGGTGCCATGGGCGTTGACGTAACCGACCTGGCGCGGGCTGACCCCCGCACTCGCGAAGGCCCGCCGCATACATTCGGCCGCGCCCTCGCCGCCGGGCCTGGGCGCGGTCGGGTGGTGCGCGTCGCAGGTGGCGCCGTACCCAGCGACGTCGGCATAACCCGTCGCGCCCCGGGCGGCCGCGTGCTCGGCGCTTTCCAGCACCAGCAGGGCCGCGCCTTCGGCCAGCACGAACCCGTTGCGCCGCAGATCGAACGGCCGGCTCGCGTCCGCCGGATCGTTCCAGCCGCGTGCGAGGGCCCGGGCATTGCCGAAGGTCTCCGCGAAGGTCGGGAACAGCGGCGCCTCGCTCGCGCCGCACAGCACCACGTCCGCCTCATCACAGCGGATCAGCCGCACCGCGTCGGCGATGGCCTGCGCACCGGAGGCGCACGCCGTACCGACCGAGGAGCTGTAACCGCGGATGCCGTGCTTGATCGCCACCCGGGCCGACGGCATGTTCGGCAGAATGCCCGTCAGCAGGTAGGGGCTGACGGCCGCGCGACCACGCTCCGTTCGCGCGACCACCTGGGCCTCCAGCGTGGCCATACCGCCGACGCCACCGATGATGACCGCCACCCGGAACGGGTCGACGTTCTCCCCGATCACCAGGCCCGCGTCCGCGAGGGCGTCCTGCGCGGTCAGCAGTGCCAGTACGACGGTCCGGTCCAGCGTCTTCGCGTCCGGACCGGTCGCCACCTCCGCGACCGCGCCACCCTCGACGAATCCGGCCAGCTCGATCGAGTCCGCGACCGGATGGCCGAGCGGTGGCCGGGACAAGCCGGACTTACCGTTGCAGAGGGCATCGAAGACCTGGGCCGGGCCGCGACCCACCGGGGTCATCATGCCCATCCCCGTGATCACCGCGGCGGTCATGAGATCAGCTGCCTCTCGCGCAGCGCGACCTTGCGGACCTTGCCCGTGGCGCCCTTCGGGATGTCGGCGCTGACCTCGACCTTGCGCAGCGTGGCACCCAGCTCGGCGCCGAGGGCCGCCCGGATCACCTCGGTGCGGTCCAGCGCGGGATCGGCACCGGGCCCGAGTTCCAGCAGTACGTCGGTGATGACCTGGCCGTTCTCGTTCACGATGACGGCCGTGCAGTCCGCGACATCCGGACAGGCCACCAGCACGCGCTCCTCGGCCTGCGCGGTGTAGAACCCGTCGGTCGAATCCGCCGCGCGATCCAGGTGGAAGAACCGCCCGTCGGCGTCGCGGTAGACCAGATCGCCGGTCAGGTAGTACCCGTTCAGCCGGAAGCGGTACGTCGTACCGGAGTCGTTCCAGTAGCCCGGGGACAACGTCGGCGACTTGATGCCGAGGTGGCCCACCTCGCCGGTGCCGAGCTCGGTGCCGTCGAGGTTCAGCACGGCCACATCCACGAATTTGTAGGGCTTTCCGATGCACCGGCCATAGGTGTCGGTATCGACCCGATGCGTGACGTGGAACATCGAATGGCCCATTTCGCTGGACCCGAGCCCGTCGATGAAGTGCGAGCCTGCCGTGCGTACGACCCCCTCGCGGGTCATGCTGTCGCGGTTGCCCTGGGCAACAAGCTTCCGGACGTGCGGCTCGTGCGTGCAGTCGCCGGTGTTGAACCACAGCCGCACCGACGACAGGTCGTACGCCGACAGGTCCTGGCGGGCCAGCTCGGCCCAGGTGACGGAAAAGCCGAACACGCTCTGCGGCTTCCAGCGCTGGATCGCGTCGAGAACAACCTCGCCGGCCTGCGAGGACAACGCGAAGAACTCGGCGCGATTGCCCAGCGCCTGGTTCATCATCAGCACTGTCGCGGTGTGCGGTGCGGGCAAGGCATTCAGGATGCGCCCGGTGCCCTGCGCCTGCGGCATCGTCAGCAGGTGCCGCGTCGCCGCGAACAGGCTGCTGTGCGTATGCAGCACGGACTTCGGAATACCGGTCGTACCCGAGGTGTGCGTGATCACCACCGGGTCGTCCTGATGATGCCGGTACGGCGCCGGGGCGTCGGCCGGGTCCGCCTCCGCGATGGCGGCGGTGTCCCCGAGGATCGGCGTACCGAGATCGTGCGGCCGGAGCAGCTCCAGGTGCGCGGCGTCCGCGAGAACGCCGACGGCCCGCAGGCGGCGAATGTACTCCGCGACGATGTCCGCGGCGAGATTCCCGTTGATCAGCGCGGGAATCGCGCCGAGCCGGGTCAGCGCGAGGTAGCCGAGGATGTGGTCGGCGGCCGTACCGGTCCAGATGGCGATGGGGTCACGTGGTTTGACACCTTGCGCGTGCAACCAGGCGGCCCGGGCGTCGACCCGTTCGTCCAGTTCGCGCAGCGTCAGCGGGTGTTCCGCGGGGAATCCGTCCACGGCGGTGTCGAAGATCAATCCCGGCCCGTCCGGATCGGCTCCACCGGCCAGGACCCGGGCCAGCACGTTGCCGGCCCCGACGGCCGGATCAGCGGCCAGGGCGGCCCGGCTGCTCAGCGTTCTCATCGCGTCTCTCCTCCACTCACCAGCAGGGCGGCGGCGCCGTCCGGGTTTTGTTCGATCAGCACCACGAGCACGCGATCGGCGTCCCCGTCGGCGATCAGCAAGGCTGCCTGTGCGAGAGCTTCGGCGCGCGGATCCGCGACCGGGCTCAGGCAGACGACCGGTCCGTCCAACTGCCAGCGCGCCGCGATCTGACCGGCAACGCTGTTCGGAACGGACTGGAAGAAGTACAGCGGCCCGAGCCGGTCGCCGGACTCGACGACCTGGCGGACGTGCCGCGCGGACTGCTCGTCCCCACTCCGGCTGACCAGCAGTACGCCGGTACCGGGCTGGGGCGTTACTTGCTCAAGGCAACGTTCCGCCACGGCCGCGGCCAACGGGCTGAAGCTCGATCCGACGAACCCGGGCAGCGCCGGTGGCTGCTCCCCCACCGGCCAGGAAACCTCTTTGAGTACGGTCATGCGGCACGCACCAGCAAGGCCGTGTTCGCGCCGCCGAAGGCCGAGTTCAGGCTCAGCCCGTACGACGTACCTGGGCGGCGCGGGCCGTCGAGAACGAGGTCCAGCGGGCACGCGGGATCCGGACCGAGATAGCCCGCGTTGACCGGTAGCTTGCCCGCGTTCAGCGCCAGCACCGTGATGGCCAGTTCGAGCAGGCCCGAGGCCTCCAAGGCGTGTCCGTGCACGGCTTTCGTCGAACTGACGGGCGGAGTGTCCTGACCGAAAACCCGTTGCAGGGCAGCCGCCTCGGCCGCGTCGCTGAACTTCGTGCCGGTGGCGTTCGCGTTGATGTAGCCCACTTGATCCGGCGCTACGGCGGCTCGTCCGAGGGCCGCCGTGATGGCCCGGGCCAGGCCCTTGCCTTCCGGATCGGGCTGGCAGGGGTGGAACGCATCGCCCGCACGGCCCCAACCGGCAACCTCGGCGAGGCCATCACCCGCCTGCAAGGTCATCGCGACCACCGCGTCGCCGAGCAACAGCCCTTGCCTGCCAAGGCTGAACGGCCGCACGACGTCATCGGTGGACAAGGCCCGGCCCGCGTCGAACAACGCGTACTGGCCGGGTTCGACCAGGTAGCCGGCGGCCACCACGATGCGGTCGTACTCGCCACGTTTGATCAGCGAGGCGGCGTCCGCGATCGCCGTACTGGCCGAGACGCAGGCGCTGGTGTAGATCCGGTTCGGCGCGGCCACGCCGGTTCGGGTGGCCAGTTGCCGAGCGTCGCCGGAAAGGCCTGGGTGTCCGTGTGCCGCGAGGAACAGTGGTGCCGCGGCCTTGTCCGCGCCGGTCCAGCCTGCCTCCGCACAGGCCGTACCAATGGCGGAAGCCAGCTCGTCCTGCAGCGGGGCGACGTCGGCCGCGGTGGCCGCCGTACGCACGCGGCGGCCGGCCGCGTCGAACCGGCGAACCGGTCCGAACGCGGCCGAACCGCTGAGCGCCGCCGCGAGCTGGGCCTCGCCACCCCGCCCGAGGGCGCTCAGTATCGAAAGGCCCGTGATCGAGACCGGCCGGACCTCAGCCATCGGCAGCCACCCGCGCAGCCTTCGCCGCGGCGTCACCGCGGGCCTCGTTCAGGACCGCGACGGCGTCGGTGATCGAGCGGATCCGGTCCAGCCGGGCGTCGTCGAACTCCACGCCGTAGCGCTGTTCGGCCTGATGCACGAACCAGGCCAGCTCCATCGAGTCGATCCGCTCGGCGTCCGGGCCGGTGCCGAGCTCGCGCTCGCCGAGACCGGCCAGCAGTTCGAGCACGTCGGCGCGGGTGATCTCGCTCATCAGACCTGCTGCGCGAGCCGCGAGGCCACCTCGGAGGTGAACTCGCCGACGGTCATCAACGCCAGCGACTCGGTCTCGTCGTCGCCGAAGCGCACGCCGAACTTGTCCTCGACCCGGACCGACAGATCGGCCAGCGCCAGCGACTCCAGGTCCACCCCGGCCGGGCCGAGCGTGGTGCTGTCCTCGATGCCCTCGACGTCGTAGTTCATGTCCTGCAGAGAGGCGATGACGAACTCGCGAACCTCGTCCTTCATTACGGCTACCTTCTTCCTGTGGGTGTTCCTTCAGTGCATTGCGTGGTGGCTCGCGCGAACGCGCACGACCTGCTGCGCGAACTCGGTACGTCGGTGCTCGGTACCGCGGCCGAACTGCGGCACGACGACTCCGGTCAGCCGTGGATCTGGGCGAACGGCACCCGCTACTGGGCGAGCCTCAGCCACGGCCGGAACGTGGTCGCCGTCGCGCTGTCGCTGGACGGGCCGGTCGGCGTGGACATCGAGGCCCGTCGGTCCTTTGCCGTGGACGGGCTGGTCCGGCGCTGGTTCGATCCAGCCGAGGTGGCCTGGCTGGACGCGCAGGAGGACCGGATCGAGGCGTTCCTGTGGCTGTGGACCGCCAAGGAGGCCGTCGGCAAGGCCCTCGGCAAAGGCCTGCGCGACGCGGGTCTGCGCCGGCTCATGCCCTTGCGGGACGGGCTGGTACCAGGAACCGGGCTCGCCATCCGGCATCCGGACATCGCCCTGGACGCCGTACTGGCGGTGGCGGTTCATGTGCCGGCCGATCCCGGCAACGCGGCGGCCGTTCGCAGCACGGTCAGGTCGCGAACCAGCTTCCCGGTAGTCGTCCGCGGCAACTGATCGAGTACCCGCACACTGCGCGGCCGCTTGTACGACGCGAGGCGCTCGGCCAGCTCGGCCTCGATCCGCGCGACCGGGCGGTCGTCGGCGAGCTGCAGGTACGCGGTGATCCACTTGTCGAACACCACCACCACGGCCGCGACGCCGGTCAGCTCGCCGAGCGTGGCCTCCACCTCGGTGAGATCGACCTTGAGCCCACCCACCGAAACCTGGGAGTCGAGCCGGCCCTTGATACTGACCAGCCCGGTCTGCGGATCGACCTCGCCGGCGTCCCTGGTCCGCAACCAGCCGTCGGCCCAGCGAGTGGGATCCGACAACCCGATGTACGGCGACTCGGGGCGGCTCACCCACAGCTCGCCAGCCACCTCGCGGACCTCGATACCCGGCGCCGGGCGGATCGCGGGCCGGTGCTGCCCGAACAGGTCGGTACCGATCACCCCGACCTCGGTCATTCCGTACATGTTGCCGAGCACCGCGTCGTACCGCTGGGCGAAGGCCTCCGCGACGGCGGCCTGAACCAGCTCACCACCCGTCGTCATCCGGCGGAACTGCGGCAACCGTGGCGGCTGATCCACCGAAGCGAGCAGGCCGATGTGGAACGGCACGCCCAGCACGGTCGCGGGACTGTCCTGGGCCGCGATGGCCTGCAGGATGCTGTCGCCGGTCATCCGCTCGGGCGGAACCAGCTCGGCGCCGGCGTGCAGGCCGTACAGCAGTCCACCGACCAGTCCGAGCACGTGCACCATCGAGGGCAACAAGACGATCCGCTCGCCCTTCAGCGGTACGCCCGGGATCTGGGTATACCGCTGGACCTCCGCGATCAGGTCTTCCGCCGTACGGCCGATCACCTTGGACGGACCGGTCGAGCCCGAGCTCAGCTGAACGACGGCGTGGTTCGTCGCGGCCGGGTGGCCCGAATAGCTCGCCACGGTCGTTTCGATCTCGTGGAACGTGCGCAGGCCGCCCGAAACCGATCGCACCGGTTCGACGACGACCTGCGGAACGAGTCGCTCGATCGCCCGCCGGACCTCGTGATCGGTCAACCGGTGGTCCAGCAGAATTGCCTGCGCGCCGCTGCGCCAGATGGCGAGTAAATGTGTCACGAAAGCGACTGAAGGCGGCAATCTCAACACCGCCGAACCGCCCGCTCGTAACCCAGCGTCCCTAAGTTCGGATTGCCGCTCGGAAACCAGGCGGCGAAGCATTCCCCGGTCGATTACCGCAGGCAACCGCAAGCAGATCTCATCCGCCTGGCCGGCCAGCAGAACATCCTCGACCCACCCGCCGTCCGTACCGTTTCCGGGCAGCACAAAAGCACTGTCGATGGTCATCCGTGACTCCGAAGATGGCCTTGCACATAAAAGGAATTGGGCCGCCGGCGCTCCCCAAAGCTCGGCGTAAACGAGACCATACGACACGTTGCGGCTCCGCGCTATATCAACGTTAGGTAAGCCTGTCACTACCCAAAGCAACTTTGGTTTGACCGCTGTCCTTTCGGTCAAAAATGAGGTTGGATACACGCGTTGGGGGCGGCGTCTGGGGTGGACGCCTGGGGCTGGACAGCCATCATTCAAACATTCGCTTCAGCCTGCCCGGATTATGGGCACTTCCTTTTTCCATGAGCTGAAGAATGAAATACGCCCATTGCGGTCTATTCCACCCACAGCGCCGGTTCCGCGCTTTTCCCACGACCTTCCCGGCAACCTCAACACCGAATTGTTGCCAAACCCGCGGGAAAACCTTTGCGCCCCTTCCCACCAAGCCACCCACTGCGGTCCTCCCACAGCCCCGCTAGACCACTTCGGACCCACGGCGTCGTGCCAGCCGTCCGAGGTCCTGCAGCGGCACGTCACGGCGCTGCGCCTTCCCATGACGCGCACCACGGCGGGACCCCACGGCGCTGCGTCCAACCCGACACACACCACGGCGGGACCCCACGGCGCTGCGTCGATTGGTCTGGATTCGCTCGCCCCTTACCGCGGCGGTCACCGTGGTCGCCGACGTAGGCGGGCGAATTCGGACGAATCGTCGCTGACGTCCGCCCTGATCCGCCAAAGCCGGTGTTCACCCGTCCCCCTGAGGAGTCACCAGTGTCAGGTGGACGGGTGAGGTATGTCCGGTCGCGTCGAGTCTTCCCGTGAAGGCCAAAGCGGCTCGCGGGGTTGCCGGGTACGGGTCGCCGGGTCGCCCGGTACCGGTCGCCGGGTTCGGGTCGCCGGGCAACCACCGCCCCGAGTTCGCGAGTGGACGCCACCGACCGCCTCATCGGGCAGTACGTGTGGAAGTTTCACGGGTCGACCTCTGAAGTGGGCGGTCGACCCTGCAGATCTGACAGGTCAACCCCCCGTTTCGCACGTCGACCCTCGAAATTTCCGTCGACCGCTGCCCGGCAGCAACGAGCCCTCGCCCGCGGAGGTGCTAGCCACGCCCAGCGGGGGTTACCACCCCGGATTCCGAGGTGGTAACCCACCATCCCGATGGCCAGCCACCGGTACGCCGTACCGCCGAAGCGCTTGGCGGCTACCCGAGCCCACGAGTCGACGTCAGGTCGCGCTCCACGGGCAGAGCGTCTGGAATTTCCAGGGTTGACCTCTGAGATGGGAGGTCCACCCTCGAGATTTGACGGGGCAACCTCCCGTTTCACAGGTCAACCCTCGAAATCGGGATCGGCCTCGGGCGCGTGGAGGCGCGGCGCGGCGAGAGGCGCCCGGTTGGTGAGGCGAGCAGGCGACCCGACGACCAGGGCCCGGGGTAGGTGGCGCCGGGGGCGCGGGGTTAGAGGCGTTGTTGCCATTCTTGGTGGGCTTCTACGGGGCGGAAGCCTAGTTGGGCGTTGACGGCGTTCATGTGGTCGTTTTGCTGGGCGTTCCAGGTGTGGACGACGGCCTTGGCCGGCTGGGCGTGCTGGAGTTCCAGGTGGTTTCGGACCTTGAGGGCTAGGCCTAGGCGGTGGCCTCGGTGGGCTGGGACTACGAGGGTGTCCCACTGGTAGATGTTGCCCAGGTCGGTCTCTGGTACGTAGAGCTCGGTGTGGCCGGCGAGGGTGCCGTCGGGGGCGATGGCCACGGTGATCCAGCCGTGGCGGCCTTGGTCGATGCTCTGCTGTTCGCGGAACCTGATGCGTTCGGCGTCCCAGACCTCCGGCTGGTGGTCCACCTCGCCGGACGGCGCCTCGGCCGCAAAGACCGCGTGGAGGTCGGCGAAAGCGTCGATCAGTTCGTCGGGACAGCGGTTTTGCCACGTGACGAGCTTGTAGCCCGCGTGGCGTTCGGCCGCCTGCGCCGCAAGGTCTGTCAGCAGAGTCTCGTCCAGCGGGAGTTCCAGCACGCGATGGATCTCCGTATTGCCGAGGGTGAAGCCGAGGCGCTCCGCGAAGGCCTTGCCGGGTGAGGCCTCGTCGATGGCGGCCTCGACCACGGCCAGCAGCAGCGTGCGGTTGCGTTCGGCAGCGACCTGGCGGGCAGTCGCGTACAAGGCGGTGCCGTAACCCTGGCGACGGTACGCCGGTAGGACGCCCAGCGTGATCCGCATCGAGTCGGTGTTGTCGGCCAGCGGCAGTTCGGCGAACAACGCCCCTGCAACCGATGAGCCAGAGCGGATCACCCAGATCTCCTGAGCCCAGTATTTCTCCGGCCGGGTCAGGCCGACCAGCATCTCCTCGCGGCTCCAGCTGGTCGGGTAGTCCCGGCCGTGCTCAATCGCGCCGGTCCACGCGTCGTACCAGGCGTTGAAGTCGTCGGTAGCGCGCGGGTCGATCCGCTCAGGAGTCAGCACGGCCTCACTCTAGAACGAGCTTCAGGCGGGCGCGCCCAGTTTTCCCAGCGCGATGGCCACGCGGCCGCCGGCCTCTTCCAGCGCCCGCCGGGCCTCGAGAATGTCGGCACCGGTCAGCAAGTGCACGAGCGCGGGCTTCAGTTCACCGTCGGCGGCGGCCAGGGCCTCTTCGCAGGCGTCGGCGTCTGCGCCGGTGGCCTCGTGCAGGATGCGCAGCATGCGGCCGCGCAATTTGTTGTTGGTGGCAACCATGTCCACCATCAGGTTGGACCAGGTGCGGCCGAGCTTGATCATCAGCGTGGTGGAGAAGCTGTTCAGGATCAGCTTCTGCGCGGTGCCCGCCTTCAGCCGGGTGGAACCGGCGATCACCTCGGGCCCGGTGTCGGCCGCGATGACGATGTCGGCCAGGTCCGCCAGCGGTGCGGCCGGGTTCGAGGTGACCAGCGCGGTCACCGCGCCGACCGACCGGGCCGCGCGCAGGGCCCCGGCGACGTACGGCGTGCTGCCGGAGGCCGCGAGACCGATCACGACGTCGAGGGCGGTGACGGCGGCCGCGTCCGACGCGCCGCCGTCCACCGAGTCCTCGACGTTCTCGACTGCCCGTAGCAGCGCATCCATGCCGCCCGCATGATGCGCCACTACGAGATCGTCCGGCGCGTGAAAGGTGGGCAGCAGCTCAGCGGCATCCAGTACCGCGAGCCGGCCCGACGTTCCCGCGCCGAAGTAGTGCACTCTGCCGCCGGCCCGAACCGCCTCGACGGCGGCATCGACAAGCTTCGACAGCTGGGGAATGACCGCGCTCACGGCCCCCGCGACGCGTGCGTCCTCGGAGTTGAGCATGGTCAGGATCTCAGTGGTTCCGACCGCATCGATCGCGAGCGTGCGCGGGTTGCGTTGTTCGGTCGGTGTGATCACAAATTGAATGTTAGTTTCCTACCGAAGAGTTTTCAATTCTGTTGACCGTTAACGACTTGTGGCGAGGCGGATCCCCACAGCGACCCCGGGCCGCGAATCAGTGACTGTCAGGCTTCAGATGGTGACCACGCACGGCGCTGTACGTCGTCTCCAGCGCCTTCCGCGCGTCGGGCAGCACCTGCTGCGCAACGCCGATGAACACGCAGTCGACCACCATCAGCTGGGCGATCCGGCTCGACATGGCCCCAGAGCGGTACGTCGTCTCCCGGGCGGCGGTGGTGAGAACCAGATCGGCGGTCTTCGCCAGCGGGGAGCGCGGGAAGTTCGTCACGGCCACGGTGGTCGCGCCTCGCTTTGCCGCCTCCTCCAGCGCCTCGACGACCTCGGCCGTCGTACCGGTGTGGGAGATGCCGACGGCCACGTCGCCGTCGCTGAGCAGCGCGGCGCTGGTCAGCGCGACGTGCACGTCGGACCAGGCGAAGGCCACCCGGCGGATGCGGTGCAGCTTCTGCTGGAGGTCGAGCGCCACGAAGGCGCTCGCCCCCAGACCGTAGATGTCGACGCGGGGCGCCTTGGCCACCGCGGCGACGACGGCGGCCAGGCTGTCCACGTCCAGCTGCTGCGCGGTCTCCCGCACGGCCCGCTCATCGGCGAAGGCAACCTTGCCGACGACATCGGCCAGGGTGTCCCCCGGCTCGATGTCACCGCCGACCTCCGGCCGCACGTTGTCCGTCGCGGACTGGGCGGCGAGCTGAAGGCGCAGCTGCGGGTAGCCGGGGACGCCGATCTGCTTGCAGAACCGGATGACCGTGGTCTCGGAGGTGGACGCCACCTCCGCCAGCTCCGAGATCGTCATCGCGGCCACCCCGCCGGGATCGGCCAGCACCGCATTCGCCACCCGTTGCTCGGCCGGCGCCAGCGCGGGCATCACCGCGCGGACCCGGACCAGCAGCGGCCCCGTGGGTTCGGGAGAGGTCATCGACGAAGTCATATCGCCACGTTACGGCGCAAACCGAACCAGTGGGGTCACCGACGCGAAAGTCTCCAACCTGTTGCCGAGAAAGCCTGCGGATCGCGTTCGCCGTTGAGCAGCATCTTGCCGCCGCCGACCACCTTCACACCGTCGACGTACACGCCGCGGCCGGTGTAGAGCGCGTCGGTGGTGTAACGCCAGCGCAAGGTCTGTTCACCGGGCGTGAGCTCGGCCGAAGCCTGCAGCCAGTGGCGGTCGAACGTGCCACCGATAGCGCCGTCCACCTCGGTCAAGACGCCCCGATCGCGAACGGTGAAAGGAACCTTGGCCCAAGTCGTTCCACCGTCAAGAGAACTCTCCAGGTGCAGGAGATCGGTTTCCTCGGTGTCCACGAACAGGTCGAACGACAGCTTCGCCCCTTCGGCCGGTACGGCGACGTGGGCGTCGAGCGTGCTGGTCGAGGCATCGGCCGTGCCGGAGAACCAGGCATCCCGGCCATGGCGCGGGTTGACCTCGAGCGCCAGCGCGAGCCCTTGGGCAACGGCCCGGCGCGCCGGGTTGTTGCTGCCCCAGCTACGGCTCGGGTGCACCCGGTTTGTCAGGAGGATCGCGAACGACCGGGAGTCGAAGTCGATCACCAGGGAAGTACCGGTGTACCCGGTGTGGCCCGCCGTCCGGGGCGAGGCCAGTCCGGCCATGTACCAGCGCTGGTTGAGTTCGAAGCCCAAACCATGGTCGTTACCGGGAAAACCCGGGGTGAAGTTCGTGACCATCGCGGTGACGGAATCCTCGCGCAGGATCCGCCGGCCGTCGTACGTGCCGCCGTTGAGGAAGGCCTGCGCCAGTACGGCGAGGTCGTCCGCGGTGGAGAACACGCCGGCGTGTCCGGCGACGCCATTCAGGGACCAGGCGTTCTCGTCGTGCACCGAGCCCCAAACCATGCCACGCGGCGGTGAGGCCTGAAACTCCGTGGCCGCGATGCGCGGCTTCTTCGCCGGATCCGGGTTGTAACCGGTGTCGCGCATCCGCAGCGGCTTGCTGATGCCGTCCGCCACGAGTTGGTCGAGCGGCTTGCCGGAAACCCGGGCGGCGGCCTCGCCGAGCGAGATGAGGTTCAGGTCGCTGTAGAGGTACTTCACGCCCGGCGCGCTGGTCGGCTTGGCCGTCAGCGCCATCTGCATCCGGGCCGCCGGGTCCGGCGCACCACTCCACAACGGCAGCCACGCGGGCAGACCGGTCGTGTGTGTGAGCGCCTGCCGGATGGTGATGGTCTCCTTACCGTTCGCCGCGAACTCCGGCACGTACGTCGCGATCGGCGCGTCCAGCTCGATCCGGCCGGCCTCGACCTGCTGCATCACCACGATCGAGGTGAACAGCTTCGAGACCGAGGCCAGATCGAAGATCGTGTCCGGCCGCATCGCGAGCTGCTGGTCCGCGGGCAGTTCCGTACCGTTGCCGTCGGCATACTTCAGCGCCTTACCGGTCGCGGTCCGGGTGACCACCTTGCCGTCGTGCCCGAGCAACGTGACGGCCCCGGCGTACAACGGCTTGGCGGTTCCGTTCGGCCGGGTCCAGTTGTCCACGGCCTGCAAGGCCGCATCGATCGGCGCGGGGTCGAGCCCGGCCTTGACCGGGGTCGACGGACGCAAGGTGGTGGACTTGGCGGCATAACCGTCCTGGGGACGGTCGAACCGACCGCGCGGGTTGTTGCCACCGGCAACGGCTGGGGCGCTCATGGTGAGCACCAGGGTAGCTCCGGCTGCGATCGCCACAATCCGCCTCATCGCTTCGGGCCCTTGTAGAGCAGGTACTTCTCGGTCCGCTTGGCCCAGGCCTTCGTCTCCGGCCGCCAGGCCGCCACGATCTCCTCGGCGGACGCGCCCGCCGCGAACATGGTGCGGAACCGGTCCGAACCGGTGAGCAGGTCGATCCAGCGGCCAGGCGGGTTCTCGGCCCGCCAGGCGAACTCCGGGTACAGCCGCTTGGCCTCGACCATCATGTGCGTGGCGGCCAGCATCGGCTCGACCTCGTGCGGATCGGCGATGTGCACCTGGACGCCGCCGCAGAGCTTGTTCGCGTTCTTGCTGATGAACGGCGTGAAGTAGGCCTCGCGGAACTCGATCCCCGGCACCTCCTTGGTGCGCAGCGCCTCCGCCCACCGGTAGTCGATGTACGGCGCGCCGATCAGCTCGAACGGCCGGGTGGTACCGCGGCCCTCGGAGAAGTTCGTCGCCTCGAACAGGCAGGTCCCCGGGTACAGCAGGGCGGTGTCCGGCGTCGGCATGTTCGGGCTGGGCATCACCCACGGCAGACCGGTCTCGGCGAACAGCTGATCCCGCTTCCAGCCCTGGACCTTGATCACCTGCAGGTCTTCGACGACCGGGCCACCGGTGTCGAGGGCCAGGTACTCCGCGTTGAAGAGCAGCGCCAGCTCGCCCACGGTCATGCCGTGCTGCTGGAGGATCTCCTCCTTGCCGACACCCGAGGTGAAACCCGGGCGCAGCATCGGCCCGGCGGGGTAACCGCCGACCGGGTTCGGACGGTCCAGTACGACGAACTTCGCGCCCGTCTTCGCGGCCGCGACCATCGCCTCGTACATCGACCAGATGTAGGTGTAGAACCGCGCGCCGACGTCCTGGATGTCGAACACGACGGTCTCGACGCCGGACTTGCGGTACAGGGTCTCCAGCTTGGCCGCGTTCGCGCCGTACGCGTCGTAGACCATGATCCCGGTCCGCGGGTCGACGTGATCGCCCTCGGAACCGCCGGCCTGCGCGCTGCCGCGGAAGCCGTGCTCGGGTCCGAAGACCGCGACCACGTTCACCTTGCCGGAGGCGTGCATGGTGTCGACGATGTGGCTGAGGTCGTTCAGGATGCCGGTCGGGTTGCTGAACACCCCGACCTTCTGGCCGGCCAGCGCGGCCCAGCCCGTGTTGGCCAGCG
Source organism: Kribbella deserti (assembly GCF_042434725.1). Classification (NCBI taxonomy): domain Bacteria; kingdom Bacillati; phylum Actinomycetota; class Actinomycetes; order Propionibacteriales; family Kribbellaceae; genus Kribbella; species Kribbella deserti. The sequence continues at coordinate 188,976 of NZ_JBHLTC010000040.1, read as the reverse complement.
CCTGAGCGCCGGTCACCACCTTCTTCTTGGCGGGCCCGTCCGCGGCGCCGGCCGCGGTGGCGTGCGCCGCGGTGGCGCCGAGCAGCGGGGTGGCGCCGAGGGCTCCGGCGCCGGCTAGGAAGCTGCGTCGTCCAACGGTCATGGGTGGACCTCCGATCCACGGGTGAGCGACAGGCCGGCCCCAACGGGCCGGTGGTCGCTCGCGGCAATGAGGGCAGAGTCGAGTTGTTTCACCAGGTCAGTCCGTGTCCGAAGGCGTACAGGATCTTCGACGGATCACCGGCGGCCGGAATGTCGACCGGCAGCTTCCCGGCCGGCGCGATTTCGCCGTACAGGACCTTGGCGAGCGACTCCATCGAGACATCGGCGTACGAATAGGTCGCGAGATACGTCGCGGCTTCGGGGAAGTAGGCGATGTCGTACGGATCGCGAACCGCCACGACCACCACGGGCCGTCCGGTCGCGAGCAATTCCTTCACCAGCTTTTGCTGCTTGGCCTGCTTGTCGGTGACGAGCGTGTCCCAGGCCTTCATCGTCAGTACGACGGTGAGGTCGTGGCTCTGGGCGGCGGCCACCGCGGCCGTGATGGCGGCATCCGTCGGCGTGGCGCCGGTCTGCCGAACCGTGGTGGTGGCGCCCCGCGCGGCCAACCGGTTCGCCAGGGTCTGGGTGGTGGCGACACCGTACCCGGTGACGAGGATCTTGCGCGGACCACTTGCCAAGGGCAACAAGCTCGCGGCGTTCTTCACCAGTGTCGTGGTTCGGTCCGAGATGCGCTGGTTGGTCGCGTAGTGCGCCGGAATTCCGACCACCGAGGACACGGCCGCGACGTCGACCATCGGCCGGGCCACGATGCCGTTGCGGTGCTTGAGCCGCAGCACCCGGTAGACGCTCTGGTTCAGCCGCTTCTCGCTGATCCGGCCGGACCGGACGGCGGCCAGTACGGCGTCGTACGCGATGTCCATCCGCGGCGGCATCAGCAACTGGTCGACGCCCGCCTCGAGCGCGAGAACCGGCACTTCGGCGTCGCCGTACTTCTGCCGAACGCCTGCCATCCCGAGCGAATCGGTCACCACGAGTCCGTCGTAGCCGAGTTGCTCGCGCAGGATGCCGGTCATGATCGGCTTGCTCAAGGTGGCGGGATCACCGGACGGGTCCAGCGAGGGCACCACGATGTGCGCGGTCATGATCGAGTCGATCCCGGCCTTGATCGCGGCCCGGAACGGCGGGGCGTCGATCCGTTCCCACTCTTCGCGGGTGTGGTCGATCGTCGGAATGCCGGTATGGCTGTCCGTCGCGGTGTCGCCGTGCCCCGGGAAGTGCTTGGCGGTGGCGGCGATCCGGCCGTCCGCCTCCATTCCGATGACCTGGGCGGCGGTCAACCGGGCCACCAGGTTCGGGTCGGACGAGAACGAGCGGACGCCGATGACCGGGTTCAACGGATTGACGTTGACGTCGGCGACCGGGGCGTAGTCCTGGTTGACGCCGACCGCGCGCAGTTCGGCGCCCGCGATCGCGGCGGCGGCCCGGGCGTCGGCGACACTCCGGCCGGCGCCGAGGGCCATCGCTCCCGGGAACTGGGTCGCGGGCGGTCCGACCCGGAACACGACACCGTGCTCCTGGTCGGTGCTGATCAACAGCGGCACCCGCACCTTCGTACCGACCGCCAGGGCCGCACGTTGCAGCCCGTTGGACAGGGCCGCGATCTGCGGTGGGTTGGCGACCGAATCCGTCCAGGCGAAGTAGATGACGCCACCAAGCTTGTACTTGGCGACGACCTCAGCCGGGGTGGCGACGCCGTACGCCGTGACGTTGCGTTGGTCGGCCGTATCAGCCGTGGCGCCGTACGCGTAGGTGACAAACAGCTGGCCGACCTTCTCCTCCAGCGTCATCCGCGCCAGCGTGGCGGTGGCCCAGCCGTGGGACGCGCCCGGGCTGGACGCGGCCGCGACCTCCGGCCGGAGCCCCGCCGCGCCGGCAACAGCCGCCGCGGCCAGACCCAGGACGGTCCGGCGAGTTGGCCGAGTCACCAGCTCAGACCGTGGCCGAAGGGGTAGAGCACGGTGGTGGGCTGACCTGCGACCGGAATGTCGACGGGCAGCTTGCCGGCCGGCTTGATCTCGCCGTACAGCACCTTCGCCAGCGACTCCATCGAGACACCCGTGTACGAGTACGTCGCGACGTAGGTCGGCGCGGCGTCGAAGTACGCGATGTCGTACGGGTCGCGGACCGCGACCACGATGACGGTCTTACCCGTCGCCAGCAGGGCCTTGACCAGCTTCTGCTGCTTGGCGAGCTTGTCCGTCACCTTGGTGTCCCAGGCCTTCTGGGTCAGCACCACGGTCACGTCGTTCAGCTTGGCCTTCGCGACGGCGTCATCGATCGCGACGTCGGTCGGCGCGGCACCGGTCTCCCGGACGGTCGCGGTCGCGCCGCGCTTGGTCAGGTTGGCGGCCAGCGTCTGGGTGGTGGTCGCGCCCCAGCCGGTCACCAGGATCGAGCGCGGGGTGTTGCCCAGCGGCAGGGTGCCCGCGTCGTTCTTCACCAGGGTCGTGGACTTGTCGACGATGGCCTGCGCGGTGGCGAGGCTGGCCGGCGTACCGACGGTGGTGGCGACGGCGGCCGGGTCGACGTACGGCGAGGTGAGCACGCCGCGGGTCAGCTTCAGCAGCAGGATGCGCGCGACGCTTTCGTTCAGGCGGCGCTCGCTGATCCGGCCCGACTTCACCGCGTCCACGACGGCCTTGAACTGTACGTCCGGCGCGGGCGGCAGCAGCAGTTGGTCGACCCCGGCCTCGATCGCGCGAACCGCGACCTCGGCGTCGCCGTACTTGAGCCGGACCGCGCCCATCTCCAGTGCGTCGGTGCAGATGACGCCGCGGAAGCCGAGTTCGCCGCGCAGGATGTCGGTCATGATCGGCTTGCTCAGCGTGGCCGGATCACCCGACGGGTCGAGCGACGGAACCGCGATATGCGCGGTCATGATCGAGTCGATGCCGGCCTTGATCGCGGCCTTGAACGGCGGTGCGTCGATCGCGTTCCACTCCGCGCGGGTGTGGTTGATCGTGGGCAGCGCGGCGTTGTGGCTGTCGTCCACGGTGTCGCCGTGCCCCGGGAAGTGCTTGGCGGTCGAGATGATCTTCGCGTCCTTCTCGTACCCCTGGACCTGCGCGACCGTGAGGTCGGAGACCAGCTGCGGGTTGGAGGAGAACGAACGCACGCCGATGACCGGGTTGAGCGCGTTCACGTTCACGTCGGCGACCGGGGCGTAGTTCTGGCGAATACCCATCGCCTTCAGCTCACGCCCGGTGATCCCGGCGGCGGTGCGCGCGTCGGCCACGCTGCGGGCGGCGCCGTGCGCCATGTTGCCGCCGAACTGGGTGGCGGGCGGCCCGACCCGGACCACGACCCCCTGCTCCTGGTCGGTGGCGATCGTCATCGGAACCCGCAGGCCCGTGCTGGTCGCCTGGCGCTGCAAGGCGTTGCTGTACGTCGCGAGCTGCGTCGGGTTCTCGACGTTGCCCCGGGCGCTGAAGTAGATCCAGCCACCCGGCTTGTACTTCGAGATCACCTCCGCCGGGGTGGCAACGCCGTACAGCGCGGTGTTGCGGGCGTCGGGTGCGTCGGCCTTCGGGCCGTACGCGAACAGCACGAAGAGCTGCCCGACCTTCTCCTCCAGCGACATCGCCTTCACGGCGGACATCGCCCGGTGCTCAGGCGTCTGCGGTGGCTGCGCTTCCGGCTGTGCGGTGACAGCTCCAGCGGCCCCGGTGGTGAGTAAGGCGGCGGATGTGACGGCAGCCAGGGTGGCTGCGGCAAAGCGGCGTACGGCGGACATAACCGGCCCCTCAGGTAATTGAATTACAACAAGAGTCCCCCGCCACGAAAGTTACCCACGCCTCCGAGAGGGGTCAAGGGCTAACCGCATCCCGCTGGAACTCACGCGAGGGCTGGTACTTGCAGTGATCCCCTCGTCACCTGGAGACAACAGTAAACCCCGTCCAGCCAGGCTGAACGGGGTTTCTGCGCGTCGTTGACGTCGTTCGGGTTAGAGCTTGAGCGCGGTGGCGACCACTGTCGCCAGCTCCTCGGCCACCTCTTGAGCGGTGTCCGCGGACTCGGCCTCGACCATCACTCGCACGAGCGGCTCGGTGCCCGAAGGACGGAGCAGAACGCGGCCGGTATCGCCGAGGCGGGCGGTGGCTGCGGCCACGGCCGACTGCACCTCCGCGTTGGTACCGGCGCTGGTCTTGTCCACGTTCGGCACGTTGATCAGGACCTGCGGGAGCCGGACCATCACCGCGGCCAGGTCCTGCAGGGACTTGCCGGTCTGAGCGATCCGGGCCAGCAGCATCAGCGCCGTCAGCGTGCCGTCGCCGGTGGTGGCGTGATCCGACAGGATCACGTGGCCCGACTGCTCGCCGCCGAGCTTGTGGCCGCCGGCCTTCATGGCCTCCAGTACATACCGGTCGCCGACCTTGGTCTGCTCGACCGCGATCTGCTCCCGGACCATCGCCTGGACAAAGCCGAGATTGCTCATCACGGTGGCGACGACCGTGTCGTTCGACAAGGTGCCGCTGTCGCGCATGGACAAGGCCAGCACGGCCAGGATCTGGTCGCCGTCCACCAGCTGACCGGTGTGATCGACGGCCAGGCAGCGGTCGGCGTCGCCATCCAGCGCGATACCGACGTCGGCGCCGTGACCGACAACCTCGCGGCGCAGCCCCTCCATGTGGGTGGAGCCGCAGTCGAGATTGATGTTCAGACCGTCGGGCTTGGCCGCGTAGGTGATCACCTCGGCGCCCAGGCGGCGCATGGCCTCCGGAGCGGTCTGATAGGCGGCACCGTTGGCGCAGTCGACAACAACCTTCAGGCCGTCGAACCGGTTGGGCGCGGAACGGACCAGATGGGAGACGTACGTCTCCAGGCCCTGGCCGTCATCGATCACCCGGCCGACAGCGGCACCCGTCGGGCGCTGCCATTCCTCGGCGAGGTGCGCCTCGATCGCGTCCTCGATCCGGTCGTCGAGCTTGATGCCACCACGAGCCAGGAACTTGATGCCGTTGTCGGGCATCGGGTTGTGGCTGGCGGACAGCATCACGCCGAGATCGGCACCGGTGGAACCGGTCAGATGCGCGACCGCGGGCGTCGGCAGCACGCCGAGCTTGACCACGTCGACGCCGGCGCTGGCCAGTCCGGCCACCACGGCTGCTTCCAGGAACTCACCACTGGCGCGTGGATCTCTGCCCACAACGGCGCGTGGCCGGTGCCCTTCGAAGGCACCGGCCTCGCCGAGTACATGAGCGGCCGCGACCGAAAGGTCGAGAGCCAGCTCGGCAGTAAGGTCCACGTTCGCCAGGCCACGGACACCGTCCGTGCCGAAAAGACGACGGGCCATCTTCTTGGTACGCAGCTCAGCGCTTGCTGTACTGCGGAGCCTTACGGGCCTTCTTGAGGCCGGCCTTCTTCCGCTCCTTGATCCGCGCGTCGCGGGTGAGCAGACCGGCCTTCTTCAGACCAGGGCGGTTCGCCTCCTCGTCGGCGGCGTTCAGGCAGCGGGCCACGCCCAGCTGCAGCGCACCGGCCTGGCCGGTGATGCCGCCGCCGTTGATGCGGGCGATGACGTCGTAGGAGCCCTCCAGGCCCGCGACGACAAACGGCTCGTTGACGAGCTGCTGGTGAACCTTGTTCGGGAAGTAGACGTCAAGCGGCTTGCCGTTGACAGTCCAGTTGCCGGAACCGGGGACCAGGCGGACGCGGGCGACAGCCTCCTTGCGGCGGCCGACGGCCCCCGCCGGGTTGATCACCGCGACGCGGCCGGTCTCGGCCCGCTGCTCCGGGCTCGGGTTCGTCTCGGAGGTGTACGCGACCGGGCCCTCGGTGTCGATGGGCACCTCAAGCTCGAGGTCGTCGCTGGTCTCGGTGGTGATGTCGCTCACGCTGTGAATCCTCGATTAACTGGCTCGTCGACCGCTACTGGGCGATCTGGGTGATCTCGAAAGACTTCGGCTGCTGGGCCGCGTGCGGGTGCTCAGGACCGGCGTACACCTTCAGCTTGGTCAGCAGCTGACGGCTGAGGCGGTTCTTGGGCAGCATGCCCCAGACGGCCTTCTCGACGGCCTTGCGCGGGTCCTTGTCGAGGATCTCGCCGATCGGAGTGGCCGTCAGACCACCCGGGTGACCGGAGTGGCGGTAGGCCAGCTTGTCGGTTCGCTTGTTACCGGAAAGGGAGACCTTGCCGGCGTTGATGACGATGACGAAGTCGCCCCCGTCCACGTGCGGCGCGAACGTCGGCTTGTGCTTGCCACGCAGCAGGGTGGCGATCTGGACGGCGAGGCGACCGAGCACGACGTCGGTAGCGTCGATCACAAGCCACTCGCGAGTGACGTCAGCAGGCTTGGGGCTGTACGTGCGCACGGTCGTTGACCTTCGTTTCTCAGAGGTTGACAAAAATCTGAAGCGTTGGCGAGCGGCGATCAACCATCAGGAGAAAGCCAGGAACGCACAACAGCAGCCCAGAATACCGGCGGCGACCGCCTGGGGTCAAAGTGAGTCGTAAGCGCTCCGGGACCCCGGGTTGGTTGCGGGCTCGGACCGGATTAGCGTAGCGGACAAGATCGCAGTCTCAATACGCGTCCCGCCGGCGACGATAACCCTCACTCACCGGGCGATGACGCCAGCTTCCGAAGAGGGCATCGTGACCGAACAGTCGCTCACCGTCCGGGACAACCGGACCGGCAAGGACTACGACCTTGCCATCACCGACGGCACCATCAAGGCCGCCGATCTGAAGCAGATCAGCGCGGCGGAGGGCGATGGTGGCCTGGCCACCTACGACCCGGGCTTCGTCAACACCGCCTCGACCCGCTCGTCCGTCACCTACATCGACGGCGACAAGGGCATCCTGGAGTACCGCGGCTACCCGATCGAGCAGCTCGCCGAGCACTCGACGTACCTCGAGGTGGCCTATCTGCTGGTGAACGGCGCGCTGCCGAACAAGACCCAGCACGAGCAGTGGGTGCACGACGTGACGAATCACACGTTCGTGCACGAGAATCTGAAGACCTTCATGCAGGGGTTCCGCTACGACGCGCACCCTATGGGCATGCTGCTGGCCTCGACCGGCGCGCTGTCCACGTTCTACCCCGAGTCGCGCAACATCTTCGACGCGGAGTCGCGCCAGCTGCAGATCACCCGGATGATCGCGAAGATGCCGACGCTCGGCGCCTTCGCGTTCCGGCACGCGCAGGGCAAGCCGTATGTCTACCCCGACAACGAGCTCAGCTACGCGGCCAATTTCTTGTCGATGCTGTTCAAGATGAGCGAGCCGAAGTACGCCGCCGACGACCGGCTGGTGCGCGCGCTGGAGATCCTGTTCATCCTGCACGCCGACCACGAGCAGAACGCCTCCACCAACGCCGTCCGGGCGATCGGTTCGACCCACGTCGATCCGTACAGCGCGGTGGCCGGTGGTATCGCCGCCCTCTACGGCCCGCTGCACGGTGGCGCCAACGAGGCGGTGCTGAAGATGCTGCGCCGGATCGGCTCGCTGGAGAACGTGCCGTCGTTCATCGAGGGCGTGAAGAACGGCGAAGAGCGGCTGATGGGCTTCGGCCACCGGGTCTACAAGAACTACGACCCGCGCGCCAAGATCATCAAGAAGGCCGCCGACGACGTGTTCGAGGTGACGGGTATCAACCCGCTGCTGAAGATCGCCGTCGAGCTGGAGAAGATCGCGCTCGAGGACGAGTACTTCGTCTCCCGCAAGCTCTACCCGAACGTGGACTTCTACTCGGGCCTGATCTACGAGGCCCTGCAGTTCCCGCCGGAGATGTTCACCGTGCTGTTCGCCATCCCGCGTACCTCGGGCTGGCTGGCGCAGTGGCTCGAGCTGCTGGGCGACACCGATCAGAAGATCGCCCGCCCGAAGCAGATCTACACCGGCGCCCGTGGCGTCGACTACGTGCCGATGGGCGACCGCTGACCCCACGGGTCAGCGGCCCTTCGGTCGTAGGAATTGGCACGGCCCCGGTTCGGCGTTCATCGCTCGGACCGGGGCCGTTCTGGTGTCTCTGCCGGCTATGACGCGGCGGGCGCCCGCCCGGTTTCGCTGGGCGCCAGCCCGGTTTCCAGTACATTGATGAGGTCTTGGAGCTGACCTCGGGCGCGAGCAACGCCACCTGGTCGATGTAGTCGCGTGACTCGACGATCAGCCCGTCCCGCACGCGCAGCACGAACACGCACGGCACGGCGAACGGCTCTCCCGTCACCGCCGCCCCGGCGTAGTTGAACTCCGCCACGATCACCTCCGGATCCGCCGTCTGGTGGACCCGGATATTGACCGGCCGACAACCGACCGAACTCGGCGGGGAAGCTCCGAAATGCCGGCGCAGGTCGTCCCGGCTGTTCAGCGGTTCCCCGCCGTACGGCGACATGGGGTGCCGCACGTCGGTCTGCTCCGCGTAGAGCTCCGGCAGCTCGGCGCGCCGCCCGTCACCCACTCCGTGCACCAGGCGCAAGAAGACGGCTGCTGGGGTGTCTTGCGAGGTCATCGGGGTCCTCTCGATAAGATCCGGAGGCCTCGACCGAGGCGGTGGCGCGACTGGCCGGGGTCGGAATCGGCACGGTGTTCCGGCACTTCCCGGCCAAGCGGGACCTGCTGGACGCGGTGCTGCGGATCCGGCTCGAACGGTTGCGCGACCGGGCTCGCGCCTTGGCCGCTGCAGCTGATCCGGGCAAGGCTTTCTACGAGTTCTTCGACCAGGTAGTGACGGAGGCCGCCGGCAAGCTCGCGGTGGCCGACGCCTTGGCGAAGTCCGGGGCAGCTGCAAGCCCTGAGGCGACGGCGGCGGGCGTCGGCCTGCGGGAGGCGTTCAACGAGTTGCTGGTTCGAGCCCAGGCCGCGGGCGCCGTACAAGCCGACGCCCGCTTCCCGAGGTGTACGCGTTACTGGTCGGCACGTCCCGCGGAGCGATCACCGCCAACCTGAGCCCGGCCGACCGAAGAGCCCTACTGGGCTTGGCCCACCGGGCCCTCCAGCCCTGACGAGCGCTCAGGCCTCATCGAGGCACTGCCGTGGCGCCCCTGGGCTGCGAAACATCGCGCCCACACCATGCGGCTGACGGAAGCGCTTGGTGAGTCCACCCGACGTTTTTCGGCCCTGGAAATGTCGAGTGGACTCACCAAGACGAACCTGGCGCGCCGAGCCGCCGTACCCGGGGACACCTCGTCGGAGCCGAGCACCGCGGCGAAGCACGGCGCCTCGCCAGTCGCCGCGAGTGCACCGCGTCCACTCGCGCACCTAAGGAGTTGTACGCCCTATCGCTGTCAGCGAGGGCGGACTACGCGGGTTTCGTCCCAGACGGGTTCGGGCGATTCGTAGACGGTGCCGTCGCTGCCGAAGACCAGGAAACGGTCGAAGCCGCGGGAGAACCAGCGGTCGTGGGTGACCGCCAGAACCGTGCCGTCGAAGGCGTCCAGACCTTCCTCCAGCGCCTCGGCCGATTCGACGTCCAGGTTGTCCGTCGGCTCGTCCAGCAGCAGCAAGGTGGCCCCGGACAACTCCAGCAGGAGGATCTGGAACCGCGCCTGCTGACCACCTGACAGGCTTTCGAAGGACTGCTCGGCGGCATGCGCGAGTTCGTACCGGTCGAGCTTGCGGGAGGCCAGTTCGCGGCCCATGCCTTCACGATGTTCGTCACCGCGATGCAGGATCTCCAGCAGCGTTTTGCCCATGAGTTCAGGGTGTTCGTGCGTCTGCGCGAACCACCCGGGCCGTACGCGCGCGCCCAGCTTGGCCGAGCCGGTGTGAGCCACCGACGGGATCGCGATCTCCCCCACCGGCTGGTGCTCGATGTCGGGATCAGAGCCGCCGTTCGCCAACAGGCGAAGGAAATGCGACTTACCCGAGCCGTTGGAACCGAGCACCGCCACGCGTTCGCCGTACCAGACCTCGAGGTCGAACGGCTTCATCAGGCCGGTCAGTTCGAGGCCCGCGCAGACGACGGCGCGCTTGCCGGTCCGGCCGCCCGTGAGGCGCATGCTGACCTTCTGCTCGCGCGGAATCGCCTCGGGCGGGCCGGCCTCCTCGAACTTGCGCAGCCGGGTCTGGGCGGCGCGATAACGCGACGCGAGACCGTCGTTGTAGGCGGCTTTCTGCTTGTACATAAGGACAAGCGCCTTCAGCTTGGCGTGTTCCTCGTCCCACCGGCGGCGTAGTTCCTCGAAGCGCTCGAACCGGTTCTTGCGCGCCTCGTGGTACGTGCGGAAGCCGCCGCCGTGGATCCAGGCGGTGTTGCCCGCGGCACCGAGTTCGATCGTGACGATGCGGGTCGCGGTGTTGGCGAGCAGCTCCCGGTCGTGGCTGATGTAGAGCACGGTCTTCTGGGTGGCGTTGAGCTGTTCCTCGAGCCAGCGCTTGCCCGGTACGTCGAGATAGTTGTCCGGCTCGTCCAGCAGCAGCACCTGGTCCGGGCCACGCAGCAAGGCCTCCAGCACCAGGCGTTTCTGCTCACCACCCGACAGGGTCTTCACTTCGCGCCACTGGCACTGGTCGAACGGAATACCGAGCGCGGCCGTCGTACAGACGTCCCAGAGCACCTCGGCGTCGTACCCGCCGGCCTCGCCCCAGTCCGAGAGGGCTTGGGCGTAGCGGAGCTGGGTCTTCTCGTCGTCGCTGTCCATCATCGCCAGCTCGGCCTTGTCCAGCTTGGCCGCGGCCGCCTGCACCGCCGACGGCGCCACCCCGAGCAGGAGATCCCGGACGGTGGTCGAGTCGCGCACGGAGCCGACGAACTGGCGCATCACGCCAAGCCCGCCCGAACGGCTGATGCTGCCGCTGTGCGCCTTCAGGTCGTCCGCGATGATCCGCACCAACGTCGTCTTACCCGAACCGTTCGCGCCGACCAGAGCGACCTTCGCGCCATCGCCGACCCGGAAGGTGACGTCGTCCAGCAACACTCGCCCGTCCGGCAGCTCGTACCCGACACCGGCGACATCCACGTGACCCATGCCCCCAGTCTGACCGCCCAGCCACCACCCCGCGACCGGTTATCATCGCGGCCGCTAGCGAAGGAGCGCCGATGGCCGACCTGCCCCACCCACTTGGATCCGAGGTTCCGCCGGGACATCCGGCACACGAGTGGGTCCGCCGGATCGTCGGATCGGTCGAACGGCGCACCGGCCGCCCGTCGCAGTGGAACGGGCGGCTGTACGAGGAGCCGTCGTACGACGCTCAGGCGTCCGTTCGTCCGGACCACTCCCTCACCGGTGGGCCGGGTGATGTGATCGGGCCCCTGGAGAACGCCTCGACCTCGCGCCTGCCACCCGCGGGGCACGAGGCCTTCAAGGTCCGTGCGGCGGTCGCGTCGGTCACCCACGAGGCGATCCACCTCACCAGCGAGTACGGCGATGGCGAGGCCGCCGCGGAGGTTGGCGAAGTCGCGCTCGACGAAGGCCTGACCGAGGCCTGGGCGTTGGCCAACGTCGACGCGGTCCTGACCGACATCGGCATGGATCGTCAGGTACCGACCGTGGGTTCCGAGCACACCGTCGACAGCTATCCCGCCTACACCGCGGCTACCGGCGAGCTGACGCGCGGGTTGTCGGCGGCCAGCGGCAGATCACCGGACGAGGTGCGCGACCACCTGCTGAACACTCCTCGGTCAGAGCGCTGGAATGCGGCCGCCGACCTGGTGATCGACGGGCAGTTCGGTGACCGGGTGGGCCCTGAGGACCGCGCTGAGCTGCGGAAACACCTGATTCCGGAGATGCGTGGCGGGTTTGAGCGGCTCCCGGCGGTTCAGTGGGGATACGGCCTCGATGTCGAGAAGGCCGCCGAGGGACGGCAGGTCGGCCAGCAGGCAGTTGAAGGACTTCGGGCGACTACCGGTCGTCTGCAAGCGCAACAGCATGCCTTCCCGGGGCAGCCCGTCCCCCCGGCGCCCGAGCGACCGCCGATGTACGTCACGGAGAACTCGGGCCGGCTGGTGGCTCCGGCTCCAACGCCTCCACCTGTCCCAACCGGTCCGAAGCCCACGATGGCGCAGATCCTCGCCGAACGGCGTGAGAAGGCCGCAGCGGCCAAAGGTAGGCCGAGCCCGTCTGAGGCGCTCAAAGCGCTCGATGGCCAAGCGCCAGCCTCCGGTGCGGTCGGCCAGCCAGCGACGCCTCAGACCGCCTCAGACGCCGTACGACCGCCGGTAGTCCAGTTGAAGCAGGAGAAGGGCCGAGGGGTCGACTGAGGGCTACCAGCCGGGGAGGGGCCCTAGGAAGGTGCCGCGGTCGGGGCGGGCTTTGCCGATGGCGATGAGCTTGAGCGGGGCGGCGTACAGGCCGTAGGTCTTTTTGCCGGTGTAGAACCCGGGCGAGCTGCAACCGTCGTAGCCGACCCAGACCTCGCGAAGGCCTGTAGCTGTGTCGAAGCGCAACACGATGGCCTGCTTGGGCTTTGCCTGCGCCGGGGAACACTTGAAGACTGGCAGATCCGGGTTCCGCTCCGGGAGCGGCTTGATCGCGTCGACGACTTCCTGGGCCTGCTCGGGCCCAAGCACGGCTGAGCCGAGTAGAGCCGTCGAGAGGCGCACGTTCGGCTCGATCATGCGGTAGCGGCAGACGGTCAGACCTGTCACGGGAGTGTTCAGATCGAGGCCGATGGCGACAGGGATGTCAGTGATGCTGGTGGCCGAGGCGATCGCGTGGAACGGCTCGCAAACCGTCCCGCTCTTCTTGGCATCCCGCGGCGGGGTCGGCTGATCCGCCTTGCTCTCGGGCTGCGCGGATCCGCTGTCGGCTGATCCGGATGTCATTGTGTCGAAGCTCGGAGAGGCGAGTTGCCAGACCCCTCCGATGGCCAGAGCCACGACGACCGCGGCACCACCGACCAGTACGGTCTGCCTGCGCCGGTGGACCCGGCTCCGCGCTGTACTGGCGAGACGGGCCGCCTTGGGCGCCGCGTCGGCCTTCTGCCGGAGCGCCGCCGCGACCTGCCGGGCGAGCTCGTCGTCCACCGGGCCCTGCTCGTCGTACTCAGGCATCGCCGGCTCCTTCCGTGCTCAGAGTGGTCTTCAGGCTGGCCAGCGCGCGATGCACGTTGGACCGGGCGGTGGCCTCCGCGCAGTTCAGCAGCGCGCCGATCTCCGCGTAGGACAGTTCCTCGTAGAAGCGCAGCACCACGGCCGCGCGGTGTTTCGGCGGCAGGGTCGCGCACAGCGCCCAGATCGCGTCCGCCTCGGCCCGGTCGGCCGTGCCGTCACCGGTCGCCTGCGCCGCGGGGCTGGGCTCGGCCTCGGGTGACTCCCGCCGCCGGAACCGGCGCCACCACGAGATGTGCGCGTTGACGATCATGCGCCGCACGTACGCCGCGGGGTCGTCGGCGGCGCTGACCTTGTGCCACTTGGCGCAAGCCGTCGTCAGTGCGTCCTGTACCGCGTCCTCGGCGAGGAACCGGTCGCCGGTGAGGACATACCCGAACCGCAGCAGCGCGTCGCCGTTCGCCTCGACCCAGGTCTCGAAGACCCGGGACTCCGACGGCTGGGCCGATCGCGCCTGCTGGGGTACCACCACGGCTGCCTCCATACCCAGAGGACGGTGCCGCCCTCCGATTCGTTGCAGCTAGTTCGCGCGAGTTACCCGGAGGACGCGAAAGCCCTTGGCGCTGGCATGCCGAGTCGCCGGGAAGCCCTGGTCGGTGAGCCAGCGCTGGAGCGAGTCGGCGCCGAGGTTCTTGCCGACCACCAGCCAGGCCTCACCGTCGGGCGTGAGCCGGGGCAACCAGTGCAGCAGCATCTTGTGCAGCTCGGGCTTACCGATCCGGATGGCCGGGTTGGACCAGATCTGGTCGAACGACACCTCAGCCGGTACGTCGTCCGGCAGCGCCGCGTGGACCCGGACGCCGAGGGCCTTCGCGTTCGCGGCGGTCAGCTCGAGGGCCCGGGTGTTCACGTCCACGGCCCACACATCGGCCTGCGCCACCTCGGTGGCCAGGGCGCACGCGATCGGGCCGTATCCGCAGCCGAGGTCGAGGATCGTACGCGCGCCAACGTCTGGTTCGACCTCGCGCAGTAGCACCGACGTGCCGAGATCGAGGCGGTCGCGCGAGAAGACTCCGGCCGACGTACTGAACTCGTACTCGGTGTCCCAGATCCGCGCGCGCACGGTTCGCCGTACGTCGGCCGACGTCGGGTCTGCCGAGAAGTACTGGTCAGCCATGGTGAACCTCTCCCCGCACCTGACGGGCCTGTACCGCCCGCGCGGCCAGATCGGCGTCGGCGGGATAAAGCACTTCCTCCAGGGTCAAACCGTGCGCGGCCACCACGGTCACGGCCGAATGCCGGACCCGTTCCGCGAGCACCGTGGCGGGCCAGTCCGGTTCGCGGCGACCATCCCCGACCGGGATCACCGAGCCGACCAGCGCCCGCACCATCGAATGGCAGAACGCGTCGGCGATGACCGTACCCTCGACGGCTCCGGCCTCGGTCCGGCGCCAGGTGAACTCCAGCAGCGCCCGGACCGTGCTCGCGCCTTCGCGGCGCCGGCAGAACGCGGCGAAGTCGTGCTCGCCGAGGAGCTTGCCCGCCGCCTCGTTCATCCGGTCCAGGTCCAGCGGACGCGGTACGCGCAGCATCACATGGCGCGTCAGCGGATCCCACAGGCCCTGGTCGTCACAGATCCGGTAGACGTAGCGCCGGGCCACCGCCGAGAAGCGGGCGTCGAACCCGGCCGGTGCCGGCGTGACCGCGGTGATCGCGACATCCGGTGGCAGTACGCCGTTGAGCCGCCGCTGCAGCTCGCGCCCGCGCATCTCGGTCTCGAGATCCACATGCACCACCTGGCCGCGGGCGTGCACGCCGGTGTCGGTCCGCCCGGCGCAGGTCACGGCCGGCGCGTCCGGAACTCGCAGAATCGTGCGGAGCGAATCCTCCAGCACCCCCTGAACGGTCCTGAGCGCCTCCTGACGGGCCCAACCGTGGAATCCGGTCCCGTCATACCTCAAGTCGATCCGCCAGCGCACAGGAGCACGCTACACGCCCGGAACGCGACAACGCCCCCTCCACAAGGGAGGGGGCGTTGTCAGGTGGAACTCAGGTCACTCGTCGTCAGACGAGGCACCGGCCTTCGTGAAACCAGCAGCCTTGGCGGCGTCCTCGGTGCGGAACCACACCTCGGCCTTGGTCTGCTCGTACCACTGGCCATCCGGCGTGTGGTACTTCATCGAGTCCTCGTTGCCCTTGATGTCGAAGCCCTCGGGCGCCGAACCATCCTCCAGCGGGGCGTGCGCGTCGTCGCCGTACTTCTCGGCGGCGGCGTCGGTGGCCTCGACGGTCTCAGCCTTCTCAGCCTCAGCCTTGTCTGCGGCGGCCTTCTTGGCCGGAGCCTTCTTGGCGGCGGCCTTCTTGGCCGGGGCGGCGTCGGCCTTGGCGGCAGCGGCGTCCGCCATCGACTCGACCAGCTCGATCCGGACCATGGGGGCGTTGTCGCCCTTGCGGGGGCCGAGCTTGATGATCCGGGTGTAACCACCCGGACGGTCGGCGAAGCGCTCACCGATCTCCGTGAACAGGACGTGCACGACCGTCTTGTTGCGGATCCGCTTCATCACCTGGCGGCGCGAGTTCAGGTCGCCACGCTTGGCCTTGCTGATCAGGTCCTCAGCCAGCGGCTGAAGGCGCTTGGCCTTGGTCTGCGTGGTGGTGATCGCACCGTGCTCGAACAGCGACGTGGCCAGGTTGCTGAGGATCAGCCGCTGGTGCGCCGGGCTGCCACCGAGACGGGAGCCCTTTGTGGGGGTAGGCATTTCTTACTCCAGAAGATGTTTGATGCTGCCGGTCGGAAGGACCCGCAACGGATCGGCTCAGTACTGCTCGGTCTCGGCGAAGCTCTCGTCCTCGTCCTCGCTGTCCTCGCCGTACGCCTCAGCTGCGGCGCGCAGGTCGAACCCGGGGGGCGAGTCCTTCAGCGACAGGCCCATCTCGGCCAGCTTCAGCTTGACCTCGTCGATCGACTTGGAGCCGAAGTTCCGGATGTCCAGCAGGTCCTGCTCGCTGCGCGAGATCAGTTCACCCACGGTGTGGATGCCCTCACGCTTGAGGCAGTTGTACGACCGGACGGTCAGCTGCAGGTCTTCGACCGGCAGGGCCAGGTCGGCCGCCATCTGCTCGTCGACCGGCGACGGGCCGATGTCGATGCCCTCGGCCTCGACGTTCAGCTCGCGGGCCAGACCGAACAGCTCGACCAGGGTCTTACCGGCGGAGGCGACGGCGTCGCGCGGCAGCATCGACGGCTTGGTCTCGACGTCCACGACCAGACGGTCGAAGTCGGTGCGCTGCTCGACACGGGTGGCCTCGACCTTGTAGGTCACCTTGAGGACCGGCGAGTAGATCGAGTCGACCGGCATGCGGCCGATCTCGGCGTCGGCCGACTTGTTCTGCACGGCGGAGACGTAACCACGGCCACGCTCGACGACCAGCTCCATCTCGAGCCGGCCCTTCTCGTTCAGGGTGGCGATCTTCAGGTCCGGGTTGTGCACCTCGACACCGGCCGGCGGGGCGATGTCCGCGGCGGTGACGTCACCGGGGCCCTGCTTGCGCAGGTACATGGTGACCGGCTCGTCGTGCTCGGAGGAGACGACCAGGTCCTTGAGGTTCAGGATCAGCTGGGTCGCGTCTTCCTTCACACCGGCGACGGTGGAGAACTCGTGCAGCACACCGTCGACCTTGATGCTGGTGACGGCCGCGCCCGGGATCGAGGACAGCAGGGTACGGCGGATCGAGTTGCCGAGGGTGTAGCCGAAACCCGGCTCGAGCGGCTCGATCACGAACCGCGAGCGGTGCTCGTCGACGACCTCTTCGGTCAGTGTGGGGCGCTGGGCAATAAGCACTGTCAGGACTTCCTTCTGTCTCGCGACGACCACTATTTGAGGTCGCGAACGGATTACCTCGAAGACCGGCCCGCCGGTGGCCCGAGGGCCACCGGCGGGAACGGCTTAGTTCTTCGAGTAGAGCTCGACGATCAGGTGCTCGGCGACCTGGGTGTCGATCTGCGCCCGGGTGGGCAGCTGGTGCACGAGGATCCGCAGCCGCTCGGGCAGGGCCTCGAGCCAGGCCGGCACCACTCGCTCGGAGTGGGTCTCCCTGGCGATGATGAACGGCGTCATCTCGGCCGACTTCGGCCGGACGTCGATCACGTCGTGCGCGGCAACGCGGTACGACGGGATGTTCACCTTGATGCCGTTCACGGTGAAGTGACCGTGTACGACGAGCTGACGCGCCTGACGACGGGTACGGGCCAGACCGGCGCGGTACACGACGTTGTCGAGACGGGACTCGAGAATGATCAGCAGGTTGTCACCGGTCTTACCAGGACGCCGCGAGGCCTCCTTGTAGTACAGACTGAACTGCTTCTCCAGCACGCCGTAGGCGAAACGGGCCTTCTGCTTCTCACGGAGCTGAAGCAGGTACTCGCTCTCCTTGGGACGGCCACGGCCGTGCATACCCGGCGGGTACGGACGGCGCTCGAAAGCCTTGTCGCCACCGACGAGGTCAACCCCGAGACGGCGCGACTTCTTGGTCATAGGACCGGTATAACGGGCCATTATTCGCTACCTTCCTCTCTGGGTCAGACCCGGCGCCGCTTGGGCGGACGGCATCCGTTGTGGGCGGTCGGGGTGACGTCCTGAATGGTGCCGACCTCGAGGCCGACCGCACCCAGCGAACGAATCGCGGTCTCGCGGCCGGAGCCCGGACCCTTCACGAAGACGTCGATCTTGCGCATGCCGTGCTCCATCGCGCGACGCCCAGCGGCCTCGGCGGCCATCTGCGCGGCGAACGGGGTCGACTTGCGCGAGCCCTTGAAGCCAACGGTGCCCGCGGATGCCCACGAGATGACCGCGCCGGTCGGGTCGGTGATCGTCACGATCGTGTTGTTGAACGTGCTCTTGATGTGCGCGTGGCCGGCGGCCACGTTCTTCTTCTCCTTGCGGCGCACCTTCTTCGCGCCGGCCGCTGTGCGGCTCTTGGGAGGCATAAGTCAGTTGCTCCTGGAAACGTCGAGGCTGGTCATCCGGGTCACTTCTTCTTCTTGCCGGCGATCGCCTTACGACGACCCTTACGGCTACGGGCGTTGGTCCGCGTGCGCTGACCACGCACCGGCAGACCGCTGCGGTGCCGGCGACCCTGGTACGACCCGATCTCGATCTTGCGGCGGATGTCCGCGGTCACCTCGCGACGGAGGTCACCTTCGATCTTGTAGTTGCCTTCGATCCAGTCCCGGAGCTTCACCAGCTCCTCGTCACCCAGCTCGTGGACGCGCTTGTCACCGGATACACCGGTCGCTTCCAGAGTCTTCAGGGCGCGAGTACGACCTACACCGAAGATGTAGGTGAGGGCGACCTCGATGCGCTTGTCGCGCGGGAGGTCGACGCCTACGAGGCGTGCCATGTGGCGGTGTTCCTTTCGTCGGCAGAGGTGTGGTGACGCGCTGCGTCCCTGCCCGCCTTGGTGAGTCTCAGGTTGTCTTCACCAGCAGGGCCCCGGCCTCTGTTCCGGGGGCGACATCCGGCCCGTGAGCCGGATGAGCATGCGCGTTGTGGTGCGAAAGTGCCGTGATTCGCGAGGTGGGGCTGAATCAGCCTTGCCGCTGCTTGTGCCGCGGGTTCTCGCAGATCACCATGACCCGGCCGTGACGGCGGATCACCTTGCACTTGTCGCAGATCTTCTTGACGCTCGGATTGACCTTCATCGAGCTTCTTTCTTCGACAGGTGGGTGGTTACTTGTACCGGTAGACGATGCGACCTCTGGTGAGGTCGTACGGCGACAGCTCCACGACGACCCGGTCCTCGGGGAGGATCCGGATGTAGTGCTGCCTCATCTTGCCGCTGATGTGCGCGAGCACCTTGTGCCCGTTGGACAGCTCAACACGGAACATCGCGTTAGGCAGGGCCTCCACGATGGTGCCCTCGAGTTCGATGACTCCCTCTTTTTTGGGCATGTCCTCGCACTTCTGTAGACGACGTGACTGGAATCTTGCGGGTAACGCACGGCCACCTGGACGCTCTGGAACACGGTTTGCCCTCCCGACGTACGCCACAAGAAGTGCCATTGTCGAGTAGCCGCGAGCAGCCGCGGGCAGCATGAACAGAGCCCACAAAGGGCCAAGGAAAGAGTTTACGCGAACGACACGCGGGAATCCAATCGGGGTCCCGGACGGCCGCTCAGGGTATGAGCTCCGCCGCTCCCGGCCTGGTTCCTGGCCGGCTCCGCCGCCCGTGCACTGCTGCCTTGGCGGCTGCCTCAGTTGGCGTTGTCGTCGCCTTGGGTGACCGCCTGGGCGGTGACCCACGATTCGCCTGCCCGCCAGATGTGCTCGGGCATCAGTTCGATGATCTCACAGGCCGCGTCGAGCTGGGCAAGGATCGTCTCAGGCGTGCGGAATGACGGCATCACCGCGACGAACCTGTCACGTTCGGTCACGAAACCGAACGGCTGCACCCCAAGCAGTACAGCCATCACGCGCGGGTGCAGTACGGCGTGCACCACGGCAGGCTCACCACGGACGAGCCGGTAGCGGGCGTTGAACTCGGCGCTCTCCAGATGCAGGTCGAGCGGCCGTATCCCCGGCGCGACCAACCCGGTCAACGACTCCGGAGCCACCTGCATCGGGGGCAACGGCCGTTGGATCTCCAGATCGATGAAGTCGAACGCCACCTTGGTATCGCCCAGTCCGAACCGGAAACGGCCCAGCCAGAACCGGCGACCACGGTGTACGCCGCTGGTGACGTCCACGATCTCGGGCTCCGGGTCCGCGCTGAACGGCATGAACGGCCACCGGGCCTGGAGTTCCGGAGCCTGCGGCGCGAAAAACCAGCCGCGCCGGGTCACCTCGGCCCGCCAGGCCGTTTGCAGCCGCTTGTCGATGAGCCCGATCGTCACCGGGAACGCGACCAGGCCGACGAACCAGATCCCGAGCGCCAGCAACCCGAGACCGCGCTCGATGTACATCAGCAGCAGCGCCACGACCAGGCCTACGCCGATCCAGAGCACCGCGATCAGGCAGGACACCTGCCGGAACCGCCAGGTGCCGTCAGCCCGCCAGACGGGGCGTTGGGACGAACCCACGCTCAGTCGCGCTTGCCGAGCGCGCCCAGGGTGATGACACCCCAGGGAATGAGCAGCCAGACCGGCCAGAAGTTCGGCCAGTTGCCGCCGTTGGCGACCCCGATGACAAACCAGATCAGCACGTTCAGCAGCACGATCGAGCCGAACCCGCCGGCTGCCGCGAGCACCGGGTGCGTTTCCTTCTTCCGCTCCGGGAAAGTGCCGGGGGCGGGCGCCGGAGTGACCTGGCGCGCCACGGCCGGCGTACTGTGCGTGCGCACCGGCGGGAGGTCCCGGACCAGCGGCTCCAACTCGCCGTACGTCGAGCTGGAGTAGAGACGGTCCAGCCGGGTGTTGAACTCAGGCTGGTCCAGCCGCCCGTCGGCGAAGGCGTCCCGGAGCCGGCCCGCGATCTTGTCGCGGTCGCTCTCACTGAAACGCTCGTGTGGCTGGTACTTACTGGGCATGGGGCCAGTCTGCCTCAGGCTGGGAGCGTGCGCGTCCCTCTGACGGTGGACGAGCGGGTGGAGATCAGCTCAGTCGGTCAGCGCGCCGCAGCTGACGCCGAGTTCGGCCAGCTTGGCCTCGCCACCGTCCAGCGCGGTGAGGATCCACGGGCCCTGCGGAGTGAGCGTGAAGGTGTGCTCGGTATGCGCCGAGGCCTGACCGTCATCGGTCACCACGGTCCAGTCGTCGTCCAGGGTGTGGTTGTCCTGCTTGCCGAGGGTCAGCATCGGCTCGACGGCCAGGGCGAGACCCTCGACCAGCTTCGGCCCACGGCCCGGCTTGCCGTAGTTCGGCACGTTCGGCGGCTGGTGCATGGCCGAACCGATGCCGTGGCCGACGAAGTCCGTCACGATGCCGTAGTTGGACTGCGCCCGCACGTGCTGCTCGACGGCCGCGGAGATGTCCGTGAGCCGGCCGCCCAGCTTGGCGGCGGCGAACCCCCGCCACATCGACTCCTCGCAGACCCGGGCCAGGTCCAGCAGGGCCGGGTCGACCGCACCGACCGGCACCGTGATCGCCGCGTCGCCGTGCCAGCCGTCGACGATGGCGCCACAGTCGATCGAGATCAAGTCGCCTTCTTGCAGCACCCGGTCCCCCGGAATGCCGTGCACGATCTCCTCGTTCACCGAGGCGCAGATCGAGCCGGTGAAACCGTGATAGCCCTTGAACGACGGCGAGGCGCCCGCGGAGCGGATGCTGTCCTCGGCGATCTTGTCCAGTTCACCGGTGCTGATGCCCGGCCGGACCTCGCCGCGCAGCAGCTCCAGCGTGCGGCCGACCACCAGACCGGCCGCACGCATGGAGATGATCTGTTCGCGGGTTTTGATCTCGATCCCGCGGTCTCTAAAAATCACTGCAAATCACTCGATTAATTCTCGAGCGTCTTCAGGGCGGTCAGGACGCGCTCGCTGACCTCGTCGATCTCGCCCACGCCGTCGACCTCGACCAGCAGACCGCGCTCGGCGTACACCTGCAGCAGCGGAGCGGTCTCCGCGGCGTACACCTCCTGGCGGTGCCGGACGACGTCCTCGGAGTCGTCGCTGCGGCCCTCGACCTTGGCGCGGCGCAGCATCCGGTCCACCAGTACCTCGGTGTCGGCGGTCAGCGCGACAACCGCGTCCAGGCGATGACCGTGCTCGGCGAGGATCTCGTCGAGCGTGCTCACCTGGGCGACCGTGCGGGGATAACCGTCGAGCAGGAAGCCGGGGTCGGCGTCGGCCGCGGAGAGGCGGTCACGCACCATCGCGTTGGTGACCTCGTCCGGAACGTAGTCCCCGGCGTCCATGTACCGCTTGGCCTCGAGGCCGAGAGCAGTCTGTTCCTTCACGTTTGCTCGGAAAATGTCGCCGGTGGACACCGCCGGGACGCCGAGACGCTCCGCAAGCACCTTTGCCTGCGTCCCTTTTCCCGCACCCGGCGGGCCCATCAGCAACATTCTCATCAGCGCAAGAACCCTTCGTAGTTACGCTGCTGCAACTGGCTCTCGATCTGCTTCACGGTGTCAAGACCGACACCGACCATGATCAGGATCGAGGTACCACCGAACGGGAAGCTCTGGCTCGCGTCGACGAGAACCAGCGCGATCAACGGGATCAGCGAGACGATCGCCAGGTAGATCGCACCCGGGAAGGTGATCCGGGAAAGAACATATCCCAGGTACTCCTCGGTCGGCGTGCCTGCCCGGATACCGGGAATGAAGCCGCCGTACTTCTTCATGTTGTCCGCGACTTCCTTCGGGTTGAAGGTGATCGAGACGTAGAAGTAGGTGAAGAAGATGATCAGCGCGACGAAGGCGAGCATGTAGTACGGGTGGTCTCCGCGAACGAAGTTCGTCTGGATCCACTGCGCCCACTTCTCGTCCTTGCGGAACTGGCTGATCAGCACCGGCAGATACATCAGGCTGGAGGCGAAGATCACCGGGATGACGCCGGCCTGGTTGACCTTCAGGGGGATGTACGTCGACGTGCCGCCGAACATCTTGCGGCCGACCATGCGCTTGGCGTACTGCACCGGGATCCGGCGCTGGGCCTGCTCGATGAAGATGACCGCGGCCATGATGATCAGACCGATCACGATCACCATGAAGAAGACGTCCAGACCCTTTTCCTTGCGGATGTTCCACAGCTGGGTCGGGAAGGTGGCGACGATCTGGGTGAAGATCAGGATCGACATACCGTTACCGACACCACGGTCGGTGATCAGCTCGCCGAGCCACATGACCACACCGGTTCCGGCGGTCATCGTGAGCACGATCACCGAAACCGTGAACCAGTCGTTCTCGTACAGCAGCGGCAGGTTACAGCCCTGGAACAGCTGGCCGGGCGTCCGCGCGAGCGCCACGAAGGCGGTCGCCTGCAGGATGGCCAGACCGACGGTCAGGAAGCGCGTGTACTGGGTGATCTTGGTCTGACCGGCCTGACCCTCCTTCTTCAGCGTCTCAAGCCGCGGGATCACCACGGTGAGCAGCTGGAGGATGATGCTCGCGGTGATGTACGGCATGATGCCCAGCGCGAAGATCGCGAGCTGCAGCAGTGCCCCACCGGAGAACAAGTTGATCAGGCTGTAGAGGTTGGCGTTCGCCCCACCTGCGGAGTCCTTGATGCAGGTGTCGATGGACTGAACGTTGACCCCAGGGGCCGGTACGACCGACCCGATCCTGAAGATCACGATGATGAAGAGTACGAAGAAGATCTTCCGGCGCAGGTCCGGAGTCTTGAACGCATTGGCGAAGGCGCCTAACACCCTGTCCTCCCACAAGTTTCCCGCACCCGAGGGTGGCAGGGCCTAACACAGCTGGGCAAGAGACGAACCAGGGCTCGTCCGGAACACCGCGTGACAATAGCATCACCAGCGTCCGCACGAGCCCTGGTCAATTCACACCTCGGTGGTGGATCCCCCGGCCGCCGCGATCTTCTCCTTGGCGGACTGCGAGAACTTGTGCACCGAAACCTGAAGCGCAACGGTCAGCTCACCGTCGCCCAGTACCTTCACCGGACGACCTTCGCGGACCGCGCCCTTGGCGACGAGATCAGCAACGCTGACCTCGGTCGCCTCGGGGAAGAGCTGACCGAGCTTGTCCAGGTTAACGACCTGGAACTCGACCTTGTTCCTGTTCTTGAAGCCCTTCAGCTTCGGCAGCCGCATGTGCAGCG
Organism: Kribbella deserti; assembly: GCF_042434725.1. Taxonomy (NCBI): domain Bacteria; kingdom Bacillati; phylum Actinomycetota; class Actinomycetes; order Propionibacteriales; family Kribbellaceae; genus Kribbella; species Kribbella deserti. The sequence continues at coordinate 165,229 of NZ_JBHLTC010000040.1, read as the reverse complement.
GCATCTGCCCACCCTCGAAGTGCTCGGGGATGTTGTTACGGGCCTTGCTGCCCTTGGTACCGCGACCGGCCGTCTTACCCTTGCTGCCTTCACCACGACCCACGCGGGTCTTGGCGGTCTTGGCGCCGGGAGCCGGACGCAGGTGATGAACCTTGAGCGTCATATCAGTCGACCTCCTCGACGGTGATGAGGTGGCGAACCGCACGCACCATGCCGCGAATCTCGGGACGGTCATCGTGAACGGCGACATCGCCGATCCGCTTGACGCCCAGGGTGCGCAGCGTGTCGCGCTGGTTCTGCTTGCCACCGATGCCGGAACGGGTCTGGGTGACCTTCAAGCGTGCCATCAGGAAACCGCCTCCGCCCGCGCCTTCAGCAGAGCCGCCGGAGCGACGTGCTCAACCGGAAGACCACGGCGAGCAGCCACGGCCTCGGGGGTCTCCAGGCTGCGCAGCGCGGCAACGGTGGCGTGAACCACGTTGATCGCGTTGGACGAGCCCAGCGACTTGCTCAGGATGTCGTGGATTCCGGCGCACTCGAGAACCGCACGCGCCGAACCACCCGCGATCACACCGGTACCGGGAGCAGCCGGGCGCAGCATGACCACGCCGGCCGCCTTCTCCCCCTGCACCGGGTGCGGGATGGTGCCCTGAATCCTCGGCACCTTGAAGAACGACTTCTTGGCCTCCTCGACACCCTTGGCGATCGCCGCGGGCACCTCCTTGGCCTTGCCATAACCGACACCGACGGTGCCATCACCGTCACCAACGACCACGAGGGCGGTGAAGCTGAAGCGACGACCACCCTTCACGACCTTGGCGACACGGTTGATGGCTACCACGCGCTCGATGTAGGCGGTCTTGTCAGCTGCCGCACCACGACCACCGTCGCGGCCACGGCGCTCACCACCGGCGCCGCCTCCGCGACGCTGCTGGCCTCCGCTCATGTCGAACTACCCTCTTCCTGTGTTTGTGTCGCCGGTCAGAAGCCGAGGCCGCCCTCACGAGCGGCATCAGCTAGGGCCGCGATGCGGCCGTGGTACTTGTTGCCGGCCCGGTCGAAAACGACCGTGTCGACGCCTGCAGCCTTCGCCCGCTCGGCGAGCAAGCCGCCGACGGTCTTGGCCTTGTCAGTCTTGTTGGCGTCGGCACCGCGCAGGTCGGCTTCCATGGTGGAAGCAGATGCGACGGTGACGCCGGCCACGTCGTCGATGACCTGAGCGAACAGGTGCCTCGACGACTTCGTGACCACGAGGCGCGGCCGCTCGGCCGTCCCGTTGACCTTCTTGCGCACGCGCATCTGACGACGCAGACGCGATGCGGTCTTCTTCGCGGTGTGCTTGTTCGCACGCAGACCGATGGCCATGACTACTTACCAGCCTTTCCGACCTTGCGGCGAACCTGCTCGCCCGCATACCGCACGCCCTTGCCCTTGTAGGGCTCAGGCTTGCGCAGCTTGCGGATGTTGGCAGCGACCTCGCCGACCGACTGCTTGTCGATTCCCTGCACCGAGAACTTGGTCGGCGACTCCACCGCGAAGGTGATGCCCTCAGGGGCGTCCACCGTGATCGTGTGGCTGTAACCGAGCGAGAACTCCAGCTGGTTCGGTCCCTTGGCCAGGACGCGGTAACCGACACCGACGATCTCGAGCTTCTTCTCGTAGCCGTCCGTCACGCCGACCACCATGTTGTGGACCAGCGTGCGCGACAGGCCGTGCAGTTCCTTGCTCTTGCGCTGCTCGTTCGGGCGCGAAACGGCAAGGGTGCCGTCCTCGTCCCGGGCGACAACGATGGGCTCCGCAACTTCGTGCGAGAGCGTGCCCTTGGGGCCCTTCACCGTGACCGTCTGGCCGTCGATCGTGACGTCGACGCCGGACGGGACCGTGATCGGGAGCTTGCCAATGCGAGACATGACTGAGGTCCTCCTTCCGGTTCTTCCGTCACCAGACGTAGGCGAGAACTTCTCCGCCTACGCCTTTGTTCTTGGCCTGCTTGTCCGTGAGCAGTCCCTGTGACGTCGAGATGATCGCGACGCCCAGGCCACCGAGCACCTTGGGCAGGTTGGTCGACTTCGCGTAAACCCGCAGACCAGGCTTGCTGATCCGGCGGACGCCCGCGATCGAGCGCTCACGGCTCGGACCGAACTTCAGGTCGACCACCAGGGTCTTGCCGACGGCGCCTTCTTTCGGCTCCTCGACCTTGTAGGCCGAGATGTAACCCTCCTGCTGGAGGATGTCGGCGATACCCTGCTTGATCTTGCTGTACGGCATCTGGGTCGACTCGTGATACGCCTGATTGGCGTTGCGCAGACGTGTCAACATGTCTGCGATCGGGTCGGTCATCGTCATGGCCTGGGGCCTCTTTCCCGCCGTGGTTTCGCCGGCCGGCGACCTACGGTGACTAGATGGTTTCGATTGAAGAATTCAGTGCTGGAACAGCGACCGGCTGGATTCACCAGCTGGACTTGGTGACACCGGGCAGTTCGCCGCGGTGCGCCATTTCACGCAAGCAGATCCGGCAGAGGCCGAACTTGCGGAAGACCGCCTTGGGCCGGCCGCAGCGCTGGCAGCGGGTGTAACCCCGCACCGCGAACTTCGGCTTCCGGGCCTGCTTGACAATGAGTGCTGTCTTCGCCACGTCAGTTCTCCTTGAACGGGAAGCCGAGCTGCCGCAGCAGCGCGCGCCCCTCGTCGTCGTTCTTGGCGGTGGTCACCACGGTGATGTCCATACCGCGCACCCGGTCGATCTTGTCCTGGTTGATCTCGTGGAACATCACCTGCTCGGTCAGACCGAAGGTGTAGTTGCCGTTGCCGTCGAACTGCTTGCTCGACAGACCCCGGAAGTCACGGATCCGCGGCAGCGCCAGGGCGAGCAGCCGGTCCAGGAACTCCCACATCCGGTCGCCGCGCAGCGTGACGTGCGCACCGATCGGCATGCCCTCGCGCAGCTTGAACTGCGCGATCGACTTACGGGCCTTGGTCACCTGGGGCTTCTGCCCGGTGATCGCCGCCAGGTCCTTCACCGCACCGTCGATCAGCTTCGAGTCGCGAGCCGCCTCGCCGACACCCATGTTCACCACGATCTTGGTGAGCCCGGGCACCTGCATGACGTTCTCGAACTCGAACTCCTCGCGGAGCTTCGGAAGGATCTCCTCGCGGTACTTCGTCTTCAGCCGCGGGACCTGCTTGGTCTCCGTCGTCGCGGTCGTCATCAGATCTCCTCGCCGGTGCGGCGCGCGATACGCACGCTGCGGAACCCGGTGTACGTCGAACCGTCGGGGCGGCGCTTCTGCACCTCTACGCGGTTGTAACCCACGCGAGTAGTGACCTTGCGCTTCTTGCCGTCCTCGTCGGTGACCTCGACCAGCAGCATCACGTTGGAGACGTGGATCGGTGCCTCCTGCGTGACGATGCCACCAGTGGTGCCGCCGCGCTGGGCCTGCTGCACCTTGGTGTGCTTCTTGACCCGGTTCACGCCTTCGACGATGACCTTCTCAGCCTCGGGCAGGACCTGGATGATCTTGCCCTCCAGCCCCTTGGACTTGCCGGCGATGACGCGAACGACATCGCCCTTCTTCACGTGCAGCGAACGCTGCACCTTGGCCTGTGCTTTCTGGCCCATCTCAGAGCACCTCCGGAGCGAGCGAGATGATCTTCATGAACTTCTTCTCGCGCAGCTCCCGGCCGACCGGCCCGAAGATGCGGGTACCGCGCGGCTCGCCATCGGCCTTCAAGATCACCGCGGCGTTCTCGTCGAACCGGATGTAGGAGCCGTCCGGACGCCGGCGCTCCTTCACGGTGCGCACGATGACGGCCTTCACGACGTCGCCCTTCTTGACACCGCCGCCGGGGATCGCGTCCTTGACGGTGGCGACAATCGTGTCGCCGACACCGGCGTAGCGCCGACCGGAGCCACCGAGAACGCGGATGCACAAGATCTCCTTGGCACCCGTGTTGTCGGCGACTTTCAGTCGCGACTCCTGCTGGATCATCGGTTTATCTCCTGGTTGTCTCGCCGGTTCTCACGCTCGGTGAGCCTTGCGGAACGAATAATTCGGATGGGTACTGCCGGGCCTGAAATTACTTGGCCTTCTCGAGGATCTCGACGACGCGCCAACGCTTGGTAGCGGACAGCGGCCGGGTCTCCATCAGGAGGACGCGGTCGCCGATGCCGGCGGCGTTCTGCTCGTCGTGAGCCTTCAGCTTGCTGGTGCGGCGGATGACCTTGCCGTACAGCTTGTGCTTGACCCGGTCCTCGACCTCGACGGTCACGGTCTTGTCCATCTTGTCGCTCAGCACCAGACCCTCACGGGTCTTGCGGCGGCCGCGCGCCTCGACAGTGGTCACGGTGTCGTCCTTAGCTGTGTTCTCGGTCATGCCTTGCTCCCGGCCTCAGCCTTTTCGGCGTCGGCGTCAGTCTCGACGTCGGCTGCGTCGGCCGGCGCGACATCCGCGTCGACCTCTTCGGTGATGCCGAGCGCACGCTCGGTCAGCACCGTGTAGATCCGGGCGATGTCCTTGCGGACGGCCCGCAGCCGGCCGTGCGACTCCAGCTGTCCGGTGGCAGCCTGGAACCGGAGGTTGAACAACTCCTCCTTGGCGTTACCCAGCTTTTCCAGCAGTTCGTTCTTGCTGAGATTCCGCAACTCGGCGGCGCTCAGGGTGGCCATCAGTTCTCACCTGCCTCTCGGGTGATGAAGCGGCACTTCATCGGCAACTTGTGGATCGCGCGGCGCATGGCCTCACGGGCGACGTCCTCGGGCACACCCGAGAGCTCGAACATGACGCGACCGGTCTTGACGTTCGCGATCCACCACTCGGGCGACCCCTTACCGGAACCCATGCGGGTTTCGGCCGGCTTCTTGGTCAGCGGGCGGTCCGGGTAGATGTTGATCCAGACCTTTCCGCCACGCTTGATGTGCCGGGTCATCGCGATACGAGCGGACTCGATCTGACGGTTGGTGACGTAGTGGCTCTCCAGTGCCTGGATGCCGAAGTCACCGAAGGCCAGCGTGGTGCCGCCCTTGGCCGCACCCGAACGCTTCGGGTGGTGCTGCTTGCGGTGCTTGACCTTGCGGGGGATGAGCATGGGTCAGCTCTCCGTTCCGGTCGTCTCGGCCGGCTTCTCGGCCGGCGCGCCAACCTTGGAAGCGTCAGCGGTGGGGGCTTCAGCCTTGGGGGCCTCTGCCTTGGCCGCGCCACCGTCACGACGGTCATCACGGCGTCCGCCACGGTCGCCGCCGCGCTCGCCACCACGGCCACCACCGGCGCCGTCACGGCGAGCCGGACGGCCACGGCCCTGCGTTGCGGCGCGGGCAGCTGCCTGCGCCTCCCGCTCGGCGCGGCTACCGGACACGTCGCCCTTGTAGATCCAGACCTTCACGCCGATGCGGCCGAAGGTCGTGCGGGCCTCGTAGAAGCCGTAGTCGATGTCCGCGCGCAGCGTGTGCAGCGGGACGCGACCCTCGCGGTAGAACTCCGAGCGGGACATCTCGGCGCCGCCGAGACGGCCGGAGCACTGGATCCGGATACCGAGGGCACCGGCCCGCATGGTGGTCTGCATCGCCTTGCGCATCGCACGACGGAACGCGACCCGGCCGGACAGCTGCTCGGCCACGCCCTGCGCGACGAGCTGAGCGTCCGTCTCACCGTTCTTGACCTCGAGGATGTTCAGCTGCACCTGCTTGCCGGTGAGCTGCTCCAGGCTGCCCCGGATCCGGTCGGCCTCGGCGCCGCGGCGGCCGATGACGATGCCCGGACGGGCGGTGTGGATGTCCACGCGGACGCGGTCACGGGTGCGCTCGATCTCCACACGGGAGATACCGGCGCGCTCCATGCCCTTGCCCAGCAGGCGGCGGATCTTGACGTCCTCGCCCACGTAGTCGCGGTAAAGCTTGTCGGCGTACCAGCGGCTCTTGTGATCCGTGCTGATACCCAGACGGAACCCGTGCGGGTTTACCTTCTGGCCCACTATCGGGTCCTGCCCTTCTTCTCAGCGGCCTTTTCGGCCGGCTTCGCGGGCTCGGCCTCGACGCGCGGGGCCACGACCACGGTGATGTGGCTGGTCCGCTTGTCGATCCGGGTGGCGCGACCCTGCGCACGGGGGCGGTGACGCTTCAGCGTCGGTCCCTCGTCCACGAAGGCCTGCGCCACGACCAGGTCGGCCCGGCTCAGGTGCTCGGTGCTCTCGGCGTTCGCCACGGCGCTGTCGACGACCTTGTACACGGTCGCGGCAGCGGCCTGCGGGGCGAACTTCAGAGTGGCGAGTGCGTCGTCGACGCCCATGCCGCGCACTAGGTCGACCACGCGACGCGCCTTCATCGGCGTCACGCGGACGAAGCGCGCGACCGCGAAGGCCCCGGGCTCGTCGCCCAACAGGCTCTCGCGACGGGCACTGGTGGCCCTACGCTCCATAACGCTCATGATGTTCGATCTCTCCGTCGGGTGCTGGCTTCGTCGTTGACGCTAGGCGTCAGCGACGCCGTGCCTTGCGGTCGTCTTTTTCGTGACCCTTGAACGTCCGGGTCGGGGCGAACTCGCCGAGCTTGTGCCCGACCATCGCGTCCGTCACGAACACCGGTACGTGCTTGCGACCGTCGTGCACCGCGAGCGTGTGACCGATCATGTCCGGCACGATCATCGATCGGCGAGACCAGGTCTTGATGACATTCTTGGTGCCCTTTTCGTTCTGCACCTCCACCTTCTTCATCAGGTGGTGGTCGACGAACGGGCCCTTCTTGAGGCTGCGTGGCATCTGTCCGGCTCCCTATCAGCGCTTCTTGCCGGCCTTGCGGCGCCGGACGATCATGCGGTCGCTTTCCTTGCGGGTACGGGTGCGGCCCTCAGGCTTGCCCCACGGCGACACCGGGTGACGACCACCCGAGGTCTTACCCTCACCACCACCATGCGGGTGGTCGACCGGGTTCATGGCGACACCACGGACGGTCGGGCGCTTGCCCTTCCAGCGCATCCGGCCGGCCTTGCCCCAGTTGATGTTCGACTGCTCGCCGTTGCCGACCTCACCGAGGGTGGCGCGGCAGCGGACGTCGACCAGGCGGACCTCACCGGACGGCATGCGCAGCGTCGCCATCTTGCCTTCCTTGGCGACCAGCTGAACGCTCGCTCCGGCGGACCGGGCCATCTTGGCGCCACCGCCCGGACGCAGCTCGACGGCGTGAACCGTGGAACCGACCGGGATGTTGCGCAGCGCCAGGTTGTTGCCAACCTTGATGTCGGCGGTCGGGCCGTTCTCGACGACCGTGCCCTGCTCCAGCTTGGCCGGGGCGAGGATGTAGCGCTTCTCACCGTCGGCGTAGTGCAGCAGTGCGATCCGCGCGGTGCGGTTCGGGTCGTACTCGATGTGCGCGACCTTGGCCGGCACGCCGTCCTTGTCGTAGCGCTTGAAGTCGATGATCCGGTAGGCCCGCTTGTGGCCGCCACCGTGGTGACGAGCGGTGATCTTGCCGGAGGCGTTCCGGCCACCCTTCTTGGGCAGCGGCCGGAGCAGCGACTTCTCGGGGGTCGAACGGGTGAGCTCGACGAAGTCGGCCACGCTGGAGCCACGACGGCCCGGCGTTGTCGGCTTGTATTTGCGGATACCCATTACGACTGGCCTCCGAAGATGTCGATGCGGTCGTCGCCCGAGAGGCTGACAATCGCTCGCTTGGTGTCCGCACGCTTGCCCCAGCCGTTACGAGTACGGCGACGCTTGCCCTTGCGGTTGATCGTGTTCACGTTCTTCACGCGAACCTTGAACACCTTCTCGACCGCGAGCTTGATCTCGGTCTTGTTGGCGTCCGTGGCCACCTCGAAGGTGTACTTCTGCTCGTCCAGCAGGCCGTAGCTCTTCTCGCTCACGACCGGCCGCAGCAGGACGTCCCGCGGGTCCTTGTTCACTCCGTGGTGGCTCATGCCTCGACCTCCTCAGCCTCGGTCTGGGTCGCGGTCGCCTTGACCGTCTTGCCCTTCGGCGTACCGGCGACAAAGGCGTCGAAGGCGGCGCGCGTGAAGATCACGTCGTCCGCGCAAAGCACGTCGTACGGGTTCAGCTGGTCGGCCGCGATCAGGTGCACACCCGGCACGTTGCGCAGGCTCAGCCAGGCGAAGTCCTCGCCACGCTCGAGCACGACCAGCGCCTTGGCGCGGTCGGTGATGCCGTCCAGCACCTTGAGCGCGAGCTTCGTGCTGGGCTTGTCCTCGGCGCCGAACTGCTCGACGACGTGGACGCGACCCTCACGAGCGCGGTCCGAAAGCGCACCGCGCAGCGCGGCGACCTTCATCTTCTTGGGGGTCCGCTGGCTGTAGTCGCGCGGCGTGGGGCCGTGCACGACGCCACCACCGGTGAACTGCGGCGCACGGGTCGAACCCTGGCGCGCGCGGCCGGTGCCCTTCTGGCGGTACGGCTTGGCGCCACCACCAGAGACCTCGGCGCGGGTCTTCACCTTGTGGGTGCCCTGACGGGCCGCGGCGAGCTGGGCCACGACGACCTGGTGGATCAACGGGATGTTGACCTGGACGTCGAACAGCTCGGCGGGGAGCTCAACGGAGCCCTTCTTGCTGACCTTGTCGCCCTTCACGACGACGACGTCAACGGTGCTCATTTGGTGGCTCCCTTCGCGGCGTTACGGATCAGCACGAGGCCGCCCTTGGGGCCGGGGACAGCGCCCTTGAGCAGGATCAGGCCGCGCTCGGTGTCGATCGCGTGGACCGTCACGTTCTGCGTGGTGACCTTCTCGTTGCCCATCCGGCCGGACATCTTCATGCCCTTGAAAACTCGACCCGGGGTCGCGCAGCCGCCGATGGAACCCGGCGAACGGTGCTTCTTGTGCACACCGTGGCTGGCGCGGAGGCCGTGGAAGCCGTGGCGCTTCATGACACCGGCGAAGCCCTTGCCCTTGCTGGTGGCCGAAACATCGACGATCTCGCCGGCGGCGAACGCCTCGGCGGTGATCTCCTGGCCGAGCGCGTACTCGCTGGCGTCAGCGGTCCGCAGCTCGAGCAGGTGGCGGCGGGGAGTCACGCCGGCCTTGTCGAAGTGGCCCCGCATCGGCTTCTTCACCTTGCGCGGGTCGATGTCGCCGAAGGCGATCTGCACACCGTCGTAGCCATGGCTGGCCGAGGTACGAACCTCGGTCACCACGCACGGACCGGCCTGGATCACGGTGACGGGGACGACTCGGTTGTTCTCGTCCCAGGTCTGGGTCATGCCGAGCTTGGTGCCCAGCAGCCCTCGCGTGTTCTTCTGAATGCTCATTGGTTTCTGCGTTTCCCTCAGAGCTTGATCTCGATGTCGACACCGGCCGGCAGGTCGAGACGCATCAGCGAGTCAACCGTCTTCGGAGTGGGGTCGATGATGTCGATGAGCCGCTTGTGGGTGCGCATCTCGAAGTGCTCGCGGCTGTCCTTGTATTTGTGCGGCGAGCGGATGACGCAGAACACGTTCTTTTCCGTCGGCAACGGCACCGGGCCAGCAACCTTCGCACCAGTACGCGTCACCGTGTCGACGATCTTGCGCGCCGAACTGTCGATGACCTCGTGGTCGTAGGCCTTCAGCCGGATGCGGATCTTCTGTCCCGCCATCGCTTCGCTTCGTCCTTCTCTTCGTCTTCGTTGCGTTGCTCCGACCCCCGCGGTCGGGTGTGTCGCGGACGCGGCACGCGCGTCAGCACACAGATTTCCCGGGAAAGGAGATCGGGGCCCGGTCTCGGACCGGAACCTCGGCATGGTCTCCGGTCCGGCGCCCCTGCTGATCGGAAACGATCATCAGTGCGCCCCGGCGGCCTCGCCTGAGCAACCTGGATATTGTGCCAGAGATCGGCATCGGAATGCCAATCGGGGGCTTCCCGCCCGGATCCACGGCTGTTTCGCCGCGGTCCGAGCGCAAAGCAGAGGTCCGCGAGGGCTCAGGTTCGAGCCCTCGCGGACCTCGTCAGATCACTTGATGATCTTGGTGACCCGGCCGGCGCCGACGGTGCGGCCACCTTCACGGATCGCGAACCGCAGGTTCTCTTCCATGGCGATCGGCTGGATCAGCTCGACCGTCATGTCGGTGTTGTCACCGGGCATGACCATCTCGGTGCCCTCGGGCAGCGTGACGACGCCGGTGACGTCCGTGGTGCGGAAGTAGAACTGGGGACGGTAGTTCTGGAAGAACGGCGTGTGACGGCCGCCCTCCTCCTTCGAGAGGATGTAGACCGAAGCCTCGAAGTTGGTGTGCGGGGTGGTCGTACCCGGCTTGATCACGACCATGCCGCGCTCGACGTCCTCGCGCTTGGTGCCACGAAGCAGCAGACCGACGTTCTCACCGGCCTGGCCCTCGTCGAGCAGCTTGCGGAACATCTCGATACCGGTGACCGTCGTGGTCTGCTTCTCCGGACGGATGCCGACGATGTCGACCGTCTCGTTGACCTTGACGATACCGCGCTCGATCCGGCCGGTGATGACCGTACCGCGACCCGTGATGGTGAAGACGTCCTCCACCGGCATCAGGAAGGGCTTGTCAACCTCGCGCTCGGGCTGCGGGATGTAGGAGTCGACCGCGTCCATCAGCTTGACGATGGACTCGCCCCACTTGGCGTCACCCTGCAGAGCCGGGTGGGCCGCGACCTGAACGACGGGCACGTTGTCGCCGTCGAACTCCTGCTCGCTGAGGAGCTCACGAACCTCGAGCTCAACGAGCTCCAGGATCTCCTCGTCGTCGACCATGTCGCACTTGTTCAGGGCGACGACCATGGCCGGCACGCCGACCTGACGCGCGAGCAGCACGTGCTCACGGGTCTGCGGCATCGGGCCGTCGGTGGCGGCGACGACAAGAATCGCACCGTCCATCTGCGCGGCACCGGTGATCATGTTCTTGATGTAGTCCGCGTGCCCGGGGCAGTCAACGTGGGCGTAGTGCCGGGCCTCGGTCTGGTACTCGACGTGCGCGATCGAGATGGTGATACCGCGCTGACGCTCCTCAGGAGCCTTGTCGATCTGATCGAAGGCCGACGCCTCGTTGAGGTCCGGGTACTTGTCGTGCAGCACCTTGGTGATCGCCGCGGTAAGAGTGGTCTTACCGTGGTCGATGTGACCGATGGTGCCGATGTTGACGTGCGGCTTAGTCCGCTCGAACTTCGCCTTAGCCACTGGGGCCCTCCTGGAAAATGTTGACTACGCCGTACGACGCTTTGGGTGGTTAGTCCGGAACGAGAGAGAAACTACTACTCGCCCCGAGCCTTCTTGATGATCTCTTCCGCCACGTTCTTCGGAACCTCGGCGTAGGAATCGAACTGCATCGAGTAGGACGCGCGGCCCTGAGTCTTTGAACGCAGGTCACCGACATACCCGAACATCTCCGACAACGGCACCAGGGCCTTGACGACCCGGCTGCCACCGGGGCCTTCGTCCATTGACTGGATCTGGCCGCGGCGTGAGTTGAGGTCTCCGATCACTTCACCCATGTAAGCCTCGGGTGTGGTGACCTCGACCGAGAACATCGGCTCGAGGATGACCGGCTGGGCGCGGCGGGCCGCGTCCTTGAAGGCCATCGAACCGGCGATCTTGAAGGCGAGTTCGGACGAGTCGACGTCGTGGTAGGCGCCGTCTCGCAGCGTCACCTTGACGTCCACCATCGGGTATCCGGCGAGAACGCCGAACTCCATGGCCTCCTGCGCGCCCTCGTCCACCGACGGGATGTACTCCCGGGGGACGCGGCCACCGGTGACGGCGTTGACGAACTCGTAACCGCCCTCACCGCCGGCGACGACGGCAGTCGGCTCGATGTCGATGATCACACGCGCGAACTGACCCGAACCACCGGTCTGCTTCTTGTGCGTGTAGTCGACCTTCTCGACCTTCTTCTTGATGGTCTCGCGGTAGGCGACCTGGGGCTTGCCGACGTTGGCCTCGACGCGGAACTCGCGCTTCATCCGGTCGACCAGCACCTCGAGGTGCAGCTCACCCATACCGGCGATGATCGTCTGGCCGGTGTCCTCGTCGGTCCGGACCTGGAAGGTCGGGTCCTCCTCGGCGAGCCGCTGAATCGCGACGCCCAGCTTCTCCTGGTCGCCCTTCGACTTCGGCTCGATGGCGACCGAGATCACCGGGGCCGGGAAGGTCATCGACTCGAGCAGAACCGGCTTGGCCGGGTCGCACAGCGTCTCACCGGTGGTGGTGTCCTTCAGACCCATCACGGCGACGATGTGGCCGGCGCCGACCGACGCGATCTCCTCACGCTTGTTCGCGTGCATTCGGTAGATCTTGCCGATGCGCTCCTTGCGGCCCTTCGTCGGGTTCAGAACCTGCGAACCCGCCTCGAGCTTGCCGGAGTACACCCGGATGAAGGTCAGCTTGCCCAGGTGCGGGTCAGCGGCGATCTTGAACGCCAGCGCCGCGAACGGCTCGCTGTCGTCCGGACGGCGCTGCACGACGACCTCGGCGTCCTTGATGTCGTGACCGTCGATGGCCGGTACGTCGACCGGGCTCGGCAGGTACGCGTTGACGGCGTCGAGCAGGGGCTGAACGCCCTTGTTCTTGAACGCCGTACCGGTCAGGACCGGGGTCAGCTTGCTGGCCAGCGTGGCGCGGCGAATACCGGCGACGAGCTGCTCCTGGGTCGGGGCCTGCCCCTCCAGGTACAGCTCCATGATCTCGTCGTCGGCCTCGGCCAGCGTCTCGATCAGCTTGTCGTGCCACTGCGCCGCGGCCTCGGTGTGCGTGGCCGGGATCTCCTCGACCGTGTAGTCCTCACCGATCGTGGTCTCGCCACGCCAGGTGAGGGCGCGCATGCCGACCAGGTCGACGACACCGATGAAGTCGGACTCGGAACCGATCGGCAGCTGCAGCACCAGCGGCGTGGCCGCGAGGCGGTCGACGATCATGTCGACACAGCGCATGAACTCGGCGCCGGTGCGGTCCAGCTTGTTCACGAAGCAGATCCGCGGCACGCCGTAGCGGTCGGCCTGGCGCCACACGGTCTCGGACTGGGGCTCCACACCGGCGACACCGTCGAACACGGCGACGGCACCGTCGAGGACGCGCAGCGAGCGCTCCACCTCGACCGTGAAGTCGACGTGCCCCGGGGTGTCGATGATGTTGATGGTGTGGTCTTTCCAGGTGCAGGTCGTCGCGGCGGACGTGATCGTGATGCCGCGCTCCTGCTCCTGCTCCATCCAGTCCATCGTGGCGGCGCCCTCGTGGACTTCACCGATCTTGTAATTGATACCGGTGTAGAACAGGATCCGCTCAGTCGTCGTCGTCTTACCGGCGTCGATGTGCGCCATGATGCCGATGTTGCGGACCTTGCTCAGGTCGGTGGTGATGTCTACGGCCACCTCGGTGGTCTACCTCTCGCTTCCGTCGTGCAAAAAAGGGTCTCAGGCCCGGATCCGGGCCCGGCTCACCAGCGGTAGTGGGCGAACGCCTTGTTGGCTTCGGCCATCTTGTGCGTGTCTTCGCGCCGCTTGACCGAAGCACCCAGACCGTTGGAGGCGTCCAGGATCTCGTTCATCAGGCGCTCGGACATCGTCTTCTCGCGACGAGCGCGGGAGTACGACGTGAGCCAGCGCAGCGCCAGCGTGGTCGACCGGTCGGCCTTGACCTCGATCGGCACCTGGTAGGTGGCACCACCAACACGGCGGCTCTTCACCTCGATGCTCGGCTTCACATTGTCGAGCGCACGCTTCAGCGTGATGACCGGGTCGGTACCGGTCTTCGCACGAGTGCCCTCGAGAGCGCTGTAGACGATGTTCTGCGCGATCTGCTTCTTGCCGTCGACCAGGATCTTGGAGATCAGCTTGGTGACGAGCGGCGAGTTGTAGACCGGGTCGATGATGACCAGGCGCTTCGGAGCGGGTCCCTTACGGGGCATTAGCTCTTCTCCTTCTTCGCGCCGTAACGGCTGCGAGCCTGCTTGCGGTTCTTGACACCCTGGGTGTCGAGCGAACCGCGGATGATCTTGTACCGGACACCCGGAAGGTCCTTAACACGACCACCACGCACGAGCACGATCGAGTGCTCCTGCAGGTTGTGGCCTACGCCCGGGATGTACGCGGTGACCTCGATGCCGCTGGTGAGGCGGACACGAGCGACCTTGCGCAGGGCGGAGTTGGGCTTCTTCGGGGTCGTCGTGTAGACGCGCGTGCACACACCGCGACGCTGAGGAGAACCCTTCAGAGCCGGCGTCTTGTTCTTCGACACCTTGTCCTGGCGGCCCTTGCGGACCAACTGCTGGATGGTGGGCACCGCGTGGTTCTCTTTCTGTCGTCCGGTTCGGATTCTGCGCGCCTGACCCCCGCGGTCGGGTGTGTCGCGATGGCACGTCCCCCACCTGAGCCGTAATCTTGGCTGTCGGCGAGAAGTCCGAGCCACGCGCACTGTCCCTTAGACGAGGGGCACGCATGACGGCCCGGGATAGCCCAGGCACGGTCGTTAAGACTAGCGGCTGCCCCCAGCACGGTCAAAATAGAGCTTGGCCCGCACCGCTTTTCCGGTGTCAGCTTTGCTCGGGAAGATCGTGTGGTCGTCGTTCATGCAGCCGTCTAGGCCCAGTGTACCGGACCTACGGCGTGATCTGACCAGTAAGGAACCTGGCGGCCACCGCGGGGTCCCCCTCGACGGTGAGCAGATCGGCCGAAACCCTTTTCCACAAGGCCAGATAGAGCTGCTGCGCCGGTGCCGAGATCGTCGCGAGCCCTCCCGCCGACGTGCTGTCGACCCGCGGTGCCTGGCCCGCGACGGGGCTCAGCGTCCAGACGTCACCGGTATCCGAGGCGACCACCGTCACGGGTTCGGTCACCGCCGGCGGGAACCCCCGGATCAGCAGCCGCGGCAGGAATACCCGGAAGGCCTCGTCCACTCCGTCGGCAGCCACCTCGGCGTCGATCTCCGGATCCCGGCCGGCCGCCTGCAACACGTCCACCGTATGGATCGTCGTCTCATGCAATTGGCGCCGCGGCCAGAACGACGCCAACTGCGGCACTGGCGCGAAGTTCCAGCACGGCGCTTCCGGGCGGGAGGCCCGGATCGTGGTGACGAGGACCTGCGCGGTTTCGTCGTACCACTCGGAGAGGGAGCCGGTACGCCGCACCTCTGGTTCCTCTTGTTTTGCACCGGTCCGCACGATTTCGGTGGCCCAGCGGTGGACCGAAACGATGTGCTCGGCGAGGTCGCTGACCGTCCAGCCCGGACAGGCCGGCACCGCAGCGGCCGGATCCGCCACCGCGAGGGCCGAGGCCATGTCGTGCACGGCCCCGGCCAGCAACTCGGGATAGTCCAGGGAGTTGTCAGGCAAGGTGACGGACCTCGACGATGGCGCGATTCTGGACGCGGTGTACGACGATCGAGCGGACCGGCTGCGGGCCGACGCCGTGCAGGACCTGCTGGTCGACGACCCACTCCCCCTCGGTCAGGCGGGTCTCCACCTCGATCCAGGCGGTCGCGGACTCCACCAGGGGTCCGTAGTACTCCCGAAGCGCACGGCGGCCTGGAACCTCCTTGCCGTCCGCCAGGAAGACCCGCGCGGTCGGCGAGTAGAGCGAGAGGAACGCCTCCAGGTCGTGCGACAGGAACGCCGACAGCTGGCGGGCCACCACGCGCGCCGCCGGGCTGTCCGCCAGCACCGGCACGGGCGGCAACGGCGGCACAGACGGCACCGCCGGCACGGACGGCACGGACGGCACGGCTTCCGGCGTGGGCGCCGCGGTCTCGGCCGGTACCTCCGCTACTGGAGCCTCCGCTGCCGGGGTTTCTTCTGCTGCAGGGGCTTTCGCGGGGGTGCTGGGCTTGGGCGCCGGCTTGACCCGGGTCGTCGTACCGGCGGTGGTCGCCGCGGCCGCCGGCGCGGCAATGGTGGTCTTCAGCGATTCGGATGCGGAGGTCTTTACTGGTGTGGTCACCGGGGATTTCCTAGGAGTCGTGGAACGAGTGGAACGGGTCCTGGTGGCGGAACCAGGAACGTCGGGAAGCAGAACGGAGACGGCCCAGTCCAGCGCCGCGCGAACGGCGGACCGGGACTGTTCGGTGGGATCCAGTACGTCGAAGGCATGACGGCCGTTCGGTACGTCGATGACGCGCAGCGTGGCGGCCTTGCCGGCAGCGTCCACAAAGGCCTGTACGGCCGCCGCGAGCGCCTCCTGCTCCTTGCCGGGGCGGGTCAGCAGGATCGGCAGGTCAGGGTGGTTACCGACCACCTCGGTGGCGGAGATCAGGTCGCCCGGGCCGTCCAGCACGGGGTAGCTCAAGGCGATGCCGCGCAGCCACTCGGGCCGGCTGTCGATCCACTCCCCCGCGAGCAATCCGCCGCCGGAGAAGAACCACAGCAGGATGCGCTCGGGGTCGACGTGTTCGTCCGCGCGCAACCGGCCGACGGCGGCCTCCACCTGGTCGGAGGCGGCGGTCAACTGGTCCATTCCGAGCACCAGTGGATGATCGACGACGGCGCCCACCAGGCCCCGCTCGGCGACGGCCTTCGCGTAACCCTGAAACAGCGGCCAGTCGCGCGGAAACACCTTCAGATCAAAGGGTCCTGGCCCACCGTGCACGAACAGCACGGCCGGCCGCCGGCCTGGTTCGGCCGGCCGGTACACGTCCAGCTCGCCGACCCGCTCGGCCTCGGGTCCCGCCTCGTCGGAAGCCGTCAGCACGAACGGCCGCAGGTAGGCCGGGATCTCCGTCATGGCGTCATCTTCGCCTACTCCACCGACACTTGCACCACCCGCCCCACAGGTACCAACGAGTACGCCGGCAGGCCGCCCGAACGGAGCCCTCCGGGCGGTTCGAAGGCGGCCACTCGTGGCGGCGAAAAGCGGCCTGGAACGCCACAGGGGCGGCACCCGCGGTTAAGCGGATACCGCCCCTGTGGGCAGTGACTTGGCTCAGTTCCGGTAGGAGCCGAGATCGAAGTCGTCGAGCGGGACCGACTGGCCCGAGCTCGGACCGAAGTCGTAGTCGTACGACTCGTATCCGACCATCGAGTACATCGCGGCCTTCGCCTCTTCGGTCGGCTCGACCCGGATGTTGCGGTACCGATCCATGCCGGTACCCGCCGGGATGAGCTTTCCGATGATGACGTTCTCCTTGAGGCCCACCAGGGAGTCCGACTTGCCGTGGATCGCGGCCTCGGTGAGCACGCGGGTCGTCTCCTGGAAGGAGGCGGCCGACAGCCACGACTCGGTCGCGAGCGACGCCTTGGTGATACCCATCAGCACCGGGCGACCGGAAGCGGGGGTGCCGCCCTCGGCCACGACGCGACGGTTCTCCGCCTCGAACAGCAGGCGGTCCGCCAGCTCACCCGGCAGCAGGTTCGCCTCGCCGGACTCGATCACCGTGACCCGGCGCAGCATCTGCCGGACGATGATCTCGATGTGCTTGTCGTGAATGGCCACACCCTGCGACCGGTACACCTCCTGGACCTCGTCCACCAGGTGCTCTTGGGCCTTGCGGACACCCAGGATGCGCAGAACCTCCTGCGGATCCGGCGTACCGTGCGTGAGCTGCTGACCGACCTCGACGTGCTGACCCTCTTCGATCAGCAGGCGGCCACGCTTGGAGACCGGGTAGCTGACCTCTTCGGAACCGTCGTCCGGGGTGAGAACCAGCTTGCGGGTCTTCTCGGTGTCCTCGATCGAGATCCGGCCGGCCGCTTCCGCGATCGGCGCCTTGCCCTTGGGCTGACGGGCCTCGAACAGCTCGACCACGCGGGGCAGACCGTGGGTGATGTCATCACCCGCGACACCGCCGGTGTGGAAGGTACGCATGGTGAGCTGGGTACCCGGCTCACCGATCGACTGGGCCGCGATGATGCCGACGGCCTCGCCGATGTCGACGGTCTTGCCGGTGGCCAGCGAACGGCCGTAGCACTTCGCGCAGGTACCGGTCTTGGCGTCACAGGTCAGCACGGAGCGAACCTTGACGACCTCGATACCGGCCTCGACCAGTGCCGCGATCGACACGTCGCCCAGATCGCTGCCCGCGGTCAGGATGACCTTGCCCTTGGCGTCGGTCACGTCGGTGGCCAGGGTGCGTGCGTACGCGCTGGTCTCGACGTTCTCGGCGTGCACGACCTTGCCGTCCGGACCGGGCTCACCGATCTGCTTGGGCAGACCGCGCTCGGTGCCGCAGTCCTCCTCGCGGATGATGACGTCCTGCGACACGTCGACCAGACGACGGGTCAGGTAACCCGAGTCGGCGGTCCGCAGCGCGGTGTCCGCCAGACCCTTCCGGGCGCCGTGCGTCGCGATGAAGTACTCGACGACGGACAGACCCTCACGGAAGTTCGCCTTGATCGGCCGGGCGATGATCTCACCCTTCGGGTTGGCCACCAGACCACGCATACCGGCGATCTGACGGACCTGCATCATGTTTCCACGAGCACCGGAGTGGACCATCATCCAGATCGGGTTGGTCTTGACGAAGTTCTCCTCCATCGCCTTACCGACCTCGGCGTTGGCCCCGGTCCAGATCTCGATCAGTTCCTGACGCCGCTCGGACGTGGTGATCAGACCACGCTCGAACTGCTTCTGGACCTTCTCGGCCTGGGCCTCGTAGCGGGCCATGATCTCGGGCTTGCTCGGCGGCGTGCTGAAGTCGTTGATCGACACGGTGACACCGGACCGGGTGGCCCAGCGGAAACCGAGGTCCTTCAACGCGTCCAGGCAGAACGCCACCTGGACCTTCGAGTACCGCTCGGCCAGGTCGTTGACGATCACGCCGAGCTGCTTCTTGCCCACCTCGGCGTCGACGAACGTGTAGTCCGCCGGCAGGGCCTCGTTGAACAGCGCGCGGCCCAGCGTGGTCTCGATCTGGAAGCCACCGTTCGCCAGCACCTCCGCACCCTCGGGTGCGCCGGCGCCGTCGGTCCGCAGCGTGATCTTGGCCTGCAGGGCCAGCTCGTTGCGGTCGAAGGCCATCAGCGCCTCGGCGACCGAGCTGAACGCCCGGCCCTCACCGAGGGCGCCTTCCTTCAGCATCGTCAGGAAGTAGATGCCGATGATCATGTCCTGCGTCGGCATCGTGACCGGACGGCCGTCGGCCGGCTTCAGGATGTTGTTCGTCGACAGCATCAGGATCCGCGCCTCGGCCTGGGCCTCGGCCGACAGCGGCAGGTGCACCGCCATCTGGTCACCGTCGAAGTCGGCGTTGAACGCCGAGCAGACGAGCGGGTGGATCTGGATCGCCTTGCCCTCGATCAGCTGCGGCTCGAACGCCTGGATACCGAGCCGGTGCAGCGTAGGCGCACGGTTCAGCAGCACGGGGTGTTCGGTGATGACCTCTTCCAGCACGTCCCAGACCTGGGCGCGCTGACGCTCGACCATGCGCTTGGCGGACTTGATGTTCTGCGCGTGGTTGAGGTCGACCAGCCGCTTCATCACGAAGGGCTTGAACAGCTCCAGCGCCATCGTCTTGGGCAGACCACACTGGTGCAGCTTCAGCTGCGGGCCGACCACGATGACCGAACGGCCCGAGTAGTCGACGCGCTTGCCCAGCAGGTTCTGACGGAAACGACCCTGCTTGCCCTTGAGCATGTCGGACAGCGACTTGAGCGGGCGGTTACCCGGTCCGGTCACCGGCCGGCCACGGCGGCCGTTGTCGAACAGCGCGTCGACGGCCTCCTGCAGCATGCGCTTCTCGTTGTTGACGATGATCTCCGGCGCGCCCAGGTCGAGCAGGCGCTTGAGCCGGTTGTTCCGGTTGATCACCCGGCGGTACAGGTCGTTCAGGTCGGAGGTGGCGAACCGGCCACCGTCGAGCTGAACCATCGGCCGCAGATCCGGCGGGATGACCGGAACACAGTCGAGCACCATGCCCATCGGGCTGTTGTTGGTGGCGAGGAACGCGGTGACGACCTTGAGCCGCTTCAGGGCGCGGGTCTTGCGCTGGCCCTTGCCGGTCTTGATCGTCTCGCGCAGGCTCGCGGCCTCGGCGACCAGGTCGAAGGTCTGCAGGCGACGCTGAATGGCGGCGGCACCCATCGCACCCTCGAAGTACTTGCCGAACCGCTCCTTCATGGAGCGGTAGAGGATCTCGTCACCCTCGAGGTCCTGGACCTTCAGGTTCTTGAACCGGTTCCAGACCTCGTCGAGGCGGTCGATCTCCCGCTGGGCGCGGTCACGCAGCTGCTTGACCTCGCGCTCGGCGCCTTCCTTGACCTTGCGCCGGACGTCGCTCTTGGCGCCCTCGGCCTCGAGCTGGGCCAGGTCCTCCTCGAGCTTCTTCATCCGGGCTTCGATGTCGTTGTCGCGCTTGCCCTCGAGCTGCTTGCGCTCGACATCGGTCCGGCCCTCGAGCGAGGACAGGTCGCGGTGGCGAGCCTCCTCGTCGACGTCCGTGATCATGTACGCCGCGAAGTAGATGACCTTCTCGAGGTCCTTCGGGGCGAGGTCGAGCAGGTAGCCGAGTCGCGACGGAACACCCTTGAAGTACCAGATGTGGGTGACCGGCGCGGCCAGCTCGATGTGGCCCATCCGCTCGCGGCGCACCTTGGAACGGGTGACCTCGACGCCACACCGCTCGCAGATGATGCCCTTGAAGCGAACACGCTTGTACTTACCGCAGTAGCACTCCCAGTCCCGGGTGGGACCGAAGATCTTCTCGCAGAACAGACCGTCACGCTCGGGCTTGAGCGTCCGGTAGTTGATCGTCTCGGGCTTCTTGACCTCACCGTGCGACCACTGGCGGATCTCATCCGCGGTGGCCAGGCCGATCCGAAGCTCGTCGAAGAAGTTCACGTCGAGCACGATGTGTTATCTCCCGCTTGTCATAAAGGTCTGAGTGAGTTGGTGGATGCTGATCTCGAGCGGCAACCCGCTCAGACCTCCTCGACGCTGTTCGGCTCACGCCGGGACAGGTCGATGCCCAGTTCCTCCGCAGCGCGGAAGACGTCCTCTTCACTGTCGCGCATCTCGACCCGACTACCGTCGGACGAGAGGACCTCGACATTCAGACACAGGGACTGCATTTCCTTGACGAGAACCTTGAAGGACTCGGGAATACCCGGCTCCGGAATGTTCTCGCCCTTGACGATCGCCTCGTACACCTTGACGCGACCGACCACATCGTCCGACTTGATCGTGAGCAGTTCCTGCAGTGCGAAGGCGGCACCGTAGGCCTCGAGGGCCCACACCTCCATCTCACCGAAGCGCTGACCACCGAACTGCGCCTTACCACCCAGCGGCTGCTGCGTGATCATCGAGTACGGACCGGTGGAGCGAGCGTGGATCTTGTCGTCCACCAGGTGGTGCAGCTTCAGCATGTACATGTAGCCGACGCCGACCGGAGCCGGGAACGGCTCGCCGGAGCGGCCGTCGAACAGCCGGGCCTTACCGGTGCTGTCGACCATCCGGTCACCGTCGCGGTTCGGCAGGGTCGAGCCGAGCAGACCGGTGACCTCTTCCTCCCGCGCACCGTCGAACACCGGGGTGGCGACGTTGGTGAACGGAGCGGCCTTGCCGGCGCCGATCTTGATCAGCCGCTGAGCCCACTCTTCGGTGTTCTCCGGATCGATCTCCCAGCCGCGGCTGGCGACCCAGCCCAGGTGCGTCTCGAGGACCTGACCGACGTTCATCCGGCCGGGCACGCCCAGCGGGTTCAGAATGATGTCGACCTGGGTGCCGTCCGCCATGAACGGCATGTCCTCGACCGGCAGGATCTTCGAGATGACGCCCTTGTTGCCGTGGCGTCCGGCGAGCTTGTCGCCGACGGAGATCTTGCGCTTCTGGGCCACGTAGACACGGACCAGCTGGTTGACGCCCGGGGGCAGTTCGTCGCCGTTGTCGCGGTCGAAGACGCGGACACCGATGACGGTGCCGTTCTCGCCGTGCGGCACCTTCAGCGAGGTGTCGCGCACCTCGCGCGCCTTCTCACCGAAGATCGCGCGTAGCAGCCGCTCTTCCGGGGTCAGCTCGGTCTCACCCTTGGGCGTGACCTTGCCGACCAAGATGTCACCGGTGGTGACCTCGGCGCCGATCCGGATGATGCCCCGCTCGTCCAGGTCCGCCAGCATCTCGTCGGAGACGTTGGGGATGTCGCGGGTGATCTCCTCGGGGCCCAGCTTGGTGTCGCGAGCGTCGACCTCGTGCTCCTCGATGTGAATCGAGGTCAGCAGGTCCTGCTGTACGACGCGCTGGCTGAGGATGATCGCGTCCTCGTAGTTGTGACCCTCCCACGGCATGAACGCGACGAGCAGGTTCCGGCCGAGCGCCATCTCCCCCTCGTCGGTGCAGGGACCGTCGGCCAGCGGCGAGCCGACCTCGACCCGCTGCCCCGCGTCGACCAGCGGACGCTGGTTGATGCAGGTGCCCTGGTTCGAGCGACGGAACTTCTGCAGCCGGTAGGTCTGGTACGTACCGTCGTCGGCGGCGACCTCGATCAGATCGGCCGAGACCTCCTTGATGACACCGGCCTTCTCCGAGACCAGCACGTCACCGGCGTCGACCGCACCGCGGTACTCCATGCCGGTACCGACCAGGGGGGCGTCCGCGGTGATCAGCGGAACGGCCTGGCGCTGCATGTTCGAGCCCATCAGGGCGCGGTTGGCGTCGTCGTGCTCGAGGAACGGGATCATCGCCGTCGCGACCGACACCATCTGGCGCGGCGAGACGTCCATGTAGTCAACGTCCTCGACCAGGACCAGCTCGACCTCACCGTGGCGCCGGCGAACCAGCACGCGCTCTTCGGCGAACCGGTTCTCTTCGGTCAGCGCGGCGTTGGCCTGCGCGATGACGAAGCGGTCCTCCTCGTCGGCGGTGAGGTAGTCGACCTGGTCGGTGACCTGACCGTCGACGACCTTGCGGTACGGCGTCTCGACGAAACCGAACGGGTTGACCCGGCCGTACGTCGCGAGCGAACCGATCAGACCGATGTTCGGGCCTTCCGGGGTCTCGATCGGGCACATCCGGCCGTAGTGCGACGGGTGCACGTCACGAACCTCGAAGCCGGCCCGCTCACGGCTCAGACCACCCGGGCCAAGGGCCGACAGGCGGCGCTTGTGGGTCAGACCCGCGATCGGGTTGGTCTGGTCCATGAACTGCGACAGCTGCGACGTACCGAAGAACTCCTTCAGCGCCGCGACCACCGGGCGGATGTTGATCAGCGTCTGCGGCGTGATCGCCTCGACGTCCTGAGTCGTCATCCGCTCGCGAACCACGCGCTCCATCCGGGCCAGGCCGGTGCGGAGCTGGTTCTGGATCAGCTCGCCGACCGTACGCAGACGGCGGTTACCGAAGTGGTCGATGTCGTCCTCTTCGACGACGATCTCGCCGGTCGGCGCGGCCAGCTCGGTCTTGCCCTCGTGCAGCGCGACCAGGTACTTGATCGTCGACACGATGTCGTCGATCGTCAGTACCGCGGTGTCGTGCGCCTCGTCGCGGCCCAGCTTCTTGTTGATCTTGTACCGGCCGACCTTCGCGAGGTCGTAGCGCTTACCGTTGAAGTAGTAGTTGTCCAGCAGCGCCTGCGCGGCCTCGCGGGTGGGCGGTTCGCCCGGGCGAAGCTTGCGGTAGATGTCCAGCAGCGCGTCGTCCTGGCCGGAGGTGTGGTCCTTCTCCAGGGTCAGGCGAATCGACTCGTACTCCCCGAACTCCTCGAGGATCTGCGCGTCGGTCCAGCCGAGCGCCTTGAGCAGCACGGTGACGTTCTGCTTGCGCTTGCGGTCCAGACGGACGCCGACCAGGTCACGCTTGTCGACCTCGAACTCCAGCCACGCACCGCGCGACGGAATGATCTTGGCCGTGAAGATGTCCTTGTCCGACGTCTTGTCAGGGTTGCGCTCGAAGTACACGCCCGGGGAACGGACCAGCTGCGACACAACGACACGCTCGGTGCCGTTGATGACGAAGGTGCCCTTTTTGGTCATCAGGGGGAAATCGCCCATGAAGACCGTCTGGCTCTTGATCTCGCCGGTCTCGTTGTTCATGAACTCGGCGGTGACGAAGAGCGGCGCCGAGTAGGTGACGTCACGCTCCTTGCACTCGTCGACCGTGTTCTTCGGCGGCTCGAAACGGTGGTCGCGGAAAGACAGCGACATGGTGCCGCTGAAGTCCTCGATCGGGGAGATCTCCTCGAAGATCTCCTCCAGGCCGGACGGGGAGGACAGATCTGTCCGTCCCTCCGCCTCGGCGGCGGCCACCCGGGCCTGCCAGGTCTCGTTTCCGACCAACCAGTCGAAACTATCCACCTGCAACGCGAGCAGATCCGGCACCTCGATGGGTGAAGAGATCTTCGCGAAGGAGATGCGACGGGAGGTGGAGACATCGGTGAAGCTGTCGGACTGGGGGTTGCGCGAGGCGACCAAGGGGCGTCCTTCCACGGGCTCGCAGACTCATCTGGTGCTGGGGAGCGCACGCCAAACCGCCCTAGTCAAGTTTTGAGCCGAACCAGGGGAAAGGTGAAGGCAGCGCAAAGAGTTAGGTTACCCGATCTGGGCAAGACTGTCCAATGGGCGCAAATATGATGCCGTGCGCCCACTATTCCGTCAAGGATCTCACCGGTTCTCGAGCGAGGAGCGCCCACCCGCGAGTCGCCGAGTAGATCCAATCCGGAACACCGCAGAGCCTACAGGGGCTCGATCGATCGGACCAGCCATTGCCCACCGATTCGTACCATCGTGAACCGGGCGCGGTTCAGGTCCACCCGGGGCTTGTTCTGGGTGATCGTGCTCGTGGTGGTCTGGTTGACGAAGACGAGCAGGGTGACCCGGTCCGCGTCACCATCGCGTACGCCGACCTCCCGCACCTCGGCGCGAACGGTCGCCTTGACCTTGGTTGCCTGCTCGGCGACGACCTTGGTGGTCTGGTCGAAGTCCGCCGCGAACTCCGGCGTGAGCACCGCCCGCGACGCCTCGAAGTCCTTCGTGAGCGAGCGGTAGTCGTACGAGAGCACCAGCTCGGCCGCCCGGCGCGCCGCCGTGGACGCCTCCGACCGCGCCTGCTCGGCCCGCTGCCCGCGCAACGCTCGCTCCCCCAGCAACACGGCCGAAGTCAGCGCCAGCACCACCAACACCGCCAGCAACCCCACCACCAACCGCCCCCGGCCTCCCACAGAGGTCTCCGGTTCGGCGTCCACGTGCGCGGAGCCGGAGTCGTCCGACTCGGCTCCCTCGGCCGCGACAGGCGGGTCCGTCGTGCCGGTCGTGCCGGTCGTGATCGTGGCGTCGGACTCGGGCGCGACGGTCTGGTCGATGCCGGAGTCGGGCGCCTGGTCGGACTCGGGCGCGACGGTCTGGTCGGTCTCGGGCGTCGTCGGGTTGGACTCGGGCGTGTCGCGGCGGCGCTGGCCGGCGATGCGGCGGCGCGGCGGGTTGCGGCGTTCTTCGGGCATCAGCCGACCGCCTGCAGGTCCGCGACCAGCCAGCGATCGCCCTCACGGACCATCTCCAGCTTCATCCGGTAGTGCCGCCGCTTGGCGCCACCCTGGGCCTCGTTCGTGACGACCGCGTCGGCCACGACCAGTACCTGGGCCGAGTCCGGGTCGAGCGATTGCACCGCGGCCTCCAGTACTTCGCCGGCCGAGGTGGCCTTGCCGGTGAGCACCGAGGCCTTGACCGATCCGGCCGCGGCGGAGAACTCCTGTTTGAACTGACCGGTCGACCCGTCGAGCACCCGCTGCGCGTCCGCGTCCCAGGTGTCGTACTTGTAAGTGGTGAAGTCGTGCGCCGTCTGCCGGGCCGCCTGCATCACGCTCAGCCGGGTATCGCTGGTGGTGTCCTGCTTGCGCAACGCCACCACCGCCGTCACCAGCCCTGCCAACGAGACCACCAGCAGCAGGCTCAGCGCCCACGCCAGCATCGGCAACCGCCGATCGCCGGCAGGCCGCTCATCCGCGACCACCCGTCCGTACGACGCCTGCTCCTCGCCGCTGACGGGAGTCTCGCCGGTGGGAGTCGCGTCGTCGGCCGGAGTCGCGGGCGTGGTGTCGCCAGAGGTCACTGGGTAACCGGTCCTAGCATCATTGCCTTCCAGCCGTCCTTGCCGAGCAGCCGCTGCTGTCCGCCGGTCGAGCCGATCACGAACTCCGGTACGCCGGCCACGCCACCCGTTTCACCCGTCTGGGGATCCGCGAGCAGGCCGATACCGCCTCGGTTCAGGGCGCGGGAGGACGGGTTGGGCTTGTTCTGGGCGCCGCGCACGTTCACGCCGCTGCTCGACGAGGCCGAGCACTTCGCGTTCACGTTCGCGGGCTTGTCCTTGGTGTCCTGCGGAACGCGCTTGTCGGTCTGGCCGTAACCGGCCCGGCACGCCGCGGGGTCGAACCCGAGCACGAGGCCGAAGTGCGCGTCGTAGTGGCCGGTACCGCGGTCCCGCCCGGGCACGATGTAACCGCCCATGGAGACCAGGGGGTAGACCACCAGCAACTGCTCGACGGCATCCATCCGGACCGCGGTCAACTCGCTCACCGTCAGCAGGTTACCGAGCAGCACCGCGATATCGGCCTTGTTCTCGGTGATCAGCGCGTTGAGTTGCTGGGTGGCGGCCGAACCGTTGTCGATCACCGCGCGCAGTTCGGCGTCGGAGCTGACCAGGGTCTGGCTCAGCAGCGCCAGGTTCTTCGCCCAGGTCTTCAGGTGGTTGCCGCTGGCAACCTGAGTGGCCAGCACGATGTTGCCGTCGTTGATCAGCTTGATCGTCTGGGCGATGTTCGCGTCCGCGACGTCGATCAGCACGCCGGAGCTGTCGATGATCTTCTGCAGGTCACCGCCCTTGCCGCGCAGCGCCGTACCGAGTTCCTTCACGGTGGTCCGCAGGCTGTCCTTGTCGACCGAGTTCACCAGCTCGTCCAGGTTGAGCAGCAGTTCGGTGGTGGAGATCGGCAGCTCGGTGTCCTTGCGGTCGATCTCCGACCGGTCCTTCAGGAACGGGCCCGACTCGGTCCGCGGCTGCAGGTCCACGTACTGCTCGCCGATGGCGGAGCGGTTCGCGATCACCGCCTTGGTATCGCGCGGCACCTGCATACCGTTGTCGATGTCCAAGGCGACCAGAACGCCGTCCGGCTCCAGCTTGAGCGTGCCCACCCGGCCGATCGGCTGGCCGCGATACGTCACCTCGGCGCCGGTGAAGATGCCGCCGGATTCGGCGAAACTCGCGGTCACCGTGTACGTGCCGTCGAAGAACAACCGGTCCACCCGGGCGTACTTCGCGCCCACGTAGGCGACACCCACCACGGTGATCAGCAGGAACACCATCAGCTGGATCCTGGTCCGGCGGGTGATCATCCGGTCACCCCCGGCATCATCATCTTCGCCAGTTCCGGATCGAGATTGCCCCGGCCCAGCTTCGGCGTACAGACCGGCAGGCCGAGCAGCGTGATGCAGGTGGTCGGCACGCCGGGTGGCGGCGTGAGCGTCGGCAGTCCCCCGGAGGGCTTCACCGTCGGCTTCTTGGTCGGAATCCCCGGCAGGCTGATGTCGATGGTCGGGATGATCGTCGGCGCGATCGTCGGCAGGTTCAGCCCGAGCAGGCCCTTCAGCGCCTTCTGGGTGTCGACGTCGAGGGTGATCTCCAGGTTGGTGAAGTCACCCCGTACGGCGTTGGCGGCCTGATCCGGGAACGGGTAGGTGAACATCAGCTCCAGCGCCTTCGGCAGGTTCTCCCCGGCCTTCGCGAGCTGGAACAGGATCGGGTAGAGCGACTTCAGGTTCGCGACCAGATCTTGCTGCGAGGACACGATCACGCGAGTCGCGGTGTTGCCGAGTTTCGCCAGCGCCTGCAGGGTTTTCACCAGGGCGGCGCGCTGCCGATCCAGTGTCGCGATGGACTTCGGCAGCGAGTCGATCGCCGTCGCCAGCGTGGTCTTCTGCGCGTTCAGCTTCTTCGCCAGCGCGTCCACGGCGGTGATCGCGTTGACGATGTTCTGTTTGTTCTTGTCCAGCGTGCCGACAAACGTGTTCAGCTGGGTGAGCACGCTGCGAATGGCCGGCTCGTTACCGGTGAGGGCCTTGTTCAGCTCCTGGGTGATCACCTGCAGCTGGGCCACGCCGCCGCCGTTCAGCAACAGCGAGAGGGCCGAGAGCACCTCTTCCACCTCGACGTTGCTGGTGGTCCGGCTGAGCGGGATGACCTCGCCGTTGCTCAGCGTGCCGCGCGGCTGCTCCGTCCCGGTGGGTGGTGCCAGCGAGACGAACTTCTCCCCGAGCAGGCTGGTCTGCCGGATGGTGGCGCGCGCGTTGTCCGGCAGCTCCACGTTCTTCGGCAGCTTCAGCCGGACCTTGGCGACGTATCCCTCCAGCCAGACCTTCTCGACCGTGCCGACGGTGACGTCGTCCACCTTGACCGTGGACTTCGGAACCAGGTCCAGTACGTCGGAGAACTCGGCGGTGATCGTGTACGACGGACCTTTGATCTTGGCGCCACCCGGCAACGGCAACGAGTAGACGCTGAAGTCACAGCCCGACAGCAACGTGGCCACGGCGACCACGCCCGCCACGATCGTCGTACGGCGTCCTGCCCTCATCGCGCACCTCCGATGATCCCGCCGAGCGTCTTGTCGATCGGATCCGGGCTGGGCAGCTCCGTGGCGGCGGGCGTCGGCGCCGGGGCCAGCGGCGTACCGGCGGGTCCCATGCCGCTCGCGCCACCGAGCAGCGGCAGCTTGTTCAGCAGGTCGAGCACACCCTTGAGCGCGGAGCACGTCGACAGCGGCTGGTTGGCCTGCAGCAGCAACGAACACACGAACGTCGCGGGGTCGTCCAGCTGGGCCAGGTTGATCCGCTGGTCGAGCGTGCCGAACTGCGGGTTGTAGATCCGGGCCAGGTTGCCGAGGCCGAGCGGCGCGGTGTCGAGCACCTCCGCCAGGGCCTCCTTCTCCTTCACCAGGATCTGGGACAACGCCGTCGCCTGGGACACGGTGGTTTTCACCAGCGCCCGGTTGTCCCGCACGAAGGTGGTCACCTCAGCGAGCGCGACGGCCAGCGTCGACAGGGCCAGGCTGAGGTCCTTCCGCTCACCCGCGAGCGTGGTCGAGACCGTCGCGAAGTTGGCGTTGAACTGCCGGACCAGCTGGTCGTTCGCCGCGAGCGCCGAAACGAACGTCTGCAGCTGCCGGACCGTGGTGAACAGGCTCTTCGAGTTGCCCGCGAGGGTCTGCGACAAGGTGGCGACGTCGCCGATGGTCTGGTTCAGCTTGGCGCCCTGGCCGTTCAGGTTCCGGGCGGAGACGTCGAGCAGCCGGGACAACGCGCCCTGGTCGTTCGCGCCCTTCGGCCCGAGCGCCACGGACAAGTCGTTCAGGCTCTGGTAGATCTGATCCAGCTCGAGCGGTACGGCGGTCCGGTCCAGCGGGATCTGGGCGCCATCGGCCATCACCTCGCCCTTGGTGTAGACGGGCGTGAGTTGTACGTACCGGTCGGCCACGATCGACGGCGCCGCGATGACGGCCTTCGCGTTCGCGGGCACCTTGTGCTTGGCGTCCCACCAGAAGCTGACCCGGACGCTGCGGCCGGCCGGGGTGATCGTCTCCACCTCGCCGACCTTGATGCCGAGAATGCGCACGTCGGAGCCGGGATAGATGCTCACGGTCCGCGGGAAGTACGCCGAAACGCTGACCCGCTTGGGCTCCGGCCACAACGTCACCACGCTGACGGCCAGGATCGCGACCACGACGGCGATCGAGACGAGCCGGGAGAACGAGTTCACCTTGGTCATCGCGGCGCACCCCCGTTCGGAACCGGCAGACTCGGCAGCGGCAGACTCGGCAGCGGCAGGCTCGGCAACGTGATCGGCGGCAGCGGGATCTCCGGCACGGGCACCAGGTTCTGCACGTAGGTGTCGAACCACGGGCCGGTGCCGAGCGTGTTGGTGAAGACCCGCACGAACGGCGCTAGGCCCTTGATACTGGCGTCGAGGCTCTGCTGGTTCTTCAGCAAGGTGGCGAGCACACCGTTCACCTTCTGCAGGGTCGGCGCCAGGTCCTTGCGGTTCTCCCGGACCAGCGCGGTGATCTGCGCGGACAGGGCCTGCGTCGAGACCAGCAGCTGATGAATCAGCGCGCGGCGGGCCTGGACCGCCTGGAACACCTTGTTGCCGTCGCGCAGCAACGTGATGAGCTCCTTGTTCCGCTCGGCAAGCACCTTCGTCACCACCTCGGAGTGCTTCAGCAGCTTCTTCAGCTCGGCGTCCCGGGCGGCGATGTTCTTGGACAGCCGGGACAACCCGGTCAGCGAGGCCCGGACCTCTTCCGGCGTGTTCGCGAAGGTGGTCGACAAGGTGTCGAGGGCCTTCGCGAGTTGCGCGGTGTCGATCCGCTCGGTGGTGTTCGCCAGGTCCGAGAAGGCGTCCACCACGTCGTACGCCGAGATGGTGCGCTCGAGCGGGATCTCCGAGCCCTCCTTGAGCCGGCCCTCGCCCTTCGGCAGCAGCTTGATGTACTTCTGGCCGAGCAGGGTCTTCAGTTTCACCTCGGCGCCGGTCTGGTCGCCGAGTTTCACGCCGCGGTCCACCACGAAGTCGACCCGCACATGGCTGCCGTCGAGCTCCACCTTGCGGACCTGGCCGACGCGCACACCGGCCACCCGGATCTCGTCGTTCGGCTTGACCCCACCGGCCTCGGTGAGCTGCGCGGAGTACTTCAGGCCGCCACCGATCAACGGCAGGTCCTGGGCCCGGAATCCGGCCAGCATGATCAACCCGAGCACGGTCAGGCCGACCACACCGATGGTGACCTGGTTCTGTTCGCGGAAAGGTTTCACTGGTTCTGACACCTCGCCGAGTTCACGTCGTGGCTGATCGGAATGCGGGTGCCGGTGGGCAGCACCACGTTGCCGTCGAAGCCGCACAGGTAGAAGTTGAACCAGGAGCCGTACGTCGCGGTACGGGTCATCTTCTCGAGCTTGGTCGGCATGAACTGCAGCGTCTTCACCCAGATGTCCTCGGTATTGCCGAGGGTGGTCGCGACCGTGCGGAGCTCGTCCAGGTCGGACTTGAGCGGAACACGGGTCTGCCGGAGCAGGTCGGCGGTCTTCGTGTTCAGGCTGTTGATCGAACCGAGCGAGTTCAGGATCGGGGTGACGTCCTGGGCCAGGCCGGAGATGAACTGTTGCAGGTTGACCAGCAGCGCGGAGAAGTTCGCCTGCCGCTGCGAGACGATCTGCAGGGTGGAGGTGAGGTTGGTGATCAGATCACCGATCACCTCGTCGGAGTCGGCCAGCGTGGTGGTCAGCGAGGCCGTCCGGGCCAGCAGGCTCTCGATCGTGCCACCCTCGCCTTGCAGGACCTTGATCACCTCGAAGGCGAACTGGTTCACGTCGGCCGGCGTCAGCGCGGTGAACAGCGGCTTGAAGCCGTTGAACAGCACCGACAGGTCGAGCGCGGGCGCGGTGTGGTTGACGTCGATGACGTCGTCCTTCTTCAGCCGGGTGCCCGGGCCGGTGCCCTCCGTGAGCGCGATGTACCGGTTGCCGACCAGGTTGCGGTAGCGCATCGTCGCGCGGGTGGTGGTCGACACCACCTGGGTCGAGTCGACCGTGAAGGTGACCAGGGCCAGCTCGTCCTGGTGCAGCTCGATCTTGTTCACCTGGCCGACCCGGACACCGGCGATGCGAATGTCGTCGCCCTTGTTCAGACCGGTCACGTCGGTGAAGACGGCCTTGTACCGGGTGGTGTCGGTGAAGCTGATGTTGCCGATCGTCACGGCCAGCAAGGCCGTCGCGACCGTGGTCACGACCACGAAGATCGACAACCGGATGATGTCGAACGAGGTCTTCTTGTCCAGGAACTTGCTCATCGCAGGCTCACCTCGCCACCCCGGGCCAGCGGCCCGAACAAGTAGGTCGCCACAGCTGGTACGTCGGCCGCGGGCCGTCCCATCACCGGGCCGACCACGGAGTTGATCATCTGCCGTTCCTCGGAGCTGCCGACCGTGTCCACGTCGAATCCGGGCGCCGTCCGGTTCAGCGTCAGTGGCACCGGGAACCGGGTGGTCTTGTTGTGATCACCCTTCACCCCGTCGGCCCCGGTGATGTACGGCGCGGGGTTCTCCTGGGTGTACGGCCCGGGCTTCGAGTTCGGGTGGCTGTAGTTCTTGCCGACACAGGTCGGGCCGCGCTTGTCCGCGTACACCGGGCGCTCGTCCGGTTTGTACGGCGTCGGCTGGTTCGTGATCACCTCGAGGTTGATGTGCAGCGCGCCGTCGCGGAAGGTGTCGTTCAGGATCGGGGCGGTCTCGGTCATCACCCGCAGGAAGCACGGCACCTCGGGCGAGTAGCGCTCGAGCAGATCCAGTACCGGACGGCTGACCGCGCCGAGGCG
Source organism: Kribbella deserti (assembly GCF_042434725.1). Lineage (NCBI taxonomy): Bacteria > Bacillati > Actinomycetota > Actinomycetes > Propionibacteriales > Kribbellaceae > Kribbella > Kribbella deserti. The sequence goes on along the minus strand of NZ_JBHLTC010000040.1, from coordinate 133,019 downwards.
GATCACCCGGTCCTCGTTCTCCGTCAGGAAGGCGTCTCCGGTGGCCGACACCTTCTGCACGTCGGTGAAGAACACCTGGAGCTGCTTCTCCTTCTCCACCACGGTGTTTCCGGTGATGGTGATGTTGCGCAGGAAGTTCACGATGTCGGGCGTCGCGTCCGAATAGACCCCGGCCACCCTGGTCAGGCTGTCCAGCGCCTTGATCAGGTTCGGCAGGTTCGGGTTCAGCTTCTTCAGGTAGCCGTCGAGCTGGGTGAGGGTGCTACCGATCTGGCTGCCGCGGCCTTCCAGCGCGGTGGCCAGGGTGTTCAGCGTCGCGTTCAGATCGGCCGGATCGACCGCCTGCAGCAGCGGCAGGGCGTCGTTCAGCACCTTCTCGATCTCGATACCGACGGCCGTCTTGTCGCGGGTGATCACGTCACCCGCCTTGATCGCCCGGCCACGTGCGCCCTCCGGCGGTACCAGCGAGACGAACTTCTCGCCGAACAGCGTCTTGGGCAGGATCCGGGCACTGACCTGCGCCGAGATCATCGAGACCTGCTCCGGCTTGAGCGCCAGGTCGATGGTCGCGATCTCACCGTTGGTGGACACGTCGCGCACCTCGCCGACGATGATGCCGCGCAGCTTCACGTCGGCGTGCTTGTTCAGCTGCAGGCCGATGTGACTGGTCTCCAGCCGCACGTTCACCGTGTCGGTGAAGATCTTGGCGTAGAAGGCGTACGTCAGCCACACCAGGAAGCAGACCAGGCCGATGAAGGCGGTTCCGAGCACTCGTCTGGTCATCGATCAGCCCGCCAGCCGCACGGTGGTCGTCGTACCCCAGATGGCCATCGAGAGCAGCAGGTCGACCACGTTGATGACCACGATCGAGGTCCGGACCGCCCGGCCGACCGCGACGCCGACGCCCGCGGGGCCGCCGGTGGCGTGGTAGCCGTGGTAGCAGTGCACCAGGATGACCAGCACCGCGAAGACCAGCACCTTGCCGAACGACCAGAGCACGTCGCCGGGAGGTAAGAAGAGATGGAAATAGTGGTCATACGTGCCCGTACTCTGCCCGTAGAAGGTCGTTACCGTCAGTCTGGTCGCAAAATACGACGCCAGCAGGCCAACGACGTACAACGGCACGATCGCGATCAGGCCCGCGATGATCCGCGTCGTGACCAGGAACGGCAGCGACGGGATCGCCATCACCTCCAGCGCGTCGATCTCCTCGCTGATCCGCATCGCGCCGAGCTGAGCGGTGAACCCACAGCCGACGGTCGCGGCGAGCGCGATACCCGCGATCAGCGGGGAGATCTCCCGGGTGTTGATGTACGCCGAGACGAAACCGGCGAAGGCCGAGGTACCGATCTGGTTCAGCGCGGCGTAACCCTGCAGGCCGACCTCGGTACCGGTGAAGAAGGCCAGGAAGGTGATCACGCCGACGGTGCCGCCGATCACCGCCAGGGCCCCGGTGCCGAGGGTGACCTCGGCCAGTAGCCGGGCGATCTCGCGGCGGTACCGCCGGACCGAACGCCCCGACCACGCGAGCGCCTTCAGATAGAACGCGAGCTGCTCGCCCAGCCGGTCCAGCGACCCGAGCGGCTTCTTCACCAGTACGTCGACCAGGGTGGGCATGCTCACGCCCCCTTCGGCGGAACGATCTGGAAGTAGATCGCCGTCATCGCGAAGTTCGCCACGAACAGCAACATGAAGGTGATCACAACGGACTGGTTCACGGCGTCACCGACGCCCTTCGGCCCGCCGCCGGCGTTCATGCCCTTGTACGACGCGACGACCGCGGCGATGAACCCGAAGACCAGCGCCTTGACCTGGCCCTGCCACAGATCGGGCAGATGCGCGAGCGCGGTGAACGAGGCGATATAGCTGCCGGGTGTGCCGTCCTGCAGCACCACGTTGAAGACGTAACCGCCCATCACGCCGACCACGCTGACGAAGCCGTTCAGGAAGAACGCGACCATCATGGTGGCGAGTACGCGCGGGACCACCAGGCGCTGGATCGGGTCGATGCCCAGCACCATCATCGCGTCCAGTTCTTCGCGGATCTTGCGCGCGCCGAGATCCGCGCAGATCGCCGATCCCCCCGCGCCCGCGATCAGCAGCGCCGTCGCGATCGGCGAGGCCTCCCGGACAACGGCCAGGACCGCGGCCGAACCGGTGAACGCCTGGGCGCCGAACTGCTTGATCAGGCCGCCGACCTGCAGCGCGATCACCGCGCCGAACGGGATCGCCACCAGCGCGGTCGGAATGATCGTCACGCTCGCCACGAACCAGGCCTGCTGCAGGAACTCCTTCAGCTGGAACGGCCGCCTGAACGACGCCCGCCCGGTGTCCAGGGCGAACGCGAACAATGAGCCGGCATGCTTGAGCGGCGCGGTGGCGGAGATCGTCACGAGACTCCTGCAGTGTCTGCGACGGCTCCTTCGAAGGAGCCTGGCGGAGGCGTTACGCCATTCTCCCGGCACCACTCGCCCGGCGGGCGCTGCGAGGGGCGCAGTACGCCGCTGCTGGGCAGTTGCTGCAACGGGATCGGCGGCAGCGGCGGCAGTTCCTGGTCGGACTCGCGGGCCAGCTCGTCGGCGTCCTTCTCCTCGGACATGCCGATCGGGCCGATGCGCTGCGCGTTCAGGAACTGGCGGACCACCGGCTCCTCGCTGGACAGCAGCATCTCCCGCGGGCCGAACATCGCCAGGTGCCGGTGGTAGAGCAGGCCGATGTTGTCGGGCACCGTGCGGGCGGTGTTGATGTCGTGGGTGACGATCAGGCAGGTCGCCTGGGTCATCTCGTTCAGATCGATGATCAGCTGGTTCAGGAACGCCGTCCGCACCGGGTCCAGACCGGAGTCCGGCTCGTCGAACAACAGGATCTCGGGCTCCAGCACCAGCGCGCGAGCCAGGCCGGCCCGCTTGCGCATACCGCCGGAGATCTCGCCGGGCAGCTTCTTCTCCGAGCCGACCAGGCCGACCATCTCCATTTTCTCCATCACGATGGAGCGGATCTCGGACTCGGACTTCTTGGTGTGCTCGCGCAGCGGGAAGGCGACGTTGTCGTACAGGTTCATCGAGCCGAACATCGCGCCGTCCTGGAACAGCACGCCGAACAACTTGCGGATCGAGTACAGCTCGCGCTCGGAGCAGGTGGCGATATCCGTGCCCTCGATGTGCACGTGGCCCCGGTCGGGCTTGAGCAGACCGATCAGGGTCTTCAGGAATACGGACTTACCAGTGCCGGAAGGGCCGAGCATCACGCAGATCTCTCCGGCCGGCAACGTCAGCGAAACGTCGCCCCAGATGAGTTGGCTACCGAAGGACTTGGTGAGGCCTTCGACCCGCACTTCTACGCCCACCGGTCCTCCTCACGGACTCCGTCACGGCCCCGACCGACGATGGCTCATCGGTTCAACGAGGCGACGCCGCCCTAGGTTACGCACGAGTCACTTAGGAACGTAACCCCTTGTTTCACGGCCGTGCGGGAGCCCTGGGTCACACTTCGGTCACCGTGGGCGGTACCGGCATCGCCGCAACCACCTGGCCAAGTGGTCTTGCGAGGCGATGGCAGGCGTGCGGGTGGGTCATGTACAGTCCTGCGAGTCACCCGCAGTAGCGGTCTGTTGGCAGAGATGAAGACAGCTGAAAGAGGACCTGTGCTGCGGTCAGGTACGTGGTTGAACCGAGCTACCGAACAGCTTCCGCCCCAAGGGCTGACCTCCCCCCAGCACGGTGACGCGCTGCCCCATCCGCGGACCGAGATCCTGGCCCTGACCGGGATCCGCGCCGTCGCCGCCATCGCGGTGGTCCTGCACCACATCCGGCTGCCCACCTCGGCGCCGCAACCGCTCAAGCAGCTGGTCGACGCCGGCTATATCGGTGTCCCACTGTTCTTCATGCTGTCCGGCCTCGTGCTCGCCTGGAACTACTCCACGCTGACACCGACGGACGGCACCAAGCTTTGGCGGTTCTACATCGCCCGGATCGCGCGCGTGATGCCGCTGTACTGGGTCGTGCTGTTCTACCTGGTGCTGGTGCGCGCGGCGCGCGGTATCCCGCAGGACGAACTGTGGCGCCACGCGCTGGCGATCCAGACCTGGTCGGGTGACTGGCTGGTCGGCCAGCAGGCCTACAACGCGCCGGGCTGGTCGATCTGCGTGGAGATCTTTCTCTACGCGATGTTCCCCTTCATCGTGCCGGTGATCGCGCTGATCGCCCGGCGGTACCACACGGCCGGCCTGGTGCTGGTGATCACCACCGCCTGGGCGTTCCAGCTGATCCTGGTCGGCTACTTCGCGGCTCTCGGCTGGGCCGATCTGCACGCGCGCGAGCCCAACTCCGCGCACCGCTGGCTCTACCGCAACCCGCTCACCCGGCTGCCCGACTTCGTCGTCGGTATCTCGCTCGCGTTCCTGCTGATGCGCGGGATCCGGCTGCGCGTGCGCGCCGCGAACGTGCTGCAGTTCGTGGTGATCGCCTTCGTGGTGGTGCTGTCGGCGCTACCGCGCGATGGCGGCCTGATGCGCGCGCTGTTCTACGGCGCGATGTGGACCGTTCCGTTCGGCGTACTGCTGTTGTCGCTGGCGGCGCAGCCCCGCGCCCTGCTGGCGCGGTTCCTGTCCACCCGGGTGATGGTGTCGCTCGGTACGGCCAGTTACGCGCTCTACCTGACCCACCGGCCGATCCTGCCCGGCCTCGGCCAGAACCTGGTCGAGCTGGACGGGATCAACCCGTACTTCATGGTCGCGGTGATTCTTGGCATGTGCCTGCTGATCGGCGAGGGCGCGCACCGCTTCATCGAGGTGCCGTGCCGCAAGGCCATTCTCAACCTGGTCCGGCGCCGTACCGCTGCCCCGACCGCCTCGGCAGACCGGGTTCCGGCGACGTCCGGCACGGGAGCCTCGTCATGACCACGACCACCGCGCCCGCAGCGAACCCCGCGACCAAGGTGACTTCAGTGACCAAGGTGACCTCCGTGACCGAACCGCACGGCCTGACCGCCACTGAGAACGGCGCCGCCCTGTCCCACCCGCGCGCGGAGATCCTCGCGCTGACAGGCCTGCGTGGACTGGCCATGTTCGGTGTGGTCGTGGCCAACATCGGCCTGCCGTCGTCGGTGCCGGGCCGCCTGGACAACCTGTTCGATACCAAGTGGCTCGCGCTGCCGTTGTTCGTGATGCTGTCCGGCTTCGTGCTGGCCTACAACTATCCGCAGCTCAGCCCGCGGGCCGGCCTGCGACGGCTGAGCCGGTTCTACCTGGCTCGGTTCGCCCGGATCGTGCCGCTGGCGGTCGCCGTACTGGCCTATCTGCTCGTGCTGCACAGCGCCTACGGCGTGGACGGCTGGATCGTCACGATCTTCAAGGACCAGGCCTGGGCGATCGGCCTGCTCGGCTGCCTGTACGTCGTATTCCCGGCACTGGTCTCGATGGTGCGCGCGACGATCGAGCGCAACGGATTCCGCGGCGTGCTGACGGTACTCGCCGGCGCCTTCGTGACCCAGGCCGCGATCGTGGCGGTGCTCTGGTCGATCGGTGGCCTGGAGGAGGACTCGCTCCGGGTGAACACGCTGTTCTTCCGCAACCCGCTGGTGTGGATCCCGACGTTCGTGATCGGGATGGCGCTGGCGTTTGTGGTCACCCGGGGCTTCACCCTCAAGGTCCGTACGGCGAACGTGCTGCAGGCGGTCTCGATCCTGGCGGTGGTGGCCGTCGCGTCGGACTACACCTCGGCGCGCACCGGCCGGTTCCTGTCCTACGGGCTGGTCTGGGCCGTGCCGTTCGCCCTGCTGATTCTCACCGTGGCGGTCTCGCGGCGATCCTGGCTGGCCCGGCTGCTCTCGACGCCGCTGATGGTCCACCTGGGCGTACTCGGCCTGGCGTGGTTCCTGTTCCACAAGCCCGTGCTGAACGGGATGGGCGAGCGGCTGGCCCACGGCAGCAACGTGTACGCCTACCTGATGGTGCTCGCGATCAGCGGAATCACCCTGCTGATCGCCGAAGGCGCCCACCGCTATCTGGAAGCCCCCGCGCGTGCTGCCGTGATGGCCCTCGCCCGCCGCTTCGACACCCGCCACTGACGTACAGCCCGGCGCTGCGCCGGGCTGACAGCTGGGCAACGAAAAGGGCGGTCCGGATTTCTCCGGACCGCCCTTCGCGGTTACTGCGGGCGGCTAGGCCGCCGTACTGCGGGAAGCGGCTAGGCCGCGACCATCACTTGAGGGTGACGGTGGCGCCAGCGCCCTCGAGGGCAGCCTTGGCCTTCTCGGCAGCTTCCTTGTTGGCCTTCTCGACGACAGGCTTCGGCGCGCCCTCAACGAGGTCCTTGGCCTCCTTCAGGCCGAGGCCGGTCAGGGTGCGCACCTCCTTGATGACCTGGATCTTCTTGTCGCCGGCCGACTCGAGGATGACGTCGAACTCGTCCTGCTCCTCGACCTCGGCAGCGGCGCCGCCGCCACCGGCCGGGGCGGCCGCAACGGCCACGGGAGCCGCAGCGGTGACGCCGAACTCCTCCTCGAACGCCTTCACGAACTCCGAGAGCTCGAGCAGGGTGAGCTCCTTGAACTGACCGAGCAGCTCTTCGGTGCTGAGCTTCGCCATTTTGGCGGTCCTTCCTAAGTGACTTGCTGGATGATTACTGAATGGGTCGTACGTGAGGACTCGTCAGCTCTCGGCTGACGCGGTCTCCTCGGTGCTCGCCTCGGCAGGCGCGTCGGCGGGTGCGTCCTGCACAGCCTCCGCAGCCGGTGCCTCGTCCGCCACGGGGGCGGCCTCGGCCGGCAGCTTGTCCTGCAGCGCCGCGAACAGGCGCGCGGCCTGCGACAGCGGAGCAGCGAACAGGGACACCGCGTTCTGCGGAGCCGCCTTCATCGCCCCTGCGAGCTTCGAGAGGATTACCTCACGCGACTCCAGGTCAGCGAGCTTGGTGATCTCGTTCGAGTCGAGTGCCTTACCTTCCAGCACACCACCCTTGATCACGAGATTCGGGTTGGCCTTGGCGAAGTCACGCAGGCCCTTGGCCGCCAGCACAGCGTCGCCCTTGATGAAGGCGATGGCTGAAGGTCCCTGGAGCAGCGAGTCGAACGACTCCACCCCGGCTTCCTTGGCCGCGATCTTGGTCAGCGTGTTCTTCACCACGGCGTAGTTCACGTCCGCACCGAGCGTAGAGCGCAGTTCGCGCAGCTGCGCCACGGTGAGTCCGCGGTACTCGGTCAGCACGGCGCCGTTAGAGCTCTTGAAGTTCTCAGTGAGCTCTGCGACGTCGGCAGCCTTGTCCGGCCTCGCCATGGGTCTCCTTCCGCCCTGTCAGCGACAGAGTTGGGCTTCATTGCCACACCGGCAGGACCCGAACATCGAAAACGCCCCTGCGCAGGCGCAAGGGCGTGAAAACATCCACTAACTTGTCACCTGCGCGGGCCGCCCACGATGAGTGGGACCTTAAGTCACTCCGGATGGAGCGACGACCAGCGGTCTTCGGCAGCGTCCAATGTAACCGCCTCACCCCACCCCCACCAAATCCACTGCCCCACCACTCCCGCGTCGGGCGTTCGGGATGCCCTCTCGCGCGCCCGTTTTACTGGTGGGTGGGTTCGTGTTGGGGGTGGGGTGGGATCCAGCGGCTCATCGCGGCGGCGGCGCCCCAGCCGGTTAGGCCCATCACCACGACTGCCGGGCCCAGTCCGCTCAAACCGGTCACGGCCGCGATCAGGAACGGCCCCGCGGCGACACCGGTATCCGCGCACAGGCGGAACGCCCCGAGGAACTGCGCCCGCCCTACCGGCGGCGAGGCGTCCGCGCCGAGTGTCATGATCACGCCCGCGCCGAGGCCGTTGCCGATCCCCATCAGCAGCGCCACCGCCGTGAACGGCATCAGCGAGTGCGTCAGCGGCAACAGCAGATGCGCGAGCCCGAGCACGGTCATCGAGGGAATGGCGACCCACTTGCGCCCGAACCGGTCCATCACCGAACCAGCCGGATAGAACAGCGCCATGTCGACGGCCCCGGACAAACCGAAGATCAAGCTGGTGGTCTCCGCGTCCAGCCCGATGTGCAACGCCCACAGCGGGATCACCACCTGGCGCGAGGCCCGGATCGCGCCGACCAGGAGAGCACCCATGCCGAGCGTACGGAGCACGGGCAGGTGGTCCCGGATCACCTCGCGGGTGCTCGGGCCCGCCAACCCGGTGCGGCCGGTACGACGTACGCCGCCGACGTCGGGCAGGCCGAGCAGCACCATGGCGGCCAGCCCGGCAGCGGCGAGGTGGACCCAGTAGGCGCCGTCGGTGCCGAGGAAGCGCATCGCCCCGGCGCCGAGGAACGGGCCGATGAAGGTGCCGATCCGCGCGACGCCGCCGAGCGTGGACAACGCCCGGGCCCGGAGCTGGATAGGTATGGCATCACTCAGATAGGCCTGCCGGGCAAGGCCCCAGACCGAACTGGCAAGACCGGTCACGACGATCGCGAGGGCCAGTCCCCATACCGTCGGCACCACCAGGCAGGCGGCGAGCGCGCAGCTGACCAGGCCGACCGCGAGCAACATGGCCCGCCGTTCGCCGATTCGCGAGGTCAGCGCGCCGGCCGGGATGTCCCCGAGCACCTGCCCGAGCCCCGCGGCCGCAACCACCAGACTGGCCACCGCCACCGAGGCGCCGAGTTCGCGGGCGGTGATCGCCACCACCGGCGCGATCGCGCCCTGACCGATGCCGTAGAGCAGTGCGGGCAGGTAGACCGAAGGCGCCATCCGCCACAGACTCACCGGCTCATCCATCCCCGCCATCGTGCCACCCCGCCGCCAAGTCAGGACAAGCGGCTCAGCAGTTGGTACGAGCTCGGCCGGTGCCGCCGTCGCGCGAGGGGTGTGCGGCCGGGCGGGCGCCGATTAGCCTGGTGAGGTGTTGAATCGGAGGTGATGAGCATGCACGCCGAAGTCGGTGATCGGCTGCGCATCAAGGGCCGAACGGTCGGCACCTCGGAGCGCCACTGCGAGGTCCTGGAGGTCCGCGGCGAGAACGGCGCTCCGCCGTACTGGGTCCGGTACAGCGACGGCCACGAGGCCCTCGTCTTCCCGGGGACCGACTGCCAGGTGGAACACCGCACGTCCTGACCGATCAGGGTCGCGTGGCGGTCGTAGCGCCAGGGGATCTGACCGAAGTTCGTTGAGCCCTGGACTCAGGGGTGGTTGCTCCTGACAATCGGGCCAGGTGGTGACGAACCACTCGCACGATCCCCTGGAGGTATTGATGAAGGTTCGACTCGCGCGCCCGCTGGGCGTCTTGGCGCTGGTTCTCGGGCTGGCAACCCTGCCCGCCCTCACCGCGTCGGCGATCACGGGTGGTGAGCCTGACGGCGAAGGCCACCCGAATGTCGGCATGATCGCGTTCTACGACGGCACGGACCGCTTCCGCTGCTCGGCCACGCTGGTCAGCCCGACCGTGGTCCTGACCGCCGCACACTGCACCCTCGGCACGGTCGGTAGGACGGCGGTGACGTTCAAGTCGGTCATCGCGCTCAAGCCGCCGTCTCCCCTACCCGTTGCGGCAAACCCCGCGAAGGGCTACACGCAGGCGGAGCTGGAGGCCGCCGGATACCACTCCGGTACGGCGCACAGCCACCCGAAATACTCGGACTTCACCGATATGGCGAACTGGAACGACGTCGGCGTGATCGTGCTGGACCGCCCGATCACGAACATCACCCCGGCGAAGATCGCGCCGAGCAAGCATCTCGACACGATCCCGACCTCCCAGCTAAACAAGACGCTGTTCAAGGCGGTCGGCTATGGCACGGAGGTCCGCAAGGGCGAGGACGGCAACCGCAAGCCCACGCCCATGTCGTACCCGCTGCTGCGCCGGGTGGCTCAGGCGCCGGGCCAGAAGCTCACCCCGCAGATCCTGCAGGTGAACGGCAACCCGAACGACAACCGCGGCACCGGCGGAACCTGCTTCGGTGACTCCGGCGGCCCGAGCTTCCACAGCGGCTATGTGGTCACCGTGACGAGCTACGGCTACACGGCCAACTGCAGGTACCTCGGCGGCCTGCAGCGCGTCGACGTCCCAGTAGTCCAGAACTGGCTCGCCACCTTCGGCGTCAAGGCCGGCTGAGCTCAAGCCTTCTGCGGACTTGCGGCCGGGGATCAGCTTTCCCCGGCCGCAAGCCTCAGAACACTCAGGACATGACGGCGAGGGCGTCGATCTCGACGAGCATCTCCTCGCGCGGCAGACCGGTCATGACCGTCGTACGGGACGGCAGTACGGAGGCGCGCGGGGTGACGAACTCGCCGTACGCCTCGTTCATCGCGGCGAAGTCGTCGCGAGTGGTGAGGTAGACGCGCAGCATGATCACGTCGTCGAAGCTCGCGCCGGCCGCGATCAAAATGGCCTCGACGTTCTGCAGGGTACGAATGGTCTGGGCCTTCACGTCACCGGGGTACAGGTACTCGTTGGTCGCCGGGTCGACCGGCCCCTGACCCGAGACCTGCAGCAGGTTGCCCTTGCGCACGCCCTGGGAGAACGTGTGCGCCGGAGCGGGTGCGTCGGTGGTGGAGATGGCGATCTTGAGGGACATCAAAAGCCTTTCAAGCAGTCGTGGTTGGTGAGTAGTCGGCGCCGATGGCCGCGGTGGTGGCGAGCAGCTCCGGCAGCAGGTCGAGGACTTGCTCGTAGCCGAGCAGGACGTCCGGTACCGAAACCGATACCGCACCGACCACTCGTTTCGAGCCGTCGATGATCGGGGCGCCGATGCAGTTGATGAACGACTCGTGCTCGGCGTGGTCCTGGGCCCAGCCCTGCGCCCGCACCCGGTCCAGCTCGTCGCGCAGGTCGTCCGGGCCGGTGATGGTCCGATCGGTGAAGCGCGGGTAGTCGATCGTGGCCAGCAAGGTCTCGCGCGTTCGCTTGGGCTGCGCCGCCAGCAGGACCTTGCCGACGGCGGTGCAGTGCAGCGCGGCCGGCACGCCGACCTGCGAGTACATCCGGACCGACTGCACGCTGTCGAGCTTGTCGATGTAGATGACCTGCCCGTTCTCGTACGCCGCGAGGTGCACGGTCTGCCCGGTGCGCTGGTTCAGCCGGCGCAGGTGCGGCGCGGCCACCTCCCGTACGGCGTGTTGCTCACGGGCCGCATCCGCCAAGGCGAACAGGCGCGAGCCGAGCCGATAGCGATGCGCGTCGTCGTGCCGCACGAACCGCTCGGCCTCCATCGTGCGCAGCAGGCGCAGCACCGTGGTCTTGTGCACGTCCAGCTCGGTCGCCAGCTCGTCCAGCGAGTGGTCCCGCTCACCGAGGCTGACGAGAATCTGCAGGGCTCGGGCCAGGCTCTGACTCATGCGGCACCTCCAAGAACTGGGGACTGGATGCCTGTCGGGCCGACGCGGGTGGCTGACCACTCGTCGACCGGGCAGGCCAACAGAGCTTGCCGTATCTCCAGCGCGGGCGGAACGGCGTGGTCCTCCGGAACGGCTAGAACGGCCGCAGCGGTCAGATGCCCCAACCGCAACCTCTGCTCCATCGGAAGGTCCTGCAGAGTCCCGGCCAAGTAGCCCGCGGCAAAGGCATCGCCAGCCCCCACTGGCTCTACTACATCGACACTGAGCGCCGGAACCTCCACACGTGCGCCGTCCGGCAATAGCGCTAGAGCCACGTGAGAGTCGGACTTGAGCACAATCGTCGCCGCAGGTCCCAGTAGCCCCCGCAACTCGTCCGGATCGCTAGTCCCGGCAAAGACCTCTGCCTCATCCGCACCCAGCAGGATCAGGTCTGCCGCCCGCAGCAGTCGCCAAAGCGGTGCGGGATCTCTGTCCTTCCAAAGCGCGGGCCGCCAGTTCAAGTCCACACTCAACGTGAAACCGGCTGTTTCGCGTAGAGCGGCTAGGCGGTCCAGCAAGCTCGCCGCCGAGGCTGAGATGGCTGCGGTGATTCCAGTGGTGTGAACCAGCTCTGCGCCAGCCAGGCGGTTGCGAACGGCCGGCTGGTCCAAGAAGCCTGCGTCCATCGCAGCGGCAGCAGAACCCGAACGGTAGTAGTGCATCCGGGTCCGGCCACCAAGGGTGTGCTTCACGTAGAGACCGGTAGGCCGCTCGATGTCGTCCTCGACTCCCCCGACGTCTACACCGCGACTGATCAGGTCCTGGCGCACATGGCGCCCGAAGCCGTCGGCGCCGAGCCGCGAGATCCAGCCCGTCGGCACGCCCAGAGCCGCGAGACCACCAGCCACGTTGCACTCCGCGCCGCCTACGGACCGCCGGAAGGTCTCGACGTCCTCCAGCGGCGCGGTCTCGTCGGCCGGCGCGAGCATGATCATCGCCTCGCCCAGGCAGACCGCGCGGGGTACCGGATCGGCCATGCGGGTCCTCTCGAAAGCGCTACTCGTTGACGGGAGTTCTGACGCGATGCTACAACCGAGACATCAGAATGCGCAATGGTGATTGCACTATTTGCAATTCAGGCTCATTCTGAGAGCACAGCCCATCCGTAAGCCGTGACGTGGAGGAACTTGATGCCCGCTCTGGACAGCTCGGCTGTTGCCGCTCTGGCCGACCAGACCGTCGGCTGGCAGGACAAAGCGATTCCACCCGCGTTCTGGGGCAGGACGGTCGCGGAGGTGCTGGCCGCGAAGCCGCGACTGTCCGAGCTGCCGACGCCACTGTTCACGCTGTCCGGCCCGGCGCTGGAGCACAACGTCACCACGATGGCCCGCTGGTGCGCCGATCGCGGCGTCCTGCTCGCGCCGCACGGCAAGACCACGATGTCGCCCGCCCTGTGGCAGCGGCAGCTCGAGGCCGGCGCCTGGGGTATCACGCTGGCCAACTCGTACCAGCTGAGCGTCGCCCGGGCCTTCGGCGTCGCCCGGGTCATGGTGGCCAACGCGGTCATCTCCCCCTTGGCCCATCGGTGGATCGCCGACCAACTGGCCGAGGACCCGGCCTTCGAGGTGATCGTCTGGGCCGACTCCGTCCGTACGGTCGAGCTCATCGACGCCGCGCGCGCCGCGCACGTGAGCCCCGACGCGCGCCGCCTCGACGTACTGGTGGAGTTGGGCGCGCATGGCGGCCGGACGGGCGCCCGCGACCGGCAGACCGCCCGGGCCATCGCGGAGGCCATCGCCGCCTCGAAGACGCTTCGCCTGGCGGGAGTCGCGGGGTACGAGGGGTCGCTTTCGCACGGTACGGATGACGCCAGCCTGGCAGTCATCGCGAACTACCTGCGCGACTTGAAGACCCTGCACGAGGAAGTACGCGATCTCTACCCTGCAGACCTCGAACCGATCGTCACCGCTGGCGGTAGCGCCTACTTCGACGTGGTGGCTGACGTGCTCGCGGGCCTGGAGAACGCTCAGGTCGTACTACGTTCCGGTGCGTACGTCGCCCACGATGACGGGTTCTACCGGGTCATCTCCCCGCTAGGTGGCGAACCCCGCACGCCCGGGGGGCAGCTTGTACCGGCCATGCACGGGTGGATCCGGATTAGCTCACAGCCGGAACCCGGCCTGGCCATCTTCGATGCGGGTAAGCGGGATCTGCCGTTCGACGAGGGCATGCCCGAACCGCAACTGCTGCGTCCTCGGACACCCGGCGAGGCCGTGACCCCGGTCGAAGGCCTGAGCATTCCGTCGATCAACGACCAGCACGGCTTCCTGCGCTGGGATCCGGCCATTGCGGCGCCGGTGGTGATCGGCGACGAGCTCCGCGTCGGCTTGTCGCATCCGTGTACGGCCTTCGACAAATGGGGGCTGGTCCCGGTCATCGACGACCCGGACGCCGACGATCCGGTGATCGTCGACCTGATCCGTACCTTCTTCTGATGAGCGGCCTTCCCGAGACGTCAGGAGCGAAGATGACCGACCTGCTGATCACCGGGGCGTCCGTACTGGATGGCACCGGCGCCCCCGCGAGGTACGCCGATGTGGCGATCACCGACGGCCGCATCGTTGCCATCGGCAAGGGCCTACCGGGAGGCGCCGACCGTACGATCGACGCGGACGGCTTGACGCTCGCACCGGGCTTCATCGACATGCACGCGCACTCCGATCTGCAGATCCTGGCCAACCCTGATCACACGGCCAAGGTCAGCCAGGGCGTCACGCTGGAGGTGGTCGGCCAGGACGGACTGTCGTTCGCGCCGGTGGACGACCAGACCCGAACCGCGCTGCGGCGCCAGATCGCCGGCTGGAACGGCGAACCGGACGACTTCGACTTCGACTTCGACACCGTCGCGGGCTATCTCGATCGCCTCGATCGCGGAATCGCCTGCAACGCGGCGTACCTGGTCCCCCAAGGCACCCTTCGCCTGATGGTCGTCGGTACGTCGAACCGGCCCGCCACCGCCGCGGAACTCGAACAGATGAAGGCACTACTGGCCACCGGCCTCGAAGAAGGCGCCTTCGGCATGAGCAGCGGGCTCACCTACACGCCCGGCATGTTCGCCGATACGAACGAACTGGTCGAACTCTGCAAGGTGGTTGCCCAGTACAACGGGTACTACAGCCCGCACCAACGGTCGTACGGCAAAGGCGCGGTCGAGGCCTACGCCGAAATGGTGGAGGTGGCCCGGTTGTCCGGCTGCGCCTTGCACCTCACCCACGCCACGATGAACTTCGAGCCGAACCGTGGCCGGGCCGGCGACCTGCTCGCCCTCATCGACGAAGGACTTGCGACCGGTATCGACATCACCACCGACACGTATCCGTACCTGCCGGGGGCAACGACCCTCGCCGCGATCCTGCCGAGCTGGACCTCCGAGGGCGGTCCCGACGCGTTGCTCGCCCGGCTGCGGGACCCGGCCGATCGCGAGCGCATCACCTATGAGCTCGAACAGGTCGGGACGGACGGCTGCCATGGGTGTGTTACCGACTGGCGCACGATCGAAATCGGTGGGGTGAAGAACCCGGAGCTCGCCGACGCCGTCGGTCAGACGATCGAGGCCCTCGCTTCGCAAACCGGACAGCGGCCGGCCGACGTGTTCTTCGACATCCTGATCCGGGACAACCTCGCCACCACGATCCTCCAGCACGTCGGTCATGAGGAGAACGTCCAGGCGATCATGAAACACCCCAGCCATACGGGTGGCTCGGACGCGATTCTGGTCGGCGGCAAACCACATCCGCGAGCCTGGGGCACGTTCCCCCGCTACCTGGCGCACTACGTCCGCGAACTCGGCGTACTGGAACTCGCGGACTGCGTGCACCACCTCACCGGCCGTCCGGCGAGACGCCTCGGTCTGACCGATCGGGGCCTGGTTCGCGAGGGGTGTCACGCGGATCTGGTGTTGTTCGATCCCGACGGCGTGCGCGACACCGCCACGTTCGAGAACCCGCGCCAGCAGGCCGAGGGAATTCCCTGGGTGCTGGTGGCCGGAACCCCTGTGATCGAGGCCGGCGTACGGACCGAAGCCCTGCCCGGTAAGGCCCTCCGACGTACCACTGATGCTGAGAAAGGCGTTTGATGACCACCCTGGACCTGCTCCGCGAAGACCGTGTGCTCAGCGTCGTACGCGCTCCGTCGATCGATGACGCGCGTGACCTGTGCGCCGCGTTGGTTGCCGGGGGCATCCATGTGATCGAGCTGACCTTCACCACGCCGGAGTTGCCGCGGCACCTGGAACGAGCCGCGTCCGGCTCCGGCGATACCGGCGCGGTGGTCGGCGCGGGCACGGTACAGACCTTCGCCCACGCGCAGCAGGCGATCGACGCCGGTGCTCAGTTCCTGGTCACGCCCGGCCAGGGGCCCGAGGCGGCCGCGATCGTGGACGCGGCTCAGCGCGGCGGTGTTCCGGTTGTGCTCGGTTCGTTCACGCCGTCGGAGGTGATGACCGCGATGGCGCTGGGGGCCGACGCGGTCAAGATCTTCCCGGCCCACCACCTGGGCCCGAGGTACCTCAAAGACCTCAGCGGGCCGTTTCCCGGCGTCCCGCTGGTTCCGTCCGGTGGTGTGAACGCCGGCAACGCGCGTCAGTTCCTCGAGGCCGGCGCCCTGGCCGTCAGCGCTGGAACCGATGTGGTGTCCCCCGCCGACGTGGTGGACGGCCGCTGGGCCGATATCACCGCGAAGGCGACCGCTTTCCGCGCAGCGTTGCGCTGATCCCCACTGCCCGAAAGAGTCCCTATGAATGAAGTTCTCGATTGGCTGCACCATGACACGGCAGGCTTGTTGCTGCTGTGCCTGCTGGCCATCGGCTTGTTGCTGTTCCTGATCATCAAGGTCAAACTCGAGCCGTTCATCTCGCTGCTCGCGACCGGCCTGTTCCTCGCGCTGGCGGCCGGCCTGAACGTCCGGGTCATCGTCGGTACCGCCCTGAAGGCCAACGAATCCGTACTGGAAAAGGGCTTCGGCGGCATTCTCGGCCATATCGCGGTCATCATCGGCCTCGGCACCGTGCTCGGCGCGCTGCTCGAACGATCCGGCGGCGCCGACGTGCTCAGCCAGAAACTGCTGCGCATCTTCGGACCGAAGGGCACACCGATCGCGATGGGCCTGGTCGGCCTCATCTTCGGTATCCCGGTCTTCTTCGACATCGGCATCTTCGTGCTCGCACCGCTGGTGTACGTCGCGGCGAAGCGTGGCGGCAAGTCCCTGGTGCTGTACGCCCTACCGGTCCTGGCGGGTCTGTCCATGACCCACGCGTTCCTGCCGCCACACCCGGGCCCGACGGCCGTGGCGGGTCTGTTGCAGGTGGACATGGGCTGGCTGATCCTGATCGGTCTGGCCTGCGGTATTCCGGCATTCGCCGTCGCGGGCATTCTCTGGCCGATGTACATCGCGCCGCGCGTGCCGGTCGCCGTGCCGGACGAGTTCCTGGTCGCGGAGCCCGCGGAGGGCGAGGTCAAGGAGCCGCCGCGGCTGCCGACCGTACTGGCAGTCATCGTGTTGCCGCTGATCCTGATTCTCGGGGCCACGTTCGGCACGTTGCTGCTCGATCCGAAGCGGGATCTGCTCAGCGTGCTGACGTTCATCGGCAACCCGGCGGTGGCTCTGCTGATCGCGGTACTGCTGGCGTACTACCTGCTCGGCAAGCGGCGCGGTATGACCAACACCGAGTTCAGCGAGCTGAGCAGTGAATCGCTGAAACCGGTGGGCATGATCTTGTTGGTGGTCGGCGCCGGTGCGTTCTTCGGCGCGGTCATCTCGGCGACCGGGGTGGGCGCCGCGCTGGCCACAAGCCTGTCGAAGGCGGGGCTGCCGGTACTACTACTGGCTTACGTGATCTCCTGCGGACTCCGCATCGCGCAGGGCTCCGCGACCGTCGCCATCGTCGCCACCGGCGGAATCGTCGGGCCGCTGATCACCGACGCGGGCTACTCGCAGATCCAGCTCGCGCTGATCGCGATCGCCATCTGCGCCGGCTCGATCATCCTCAGCCATGTGAACGACGGCGGCTTCTGGATCGTCGCGAAGTACTTCAACATGACGGTCAAGCAAACCCTGCAAACCTGGACCGTCCTGGAAACCATCCTCTCCCTAACCGCCTTCGCCACCACCGCCCTCCTCTGGGCAATCTTCTAGCCCGCCAACAGGCCGGATCGCTTTGTGGCGGTCCGGCCTGTCTAGTCAGGCGTCTTCCGTCGACACGTCGTCGCCGGACATCGCGTTGACCAGGTAGACCTGGGCACCGGCCTCGGAGTCACGGCCGCAGCGCACGGCATGAACGTCAGTGCCTCAGATGGCCTCTGCGAGTTCGACCGCCGTTCGAGTTGGCCCGCGCTCAACTAGCCGGTTCAGGCGCTGCCCATTCGGCGACTCGGCCTTCGTGTAGTTCGGCGTAGACCCGGTCCCGGAGTTCGTTGGCCTCCGCGTCGGTAAGGGTCCGGTCGAGCGGACGCAGGACCAGCCGGACCAGCAGGTTCCGTTGCCCCGGTTCGAGCTGGAGCCGGGCTCGCGCGGTTTCCGGCAGGGCGTCGTACGTCGTCTCGCCGCGGGCCTCGACCGACTCAACCGCGTCGGCCTGTTCACCAAGGGCTTCGCGTACTCGATCGCCCAGGGCCTCGTCCGAGGCGTCTACCTCGGGCCCGATCACCACGGACAGGTCCCGCCGTACCGCGGGCATCGCCGACACCGGGCGGTACGGCGCCAGGTCGGTCAGCTGCGCCGCGACGCGTGGATCCGCCGAACGCAACAACCGGATGTCGCCGATCCCCTTGCGCAGCATCACCAGCCGATCGAGCCCGAGCCCCATCGCCAAACCAGCCCAAGTCGCATCGAGGCCCGCGCGCCGCAGTACGCCGGCCGAGGCCAAACCGCATTCGCCGATCTCGATCCATTGCCCTTGCCAACGAACGTCGATCTGCCGGCCTTCGGTCGTATAGGGATGAACCGCCGGAACCGTACGCCAGTCCGCTCCGGGCAGAGCCGCCTCGACCACTCCCGCGATCATCCGTTCCAGGTCCGCCTCCGCGCACGGCGCCGTACGCTTGATGCGCCAAAGATCCAGCTGATGCGGCGTACCTGTGTGCTGCCAGTCGACGCTGTCCCGCCGATAGCAAATCCCCGCACACACAAGCAGTACGTCGCCCGGCGCAGCTTCGTCGTCGCCCGATTCGTCGCCCGATTCGTCGCCCGATTCGTCGCCCGATTCGGCGCTCGATTCGGCGCTCGATTCGGCGGCGAGTTGGCGGAGTGCGGGCGGGACCATCGCCGAGCTGTGGCTCCGTAGCACCTCGCCCGGGCCGACGTACCGGGTGTAGCGGGCGTCGCGTGTGACGGCGTCCGGCGCGTAACCGAGGTTGTCGTAGTTGTCCGCAAGCGGGACCACCGGATGATCCCGGCGAACCCGCACTTCAGCGGCAGGCCAGCTCTCGGCCAAGGCGGTCCGGAGGGCGTCAACGATCAGCTGAATCGCGTGCGGACCTTGCCCGGGATCGGTCAGGTCGCGAATGGTCAATGCCGGGTGGTTCATCGGGTTTCTCCAAGGTGTGAAGGCGATTCGGTGGGAATTCACACCCCGACCGGCCGCGATCACCTGGAGAAGACCCGGCGCCTACCTACCTGAGCGCACGCGAACGGCCAACCCCGACGGCACCACCGCACCGGCCGGGGCCACAAAATCGCCGCCCATACCTAACCACCCCACCACCGTACCCGACACCCCTTCGCCCTAGTCGGTCATTTTCGGATGACCCGTACTCGCGAACCGGAGGTAAATGGTCTTCCTCGCGTCGTCGATCACGCACCAGATCCGGCCGCCGTTGGTCACCTCCACCTGCCATTGCTTCAGGCCGTCCACGGTCGCCAGCTTGCCCTTCAACTGGTGATGCCGACCGTCCGGAGGATGCGGACGCGGATCCGCCAGGATCTTCTCCCAAGCCTTGCGGGTGTTGCCCGGCGCCTGCCGGCACAGCTCTTCCCAGCTTTTGGCCGCATCGCTGGTGCCGAACCGCATCTCCCACTTCCCGGGCTCGGCGGGTGGCGCGACCCGATCGTTGCGCTTCGCCGGGCTCATGCGGGCGGTTCGGGCACCGGCCCGTGGTCGCCCAGGCGGGAGCTCAACGCGGCGAACAGCTCAGGGTCGGAGTGGATCTCGGCCGTGTGCCGCCAGGCAGTGATCGTCTGCAGAATCGCGGCCGGCGATTCCAGCTCCGCACTGGCATCCATAACCTGAATGAGTTCCTCGGCGAAGGCGGCGACGTCTTCCGAAGGCAGGAAGCCGATCCAGGGAAAGGCCGTCGGCAAGATGTCGAGCAGGTACTGGGATCGCACAGCCGGGTTACTCATCACGGCGCGCAGCATCCGGATGACGACCTGGAAAAGCTCATCGTCCTGGCTGGCTCTTGCCGCGGTACTCAGCACCAGGTCGTCCGAGCCGCGACGGGCAAGGCGCAAGGAACGCGCGTTCGAGCGCCCCAGCTTCTCCACCGTGGAGGTGGGATCGCGGAGTAGCTCCGAGAAGTTGACGACATTCTGCAGCTTGGCGGCCATACTTCAAGACTACTTCTGAACTACTCCGCTCGCAAATCTGCCTCTGGCTTATTTCAGGCGGGCTGTCAGGGCGAAGGCGTTGGGGAGGCGGCCTTGCCAGGCGGCGACGGGAGGCAGGTCGGCTGGGCGCCAGAAGGGTTCGGCGTATTCCTCCAGGACCAGCACCTCCAGACCGGCCGAGGCGAGGGTGGTGACGATTTCGCCGAGGGTCCATTGCCACTCGCGTGCGCCGTTCGCGGGAAAGGTGTCGTTGATGTGGGTCCGGCCGAAGTAGCCGCGATCCGGGTGGATGCGGGTCTCGTCCTCGTCCCACGTCCACAGCGGGACCATCGGATGCGCCTCGTAGACGAACAGATGACCACCGGGCCGCAGTAGCCGGGCGATATCCCGTGCCCAGGCGGACAGATCGCGCATCCAGATCAACGCGCCCTTGCCGGTGTAGACGAGATCCGCGCAGCTGTCGCGCAGCGGAACACCCGGCACCTCCGCGGCCAAGTAGCGGCAGGCCTTCGCGAGGTCGTTCGCGCGGCGCTGCGCCATGGTGGCGGCCACCTCGCTGTAGTCGACGCCGACCACCGATCGCGCGCCCGCGTCGATCAGCGCCACGTCGTCGAGGCCGTGCCCGCTCTGCAGGTGAACCACCTCGGGGGAAGTGGCCAGCAGCGGTGCCAGCAATTCGCGCTCGCGCTCGAAGAGGATCGTGCCGGCGCGGGCTTCCGCCAGCAGTTCGTCGTACTCGTTGATGTGTTTCTGGGAGGCCGTTCCCAAGCGATCCGGTTCTGCTTCACCTCGGAGTCCATCCGGCAACTCTGGCGTACCGGTCCCGCGCTGGCGACCGGTTAAACGTTGGGCCGGGATGGGAGGATCAGGTGATGCGATGGATTGACGCACTCGAGGAACTCGCGGCCGGGCGTCTCCCCGAGCCCGTGCATCGGTACTTCCGTCAGGGCTCGGCAGGCGGTATCAGCGCCGCCGAGGCGGTAGACGCCTGGAACGCGATCCGGTTTCGCCCGCAGGTACTGACCGACGTCTCGCAGATCGACCTGAGTACGACGGTCGCGGGAACTCCGGTCGACGTACCCGTCCTGGTGGCGCCGACAACCCTGCAGCGGCAGGCCGATCCCGACGGCGAAGCGGCGATGGCGGCCGGGACCGGGGCGGCCGGATCGCTGGTGGTGGTGTCGAGCAACGCCGGGACCACGTTCGCCGACATTGGCGCGACGGGTACGCCTTGGTGGTTGCAGATCTACGTCGCCCGGAACCGCTCGGCCACGATCGAGATGCTGGACGCCGCCGTAGCCGCAGGAGCCCGGGCCGTCGTACTAACGGCTGACACTCCAGTAGTAGGCCGCAAGGAAGACAGCGGGCCTACCGTCTGGGAGGTGATCCAGCCCGGGCACCTGCTAGCCAACCTCGAAGAGGACAAGTACACGAACGAGGACCTGGCCAAGGCCGACGACCTCGGGCCTGACGTAATCGGCTGGCTCGCGGAACGTACGGGACTGCCCGTACTGATCAAGGGCGTACTACGCGGGGACGACGCCCTACGCTGCGCCGAAGCCGGTGCCGCCGGGGTGATCGTCTCGAACCACGGCGGCCGCCAACTCGACGGAGCCATCCCGACCGCCCGGGCCCTACCCGAAGTGGCCGAGGCCCTCGCCGGCACGACCACCGAGGTGTACGTCGACGGAGGCCTTCGCCGCGGCGAGCACGTTCTTGCCGCACTGGCGATGGGCGCTCGCGCCGTACTGGTGGGACGTCCGGCGCTGTGGGCGCTTTCGGTCGAAGGCGCACCCGGCGTGACCCGGTTGCTCAACGACCTCGGCGCGGAGCTGGATCACGCCCTTCGCCTCTGCGGCCGGGCCAACCCGGCTGCGCTCACCCCGGACCTCCTGGGCTGAACTCGCTGGCAACGCGAAAGGCCCCGGTCAACGACCGGGGCCTTTCGACTACGTACTACCGCTTCGGAACCAGCGAGGCTCAGGCCTCGACCGGGTCCTCGAGCAGGTTGCGCGTACGGTTCGGGTCGACCTGGATACCAGGACCCATGGTGGTCGACATGACCGTCTTGCGGATGTAGCGGCCCTTGGAGCTGGACGGCTTGAGACGCAGGATCTCGTCGAGCGCGGCCGCGTAGTTCTCCACCAGCTGGGCCTCGGTGAAGGAGGCCTTGCCGATGATGAAGTGCAGGTTCGCGTGCCGGTCGACCCGGAACTCGATCTTGCCGCCCTTGATCTCGGTGACGGCCTTCGCGACATCCGGGGTGACGGTGCCGGTCTTCGGGTTCGGCATCAGACCACGCGGGCCGAGCACGCGGCCCAGCCGGCCGACCTTGCCCATCAGGTCGGGGGTGGCGACGACGGCGTCGAAGTCCAGCCAGCCGCCGCTGACCTTCTCCAGCATGTCGTCCGAACCGACGAAGTCGGCGCCGGCGGCCAGTGCGGCCTCCGCCTTCTCACCGGTGGCGAAGACGAGGACCCGAGCCGTCTTGCCGGTACCGTGCGGAAGGTTGACGGTGCCGCGCACCATCTGGTCCGCCTTGCGGGGGTCGACACCGAGTCGCATGGCGACGTCGACGGTCGAGTTGAACTTCTTGGAACCGGCGGCGTCCTTCGCCAGCTTGACCGCCTCGAGGGGCGAGTACAGCTTGTCGGCGTCGATCTTCTCGGCCACCGCGCGGTAGCTCTTGCTGCGCTGAGTCATAGGTGTTCCTCTCGTGGGATGTGGTCGTCGGGCGGCGCTGTCGCCCTGCCACTACTACTGGTGGTGCGAACCGACCTGGGTCAGTTCTCGACGGTGACGCCCATCGAGCGCGCAGTGCCCTCGATGATCAGCATCGCCGCGTCGATGTCGCGGGCGTTCAGGTCCGGCATCTTGGTTTCCGCGATCTCGCGGACCTGAGCCTTGGTGATCTTGCCGACCTTGTCCTTCTGCGGGACGGCCGAGCCCTTCTGCACGCCGGCAGCCTTCTTGATCATCTCGGGCGCCGGGGGCGTCTTCGTGACGAAGGTGAAGGTGCGGTCTTCGTAGATCGTGATCTCGACCGGCACGACGTTGCCACGCATGGATTCCGTCTGGGCGTTGTACGCCTTGCAGAACTCCATGATGTTGACGCCGTGCGGACCGAGCGCGGTACCGACCGGCGGCGCCGGCGTGGCGGCACCGGCCTGGAGCTGCACCTTGACGAGGGCAGCGATCTTCTTCTTGGGAGGCATCTTCTCGGGTCCTTAGACTTTCTGGATCTGGCTGAAGCTGAGCTCGACCGGGGTCTCCCGGCCGAAGATCTCCACCAACGCCTTGATCCGCTGGGCGTCGGGGTTGATTTCGGTGATGGTGGCGTGCAGGGTCGCGAACGGCCCATCCACGACCATGACCGAGTCGCCCACCCCGAAATCGGCGACCTCGACCTTCTTCTTGGCCGGAGTCTTCGTGGTGGTACCGCCGGTCTCGGCGGCCTCTGCCTCGGCCGCAGCGACCACTGCCGGGGCAAGCATCTTCTCGACCTCTTCGAGGCTGAGCGGGACGGGCTTTTGGCTGTGCCCGACGAACCCGGTCACCGACGGGGTGTGCCGAACCGTCGACCACGACTCGTCCGTGAGGTCCATCCGGACCAGCACGTAGCCGGGCAGCACGGTCCGCTTCACCATCCGGCGCTGGCCGTTCTTGATCTCGGCGACCTCTTCGGTCGGCACGACGATCTCGAAGATGAAGTCCTCCATGTTGAGGGAGGTGATCCGGTTCTCCAGGTTCGCCTTGACCCTGTTCTCCATACCGGAGTAGGTGTGCACGACGTACCAGTCGCCGAACTTGGACCGAAGCGCGCTGCGGAACTCCTCCAGCGGGTCGCCCGGCTCCTGCTCGACGGCCTCTTCCTCTTCTTCCTCGTCGTCGGTGCCGCCGGCGGTCGCGACCGCGTCGTCATCGTCGTCGCCGGAAGAGAAGGTGGCGGCGGCCGGGGCGAGCTCCGCCGCGGCGGTCACCTCGTCCTCGTCCTCGTCGTCTTCTTCGTCCTCATCCTCGACCGAGGAGACGGAGGCAACGGCCGGGGCCACCTCGTCGTCGTCTTCCTCGTCGGTTTCCTCGACGGCCGTTACCGGCGTCGCGGGCTCGGCGAAGGGATCGTCGGAGTCGGAGTCGACCTCGAAGAGCTCGTCCTCGCTACCCGCTTCTTCAATGCCGAAGTCGAAGTCGTCGAGATCGATCTCGTCGTCCGCGTCAGCGGTTACGTCGACTTCGTCCTCGAGGTCGAGGTCATCGTCGTCGCGCTGGTCTGACACGTTGTCTCCAAAATCTCTTATGCGGTGCTGAGGGGTACCACGGGCGATCGATGCTTCGGTCAGCCGAAGATCTTGAACATCGCCCAGCCGAACGCGAGGTCGAGCACGGACACGATCGCGATGACGAACACCACGAAGGTCAGCACGACCACGAAGTACGTGGACAGTTGCTTGCGGGTCGGCCAGACCACCTTGCGGAGCTCGGCCACGACCTGCCGGTAGAAGCGCAGCAGTCGGTTGCCCGAGCCGCCCTCGGCCGGGCGGCCGGCGCCGGACGTTGCCGGGGTGCGGGTCTCCGTCACGACCAACCTTCTTCCTGTGCGATCCGAATACAACCTGTCTTGGTTCCGCGAACAGCCTCACGTGCGCTGCGGTACGGCCCTGCTAAGGCACCTGGCCGGCCGCTGGGGCCGGCCAGGTGTTCTGCAGGGCAGGAGGGACTTGAACCCCCAACCTTCGGTTTTGGAGACCGATGCTCTGCCAGTTGAGCTACTGCCCTACGGGTGAAGTCGGCCTGATCTCGGGCATGCCGGATCAGGGCCTCCTACGCCCGGGGAACGAGTGTACGGGGTGAAAGGTGCCCGGGTCGAACTGGGCCTGTCACCCCGGCGCCACTCGCGCCGGTTCCCCGTGTGACAGCCGAGACTACCTACCGAGACCGGTATGTCACGCCTCACACGGGAGTGCCAGGATAGCCCCATGGTCTCCCGCATCTCCGAACGCATCGGTGCAATCAGTGAATCCGCGACTCTCGCCGTCGACGCCAAGGCGAAGGCGCTCAAGGCCGCCGGCCGGCCCGTGATCGGTTTCGGCGCCGGCGAGCCCGACTTCCCGACGCCCGGCTACATCGTCGAGGCGGCGGTCGAGGCGGCCCGCGATCCGAAGAACCACCGCTACAGCCCGGCGGGGGGTCTGCCCGAGCTCAAGCAGGCGATCGTCGACAAGACCAAGCGGGATTCCGGCTACGAGGTCGAGGCCGCGCAGGTGCTCGTCACCAACGGCGGCAAGCACGCGGTCTACAACACCTTCGCAACGCTGCTCGATCCGGGCGACGAGGTGCTGCTGCCCGCGCCGTTCTGGACCACCTACCCGGAGGCGATCCGGCTGGCCGGCGGTGTCCCGGTCGAGGTGCTGGCCGACGAGACCCAGAACTACCTGGTCACGGTCGAGCAGCTCGAGGCCGCCCGGACCGAGAAGACCAAGGCGCTGCTGTTCTGCTCACCGTCGAACCCGACCGGCGCGGTGGACAGCCCGGAGGCGGTCAAGGCGATCGGCGAGTGGGCCCTGGAGCACGACATCTGGGTGATCACCGACGAGATCTACGAGCACCTCACGTACGGCGACACCAAGTCCACGTCGATCCCGGTCGCCGTACCGGAACTGGCCGACCGGACCGTCGTGCTGAACGGCGTCGCCAAGACGTACGCGATGACCGGCTGGCGGGTGGGCTGGATGATCGGCCCCAAGGACGTCATCAAGGCCGCGACCAACCTGCAGTCGCACCAGACCTCGAACGTCTGCAACATCGCCCAGCGGGCCGCTATCGCCGCGCTGACCGGTGACCTGACGGCGGTCGAGGAGATGAAGGTCGCGTTCGACCGTCGCCGCAAGACGATGGTCCAGCTGCTGAACGAGATCCCCGGCGTCGAGTGCCCGGAGCCGACCGGCGCGTTCTACGCGTACCCGTCGGTCAAGGGCGTGTTCGGCCGCGACATCAACGGCCGGACGCCGACCACCTCGACCGAACTGGCCGAGATCATCCTGGAAGAGGCCGAGGTCGCGGTCGTACCGGGCGAGGCCTTCGGCGCGCCCGGCTACCTGCGGCTGTCCTACGCCCTCGGCGACGACGACCTGACCGAAGGCGTCAACCGGATCGCCAAGCTGCTTGCCTGAGCTGTTCGCACGCTGAGCTGTTTTCGCGCTGAGCTGTTCGCGCTGGTTTGTTGCCGGTGGTCGTGGCGGGTTTCCCTTGCCGCGGCCACCGGTTTTCCGTTCCTGGGCATCGGTCGGTAACCTTCTGTAATGACGCAACGGGACCTGCGGCTGCTGCCGAAGACCCACCTGCACCTGCACTTCTCCGGCTCGATGCGGCATCTGACCCTGGTCGAGCTGGCCGACACGCACGGGGTGCGACTGCCCGACGCGCTGCGCACCGAATGGCCGCCGCAGCTGTCCGCGGCCGATGAGCGCGGCTGGTTCCGGTTCCAGCGGTTGTACGACATCGCCCGTTCGGTGCTCCGAACCGAGGACGACGTACGGCGCCTGGTTCGCGAGGCCGCCGAGGATGACCGGGCCGACGGCTCACGCTGGCTGGAGATCCAGGTCGACCCATCCGGCTACGCGAACCGCTTCCACAACATCACCGAATTCACCGATCTGGTGCTGGACGCGGCCCGCGACGCAAGCGCCTCGACCGGGATCTCCGTCCAGATCGTGATCGCCGCGAACCGTACGCGCCACCCCCTGGACGCCCGCATCCTCGCCCGCCTCGCCAGTCAGTACGTCGGCCGAGGCGTCGTCGGTTTCGGCCTGTCGAACGACGAAAGACGGGGTACGACGTCGGAGTTCGCGCCGGCCTTCCGAATCGCCCGCAATGCGGGTTTGCTCGCCGCCCCGCACGGTGGCGAACTCTGCGGGCCTGCCACCGTGCGGACCTGCCTCGACGAACTGGGCGCCAAACGGATCGGCCATGGCGTGCGTGCTGCCGAAGACCCCGATCTCCTGGCTCGCCTGGTCGACGCGGAAGTGGCTCTGGAGGTCTGCCCGGCGTCGAACGTCTCCCTCGGGGTGTATCGCTCGGCGGAGGAAGTACCGCTGCGACAGCTCTACGACGCGGGGGCGCGAATCGCTTTGGGAGCGGACGATCCGTTGTTGTTCGGGTCAAGGCTTGCGGAGCAGTACGAGACGGCCCGTTCCGTGCACGGCTTCACCGACGACGAACTCGCCAACCTCGCCCGCGGCTCCGTCCAAGCCTCAACCGCACCCCCCGAAGTCCAACGCACCCTCCTAGCCGAAATCGACACCTGGCTAGGCGCTTCCCACCCAGCCACCCTTCCAACTCCCTAACCCCAGCCCTCACGGCCCCTGGCACTCTCCAGCCAACCTCGGCCCTCCTATCGGCCTCGGCCCCGCCGGGCGCGGCCCCTCCCACCGGCCGCGGCCCTTCCTGCCGGGCGCGGCCCTTCCTGCCGGGCGCGGCCCCTCCTGCCTTGGCCGTCCTGCCTGCCTCGACACCTCCTGCTGGCATTGGCCACTTCTGTCGGCATAACCACTTCTGTCACCCCCAACTGCCCCTCGGTCGCCATCTGCTCCTAGCGCCATCACCGCGCCCTCGGCCACTGCCCATCCTGGATGCCCTCCCTGCCGCGCTGCGGCCGCTGCTTTGCCCGTGCGGCCCCTACCGCACAGACCGGCTGCCCTGCCGCCATTGGTGACCTCCGTCAGCGTGGCTGCCGGGCTGCAGAGCCCACCGAGCTACAACTCCTTCACGTTCGGGCCCTCACCAGACGCCCCATCGAGCAGTGCTGGAGACCTCGGCTGAAGGGTCTTCGCGACGCCACGGATCGGTGAGCTGGTTTTCCACAGCTTTGAGAAAGCCGTGCAGAGGATCGGTGCCGACGGCATCTTCTCTTTGCGTGGGCCAGATCGGTTCACGTGGATCGAAACGGCTTGCGTGGACCGGACCGGCTTGCGGATCGGACCGACTTCGCGTGTGCCGGATCGGCTCGCTGGCCGGGCAGATCGGTTCGGTGTGTGAGCCAGATCGGTTCATCACGTGTGATCAACGACGGGAGGTGCCTCGTGTTTCGAGCGGAGGTGATAGGTGCGCAGAGGGGCAGGCCGGGGCAGCTCGGGGCAAGCTGGGGCAGACCGGTTCAGAGCGGGTTTTCGCCGCTGGCTAAGCGTGTTCACGCCAGTACTGTCGGCGCATGTCTGAGGTCAACGGGTTGCTCCGGGCTGCACGGGAGCGAACCCGGTCGCCGAGCGCGCCCGGGGAAAGCATGTCCCGCACCGAGCTGGCGGACGCGGTCTGCGAATGGTTGTGGCAAACCACCCAAACGAAGTACGAACTGGACGGGCACTACATCGCAAAACTCGAACGGGGAGCGGTGCGCTGGCCGGGCGCCCCCTACCGGGCAGGGCTGCGGCATGTGCTGAATGTTGCCTCCGACCACGAACTCGGCTTCATCCCGCCCGGAGCGGCACCGCCGATCGAAACCGATCTCACCGCTTGTTCCACCGTCGGTCTCGAGGACGACATCGTGGAGGCCGGTGACGAGTCGATCGCCTTGCTGACCTTGGCGGAGGAGTCGAATCTCGGCGACCTCACCGTGGAGCAGATGCATGTCGACCTGCACCGCGTCGCCCAGACGTATCTGCGGGTGCCGACAAAGCCGTTGTTCCTGCGAACCCGAAACATCCGCGATCGCGCGTTCAAGCTGCTCACGGGGCGCCAGCAGCCCGCCCAAACGCGCGACCTGTACGCCGCCGCCGGGTGGTCCCTCACCCTGCTGGCGTGGATGTCGGTGGACCTGGGCCGCCCGGATATCGCCGAAAGTCACACCCGAACGGCTTGGGCCTGCGCGGAAAGCGCGGATCACGACGACCTGCGGGCGTGGGTGCGGGCGACACAGCACACCGCGGCGTTCTGGCAGGACGACTTCGCCAAGGCGGCGGAGTTCGCCGGCGACGGACTGCGGTTCGCGCAAGGTTCGGCGAAGACGTTCCTGGCGGCGGCGCATGCGGTGGACCTTGCCCGGTCGGGACAACTCCAGCCTGCTCGGAAGGCACTCGAGCTGGCGAAGAAAACGGTGTATTCGGATGGCGCCAACGATCTTGGCGGACCGCTGTGGTGTTCGCCGGAGCGTGCCGAAGCGATCTGGTCGGATGCCCACCTCTGGCTCGGCGAGGCTCACGTGACCGCAAAACATGCGGATCGTAGCGTTCAGATGTTCGAGTCATCCCCGCATGCGCTGCGGAACTACGGCTCCGAACGAATGGTCCGGCTCCAACAGGTGAAAGCTCGTCTGGAGTTGGGCGAGCTCGACGGCGCTGTCGAGGCCCTCGCGGTAGTGCTGGAGACGGCACCGGAATTCCGCGTTCGCCCGCTGATTCAACGCGTCAGCGAGGTGGCCGCGCAAACCAGGACGCCGCGCTATCTCGGCGAGGCCAAGGCCAGGGCCATGCACGAGACCATCCGCGAGTTCGTCCGCCGCCCTGCCGCAACCCGCCACTCCCGCTAACCCGGCACTCCCCGCTAACCCGGCACTCCTCTACCGTCGGCCGAACCAACTCCCGCAGGCTGCCCATCCTGCACCACAGGTGGCGGTACGTCGCCGTGGCTGCACGTGTGATGGCGGTACGTCGCGATGGCCGTACGTCGCGGTGGCGCGGTCCACAAGATCGCATCGGCTCACCCAGCCGCAGCGACGCGGCGTCCACCCGAAGGCCAACAAAATAAGGCAAACCACCGCTATCACGTCGTGGAGTCGCGCGGCATTTCAGCGTGATCCGCTATAGGCCGCCGCTTGACCGAGGTGCGATCCGCCGAGGGCCGCGGCTGTGGGTAAGCGAGGCCTGTCGAGGCACGGCTTGTTGCAAGTGCGATCCGACGAGGGGCCTGAGCTTGGCGAATGGGCTAGTTCGCCGGCGAGTGCTGGTGGTGAGCATCCGCCCCTGGATGGCCCAGGTTGCCCGGCGATCTGCCCTCCCGAGGCGGCGCCAGATGAATAACGCTGAGTGACATTCCGAGAAGCCCTATTCGAATCAGTCTTGAGAAAGGCAGTTCCAGATGATGGGAAATTCGTGGGTCCTGTTAACGGCCGTCATCGTGACGATCGCGTTGTACGGCTTGATTGTGCGTTCCGTCGACCGGGAGGTGCGAGATCGATGAACCTGCTGGAAGACGAGGTCGGACAACCCCGGCGAAGGGTGCGCGTCTGGTTCGGCGAGCACGTCATCGCCGAACACGTCGGCGCGGTCGCCATCGCCGAGAGATGGGAGCAAATGATGCGCCGCCGCTTCACCGGCCTGCGCGTGACAACTGAAGATCTTCCTACCCGATTCACCAACCACCATTAGCTGTTCGTCGCTGACCGCGGTTCCGCCATGCATCAAAGGGCGGATCGATCGGTGACCAAGTGTTCGAGGCGTCGGTGGCTATGGCCAGCCGCTACATCGAGGCGCCCTGCTGGCATTCACCAACACGTGCACCGTCACCGGCGGTACCCGGCGTGCAACCGTTCGCCCGCGTTCCGCAGGAACAAGCCAATGACCTCAATGCTCTCGCACAGCTGACTCGCGCCGCCGTGCCCACCGACGACCAAGCACGCCCTTGTTCTGAGCGGGTGATGCCGAAGCGGACTATCCATTCGCCGGGACAAAGGGTCACGGCGACTAGACGGCCGGGCCATTCGCGCGAGATGCATCCGGCTCGCCGTGGTCGATCGGATCGCATGCGGCGAGGTCTAAGCGGTTCGGCGTGGTTAGCCGGAGCGTGGATGGGCACCGGCCGGGTTGGCCTAGTCGCAAGGGGCGTTCGGTTGGCGCGCCGTCAGTGGGATCGCTTCGCTGTCTAACGTCGGCGAGTTCGTTGAGCGGAGGTCGCGAGCGATGCGACCTGTGGTGTTTCAAAGACCGGTGGGGCCGGCGTCTTGATCCCTGTCATCGGCGCCGGTCCCACCTTCCAACCTTCACAGCCGGACCACGCATGCGCCCACTCCCTACCCGTCGGGCCCACGCTGCCCTGTGCCGACCCGCGCCGACCCGCGCTGGCCCGTGCCGACCCGCGCGACGGCGTGCCCGCGGCCGGGTGGTCACAGCCTCCGAGTGGGCGCGGGCGGGCAGCGGGTTGGCGTGATCAGAGGGTGCAGTTGATGAGGGTGGGCTCGTTGATGAGGGTGATGCCGAAGGCTCGGTGTACCTCGTCGCGCACGTGCCCGGCCAGGGCCAGCAGTTCCTTGGCGGTGGCGCCGCCTCGGTTGGTCATGGCCAGGGTGTGCTTGGTCGAGACCGCCGCGCGGCCGACGGCGTAGCCCTTGCCGACACCCGCGTGTTCGATCAGCCAGGCGGCGCTGGTCTTGACCCGGCCGTCCGGCATCGGCCATTGCGGTGCGCCCGCGGGTACCTCGGCCGGTTCGGCCAGGATCGGGTTCGTGAAGAACGACCCGGCGCTCCAGGTGTCGTGGTCCGCTTCGTCCAGGACCATGCCCTTGCCACGCCGCAAGCCGAGTACGGCCTCGCGTACGTCCTGGAGCGGTACGCGCGCACCCGTGTCCACACCGAGGACCCGGGCCAGTTCGGCGTACTCCACCGGGGCCGAGAGGTCGCCGAGCGGCAGCTGGAACGTCACCTCGAGTACGACGTACCGGCTGGGCTCGGTTTTGAAGCGGGACGTGCGGTACGCGAAGCCGCAGTCCGCCGCCGCGAACGTACGAACGGCGTTGTCGACGCGGTCCCAGACCCGGACGCGGGCGATCGACTTCTCGACCTCGTGGCCGTAGGCGCCGACGTTCTGGATCGGAGTTGAGCCGACCAGGCCCGGGATGCCCGACATGGACTCGAGGCCGACCCAGCCTTCGGCGATGGCCCGTCGGACGAATGGGTCCCAGTCCTCGCCGGCGGCCACCGCTACGGTCGCGCCGGAGCAGGCGTCGGCGTCTTCGCGGATGCCACGGGTGGCGATGCGAATCACCGTGCCGCGGAAGCCCTCATCGCCGATCACGAGATTGCTGCCGCCGGAGAGCAGGAGGACCGGCTCCTTGGCCGCGTCAGCCGTGCGGACCGCTTCGATCAGTTCGGCCTCGGTCTCGACCGTGACCAGTCGATCGGCCGGGCCGCCGACCCGCAGCGTGGTGAGGTCGGCCAGTCGTACGTCGTTCATCGTCTGCATGGCTCAGGTCAACCGCACCAGCGCGCGGGCCTGCCCGAGCACCTTCTCGTCGGCCGCGACGGCCGTGATGTCGATCCGAGCCGTGCCGTCCTCGTTGACCGCGGCCACCTTCGCGCTGATCTCCAGCGTGGCGCCCTTCTCGTCGTCGGGAACGACCACAGGCTTGGTGAAGCGCACGCCGTACTCGATCACGCGACTGGGATCGCCGAGCCAGTCCGTCACCACGCGGATAGCGGAGGCCATCGTGAGCATGCCGTGCGCGACGACGCCGGGCAGACCGATGGCGGCGGCAAAGCGGTCGCTGTAGTGGATCGGGTTGAAGTCGCCCGAGGCACCGGCATAGCGGACCAGCGAGGCGCGGGTCAGGTGAACGGTCAGCGGCGGCAGTTCGGTACCGACCTCGACCTCGGTCAGCGGGGTGCTCATGCGTCGCCCTCCGGCGTGTGGAAGATGACCGTGGTGGTGGTCGCGAGGTCCTCGCCGGCGGTGGTGCGCAGCTGGGTCTCAGTGGTGACGACGTCCATGCCACGGACCTGGCGGTACGCGGTCAGCGTGCAGGTCGCGGCCACCTCGTCGCCGGCGCGGATCGGCCGCTTGTAGGCGAACCGCTGGTCCGCGTGCACGATCCGGTGCAGCGCCAGCCCGAGCTCGGGATCGGCCAGCAGCAGATCGAAGGCGCCGGATCCGAGCGGGAAGGCAAAGGTGGGCGGGGCGATCGCGTCGTCGCCGCGATAGGCGGGGTTCGGGTCACCGATGGCGTCGGCGAACTCGCGGATCTTCTCCCGGCCGACCAGGTAAGACTCTGGTGCCGGATAAGTCCGGCCCACAGCCGATGCGTCGATCGTCATGGCATGAACCCTACTGGCAGACTGATCCCGGCTCTTAGCGCGTGTGCCGCCACCACCGCTTGAATCCCTTACTGGAAGGTAGCTGCGTGACGGCGTACGACGACGTCCCCACTGGAACCGTGGCCGCGCTGGCCCGCTTCGGGGCTCGGTACGAGGCACAGCTCGGTGCACCGAGTGGAGACGGCTGGATCCGCACGGACCACCTACTGGTCCCGGACGGTCCAGAACTCACCGGACTGCTCAAGCACGAGTTCGATGGCCGGGGCCACGCCACGGAACACGCGACAGCTTTAAGCCTCATGGCCGTGTACGCCGGCCGCCTCCCGGCCACGGCCCTCCTACTCTGGGCACTCCACGGAATCGTCCTAGACGTCCGCCCCGAGAACCTGTGGCTCAAACCGGCTGAGGACGCTGGCATCGAGGCCGTGGCCATCCGTTCGCTAGAACCACTGCCCGGCGGTCTAGCCACCCTGTACGACGTAACGCTCGCGGGCCACCTTCTACCGTTGGCCGACGAGCTTCACCGGCGTACCCGCGCGGGCCTTCGCCAGCTGCGCGGAGGAGTTGCCTCCGGTACGGCGATGGCCTTCTGCGCAGCGACGCGCGAGACCGTCGCGGCAGATCCGAAGGTGCTTGCGGAGAAGTGGGCGGAGTTCGTGGGCGGAGCACCGTGCGGGCTCAACGCTCTGGGCGAGGTCACGACGGTCAACCGTGGCGGACGGGACATCCTCGTTTATCTGCGGAACACGTGTTGTCTGTACTACTCCTGCGCGGACGGCAGCGGGAAGTGCTGCGCGAGCTGCTGCCTCACGCCCCGGCAGGACCGCCTGGCGAACTACGCCGCCGTCTGATCCCTGAGGCTTGGACGACAGCGAAGAGGCCGCTCCCCAAGGGGAACGGCCTCTTCGCGAAAGTTATCTGGAGATCAGCGGGTTTCGCGGTGCTCCGTGTGGTCGTTGCAGCGCGGGCAGAACTTCTTCAGCTCAAGACGGTCCGGGTCGTTGCGCCGGTTCTTCTTGGTGATGTAGTTGCGCTCTTTGCACACCGTGCACGCCATGGTGATCTTCGGGCGGACGTCGCTTGCCTTGGCCATTGGTGTCTCTTCTAGTCAGGAGTGCGCAACTTGGGTGATCGCACTCTCGATGTACTGCATTGGTGGGTAGCGGGGGCGGGAGTCGAACCCGCGACACCACGATTATGAGCCGTGTGCTCTAACCACCTGAGCTACCCCGCCAAGAGTTGTCCGTCACGCCCGGCGGACCGGGCGAGACGTCCTTCTCAGAGCCCCTTTACGGAATCGAACCGTAGACCTTCTCCTTACCATGGAGACGCTCTGCCGACTGAGCTAAAGGGGCGGGCCGAGGAGAGACACTACACGGCCACCTGCCCAGGTGTGAAATCGAGTTCGATCGCACCTGCCGGACGGCCGTTGCACCGCTCTTCCGACAGCGGAAGTCTACCCTGCCCAAAGGGGTGCTTCTGCCAATTTCCGGCGACCTCGATCGCGACTTTCCAGCGACCCCGATCACAGCCGAACCCGACCTCAGACGGACGCTTATAACAAGTTCGTGGACGTTTCCCCGCATCGACAAGCATGACTTGAGTCACAGGCGAAGGGGTCTGGAAAACCGCCGCCGTTCCGCCTGCCGACCACTGAACGCGAAGACGATCGTCACGTTCTGTAAGCGAATTTCGAGCTGTTTCAGGTTCAACCGTTTGGGCTCACCGTGATCTCGTCGTTATCGTCGAGGCGACCCCTGGGGATAACCCTGGGGGTAAGTCATGCCCCTCCAGTGGAAGGTCCCCTCGTGTCCCCTCTCCGTGACGCGTCCGATCGCGCCCTGTCGCGATCCGTGGTTCGCACGGCGAACACGGCAGCCACCACCCGGCGGTCACCCGCCAAACACCGTGTCACTCGGCGTAAGCAAATCCGAGGCGCCCAGGTCGTCGGCCTCACCGCCGCACTTGCGGCCGCAGCCAGTGCAAGCACCGTCGGCGTCAGTAACGGCGCCACCACCCAGACGAGCTCCATCCAGCCCGAATCGATCACTGCGGCCCGGATCGACCGTCGCGAGTTGGCCAGCCGCGACGCCTCGCGCTTCGCCTTGGCCGACTCAACTGCCCGCAAACTTCAGGCCGCCGCAGAGGTACAGGCGAAGGCCCGAGCCGCCAAGCAGGCCGCGAACCGTAGTGCGACTGAGCGCCGAGCCGCCGCGCTACTGGCCGCCAAGAAGGCTGCAATCGCTGCAGAGGCCAAGAAGAAGGCCCAGGCTGCTGCGGATGCCGCCAAGGCCGAGAAGGCTGAGCAGGTCGAAAGGGCTCGCGCCGCGGCAGAGGCCGACAAGGCTCCGAAGGCTTCGCTGCCGACTACCGGCTACCGCATCACCGCGACGTTCAACCAGGGCGGCAGCCGCTGGGCCCGCAACCACACCGGCCTGGACTTCGCAGCGCCGCAGGGCACTCCGGTTCTATCGGTACTGCCCGGCGAGGTCATCTCGGCGGAGTACGCCGGGGCGTACGGCCGTCAGATCAAGGTCCGCCACGAGGACGGCACCGTCACGTCGTACGCGCACATGTCGGCGTTCGTGGCCTCCGTCGGGGACAACGTCAGCGCTGGCGAGCAGATCGGCTCGGTTGGCTCGACTGGCAACTCCACCGGCCCGCACGTGCACTTCGAGGTACTGCTGGGCGGCGAGACTCAGGTCAACCCGAAGCCCTGGCTGCAGGACCACGGCGTCAACCCGTAGTGCTCGCAATCCCAACGTGCGAAGGACCTTGCGCTTGCGCAGGGTCCTTCGCACGTTAAGCGCTCTTGCGCTTCAGGCTGCCTTCGCGCGTTAGACGACCCTTGCGCGTTAGAGCTGGCTAGTGTCCTGAGTCGGGACACTAGAGGAACTTGGCGAGGCTGTAGTCGTCGACGAGCCGCCCGTTGATCACGAACTCCGCACGGGCGTGGCCGACCACCTCGTAGCCGTGGCGCTCGTAGAGCCGGCGAGCGGGCGCATTCGTGGCAAGCACGTTCAGGCAGATCTTGCGGCCGCCGCGGCGACGAGCCTCCCCCTCGCTTGCAGTCAGCAGTGCGGAGCCAACGCCGAGGCCACGGGCTTGAGGCGACACCGCCAGCCCGTAAACGCCGTATACGCCGTCGCCCTCCACGAAGGGATAACGCGGGACCAGCTTCACATAGCCGACGATTCGTTCGTCATACAGCGCAACCAGGTGGTCCTCCGGCTTGGACCGCTCGGTGAAGAACGAGTCGCGCTCGCCTTCCGTGAGCGAGGGAAAGCCTGAATCCGGGCCCCACGCCGCCTGGTCGAGAGCCAGCAGATCGGCTTCGTCCGTCGGCAGACCTCGGCGAATGGTCACGTCCTGTCGTACGGCATCAGTCACGCCGACCATCATCACCCCGAGCCGGTTCGCTTGTCCGGGCATTTACCACCTCACGCTCGTACTACGGCCTCACCGCCGTACGAGCGCCTCGACGCCATACGGCGGCCTGCGGCGGCTGGAGGCGGTACGACTTACGCGCGGACGCCTAGCCCTGGGTAACGCGCTGATGGTGGCGACGGGCCTTCAGGCGGTTGCCACAGGTAG
The DNA here is from genome assembly GCF_042434725.1 of Kribbella deserti. Taxonomy (NCBI): domain Bacteria; kingdom Bacillati; phylum Actinomycetota; class Actinomycetes; order Propionibacteriales; family Kribbellaceae; genus Kribbella; species Kribbella deserti. The sequence goes on along the minus strand of NZ_JBHLTC010000040.1, from coordinate 96,520 downwards.
CCATCGAACACCAGCGCCGTGAGTTCGCCCGGCTTCGGTCGAGCAGGAACAGGTTGCACTCGTCGTTCTCGCACGGGCGGAGCCGGCCCGGCGCAAGCTCTGCCAGCTCGGCCCAAGCCAGTACGCACCGCATGGCGAACGCCCCCGCCTTACCGGGCTTCATGTCCCAGCGAAGGCCTCGCCCGTCGATAGCCGGCAGCTGGGTTGCGCCAGCGAGGAACGGCTGAAGCACCTCCGCCGATTCGCCGCGAACTACCGACGCGATCGCCTCGCGGACCATCTTCGCCATCGCAGGGCTCGTACCACTCGCACCGCGGGCGTCGAGCCACTCCCGCGCAGCCGTTTTGTCCGCAAGCGCATCGGTCTGGACGCCGTCGACGACCGGCGCGGTGTTGAGCAGCTCGAGCAACACCTCGTCATCACGTCTAACCACATTGGACATGTTGACAGGTTAGCACTTCACGGTGTTCACTCGCTGCTTGTAACCACATCAATCACTTAAAGGGGTTAGGCGATGACTACGCACCACCGCACCATTCAGGTCAACGGGCACGAGATCTTCTACCGGGAGGCCGGCGCCGCCGATGCGCCCGTAATCCTTCTGCTGCACGGATTTCCGACCAGCTCGCACATGTTTCGCAACCTGATCCCCCTGCTGGCCGGGCAGTACCGCGTGATCGCGCCGGACCACCTCGGTTTCGGCTATTCCGCGATGCCGTCGGCGGACGAGTTCGAGTACAACTTCGCCACTCTCGCTACGATGACGACCGCGTTCACGGAGGCGCTCGGCCTGTCGTCGTACGCCGTGTACGGTCAGGACTATGGCGCGCCGATCGCCTGGCGGATGGCCCTCGCGCATCCCGAACGCATCACCGCGGTGATCACCCAGAACGGCAACGCCTACGAAGACGGCCTGGTCGAGCGAATGTGGTCGGACGTGCACGCGTACGCCGAGGACCCGTCACCTGAGAACGCCCGGGCGGTTGCGACGATGCAAAGCCCGGAGCTGGTGAAGTGGCAGTACCTGCACGGTGTACCGGACCCGACGCTGGTCAGCCCGGACACGTGGACGCACGACCTGGCGCTTCTCGCACGGCCCGGGGCCGAGCGCGTCCAGCTCGACATCATTCGTTCGTACGTGGACAACTTCCGGCTCTACCCGAAGTTCCAGGAGTACTTCCGGACCAGCCAGGTGCCGCTGCTTGCGACCTGGGGCGAGTTCGACGAGATCTTCCCGCCTGCCGGCGCGAAGGCCTTCGCCCGCGATCTGCCGGACGCCGAAATCCACCTGCTGCCGACCGGGCACTTCGCGCTCGAGACCCACGCGACCGAGATCGCCGAGCTGATCCTGGACTTCCTTGCCCGCCGTCTTCCCGCCCGGAACTGACCAAATCCGGTCATGACCTTGATCTGGAGCGCGCTCCAGGTTGTTGGCTCGGGCCATGACTGGACTGAACCTTGCACTGGGAGCGATGGAATTCGGCTCCCGCATCGATGAGAAGGCCTCTTTCGCACTGCTCGACCAGTACGTCGACGCGGGTGGCGAGTGGATCGACACAGCGAACTGCTACGCCTTCTGGCAGAACCCGAGCGGGCACGGCGGCCAAAGCGAGGAGCTACTCGGCCGCTGGATCGCGCAGCGCCCCGGCGTCCGGGACCGGATCAAGCTGGCGACCAAAGTCGGTTGCGAACCGCTGCATCCCGGCGGCTATCCGGCCCACGTCGAGTCACTCGATCAGGCGGGAATCGACGCGGCCCTGAGTACGTCGTTGCGGCGGCTCGGCGTGGATCACGTCGACCTCTACTGGGCTCATCGCGATGACCGCGCGACGCCGTTGGAGGAGACGATCGGCACCTTCGGGCGGCACGTGGCCGCCGGCACGGTTGGCCACATCGGGCTGTCGAACTGGGCGCTCTGGCGAACTGAACGCGCTCGCGCCGTGGCAGTCGGCCTGGGCGTCGAGGCGCCGAGCTACCTGCAGCTCCAGTACAGCTACGTGCGCCCGAGGCCGTTGGTGGCGGACAGGACGGGTGGACACCGGTTCGGCTGGCTCACCGACGAGACGATCGACTACGCGACGACCGATCCGAACTGGAACTTGTGGGCCTACACCCCGCTGATGTCCGGCGCGTACGACCGCGATGACAAGTCGTTCCCGCAGGAATACGACCACCCCGGTACGACGGCACGGGTCGAGACGCTCGCGAAGGTGGCCGCCGAACTCGGAGTCAGCCGGTCGAGCGTGGTCGTGGCCTGGCTCGTCGGCGGTACTCCCGCGGTTCGGCCGATCGTGGGCGCGAGCAGGCCGGAACAGCTCGCGGCCTCGCTCGAAGGCGCGCGCCTCGACCTGCCCGGCGACGTACGTGCCGAGCTGGACAAGCCGTGGTGACACCCGCTATTCGGTTGTGGGCTCAGTCGGCGCTCACCTCCCGGGCGCTGTAGTAGGCGATCTTGTCGTCCAGAACGCCGAGGGCCGCGTTCATCCGGGCGATGTGGTCCAGCAGGGCGGTCCGACGCTCGCGGAGGAATTCCACGCGGGTGCCCGGATCGCCCTCGGCCCGCAACAGGCTGGTGAACCGTTGCAGGTCGCTGATCCCCAGGCCCGCGTCGCGTAGGCAGCTCACCACGCCGATCCAGGCGATATCGCCCTCGCGGTAGACCCTGCGCCCGCCGGGAAGTCGCTCGATCGGTCCGATCAGCGACTCCTTCTCGTAGTAGCGCAGGGTGTCGATCGTCAGGCCGGTCAGCTCCGCCGCCGCGCCCGGGCTGTACCGGCCGTCCGCCGTTCTGGTCTGCGTCATGCCCCGATCGTCGCACCCCGCACAAACTGTCGGTGCCGGGTGTTTGGGTCGTTTCGTGTGGGTCGTGGCCAGGTCGGCCGATCGGATCGATTTCTGTCGGTGGCAGGTGTTTGGGTCGCGGTAGTGGCGGCCGGTCGATCGATCGGTTTTCTGTCGGCGGCGGGTGTTTAGGTGAGTTCAGGAGGTGGTGCGATGACCACGGTGGCGCTTCGGCCGGTCGAGGACGACGACATCGAGATCTTCCATCGGTACGAGTCGGATCCGGTGGCGTCCGAGCGGGCGGCCTTTCCTGCGCGCGAGCATGACCGGTTCGTCAAGCACTGGGCGAAGATCCGGGCCGATCCGAGCGTCAACCTGCGCACGGTGCTGGTCGACAGCGAGGTCGCGGGCAACATCGTCGAATGGGAGCAAGACGAGCAACACTGGCTCGGCTATTGGTTCGGGCGGGCGTTCTGGGGCCGGGGTGTCGGATCGACCGCGCTGCGCCTCTTCTTGGACGAAATACCGATTCGCCCGCTGTACGCCGATCCAGCCGAGCAGAACGTCGGCTCCGTCCGGCTACTGGAGAAGGTCGGCTTCCAACGCGTGCCACCCGAGCAACAACCTCCTCCGGAGGACGGCATCCAGTACGTCTTGCACGTCTTAGGCTCACCGGACGACCGCCCCAGCGACTCGACCTGACGGGCGACTCGCACGGCAGGCGGCGGATGGCCCGGTGCCTCGTTCGACGGGTGGCCCGGCAGCTCGGCTACACGGACGCCCTGGCGACTCGGGCGGCGGGCGTGCGGGCGTGCGGGCGGCGCCATCCACGCCTCCGCGTGGGCCTTGGGGCACTGCATGGCTGGGCGTACGCCGGGTCGCCGGAGCCGGTTCACTTGCGACGCAGCCGGGTGGTCAGGGCACCTGATGTCGGGTATCTGCGATTCGACGTGGTGAGGTAGAGCCTCGAACGACCGGAGGATTCGATGCGGATCAGCTCGCGCAATGCGCGGTTCCAGCAGTGGCAGGCACTGCTGACCAACCGGAACAAACGGCAGCGTGCCGGTGAGTTCCTCGTGCAGGGCGTGCGGCCGATCACGATCGCGGTTGACCAGGACTGGCCGATCCGTGCGCTGCTGTACGACGCCCAGCGACCACGTACGGCCTGGGCAGAGGACATCCTGCACCGGGCCGGTGGCGAGCGTGTGAACATGGCGCCCGATCTCCTGGCCGAGCTAGGTGAGAAGGAAGAAGCCGCGCCGGAGATCATCGCCGTGCTGGAGATGCCGGCCGACGACCTGGATCGCATCGAGGTACGGCACGACTTCCTCGGCCTCGTGTTCGACCGGCCGTCGAGTCCGGGCAATATCGGCTCGATCATTCGTTCCGCCGATGCCTTCGGAGCCGACGGGCTGATCGTGACGGGTCATGCCGCCGACGTTTACGATCCGCGCTCGGTGCGCGCCAGTACGGGATCCCTCTTCGCGTTGCCGTCGGTGCGAGTGCCGTCGCAACGCGAGGTGATGGCGTGGATCGACCGCGAGCGGGATCGCGGCAAGCCGGTGCTCGTCGTCGGTACGGACGAGAAAGGCGAAGCCGAGATCTTCGACTTCGACCTCACCCGGCCAACGCTCCTGCTGATCGGCAACGAAACCTCCGGTTTGAGCGCAGCCTGGCGTGAACTGGCCGACCACCTCGTCAGCATTCCCATGACCGGCTCAGCCAGTTCCCTCAACGCCGCCAACGCCGCAACCACGGTCCTCTACGAAGCCCGCCGCCAACGCCTCCACTCCGCCCGTCCCTGATACGCGCGCCTCGCGCCGGCAGGAAGGCGGCGCAGCCAAAGGAGCGGCGGCAGGTGTCCGAGTGCAGTCGCGACGCAGCAGTGGGATCGTCGCGAGGCGGGCCGGTCTGGTCCACGAGGAACGGCGAACCGAGCATCGACGCCCGGTAGAGAGCAGCTGCCTGGCCGTTGAACCGATCCGAGATCCGGGCGACCACCTGGCTCATCGCGAAGACGAGTAGCTCGTTCGGCGTGCCGAACATGTGGCGCAGCGAGCCAGCCGATAGCCCCTTGCCCCACAGCTGTTTCGAAGGGTCTTTGTGAGGGCCGAAGAGGCGAGTTCGCCGTTCTTCGACCGTACGGCGTGCTCCGGCCGTCGCGGTGGTGGAGTTCCATCTATCGCGGAACGTCCGGACCGACGCGCTCACGGACCCTCGTGCGGATCACCCGCCAAACCACCTCGGCGAGGTCACGACGGCGTCGCACGGCGTCGGCAAACTTGAGCATGGGCTTTATAACACAACCGTGTTAGATTCCGGGATCGTCGTTGATACGGGCGTATCAAATAAAGGAGCCGCCATGCCTCCAACAGCAGTTCGAGCTACGAGCGCCCTGCGGGCAATCGCCCGTCAGCGCACCGTCCGGATCACCGCAGCGATCTGGTTCGCCGCCAACGCACTGGTGCTGCTGCTGGCGGAGGACGCCTTGCCGTTCGACTGGCCAGAGCTGCCCGGGTCGTCCGTCGAGCACGTACTGAATACGAACATCGCGCTGCTGGGGATCTTCGGACTGATGGCGCTCACGTGCCTCTTGACTCGCAACCGTGCCCGGCCCGACCTGGCCGAGCGGGCTCCGGATCTGGCAACCGCCCGGCGGGAGGTCGCCTTCCTGCTCACGTACGGCGTCCTGGGCCTGGTGCTCGGATTTGGCCTGGCCCGGCTTCTGGGATGGCATCCATTCGGACTACATCTGGCCGGCACGATCTTCGGTACGCACGAGCACGTCGGACCCGCAGAAGCAATCTCCTGGGCCGCGTACAACCTGCTCGTTTATGCGGTGGTGCCGCTGGCCTACTTCCGTCGGCGCTACTCGGCTGTGCAGTTGAACCTGGTGTCCAGCGACCGGCGTTCCGATGCCCGCCTGATCGTGATCATCCTGCTCGTCGAGTCGACAATCCAGTTCGCGACGCTGGCGACCGTGGTGGGCGAGCTCTCCGCACGACAATACGTCGTCGGCCTCCCCGTCACCTTCGTGCTCTACCTTGCAGGCGCCGTACTTCCCGCCATGGTGTTCATCTACTGCATCCTGGTGCCGCGTTTCCTCCGGCTCACTGGATCAGCAGCGACAACGGTCATTCTCGGCGGGGTCACGTACACACTCCTGCACGTATGGGATGCCTGGACGGTCCTGACCTCTCCGACCGACGCGCTGCTGTCAATCGTCTTTCTGTTCTTCACGTACTTCGGCCCGGGAATGATGAAGACCGTGCTGACGGTTCGCACCGGGAATGCATGGACCCATGTCTGGGCTTACCACGCGCTCGCGCCGCACACCTTGATCGATACGCCCCACGTGGTCGAGATCTTCAAACTCCGCTGACCAGCCTGTGGCCCGGTTGGTCTGCGTGAAGGTCGATGCACCTTGGCGCGAAGGCCGTCGCAGGCTGCATTGCGCCGTGCAGACATCCGTGGCAGGCGGCGCGGCGGAACCACCCCAAGGCGGCACGGCGGGACCGCCCAGCAGCAAGGCGTCGTACCCGCGAACTGGCGGACGCGGCCACGGGTCACGCGGCCTACACCCGGCTCGGGGGGAACTGCCCGCAAGGTGTCGAGATGAGGTCACCGGAAGGTGGCGGGGAAGGTTAGTTCGTCGATGGCATACACCTCCTGGAGTTCGGCTGGCTCGTCGCGCGCGCAGGCCGCGGCGATGTTGTCGATCAGGTCGTCGTAGTCGGCGTCGGTCTTGCCCTCGTACGAGTCGGTTATCCGGCCCCACTCGTCCCAGTTGAGCGCTTCCCACTTGTTCAGCGCGGCCAGGTCGCGGATGACGTTGCCGCGGATCTCTCCCGGCCCCCAGGCGTGATCCGTCCCGACGACGCCGAAGGTCATCGGGTCGACCTTGCCGGCGCGGTACAGCGTCCACGCTTCGCCGCCCGTGAGGAACTCGCCTGGCGCGAGGTCCGCCGGGTTCGCGACGTAGCCGTGGCCGAGGTGTTCCGCGTCGATTCGGATCCACCGTTCGCCGTCGTGGTACTCGAGGATCCAGTGATCGAAGCTTCGCTCGGGGCTGAAGTAGGTTCCGAAGCCGGCGCGGGCGCGTGCCGGAATACCCCGCTGGCGCAGCAAGGCCGTCGCGAGGGTGACGAAGTGCCGGCAGCAGCCGACCACCCGTTTCTCCTTGGGACGCGGGATGTTCAACGGTCTTGGGTCCAGGGCGGCCAGCGCGGCGACGATCGCGTTGACCGGGCGCAGGTTCCGCTCATCGATCCGCTGGTCGGGCACTCCCAGCGGCGTGGCGTCGAACGGCTGGATGACGAGCTTCTGCACAGCCTGGCAGAGGCCGACCGCATCCTCCGGAAGCCCTTGCAGTAAAGCGATCTGACCGGGATCGAACGTGGTGAACGGCCCGGGTAATCGATAGTCGAGCGTCATGGGAGTGATGCTAGACGGGCCCACCGACAAGAACCGGCCCTCACACTGCGAGGGCCGGTTCTCCTTCAGTTCTTAGGTCTTTCGAGTCCGAACTTCAGCTTTCGCAGCCGATACCGTCATTGTCGGCGTCGAAGCGATGCGGGTCAGTGCCCACCACAGTGAAGTTCGTCCGACCGATGTCGGGGCAGTCCAGGTCCGGAGGCGGCGGCGCGATGCAGAAGTCCGGGTAGGACGGGTGACACGTCGGCGGGGGCGGAGGCGGCGGAGGCGTTGTCACCGGTACGAGCATGCGCACGTACCAGGTGCCGTTCGAAGGCCGGAAGACCGCTTGATCCGCGCGAGCGTCGCCGCCGTACTGGCCCGGCTGCGGCTTGTCCCAGGTCGCACCCCAGCGCACGATGCCTACGCCACGCATGTACCAACTACCCGTGGACGGGCGGAACACGACGAGTTCGGAACGGCTGTCGCCGCCGAAGCTGGCCGGGGCCGGGATGTCGCCGCGAACGCCCCACGCGTAGATGCCGCCGCCACGCAGGTACCAGCGGCCGTTCGCCGGGCGGAAGATCGCGACGTCGGCGTGGCTGTCCCCGACGTAGTTCGACGGCACCGGTACGTCGCCGCGCTGGCCCCAGGCGATCGCGGTACCGCCGCGAATCCACCACTTGCCCGTCGCCGGGCGGAATACCGCGAGCTCGGCTCGGGCGTTGCCGAGGTAATTGGCCGGCACGGGCACGTCGCCGTTGATGCCCCACTTGAACGTGCCGATGCCGCGGATGTACCAGGTGCCCGTGGCCGGGCGGAATACCGCCAGCTCGGCCCGGCCGTCGCCGTTGTAGTCGGCCGGAACGGGGATGTCGCCGCGCACGCCCCACTTGATCGAGCCGAGGCCGCGCACGTGCCAGACGCCGGTTGCCGGACGCCAGACCGCGAGATCGACCCGACTGTCGCCGACGTAGTTGCGCGCGACCGGAATGTCGCCGTTCATGCCGAAGCGGACCGTCATCGAGACGACCTTGGTCGCGGTTGCGGCCGTGACCGCGGTGGACGCCGTCACGACCGCGGGTGCGGCGGTTGCTGCCGGACTGGCAACCGCCGCCGTCAACCCGGTGGTGGCCGACGCCAACGCGGTCAGGCCTATCGCCGTACTTCTGAAACGCATGCGCTCCCCCTGGAGATCAGCGATGGCCCGGGATGCCGGCTTTCCCTTGTTGGGCCCCCGCCGGCACGGCCATCGTGCTGGCTACATCGCTGGGTCGGCGCATTCGTTACAGATTGTCACCAACTGGCGGGTTGCCCCGGCCGATGGGTACCAAATGTCCACTCGAAACCCTCCGGATCGAGCACCCGGCAGCGGTAGTTCCCCCACTCCGTGTCGTCCGGCGTCCACACGCTCGTAGCCCCAGCCTCAACCGCCCGCGCGTGGACCTTGTCGACCTCACCCCGATCGGCCACCGTGAGGTAGGTCCCGAAGCCACAGGTCTCGCCCTTACGCGGCGGGCGCTCGTACCCGTCGAGGTCGCTGAACACCACGATGGCGGCGTCGCCCAGCCGGAGCTCGGCGTGCGCGACGGGCCCTTCTTCCTCCGGGAAGCGCATGGTGGTTTCGAAGCCGAAGGCCCGGCCGAGCCAGTCGATCGCCGCAGCGGCGTCGCGGTATCCGTAGTACGTGCTGATGGTGGTCGCGTTCTCAGTCATGGCTCTAGGTTGTCGAACGCAGAGGACAGCTTGTGACCTCTACTCGTTCGGTGCGCCTACGTTCCGGGATGCTGTGATGACCACATGCATTCGGAGGGGGACAAATGCGACGTACCGACAAGATCGCCGCCGCCATCGGGGTCACGGTGTCACTGATCGTCTCGATCGGACTATGGTTCGTCCTCCGCGGCGGCGACGCCCTGTACGTCGAGGGTGGATCGTCGAACTCGATGTTCGCGATCAAGGCCGGCGACGACGTCTACTACCCGGTGAAGTCGATCCAGAACACCAGCCGCCAGATCATCACTCTCGTGAACGTCGTCCCGGTAGACCCTGACCCGGGTATCGAGTTCGTCGACGCGAAGGTCTACGACTTCTTCTCAGCCACGCGCACCTTCAAAGGCCAGTTCCGGTCGCCGGAGGACGACCCGAGGCGGCATTTGATCGGCGAGGTCAACGGCCGCCAGCTCGTACCGAACGAGGCCCTTCCGGACACCGTGCTCGTGCATCTCCGCATCACCAGCGACCAGCGCCCACTCAATATCCCGGCAGTGAAGGTGACCTACCGCCAATACGGCCGCCTCCACACCCAACTCATCCACGACGCCGTCGAAATCCACTAGCCGCTCAGGCCCGACGCGTCCGACCCGGGCTGGACACGCAAAACCGCCCCTGGCCCGCGTTTCCGCGGGTCAGGGGCGGTTTCAGCTCCTGTGGCAGGTGCAGGGTTCGAACCTGCGTAGGCGTAAGCCGGCAGATTTACAGTCTGCTCCCTTTGGCCACTCGGGCAACCTGCCAGGGTGCTGCTGGTCCGAAGGCCAGCGGGAGAGACAATACAACAGGAAGCACCCCCGACAGCAAATCGAAAGGAAGTGCCCATGGCCTCGGAGTCCTCCTTCGACATCGTGAACAAGGTTGACCACCAGGAGGTGGACAACGCCGTGAACCAGGCGGCGAAGGAGATCAGCCAGCGGTTCGACTTCAAGAACGTCGACGCCGGTATCAAGTGGTCGGGTGAGTCGGTCGACATCCAGGCCAACACCGAGGAGCGGGCCAACGCCGTCCTGGACGTGTTCAAGGACAAGCTGGTCAAGCGCCAGATCTCGCTCAAGGGCCTGGAGGCGGACGAGCCCAAGCTGTCCGGCAAGATCTACAAGATCAACGCCACGATCAGCGCGGGCATCACCCAGGAGAACGCGAAGAAGATCTCCAAGCTCATCCGCGACGAAGGCCCCAAGGGCGTCAAGGCGCAGATCCAGGGCGACGAGTTGCGCGTCTCGAGCAAGAGCCGGGACGACCTGCAGGAGGTTCAGGCGCTGATCAAGGGCCAGGACTACGACTTCGCCGTGCAGTTCGTCAACTACCGCTGAACTGCCACTGAACCACTGAGCCATCGCTGGTCACTCGAGAGGTGTCGTACGGCCCGCCCGCCGTACGGCCTCCTCACGTCCCACTGGCCGCCGGAGTTAGGCGTGGCGGACCCAGACGTTGGGCTCTTGGTAGGTGCCCAGGTCGGCAGCGCGATCTACGTGCAGTGTGGCCAGGCCGGCCGGGATGACGTACGTGCCGCTGCTTGGGAGGGCTAAGCCGGTCCAGGCCTCCCAGTCCGCGACAGTCCCCGTGATGGTCTGGCTGGCCGGTGCTGGGGCGAGGATGGTTGCGCCGAGGCGTACGTGCGTGCGGAGCCAGGGGTCAAGCGGTAGGCCGTCCGGGCGTTTCCAGGTCGTGAACTCGTCGATCGGCGTCAACGGGTAGGAACTCTTCAGCGTGGGTCTAACCGGTGCGATCACCTTGGCCAGTCCCGCGGCTACGGCGTACTCGCGGACGCTGGTGATGACCCGGCCCGCGTGACCCCGTCCCTGCTCGTCGTTCCGGACGGCGGCGGCCATGAGCACGAAGGTGTCGGGTACGACGCCGGCCTCGTGCTCGCCAACCGCCCGCGCAAGGGCGTCCGTAAAGCCCCCAGGCAGGTCTGCCACCTCGGACGACCAGGAGATCGGTACGCCCCAGCAGCCGGCGATGAGGCTGAGGCGATCGGTACCAGCTCATACATATGAGGCACGCTAGACGCGCCGTACGTCGCTAGCGACCGTATTTGCCCGTACGGACGGCCCGGGGAGATCCGCCGAGTTCCCGGCGGCAAGCCTTGTTGAAGGCCTGCAGGTCGTTGATCCCGACGGAGGCGGCTACGGCCGGGATGGAGAGCGTGGACGAGGTGAGAAGGTGCCGAGCCCGGGCCATCCTCCGGCCTCGTAGGTAGGCCACGACGGTCATACCGGTCTCGGCCCGGAAGAGCCGGGTCAGGTGGTTGTGCGAGATACCGGCGACCCGGGCCAACTCCGGTACGGCGAGCGGCCGCGCCAGGTTGGCCTCGATATGGGCGACGGCCGTCGCTACAGCCGCGTGGGACGACCCGTGCGTGGATTGCTCAGGTAGTTGAGCCACCCGCCATAAGGCCGCCCAAACCTCGGCTACGACCCTGCGAGAGCCTCCAGGGGATGCACGGATCGCCTCGCGCAGGAGGTCCGACAAGACCGTGGACGCTACTCCTGCGTCTTGAACCACCGGGACCATCACCGGATCACCCGCAAGCGCCGTACGGAAGTGGGCGAACAGGTGTTCCGAACGGCCGCGGTAGTCGAAGGCGACCTGCACGCCGGGTGGTACCAGGCTCACCGAACCCGGCCGGACCGGATAGACGTGGCCGTTGATCGTCAGGTCCGCGTGGTAGCCGTACACGTGGAACTGCCAGAGATCCGGCAGCCGGAAGACGTCGCGCAGGCTCTGCACGCCGTGGACGCCTACGCCGGGGTTGATCAGGTCGGGAGGCTCTTCCAGGTACAGCGGGACGCGCTCAACCATGGTGAAAAACTACCAGTGATAGTGAGTCAGACCCACGCGAAAGCACGGCCCAGCACCGCAGGCTTGTGGAGTAGGAACCACTCCGACCTCCGGTCCAGGGGAGACACTATGCATCGCAAACACCTGCTCACCTCCGTGCAGATGGCGCATTTCGTGGCGCACGGCGCGCTCCGGATGGACGCCGTCGTACCGGACGAGATGAACGCACAGGCCATCGAAGTGCTCGACCAGGGCATTCCCGCGGTCCCGTACGGCACTCCGCTGCGGGAAACCTTCCCCGAAGGCTCGTTCGCGCAGCGACTGGTCCAGCTCCCGGAGGTGGCCGGCGCCATCCAGAGCTTGGTGGGCCCTGACCCGACGGTGGATCACCACGCCGTGCATATCCGCGAGGCGAACGAAGGCGAGGCGCAGAACCTCCACGCCGACGCGATCATCGACGTACGTCCCGGAGCCTTCGACGTCCAGCTGATGTATTACCCGCAGGAGGTCACCCTGGAGATGGGTGGCACGTTGAGCGTTCCGGGCAGCCACCTGCGGCGTACGAACGAGTCGGACACCGGGAGGTACCAGAACCTCCGTGGACAGACCCGACTGACTTGCCCGGCCGGAACCGTCGTATTCCTCCACCATGGGATCTGGCACGGCGGACGCCGCAATGACAGCTCGATCGACCGGTACATGTTCAAAATCCGGTTCAACCCAACTGTCCGGCAGGTCCGGCTTTGGAACACCGACGACCTTTACGACCCTGCAGTGGCCAAGGAGCTCTCGACGTTCTTCCCCTGGTACGAGACCGCCACGGGCCGATTGGAGCTCTACAACCGGGTGAAGTTGTGGCAGGCCCTCACGGGTGACGACACGTTCGACCCGGAGTACTGGGTTACCCGCGTCACCAACCAGCCGCGACGCGTCGTCGCCCAGCGCAGCCTCAACCCGCACGCCCCGAAGGAGATGGCATGAGTCTCACTGCCCAAGTAGCCGCTGAACAGGACGTACAGATCCGCCAGCAGGTTCTCGTGCTCTACCTGGCCTCTTCGGCGCTAGACGCTCACGTGATCGGCTGGTCGACGTACGACGGCACGGGCGCTACAACCCCGACTACGGGCGACAGCGACGTACCGCCGTACGAGACCGGCTTGGACGCTCTTAAAGACGGTTGGCGCCTGTTCCAGGCTGCGCAGCTTCTACCGCCGCACCCGGGCCACGAGTACGACACGTCGTTCCTGAAGCACGAGTTCTTCTTCGAGAAGCTCGTGCGGGTCTAGAGCGGCAGCACGCATACCGGCTTCGGCCAGGTCAGCGGAGTCCCCGTTGCGGTAAGGACGCCACTGGCCTGGTCGACCGTGAAGAACGCCACCGAGTCGGAGCGCTCGTTGGCCGAGTACAGGCCGGTTCCATCCTTGCTGAAGGCAAGGTGCCGTGGCCAGGTCCCACCAGAACTGATCGTCTGAACCAGCTCAGCCGACAACCCGTCCTCAGCGAGGGCAAACACCGCGATGGTGTCGTCACCCCGGTTGGACCCATAGACGAAACGGCCGTCCGCTGAAATCAGCACCTCCGCCGGAAAGCTCTCGCCGGTAGCGTCTTCAGGGCGAGTCGACACCACCTGCACGGCGTCGAGCTTGCCCGCGCTGTAGGCGCAGACGGTCAAAGTCGAGTCGAGTTCGTTGATCACGTACGCCGCGGCGCCGCCCGGGTGGAAAACGATGTGGCGAGGACCCGCGCCGGGGTGGACCGACAGACTGCCGGCCTCCTCCAGACGTCCGTCCTCGGTCAAACGGGAGACGTGCACGGTGTCACTACCGAGATCGATGTCGACCGCGTACTCGCCCGCGGGATCGAAGGCGACCTGGTGCGAGTGCGGGCCTTCCTGGCGCTCCACGTTCGGCCCGGTGCCCTCGCGCTGCACGATCTGCGTCGCCGCGCCGAGCGAGCCGTCGGCCTGGATCGGGTGGATCGCGACGGACCCGGAGCTGTAGTTCGCCGAGAGCACGTACCGCCCGGACGGGTCGATCGCCAGGTGACAGGGATGCGCGCCCTCGGTGGGCTGGTCGTTCAGGAATTCGAGCGCGCCGTCGGCACCAACCGCGAAGGCGCTCACGCGGCCCTCGTCCAGCTCGTTCACCGCGTAGAGGAACCGCCCATCCGCCGACCTGGCCAGGAACGACGGGTCCTTGGTGGTCGCGGCCACCTCCGCCTGCTCGAGAGACCCGAGGCCGATCCCGGTCCCTCCGCCCGCTTGACTGGTGTAACTGCCGACGTAGATGCGCTCCGAGGTCATGCGCCTACCCTGCCACCCGGACGCCGTTGAGGCATTCGCAGTTCCAGCATGCAAGCGGTTCCGCCTACGCTCGACGCCATGGATGTCCCGGCCTTCCTCCGCCGCATTGGCCTGCCCAAGCCGGGTAAACCCGACGTCGAGTGGTTGTTCCGGCTGCACGCGGCGTACGTCGAGTCCGTGCCGTACGAGTCCATCCAGTTCCAGCTAGGTGGTCGTACGCCGCTAGACCCGTTCGAGTCGGCCGAGCGGATCATCGCCGGTCGAACCGGCGGCTACTGCTTTCAGATCAATGGCGCGCTATCGGTACTGCTAGAGGCCTTGGGCTATCGAGTGACTCGTCACCGCGGTGGAGTCCACACGTCGACTCAAGCCGCTCGGGTGGACAGTAGCCACCTAGTGCTGACGGTGTCGGGTCTTCCCGATGCCCCGGGTACAACCTGGCTCGTCGACGCCGGCCTGGGGGACGGCCTGCACGTGCCCTTGCCGCTCAGGGCCGGGGTGTACGACCAGAGGCCGTTCACGTTCGGCCTGCGGCGATCCGAGGTCGTACCCGACGGGTGGCGGCTGGACCACGATGAGACGGGCGGACTGATTGGGATGGACTTCGACAACGCGCCAGCCGTCATGAGCGACTTCGCGCGGCAGCACGCGTACCTGTCGGAATCGCCGGAGTCGCCGTTCGTACGCGTCTGTTCGGCGTTTATCCGCACGCCGGGCGACGTACACATCCTGCGCGGTCTATCCCTCAGTACGCCGACCACCGCGCCCACGCTGCTGGAAGCACCCGCAGCCTGGTTCACCGCCCTAGCCGACGTCTTCCACCTCCCCCTGCAACACCTCTCCCCCACCGCCCGCCAAACCCTCTGGCGCCGCGCCCTCGCCCAGCACGAGGCGTGGGCGGCCGCCCAGCACTCTTGAGTCACAAGCGTCCGATGAGCGGGGACACGCCGCGTCAAAAGCGTCCGATGAACGCCGACACGCCGCGTCACAAGCGTCCGATGAGCGGGATACCGATGCGCCGCGGCGGGTTGCGGGGAGGGCGGCGGGGGGCGAGAAATTAGCGGGCGAGGGTGAAGAGGGTGGCGGGGAGGAGGGAGAGGACTACGGTGGCGCCCAGGCAGGTGCCGATGACGGCTACGGCTGGGTTTTCGATGTTGACGTTGAAGGGGTTGTCGACCGGGAGGCGGAAGAGTTCGGCCACCCAGCGGAGGTAGACGGCCAGGCCGATCATCACGTTGAGGGCCATCACCACGGCGAGCCAGATCAGGTCGGCGTCGATGACCGAGCCGAAGGCGGCGAACTTGGTGAACAGGCCGGCGAGGCCCGGCGGTAGGCCCGCGAGTACCACCAGGAAGAGAACCAGGCTCGCGCCGAGGCCGGGCTCGGTTCGGATCATGCCGCGGTAGTCGGTGAGCAGGCCTGCGGGGCGGTGGCGCTGGACCACGGCGACCGCGCCGAAGGCGCCGACGGTGACGATGACGTAGGCGGCGAGATAACCGACCACGGTCGCGGCGTCGCCGATGGCCAGCGGCGCGAGCAGGAAACCGGCCTGGCCGATCGAGGACCAGGCGAGCAGTCGTACGGCCTCGACCTGGCGGAGGGCGGCCAGGTTGCCGACCGTCATGGTGACGGCGGCGAGTACCGCAACCGCCGTACGAAGGGCCGAGCCGTCGGGAACGACTCCACTCGTCACGAGTACGAGCAGGCCCGCCACACCGGCGGACTTGGACACCACCGCGAGGAAGGCGGTGACCTCGATCGGCGCACCGGAGTATGTGTCCGGCAGCCAGCCGTGGAACGGAACGGCCGCGATCTTGAAGCCGAACCCGACCAGCACGAACAACCCTGCCGCCAGGGCCACCCGGTGCAGCCCGGGATCGAGGTCGAGCATGCGCGAGCTGATCGACTGCAGGTAGAGCGTGCCGGTTACGCCGTACAGGTAGGAGATGCCGAAGAGCATCACGGCCGTCGAAAGCACCGAGACCAGGAAGGCCTTCAGCGCGGCCTCGGAACCACGGCGATCCCGGCGCAGGGCCACCAGCGCGAAGCTCGGCAGCGAAACCACTTCGAGCGCGATCACCAAGGTGGCGAGGTCGCGGGCGCCCGCGAGTACGACGGCACCACTCAGGGCGCTCAGCAACAAGAAGTGGTACTCCCCGACCGGGATCGATGCGTCGAGCAACCGGTAAGCCGACAGGCCGACCACGCCGAGGCCACCACCGAGCAGTACGACCCATAGACCGACCGTCAACGGTTCGACCACCAGGCTGCACTCGGCCGGGCCCTCCGCGGCGAACCGGCAGAAGGCGGGCAGGAAGTCGTTGCGCTTGACCAGTACGAAGGCCAGCCCGAAGACGATCGCGCCGACCCCGATCACGCTGATCACGGTGTGCTTGAGCCGCTTGTCGCCGGTGCTCCAGAAGGCGTCCACGAGCAGCACGGCGATCGCCGCGAGCACGAGCACCAGCGGTACGGTCGCCGCCTGCCAGTCGGTCCAGGTGATCGTCACGAGAAGTTCCAGTAGTCGAGGAGCAGGCCGGGCCACACGCCGAGCAGAACGGTCAGGGCGACCAGCGGCGCCCAGGTGATCAGTTCGATCCGGCTCAGGTCGACGGCGAAGGCGGTCGCCGGGTACTCGGCGGGATCACCCTGGTTGAGGTTCCGCACCAGGCGCAGGAAGTACGCGGCGGTCAGCACCGTGCCCAGGCCGGCGATCACCATCATGGTCAGGAAGGTGCCCCGCGGCAGACCCGGCCCGGGCTGGTACGCGCCGAACAGCGCGAGCATCTCGCCCCAGAATCCGGCCAGTCCCGGCAGCCCCAGGCTGGCCAGCGACGCGAACGTCAGCAGGGCCGCGATCCGCGGCAACCGGGCGTACAGGGCGCGGCCGATCGTGCGCAGGTCGCTGGTGTCGTGCCGGTCCTTGATCGCGCCCGCGAGGAAGAACAGCAGGCCGGTGATCAGCCCGTGCGCGATATTCGCGAACAGCGCGCCGCTGAGGCCCTTGGGCGACATCGTGGCGATGCCAAGACCGATGAAACCCATGTGCCCGACGCTGGAGTAAGCGATCAGGCGCTTGAGGTCGGTCTGCGCCAGGCAGGCGAGTGAACCCGCGATGATCGCCACGGTCGAGAAGCCGGCCAGGTACGGCGCGATCGTGACGGTGGCCTCCGGCAGTACCGGCAGGAGGATCCGGATCAGGCCGTAGCTGCCGAGTTTCAGCAACACCCCGGCGAGCAACACCGAACCAACCGTCGGGGCCTTCGCGTGCGCGTCGGGAAGCCAGATGTGCAACGGCCAGAGCGGCAGCTTCACCGCGAGGCCGAGCGCGATCAGCACCGCCGCCAGCAGCGGTACGCCGTGGCCGCCGGTGATCGGGTTCTGGGTCAGCCAGACCAGGTCGAACGTGCCGACCTCGCGGTAGACCAGCAGGAACCCGAGCAGCATCACCGCGGAACCGGCGACGGTCATCAGTACGAAGGTGGTCGCGGCCCGGCGACGTCCGGCCGGGTCGTGGTGATCACCCCAGATGTCGATCACCAGCCACATCGGGATCAGCACGATCTCGAAGCAGACGAAGAACAGCACCAGGTCGAGAGCGGAGAACGTGCCGATCACGCCGGCCTCGATCACCAGCAGCAGCGCGATCAGCGAGCGGGTCCGGCCCACGCGCGGGGTGATGCGCAGCGAGTACACGCAGCAGAGCAAGACCAGCAGCGCGGTGAGCGCGACCAGCGGCACGGAGATCGAGTCGACGCCGACATGGAAACGCACACCTAGCGGCGGAATCCAGGGTGTGTTCGTCTCAGACCAGGAGAACGCGGAGGGCTGAGACGAAGTGGCGACCCAATGCCAGTCGGTCATCCGGGACCAGAGCACGCCGGAGCCGATCAAGGTGAGACCGGAGACGACGGCACCGAAGGCGGCCGCGATCCGATCGCCCACTGTCACCGGGAGCGCCCAGAGAATGATTGCCGCCAGCAACGGCAGACCAAGCATGACCAGCAGAACCGTGCTCATGCGCCGATCACCCCCGCGAGAATCGCGAGCGCGACCACACCGACCACGGCGGCGGTCAGGTACGTCTGCACGTTGCCGGTCTGCAGCAGGCGGAAGCCCTGCGAAACGAGTGTCCCGGTTCGGCCGAAACCGCGCACATACCCACCGATGACGTCACGGTCTCCCGCGACGGCCAGTCGCGCGAACCACCGCGCCGGCGTCACAACCGCCTTGTCGTAGAACGAGTCCACCCCGAACTCCCGCTCCAGCAACTCGGGCCGTGGATCCGCCCCACGCTGCCACAACGAGTACGCCGGCATGGCACCGACGATGGCCAGCACCAGCGTCAGCAGGCCCACGCCGAGATTGAGGTGCAGCCCTTCGACGTACCCGAGGCCGATCGCGCCGAGGGCGAGCACGCCGAGCGGGATCAGCATCAGCAGCGAGCCGTCGCGCAGGCCCGAGGTGTCCGGCTCGTCGAGATCCGCCATCGCCTCCTCTTCCTCGAAGGCGCCAAGCGCACCGGCGAGCGCGGGCGTCCGGAAGAACACCCACAACCACAACCGCACGCAGTAGAAGGCCGTCAGTACGGCGGTGAGGCAAACCGCCACCAGCACGATCCAGCCCACGGCCGAACCATTCCGGGCGGTACTCCAAGCGGCCTCGACCACCGCGTCCTTGGAGAAGAACCCGGCAAAACCCGGTACGCCGGCGAGTGCCGCGAGGCCGATCGTCATCGTGACGAAGGTGACGGGCATCGCCTTTCGCAGCGCGCCGCGACGCGTGTACCGGCGAAGAACCACCAGGGCGGCGCTTCCGACCTGATGCAGCAGTACACCCGCACAAAGGAACAACAGCGCCTTGAACGCGGCATGCGTGAGCAGGTGGAACAACGCCGCGTGACGGCCTTTCTCCGAACCCAGCGAAAGTCCGGCGAACATGATGGCCAGCTGGCTCACGGTCGACCAGGCGAGCACGCGTTTGACCTCGACGGCGGCCGATGCGCAGAGCGCCGCGAACACCATCGTGATCGCGGCGACGATGGCCAGCACGGTGAAGGTAGTCTCGGCCGCCGCGAACACGTCGTACAAGCGGGCGATCAGGAAGACGCCCGCCGCGACCATGGTGGCCGCGTGGATCAGGGCGCTGACCGGGCTCGGGCCGGGCATCGCGTCGGGCAGCCAGGTCTGCAGCGGCACCTGCGCGGACTTGCCGACAACCCCGACGAGCAGCAGCAACGTGCCGGCGGTCAAGGCGCCCGGCGGGATCTTGGCCGGGTCCAGCTCGCTGATCGTAAAGGTCTTGGCGGCGAAACCGAGGACGAAGATGCCGAACAGGAAACCGACATCGCCCAGCCGGGTCATCAGGAAGGCCTTGACCGCGCCGGAGCGAGCGTCACGCCGTTCCCAGTAATGGCTGATCAGCAGGTACGAGCAGACGCCCATCACCTCCCAGCCGATCAACAGCAGGAAGAGGCTGTCGGCAACGACCACGCTGACCATCGCCGCCGTGAAGAGCGTGACGAGGGCGGTGTACGGCGCGATGCGCGGCTCGTGGTGCAGGTAGCCGATCGAGTACACCTGGACGCAGGTGGCGACCACCCCGACCACCGCGAGCATGTACGCCGTGAGGTCGTCGGTGCGGACGCCGAATCCGATCACCTGGTCACCGGCGAGCGCGGTCGCGAACTGGTACTGCCCGGGCTCCGTTCCGGCGAGGATCGCGGCGGCGACGATGACGGCCAGCGAGAAGGCGATCCCGAAGACGCGCCAGGCGGTCGCGATCACCTGGCCTCCTCCACCGCGGGGGCCTCGACCAGATCGCGCGCGCTGTCCGCGTCGACGTGCCCGTGGCCGCGGAACAGCAGCAGGATGATCGCCAGGCCAAGGCCGATCTCAGCTGCCGCGATCGTGATCACGAAGACCGCCATCGTCTGGCCGGTGGCCAGGCCGTCGAGGTGCCAGGCGTCGAACGCGACCAGGTTCAGGTTCACGGCGTTCAGCATCAGCTCGAACGACATCAGCATGGTGATCGCGTTGCGGCGCGCGAGTACGCCGTACACGCCGACGCAGAACAGCACGACCGCCAGCAGCAGCGGCAGGATCAACGGCATCAGTCCCGCTCCTCCTCAGCCTCATCCGCCGTGGCGAGCGTGGTCCGGTCGGGTCGCTGGGAGAGCACGATGGCGCCGACGAGGGCCGCGAGCAACAACACCGAAAGCACTTCGAACGGCAGCACCCAGGTCTTGAAGACGGCGGTGCCGATGGCCGTGGCCGAGCCTTCCGGCACAGGCTGGATCCGCTCGCCGCCGAAGGCCAGGATCACGCCCAGGCTCAAAACGAGGCCGAGCCCGGTCGCCACGACGGCGGCGAACGGGCTCCGGCCGGTGGTGATACCCGGCAACGGATTGGTCGGGGCCTTGGTCAGCATCAGCGCGAAGAGCACCAGCACCACGATGGCGCCGACGTACACCAGGATCTGAACCAGCGCGACGAATTCGGCCTGCAGGGCGCCGAAGCAGCCGGCCACGCCGCCGAGCGCGACCACCAGCCAGAGAGCCGCGTGCACGATCCGGCGCGAGATGACCACCTGTACCGCGGCGACCAGTGTCACCAGCGCGGCGACGGCGAAGAGCACCGTGGTCACGCCTCGCCTCCGTCGATCGGCTGGGGCGCCGGCACCGTCCACATCCAGTCCCGCAACCGCTCCTTCTCGTGGGTGAGATTGCGCAGATCGGTTTCGGCGTACTCGAACTCCGGCGACCAGAACAGCGCGTCGAACGGGCAGGCCTCGATGCAGATCCCGCAGTACATGCACAGCGAGAAGTCGATCGCGAACCGGTCCAGCACGTTCCGGCTGCGCTCCCGCGCCTGCTCACCGACCGACGGCGCGGTCTCGGTGTGCGAGTCGATGTAGATGCACCAGCTCGGGCACTCCCGCGCGCACAACATGCACGAGGTGCAGTTCTCCTCCATCAGCGCGATCACGCCCCGCGTCCGCGGCGGCAGTTCGGGCTGGACATCCGGGTACTGCTCGGTGACGGAACGGCGAGACAGGGTCTTCGCGGTGACCTTGAGGCCGTCGATCAGTCCCTTACCTGGTACAGCCACGCCTCCTCCTCCGTCCGAGAGTCCTGAGGCCTGACACTAGTGGGTCCGCCGCCCTCATGCCGCGATCAGCCCTGCCTAAGGGGCCGGCTTGGTCACGTGGGGCGCGTCGATGGCCCAGTACCAGTCGTTGTCGCCGTTGGTCAGGGTCCACGTGATCGTCATCCGGCGGGCTCCTGCCGGCACGGCCACCTCGAGCCGTTCGGCCTTCGCGATCACGTCACCGCCGTACGTCAGGGGCCTGGCCCGTTCCAGCCGGGTGAGGAAATCCGGATGGCGGCTGAGGTCGGTCGCCGTACCCCAGCTGTTGCTCTTCACCTTGTGCTTGTCGGGCCAGACGCCGGTCGCGTTGGTGGCCCAGCCCGGGCCGGACAGCGTCGGCGCGAACGGCTGCGCGTACAGGGTGGTCTGGGCGGCATGGCCGCCGGCGATCAGGCCTTTCAGCGCAGGGGTATCGAAGGCCTGGATCTTCGGCAGCATGGCGCCGTCGACGCCGATCACCACGACCTTCGGAATCGGGGCGCTCGGCTTGGACCAGCTGGGCTGGGGTACGAGCGCGACGGTGGTCAGGGTCGCCAGGGCGAACAGGGCGGCGGATCTCTTCACGCGTTCCTCGGGTCACGAGAGGCTCGAAAATTGGTCCGGACCAACTTGTGAAAGGCCGTACGACAGCGTCAACGGCCAAGCGGTGAACAGGAGACGACCGACGGCCGGCGGTAGACGGGGGGTCGGCTGCCGACTTTTGGCGCGGCTACCTGGTTGGAACCGGGTAGCGGTCAAACAACTCGGCAGCGGCGGCACCACAACCGGGTAGCCGAGCAAAATCCCGGCACTCGTGTCCGGGATCGGAGAGGTCGACCCGCGAACGTCGAGCGCTAGCCGGCAAGGCGATACCGGATACACCTCACCTGAGCACCGCGGCGCCCGGGCCTCCACGCGTCCACGCGGCCACGCGGCCACGCGTCGAGTCTCCGGAGAGGCGGCACACGTCCGTCCGGCAGTCCGGCCTTTGGTTGTGCGGGTCCGGGCCGTGGTGGCGCGTGTTTACGTTGTCGTTGTTAGAGGGCTACGACGATGCCGGTGATGGCCAGTTGGAGCAGGGCCAGGGGGACGAGGCCTTGCCAGGCGAGGCGCTGGAGCTGGTCGGCGCGGAAGCGGGGAAAGGCGACGCGGATCCAGATGACCAGGAACGAGACGGCGCCGACCTTGAGCAGGGTCCACAACCAGCCGAGCGAATCGGGGCCTGGACCGGCCCAGCCGCCGAGGAACATCACCGTGGTCAGACCGGCCAGCACCACGATGCCGGCGTACTCGGCGAGCAGGAACATCGCGAAGCGCAGACCGCCGTACTCGGTGTAGGGCCCGAAGATCACCTCGGAGTCGGCCACCGGCATGTCGAACGGCGGCCGCTGCAATTCGGCCAGACCCGCCACGAAGAACACGAACATGCCAGGCAGCTGCCATAGCAAC
The DNA here is from genome assembly GCF_042434725.1 of Kribbella deserti. Lineage (NCBI taxonomy): Bacteria > Bacillati > Actinomycetota > Actinomycetes > Propionibacteriales > Kribbellaceae > Kribbella > Kribbella deserti. Next base: position 73,891 of record NZ_JBHLTC010000040.1, on the reverse strand, counting down.
CACCACGGGCTCCACGCCTCGGCGATACCGGTCAGGCTCAACGTGCCGGCGGCGACGGCCACGCTCGCGGCGGACAGTACGAACGGCAGCTCGTAGCTCATCAGCTGGGCCGCGACCCGGAGACCACCGAGCAGGCTGTACTTGTTGCCGCTGGCCCAGCCCGCCATCAGCGAACCGAGCACCCCGATGCTCATCACCGCGAGTACGAAGAACAGGCTGGAGTCGAGATCAGCGCCGACGATGCCGGGCATCACCGGGATCGCGGCGAGGGCGGCCATGTACGGCAGGATCGCGACGATCGGAGCCCACTCGAAGACCCGCTTGTCGGCGGCGGCCGGAGTGACGCTCTCCTTCTGCACGAACTTCACGCCGTCCGCGACGAGCTGGGCCCAGCCGTGGAAACCACCCGCGTACATCGGGCCGAGCCGGGACTGCATGTGCGCCATCACCTTGTGCTCGGTCTGCCCGACCACCAACGGCAGCACCAGGAACGCGACGATCACGCCGGCGACCCGCAGCAGGAACTCCAGCACGGCGATCAGCTCCATGCGGCAGAGCCTAACGGTTCCGGCTTGACCTCAACCTTTGTTGAGGCACGAGCCTTACCTCGCGGGCGGATCTCCCCTCGCGGCAATCGATTGGAAGGCTCTGCGATGACACGCACAATCCTGGTAACCGGCGCCACCGGCAACGTCGGCCGCCACGTGGTCACCGGCCTGCTCGCGGCCGGCGTGACCGTGCGGGCCCTGGTCCGCAACCCCGCGCTGGCGGGCCTGCCGGTAGGCGTCGAGCTGGTTGCGGGTGATCTGACGGATCCCGCTTCCGTCGCCGCGGCATCAACCGGTACGGACGGCACTTTCTTGCTCTGGCCGTTCTACCCGCCGGACGGCGCCGAAAAGGTGGTCGAACAGCTCACCGGCCACGTCGTCTACCTGTCCGCCAGCGCCGTACGCGATGACCAGAGCGCCGAGCAGAACGGCGTCTGGGGCACGATCGAGCAGCTGGTACGGAAGGCCGGCCTGGATTGGACCTTCCTGCGCGCGGGTGGTTTCGCCGCCAACACGCTGGAGTGGTCCGAGCAGACCCTGCGTGGCGACGAGGTCCACCTCCCGTACACCGAGGCGGGCCGCTCGCTCATTCACGAACGCGATATCGCCGAGGTCGCCGTACGGGCCCTGCTGGATCGGCGCGTCGGCGAAACGCTGACCTTGACCGGTCCGGAAACGCTGACCCAGCGCGAGCAGATCCGGATCATCGGCGAGGTGATCGACCGCCCGCTGCGGGTCGTGGAGGTTTCGCCCGAGGTGGCGCGGGCCCACCTGGTGGCGCAGCTGGGCGAGGAGTTCGCGGCCGAGGCCATGCCGTACTGGGCCTCGCTGGTGGAGAACCCTGAAGGTGTCGAGACCACCGTCGAGAACGTTCTCGGCCGACCGGCGTTGACGTACCGCGAGTGGGTCGAGGACCACGCCGACGCGTTCCGCCCCCTGACCACGACGGAGGTGGCCGAGCGGTACGTCGAGGCCTTCCGCGGCGGGGCGATGGAGTCGGCGATGACCTTGCTGTCGCCGGAGATGGAGCGGATCGCGCCGATCGAGTTCGGGGGCGACCCGACTCCCTTGAAGGGGCTGAACGCGATCTTCGAGAACAGCGTGCGCCTGTTGGACGGGCACGTGATCGAAAAGGTGGACGTGCAAGGGCCGTTCCTGGCCGGCAACCAGTTCGCGGTTCGGTTCATCTTCGGCGCGGGCGATCTCGACCTGAGCGACCCGGGCACCACCAGCAAGATGTCCCTCTACACCGTCACCAACAGCCGAATTGTCCGCGAGGAGGTCTTCTACTTCACCCTCCCCGACCACCCTGCGCCGTAGCCGGACGGCTGGCGGCTGGCGGCTACCGGGTTTTGGTGCAGCTGCCGGGTTATGGGCGGTCCGGTGCCGAGTTGTTTGACCACCACCTGGTTGCAGCCGGGTAGCCGCGCCACAAGTCGGCAGCCGGTGCACTTGGGCAGGGTCTGGAGGACGTCTTGGCACGGGAAACCGGGGCCTAGCAGGGGGTGATAGGGCCGCTAGGACACGACTACCCCTGCCAGCCTCCTGTAACCACCACAGTCAGCCCTACGCGTACAACCCGGCGCCGAGATTGCCGCGGCTGCCGCCTCGGAGCTAGCAACTGCCCTAGTCCTCAGCAGGCCCCTCGGCCGCTGAAGGTGTTTCGGCCACTGAAGCCGGTTCCGCGGCTGGAGCCGCTTCGGCAGTCGGGGGCGCTTCGGTGGTCGGTGGCGCTTCGGTGGTCGGGGGCGCTTCGGTGGTTTTGGCGGTACGGCGTTCGCCGGGGGCGCGTCGTTCGCCTGCGGCGCGGCGGGGGCGCGCGGGGGCGGAGGCGGCTTGGGCGGCGGCCAACGGGTCGGGGTCGGGTGACCCGGGTGGGCGGGGGCCCCAGGTTTCCGGGTCCGGTACGCCGGGTGGCAACGTCCTGCGGCGGCTCGGCGCGCCGGTCTTCTTTGCGGCCCGGGGCGGTCGCGCGCCCGCCTCCGCGGCTGGCGCCGCCGCATCCCCAGCAGACCCGTCCGCCGCTGCGGGAGCCGCCGGAGCGCCCGGAGCCGCCTCAGCCCCAGGAGCAGCGGGAACGGCCGGTATGGGGGTTGGGGCGTGGTCGGACTCGCCTGGTTCTTTGGCGCCTGGCCAGGGCTTTGCCACCCGGGAGGCCAGGATGAACTCCTTGCGCAGGGGGTTGCCTTCGAAGCCGTCGGGCAGCAGAAGCGGGATGAGGTTCGGGTGGCCCTCGAAGTCGATGCCGAACATCTCGAAGGTTTCGCGCTCGTGCCAGTCGGCGCCCGCGAATACCTCGGTAAGCGTGGCCAAGCGGGGCGTCGTACGGGGAATGAGTGTGCGCAGCAGGAGGTGCTCGACGTGGCCGCCGCCCCAGAAGTCCGCGAGGTGGCTCACAACCCGGAAGCCGTCGTTCAGCTCGTCGGACGCGCTGAGGAAGTCGAAGAAGGTGAGGCCGACCTGGTCGCGCAGCAGTTCGTGGACCTCGACCCACGATTCGGCCGGTACATCCAGTGCCTGCGGCTCGAAGCTCTCGGCCGGGGTGACGGCGATTCCGGCCGCGGTGAGCACGGAAGTGGCCTGGGCCAGGACGTCGGCCGTCACTTCGGCAACACCAGGCCGCGGGTCAGTGCCTGCGGGGACGGCTCGTACCGGTCTTCGAGCTTCTCGCCCGCGATCTTCTCCTGCAATTTGAGAATGCCCTGCAGCAACGCCTCCGGCCTGGGAGGGCAGCCAGGTACGTAGACGTCCACAGGGATGATCTGATCGACGCCCTTGGTGACGCAGTACGAGTCCCAGTACGGGCCGCCGGAGTTGGAGCAGGACCCGAAGGAGATGACGTACTTAGGCTCGGGCATCTGGTCGTACAGGCGCTTGATCGCCGGGGCCATCTTGTCGGTCACCGTACCCGAGACGACCATCAGATCGGCCTGCCGCGGTCCGGGCGCGAACGGGATCACGCCGAGCCGGATGAAGTCGTGCCGCCCCATGGACGCGGCGATGAACTCGATCGCGCAGCAGGCCAGGCCGAAGTTGAAGACCCACAACGAGTACTTGCGGCCCCAGTTGAGCAGATAGCGCACCGGAGCCGGCGCCAGCCGGGCCAGCGCACCGACCTGCGGCGGCCCAACGGTGGGCGTCGGCAGATGGACCGCGCGGTCTGGAGTGGACACGGCCAAAGCCTACCCGCGCGCCCGCCGCGAGCCGGCGAAAGTAACGATCGAGCGGTAGTTGAAAGAGGCACGTTAAGGCGGGCCTCAGCGCCTTGACGGGTAACGAACCGCAACTTAGCGTGACTGAACAGGACTGAACAGGTTCTATCCGGCCAGCCCACGGCAGCCTGTTCCCGCGTCCTGTCCCAGGAGGAGAAAAGATGGTCGAGCAGTTGGACCCGGGGGCCACCGCCACCCGGGCGCTGTCGGTGGAGAGCAACGGTCTGAACGTCATCGACGACGCCGAACGTAAAGGGCGGCCGCGGGACCTGTTCTGGCCGTGGTTCGGCGCGAACGTCTCCGTGCTCGGTCTCAGTTACGGCGCCTTCACGTTCGGCTTCGGTATCTCGTTCTGGCAGGCGATCTTCGCCGGCCTGATCGGCGTGGTCTTCTCGTTCCTGCTCTGCGGCTTGATCGCCCTGGCCGGCAAACGCGGTTCGGCGCCGACGATGGTGCTCAGCCGGGCGGCGTTCGGGGTGCGCGGCAACAAACTGCCGTCGTTCATCTCCTGGGTGCTGACGGTCGGCTGGGAGACCGTGCTGACCATTCTCGCCACGCTGGCGACGGCCACCATCTTCGAGCGGCTCGGCTGGGGCGGCGGCAACGCCACCAAGCTGATCGCGCTGGTCGTGGTCGGCTCGCTGATCGTCGCCGCCGGCGTACTCGGCTTCGACCTGATCATGCGGTTGCAGGCCATCATCACCGTGGTCACCGCCGTACTGACCGTCATCTACATCGCGCTGGTGGCCGACACCATCAACTGGGGCACGGTTTCGGCGCTGCCGGCCGGTTCGACCCAGGCCGTGATCGGCGCGCTGATCTTCCTGATGACTGGCTTCGGCCTCGGCTGGGTCAACGCCGCCGCGGACTACTCGCGCTACCTGCCGCGTTCGTCGTCCTCGAAGGGCGTTGTCGGCTGGACCACGTTCGGCGCGGCGATCGCCCCGCTCGTACTGCTCTTCTTCGGCCTGCTGCTGGCCGGTTCGTCGACGGACCTGAGCGCCGCGATCGCCGGTGACCCGATCGGCGCGCTGGCCGAACTGCTGCCGACCTGGTTCCTGGTTCCGTTCGCCATCGTCGCCGTACTCGGCCTGGTCGGTGGCGCGGTGCTCGACATCTACTCGTCCGGTCTGGCCCTGCTGTCCCTCGGCCTGAAGGCGCCGCGCTGGGTGGCCGCGCTGATCGACGGCACGCTGATGGTGATCGGCACGGTCTACATCGTCTTCTTCAGCACCGACTTCGTCTGGCAGTTCCAGGGCTTCCTGATCACGCTCGGCGTTCCGATCGCGGCCTGGTGCGGCATCATGCTCGCCGACATCGCCTCGCGCCGCGGCGACTACGCCGACGCCGAGTTGTACGACCCGCGCGGCCGCTACGGCGACATCCGCTGGATCCCCGTGCTGACCGTGCTCGCCGCCACCGCGATCGGCTGGGGCCTCGTCACCAACGGCTCGGCCCCGTGGCTGACCTGGCAGGGCTATCTGCTCGGTCCGATCGGCGGCAAGGAAGGCGCGTGGGCCTTCGCCAACATCGGCGTACTGCTCGCCCTGGTCGCCGGATTCGTCATCCAGTACTTCACCGGCCGTGGCCGGGTCCGTGCCCAGGAGGGGATCAGGGAATGACCGAACACCAGGCGCCGCTGCTCGCGGTCATCGACATGCAACGGATCTTCGCAGAGCCCGAGAGCCGCTGGGCTACTCCTGGCTTCGACGACATCGTCGGGCCGATCCAGGAGCTTGTGACGGCTATGGCTCCCCGGGTGGTCTTCACCCGGTTCGTTGCACCGGACCAACCTCACGGCGCCTGGAAGGACTACTACGAGGCTTGGCCGTTCGCACTGCAACCAGCTGATTCGTATGCGTACCAGCTGGTTGACAGCCTCAACAACGGTCAGCCGACTATCGACGCCACCACCTTCAGCAAGTGGGGATACGAACTTGCCGAACAGGTAGGCAGCGGGAACCGCCTAGTGCTCGCAGGGGTCTCTACCGACTGCTGCGTGCTCTCGACGGCCCTCGCGGCCGTGGATGCCGGCGTACACGTCCAGGTCGTCGCAGACGCCTGTGCGGGTGTGGACGAGCGCACCCACCGCAAGGCCCTGGACGTGATGAACCTGTACGCCCCGCTGCTAGAGGTGGTGACGGTCGCCGGGCTGCTCGAGCGCGACGGGCTTGAGGTGCAACACCAGTGATCCGCGGGGTCAACCTCAAGCACGAGCGGATCGCCGCGATCCTGGCCAAGGAGATTCGCTCCGGCCAGGTTCGCAGCGGCGCGCAGCTGCCCGGCGAGGTGGAGCTGGCGAAGCGGTTCGCCGTCAGCCGCAACACCGTGCGGGCGGCCCTCGCCGATCTGAACGAGGCCGGCCTGATCACCACCCGGACCGGCAAGGGCTCGTTCGTGCTGTTCGACGGACGGCCTCTCGATGACCGGCTCGGCTGGGCGCACGCGTTGGCCCAGCACGGCGTCAACACTCACGTCCGGGTGCTGCGGCTCGCGCTGGAAAAGGACTTCGAGCTGTCCGAACGGCTCGGGCTGGACTCCCCCGACGTGATCGTGATCGAACGCGTCCGGGCGATCGTGGACGGCGCGGCGATCTCGATCGAGCGCAGCTGCATCCCTGCCATCGAGGGCCTGCGGGACGTGCCCGAACGTGGGCTCGACAACGACTCGATCACCACCACCCTGAACAAGGCCGGCCTGTACCTGCATCACGGCGAGCAGCGCCTGCGCGGCCGGGCCATCGACGAAGGCGAGGCCGATCTGCTCGGCCGCGAGCCCGGCGAGTGGTTCCTGCACACCCGGCGGGTCAGCTGGACCGCCGACGAGCGATTCGCCGAACAGGTGGACAGCCTGCTCGATCCGGACCACTTCGAGCTCAGCCTGCACTACAGCGAGGGTGAGTGAGCACGGCCCGGGCCACTGGAGCGCTGTACGGCCTGGCCATCGGTGACGCGCTCGGCATGCCGACCCAGTCGTTGCCTAGGGAACTCATCATCGAGCGGTACGGCGACGTGCTGGACGGATTTCACCCGGCCCCGGCGGACCAACCGCTAGCCGCCGGTTTACCCGCGGGCGCGATCACCGACGACACCGAACAGGCCTTGCTACTGGCCGAACTGCTGGTCTCGTCCGGCGGCCGGATCGACGGCAAGGAACTGGCGAGGCGCCTGCTGGCCTGGGAAGAGTCGATGCACGAGCGTGGTTCGCTCGACCTGCTCGGGCCTTCCACGAAACGCGCCGTCACCGAACTGCTGGCCGGTACCGACATCAGCCAGACCGGCCGTTTCGGTACGACGAACGGCGCAGCAATGCGAATCGCCCCGGTCGGTATCGCCACCGGGTGCAGCGATCTACCGGCACTGGTCGACCGTGTGGTCGAGGCGAGCGCGGTCACCCACAACACGGGTCTGGCCCTCGCCGGCGCTTCGGCCGTCGCGGCCGCGGTCAGCGCGGGCGTGGACGGCGCGACCGTGCAAGAGGCCATCATCGTCGGCATCGAGGCGGCCCGGATCGCGGCTGATCGCGGCCACTGGGTGGCCGGCGCCGATATCGCCACCCGGATCGATTGGGCCGTCGGCCTGATCCGTTCCGGCGTACGGCTGATCGACGATGCGACTGACCCTCCGGACGGCCCGAGCGTGGGCCGGCATTCCCGGGCCGGTGGTTCCCTGGCCACCGTCGGATCGGACGGCGTATCCCCGGCCGCTCGCCCGAGTCTCGGAGCGGCACCAGGACAGCCTCCCTGCCCAGGTGCCGTGTCCGCTCTGGTTTACGACCTCGTCGGCACCAGCCTGGCCAGCCAGGAATCGGTACCAGCGGCCTTCGCGATCCTCGCCGCGTATCCCGACGACCCGTGGCTGGCCAGCCGCGTGGCCGCGTCGGTCGGCGGTGACTGCGACACCATCGGCGCGATGGCCGGTGCGATCGCGGGCGCCTGCCACGGCGCCGGGGCCTTTCCCGACGAGGCCCGCAAGACCGTTGCCGAGGTCAACAATCTGCGGCTGGACGAACTGGCCGGCGACCTGCTGGCGCTGAGGCAATCATGAGGCCGGGACTGGCGCTGCGGCAGGGCCGATCGTGAGGCTGCTACATCTCGGCAATGTCGTGATCGACCTGGTGCTGACCATCGACGATCTGCCGGCGCGTGGTGGTGACGTGATCGCGAGCAGTACGGCGACCACCCCGGGCGGCGGTTTCAACGTGATGGCGGCGGCGGTCCGGCTCGGCCTGCCCGTCGGGTACGGCGGCGCGCACGGCACTGGCCCGTTCGGCGAGCTGGCCCGCGAGGCCTTGACCGCCGCCGGGATCGAGGTGGTCCAGCCGATCACGCCGGGCATAGACACCGGATTTGTCGTCACGCTGGTCGAGGCCGACGGCGAACGCACCTTCGTCACCAGCCGTGGAGCCGAATCCACCCTCACGGCGGCCGACCTCGACCGGATAAGCCTCGGCCCGGACGACCTCGTCTACCTGTCCGGGTACGGCCTGATGCACCCGTCCAACCGGGCGGCGCTCGTTCCTTGGCTGAGCCGGATCCCCGACGACGTGCTCGTGTACGTCGACCCCGGGCCGCTCGGCCACCAAGTTCCTGCGGACGACCTGGCCGTCGTACTGGCTCGGACTGACTGGTGGAGCTGCAACGAACGCGAGGCCTCAGACCTCACCAACCTGGCCGACCCGGCAGAAGCCGCCCGGGTCCTTCTAGAACGGACAGGCCGTCGCGGGGTCGTCGTACGGCTTGGGTCGTCGGGATGCCTGCTCGCCGTTCGGGGCGCCGAGCCGCGGCTCATGCCGGGTTTCGCGGTCGAGGCGGTTGACCTCAACGGTGCGGGTGATGCGCATGCCGGAGCCTTTCTGGCGGCTCTGGCCGCTGGAGCCGATCCGGCCGCCGCTGCCAGCCGTGCGAACGCTGCCGCGGCCTTGGCCGTTACCCGCCGAGGGCCGGCTACTGGTCCCACTAGTGCGGAGCTAGACGTTTTCCTCCGTTCCTAGACGTACTAGGGAGAGCAGGCGCAGCCGGAGTAGGGAGTTGTACCGATGTCCGGGGCGTCCTCAGACGCGCAGAGTCGGGTTATCGACCACGAGCTTCCGGAGGACGCCGTGTACCCGCACACCGACTTCATCCTTACCGAGATCGCCTACCGCCAGGAACGCATTCGCCGCGACTTTCGCCGGGCGGGCTGGTTCACCCGGCGACGCCTCGGGAAAGCCATCGAAACCGCTGAAACCGCTCAGCCGGCTGAAGCCGCTCAGACTGTTCACGCGGCTGCAAAGCCTGCAGCCGCGTCAGGTCCAGGTCGCGGTGTCCGGATCGATGCCGCGCGATCGGGCATTCGCGTCAATGGCGCTGCTTAGCCAGGAGTTGAGCCCGGGCTCGATGGCGTCGTAGTACGTCGCGTAGCCCGGGTCCGCGACGTACGTCCGCCCGATGCACACCTGCATCGAATGAGTGCAGTCGAAGTAGGCGCTGATCGAGGCCCGGTGCCGCTCCGCGAGTGCATTCGCCTCGGGACTGCCGGGCGTGACGCCCGCCCGTTTGGCAGTGGCCAGGGCCTCGTGGAGAGCCGCGGTGTTTTCGGCGAGCTCCTGCCAGTCCTCGACGGTTCTGCCCGCCGAGCGCTCGGCGTACTGGGCCCACTGGGCTGTGTCGCCCCAGCGCTCACGGGCTTCGATGACCGAGGACGGCTGCCAGTCCGCACCGAAGATGGCGACCTGCTCCTCGTCCGAGAGCAGAATGCCCGCGTTCCTTGCCTCGATCAGCCGGTCGACCGAACCGACCATGCCTTGCAAGCGGGCGATCCGGTCGACCAGCTGGTCACGTTGCTGCTGCAGCGACTTGGTGGCGTCGTTCGACGGGTCGTCCAGGACAGCGCCGATGGCCTCGAGCGGGAACCCGAGCTCGCGATAGATGAGGACTCGGTGGATCCGGGCGACATCCGCCGGGGCGTAGAGCCGGTAGCCGCTCAAGGTCCGCCCGGACGGGCAAACGAGTCCGATCGCGTCCCAGTGATGCAGCGTCCGCACAGTCACCCCAACCACCGACGCGGCAGCCCCAACCGTCAGACCCTCCGCCCCAGCTTCAACAGCCAGGGCGTCGGACGGCTCGGGACCGAGAGTCATGCGTTCCAGTTTGCCAGCCCGCACGAGCGCGGTTCCGGGCATCACTCCTTCGGGCGCTCGATGCCGACGGCCTTGAGATAACGAGCCTCCTCGCTGTCGGGTTCGAGCGGACGGGCGGCCGTCAGAATGACCCGGGCCCGCTCCGGCGTGACAACCTCCAGCTCAACGGAATTCCACGGCGTCTTCCGTGGCCCGGTGGTACAGCCGGGCAGCAGTTCGGCACAAGCCGCGGCCGCCTCGTCGATCTGGCGCAACACGCACGAGAAACTCACGCTCACCGCGGGCGCCTTCTCGACCGGCTCGTCGGCCTGGAGCAGGAGCACGTCCTGGAACGCCCACCGGCGAAGGTGCGTGAGCCGCCCGGGAATCGTGAACAGGTCGATGAACCCCATCCCCCGAATCCAGAAGTCGACCGACGCCGCCAAGTCGGTCGTCGGCACGGTGACGAACATCGGCATGCCATAAATGCCCCGGCAGATCTCGGGCGGTTCGGCATCAAGCGCCGGCACCGGAACAGGACTCATCTCGAACGCGGAGTAGTAATCAGCCATGCCCCCACCGTCCCCCCTCACGCCACGTCAGGGTCAACCCCGCCCCGCCCCGCCCACGCCCGCGTGTCGCCGTTCATCGGACGCTTGTGACCAGGCGTGTCGGGGTTCATCGGACGCTTGTGACCGGCGGTCTAGGGCGTGGGGACGGCGTGAGCGGACCGGGATAGGGAGCGCGGAGCGGCGGCATAGGGAGTTGTCCTGATGTGCGCGGCATCCTCAGAACGGGAGATTAGGGGCATCGACAAGGAGTCGAGGCAACAATCGCCAGGAGGCGCACGATGTACCCCACCACCCAGCTAGCCCAGGCCGAGATCTCCTACCGTCAGGAGCTGCTGGCCAAGAGCTACCGCAGGTCGACCAAGCACAGCGAGCCGTTACACCGCCGCTTCTTCCACCTGCGGGCCCGCCACACCGCATGATCCCGGGCCCACGCCCGCCGCCCCATCCACCCAGCGCGACCGCAGGCTCCCCGCCTCCGGTCGCGCTTTCACGTTTCCCCGACCGCCCACATCCCCGGGCCCTCGCCGTACGGCGGACCCCTGCGCCTCGCCGTACGCGCGGAAAGCGCCGGTGGCGAGCGGCATAGGGGTCCGGGAGGAGGCTGGGTAGGGAGTGGGGTGAGGCGGGATAGGGAGTTGTTCCGATGTGGACGAGGGCCTCAGGGGAGCACTGTAGGGACATCGACAAGGAGTCGAGCCACACCAGCCAGGAGGCACCAAATGTTGTTCCCCACCACCCAGGTCGCTCAAGCCGAGATGACCTATCGCACCGAACGGATCAGCCGGGACTTCGCCCAGGCGTCGGCTTGGCGGCAGCGCCGGGCGGCGGCCAAGCAGGAGCGGGCGCTGCAGGCGGTCGAGGCCGCCGAGGCGCGCGTTGTCGAGGCCGCTCAGGCAGCGCATACCACGCATGAGCTGCAGTCGCCGGCCAGCCTGCACACCGCCCGGCACCACGCCCGGCACGCACGTCGGGGACTGCGTCCCACCCAGGCCGCATGACCTCCGTCGGCACCGCCCCCGATCGCTTGTTCCCGGCAACTTCCGGGGCTTCGACCGGGGGCGGTTCGCGTACTCGGGTGGGCTGCCGTCGACTGGTGTCGGCGCCAAGGGCGAAGATGGACGACGTGCCTTGGACTTCGACACCTCTCGTCGGCCGCTCAACCGAGATGGCCACCTTGCTCAGCGCCGTGGACGATGCGCGAACCGGGCGGGCCGGCGCGTTGCTGCTGGCCGGTGACGCGGGCGTCGGCAAGACCCGTTTGCTGGACGAGGTCGCGACCGGCGCACAGGAACGCGGGTTCAGTGTTCTGGTCGGCCATTGCACCAACTTCGGTGACGCCGAGCTGCCGTACCTGCCGTTCACCGAGGTCTTCGGCCGGCTGGCGCAGGAGCAACTCGACGGCCTGCTCACCGGCTACCCCGCGATCGGCCGGCTGCTGCCGACGCACCGGTTGATCGGTGCCCCGTCCGCGCCGCAGGACGGCCAGATCGCCCGCGCCGCGCTGTTCGACGCCGTGCTGGGCGCGCTGACCGCGATCTCCGCCGCCGAACCGCTGTTGCTGGTGATCGAGGACGCGCACTGGGCCGACGACTCGACCCGCGACCTGATCGGATTCCTGTTCACCCGGCTGAACACGCAGCGGATCGCCCTGCTGGTCTCGTACCGCAGCGACGATCTGCACCGCCGTCATCCGCTCCGCCGGGTGATCGGCGAGTGGTCCCGCATTCCGCACGTGCGCCGGCTGAACCTGCTGCCCTTGGACGCGGACGAGTCCCGCACGCTGCTGTCCGCCCTGCTCACCGAGCCGTTGGCCGAGCGCGAGGTGCAGCGCATCCTCGATCGCGCGGGCGGTAACGCCTTCTTCACCGAGGAACTCGTCGCCGCCGCGTCGAGCATGGGCGATCCCTGCGTCGTACCGCCTGAGCTGGCGGATCTGCTGCTCGTCCGGCTCGATGCGGTCTCGGAGGACGCTCGCCAGGTCGCGCGGGTCATCACCGTGGCCGGTCGCCGCGTGCCGCACACCCTGCTGAGCGCCGTCGCGGGACTGCCCGAGCGTGAGCTGGAGACGGCTCTGCGCGAGCTGATCGACGGCCACGTGATCGAGCACCCCGGCGATTCCGGTTACTACTTCCGCCACGCGCTGCTCGCCGAGGCGGTGTACGACGACCTGCTGCCGGGCGAGCGCGTTCGCCTGCACGCGGCGTACGCGACTGCCCTGGAACAACAGACCGTCGCTGGTACGGCGGCCGAACTGGCTCGCCACGCCACCCGGTCGCACGATCTGGCCACCGCGTTCGAGGCCCGGGTCCGCGCGGCCGACGAGGCTATGTCGGTCGCGGCGCCGCAGGAGGCGCTGAAGCACTACGAGATGGCGCTGGAGTTGTTGCCGAACGCGTCGCCCGACTCGAAGATCGACAAGCTCTGGCTGGTCTGCGCCACCGCGAAGGCCGCCGCCCTGTCCGGGCAACAGCCGCGCGCGCTGAAGCTGGTTCGCAAGACCCTGGGTGATCTGCCCGCAGACGTGCCGGACAGGGGCCGGGCCCGGCTGTTACTGGCTCTGGCCACGGTGGCGCTGGAGGTGGACCACGACCAGGAGGCGCATAGCGCGAGCACGCTCGCCGTACGGCTGACCAGCGGGGACTCGAGTCAACTGCGCGCCGAGGTGCTCGCCCTGCACGCGCGGACCACCTGGGCGCTCGGCCGGAACATGGAGGCCGAGCGCTGGGCCACCGAGGCGCTCGAGGTCGCCGCCAAAGCGGGATACCAGGATGCCGCCAGCGATGCCAGCATCACCTTGGCCCAGCTCCGCCGTCGCGCGGGCGATCCCCGCACGGCCATGCAGCAACTGGAGGAGGCCGCGGTGCAGGCCCGGCTGGCGGGCGACGCCGCGGCCGAGGTGCGGAGCCGGTTCCTGGTGGGCTCGATCCAGTACGACCTCGGCGATCTCTCCAATGCCCATACCTCCTTCAGCGCGGCGTACGAGCGCGCCACCGAGCTCGGCCGGCAATGGGCGGTGTACGGGTTCGACTCCCGCCGGATGCTCGCCTTGTGCGAGTTCGTCATGGGCGACTGGGATGCGGCGATGGCGACCGCCGCGGTTCGCGACTCGCCGCCACCCGTCGCGGAGGCCGCCCTGGTCTCGCTCGGCCTCGGGATTCGCAGCGCCCGCGGTGACACCTCGGTAGCGGCCGACTTCGAGGACCGGCGCGGTTCGTGGAGCCTGGACGTGATGCTCCCGATCGCCGGGGTCGGAGGAGCCGTCGACGCGTATCTGCAGCTTGACCAGCCGGCGGCCGCCGAGCGGGCGCTGCACGCGGCGACCGAGCTGTGCGCCGAGGTGTTCCAGACGCAGTGGTTCCACGCCCGCGTCCGCTTCTCCAGTCTCGAACTCGAAGTGCTCTGCCACCGGGTCGTGACCGAGCCGGACGCCACTCGCGCCCAGCTCGTGGCCAAGGGCGCCGAACTGGTCGAGATGGGCCGGGCCGTCGATGAAAAGGGCTTACCCGCGGGCCGTACGCTCGGTGTCGAGGGCCGGGCCTGGCTCGCGCGTCTGGACGCGGAGTGGGATCGCCTGCGCTGGCTGGCTGCGATCGACGCGCCTACCGCGGAGGAACTGGTCGAGAGTTGGCAGCGGGCGGTCGAGGCCTTCGGCTACGGGTATGTCTACGAGCAGGCCCGGTGCCGCGTTCACCTCTCCGCCGCGTTGCGGGCCGCGGGTCGGATCGCCGACGCCCACGAGCAGACCGACCTGGCCGCGGAGGTGGCCCGCCGTCTCGGTGCGAAGCCGCTACTCGCCGAATTGGGCAGTACGGACGCCAACACGGCTCTGACCGGTCGTGAGACCGAGGTACTCGCTCTGTTGGCCGAGGGACGGACGAACCGTCAGCTGGCGCGCGAGCTGTACATCAGCGAGAAGACGGTGAGCGTGCACGTCTCCAACATCCTGGCCAAGCTGGGCGTCCGCAGCCGCACCGAAGCCGCCGCCGTAGCCCGTCGCACGGGACTGCTGTAGGCCGCCTCGACGTCGCCGCTAGTGGTGGCGGTGGCGTAGGCGGGGGTGGTGGATCAGGCCGGCGTGGCGGTCGCGGCGCTGCGCGAGTTCGTCATCGCGCGCCTGATCGACGCTGCTGATCAGCTGATCGAACACCTGCGAGGCGTGATGGAACTTGACCGCGCAGATGATCGCGAAGAGCAGGAACAGCCCTGCCAACGCTGGAACCCAGTAATGCCACGCCATCACATCTCCCCGTGTTCTCCCCGTTCCCCCACGTAGCAGCTTAACCATGATCTAACATTGTTGCGAACAGAGCGTGGGCTGCCGTTACTCAATGCACATGAAACCTTCGCATTGTTGCGCTAAGCAATTACACACGGTCACCGCCCGCGCTGGTTGCCCAGCACAATCCGGACGCCGTTTGGCCGTGCGGCCGCGGTGCTGTTTCATCAACAGGTGAAGTCCTTCAGCGCGGATCAGGTTCGCCGGGCCGTGCCGATGGCAGAGGCCATCCGGGCCGTTCGGCAGGCGTTTTTCGATCTCCAGGCCGGCCATTTCGTGCTCCCGCCCCGCGAGGTCTTCGGTGACGGCAAGGTGCTGGTGATGTCGGCCTACCACTCGCCCACGAACACGGCCGTGGTGAAGACGATCGGCATCGACCTCGACCGGGTTCCGGCCGTGCAGGCGACCGTGGTCTGGACCGGCGCCCGCGGCCAGGTCGTCGCGGATGGCGCCACGCTCACCACCCTGCGAACCGGCGCGGTCGTCGGTGTCGCGACAGACCTCCTGGCCCGGCCGGGCGCGATCCGGCTCACCTTGATCGGCACGGGCGCGCAGGCGGCGGACCAGGTCCACGCCGTACTGGCCGTCCGGCCGATCGAACACGTCACGATCGTCGGGCGGGACCTCACCCGCGCGTCCACGCTGGCCGCCGTACTGGCGCATGACTATGCCGAGGTGCTGTTCACCGCCGGTACGTCGATCGACGAGGCCATCGGGGACGCGGACGTGGTCTGCTGCGCGACGTCGTCGTCCACACCGTTGTTCGAGTTGTCGGCGCTGCCGGAGCGGGCCCACGTGAACGCGATCGGCGCCTTCCGGCCGTCCATGTGCGAACTGCCGCTCGACCTGCTCGCCGACGCCTCGGTAGTGGTGGTGGATCAACTGGAAGCCGCGCTGGCCGAATCCGGCGAGATCATCGACGCCTTGGCCGCAGGACTTCCCGTGGAACCTGTTGAGCTTGGAGCCGCCTTGGCGTCCCCACCGGCTCCGCGCGGTCGTACGGTCTTCAAGTCCGTAGGCCTCGCTGCCCAGGACTGGGCCGTTACAAGTCTGCTCGCTTAGTTAGACCCTCGGAGGCTGGGATGCTAGGTCTACCGACTGGAGGAGTGGCTGTGAGACTGACGCGCGGTACGACGGCAGCGGTGGCACTGGTACTCGGCCTGGCCTTGAGCGGCTGCGGGGAAGATACCCCGGCTCTACCCGACGTACCGGACGTGACGGTTCCGAAGGTCAACATCCCGCAGATCCCGACCGAACTGCCCGACCCGAAGGTGGACGCGAAGGCCGCGGGCAAGCTGCTCTGCGACGCGGGCGACGCGTGGTTCAGCGCCAACGCCGCCCAGCGCAAGGTGATCGAACCGCCTCTGCGCCGCGCGATCGGGCACTACCGCGGCAGCTCCGACGAGTCGATCAAGAACCTCGCCATCGCCGCGGACGCCCTCGTCACCGCGAACCAGGCCACCCGCGAAGCTGCCGCGGCCGCCTTCCGCAAGCAGTGCGCCAAGTCCAACTAACCGAGGTCCAACTAGCCCGGCGGATCAGGTCCAGGACAGGACGCCCTTGCGCCAGGCATACAGCAGGCCCACCGCGACAAAGGCCAGGAACACGAACATCTCCACCAGGCTGGCCGCGCCGAATCCGGCCAGCGCGAACACCGTCGCCCAGGGGAACAGGTACACCGCGTCGACAGCGAAGATCACGTACAGATACGCGAACAGGTAATACCGGATGTGCGCCTGCGCCCAGCCCTCGCCCACCGGGTCGACCCCGGACTCGTAGGTGGTGAGCTTCTCCGGCGTCGCGTGGGTCACCGTCAGCGCCTTGTTCAGCGCGAACGCCCCGACCAGTCCCCCCAGGCCGAGCACGACCACCGCCGCGATCACGCCATAACCCTCCGCCATACCCCCACCCTAATTCCCCGGACGCCTGTCGGCACCCGTCAGGTCCGTGGGGCTAGTTGTTGCAGAGCACGTAGGTGTCGGTAGCGACAGAGGGACCGTAGCCGGAGTTCGTGTCCTGGACTTGGAGGCGGGTTCGGGTGGAACCGGCCAGTGACCGGATCAGCTCGGTCTCGGACTCTTGCGGCTGGTTGACGGCTCCGATCACCGTGGTGCCGTTGAGCAAGGACGTCCGGACTGTGCCGTCGGTGAGGTTGCCGAACCAGGCCTTGATCTTCGTGCAGCCTCGAGTGTTCAGATCGCCCCAGACCGTTCCGGTGCGGTCGGCCAGCAGGTCGGCCTCGGAGAGCGCGGGGACCTCGCTAGCGGGCAATACGTTGAACTCCGGGTTGGCCGTGCCGCCACGCGCTAGCAAGGGCTTCTTGAACACACCCCGCCAGACGAAGTGCTGGAACGACCTGGCCTTCGAGGAGCCTGCGCCGTACGGGAAGGCCATCGGCGAGTAGAGGCGGTAGGTCAGGACCGAACCACCTACCGTCGCGTCGACCTTCACAGCGGTCCCGCTGCCGGTAAAGGTGCCGATCGTCTTCCAGGTACGGCTAGCGGCTACCCAGCGCTGAAGCTGCACCTTCGGCCCAGCGGGATAAACCCGTCCGGAGACTTGCAGGCGGCCACTGGCGTAGTCGGTGGTTTTGATCGAGTCGAGGATTACCTTGCGCAGAACCGCCGGGTAGTACGTGGCGCCCGTGGCCGGCTTGTACGCCGTACTGCCCGCGTAGACCGCGCGGTAGTCGTACGCCGTGCTCTGGGTGACGTCGAACGCGAACGAACCGTTGCCGGTGGTGATCGTGCGCAGGGCCGACCACTTGTTCTGGTTGCGCGCACTGCGCTGGACCACAACCTTCTGCCCGGCGATAGCCGTCCCACCCGGCGACGTCCGCAGGTAACCCGTCACGCGGACCGTGGCGCCGTACGACGCGGCGGTCGGGCCGGAAAGGCCCACCACGGTGGAGACGGGTGCGGTGACTGAAGCCGAGGCAGAACCAGGCAGGGCCAGTACGGCGCAAAGCAAGACAGCGGCGGCGCGAACGGCCGCGAAGGGGCGCTGGCCCATGGTGAAACTCCCTCGAGAACCGGTGGCACAACCCGGCCGTGACACAGATGGATCGGGCCAGCCTCCCGTGTGTGGTTCCGTTTGGCAAGCGGTCGGCTGCCGTGAGTAGTCACGGTCCATGCTGTCAACCGGATTCGGCACATCCCGAGCTGTGGACGGGGACCCTGCATTACTTAGGCCGAACTAACATGAAGGTATCGGGGAGGCAGCGGTACGCCACCACCCGAAAAAGGCGTACTGATTCCGCAGGCGTGACTGGGAGATGAACAGAAAAGTGACCATCGAGGTCAAGCAGCTAGACCGCGTGGTGATTCGCTTCGCCGGTGACTCCGGTGATGGCATGCAGCTCACGGGGGACCGCTTCACGGCGGAGACGGCATCGTTCGGCAATGACCTGTCGACGCTGCCGAACTTCCCTGCGGAGATCCGGGCACCAGCCGGAACCCTGCCGGGGGTTTCCTCCTTCCAGCTGCATTTCGCGGATCACGACATCCTCACGCCCGGTGACGCGCCGGACGTGCTGATCGCGATGAACCCCGCCGCACTCAAGGCGAACCTGCGCGACGTCCCCCGCGGCGCCACGCTGATCGTCGACACCGCCGATTTCACCGCCCGCAACCTGAAGCGGATCGGGTACGACGCGAACCCGCTCGAAACGGGCGAGCTCGAGGCGTATCACGTGGTCCCGCTGAACCTGACCGGTATGACGGTCGAGTCGGTGAAGGAGTTCGGCCTCAGCCGCAAGGATGCCTCCCGCGCGAAGAACATGTACGCGCTGGGTCTGGTCTCCTGGCTGTTCCAGCGGCCGACCGAATCCACCATCCAGTTCCTCAGTACGAAGTTCGCGAACAAGCCCGATATCCGCGACGCGAACATCGCCGCCTTCCGCGCGGGGTTCAACTACGGCGAGACCGCCGAGGAGTTCTCCGTCCGGTATGAGGTGAAGCCGGCCAAGATGGCGCCCGGCACCTACCGCAACATCTCCGGCAACCTCGCGCTGGCGTACGGGCTCGCCGCCGGGGCGGACCGGGCCGGCCTGCCGCTCGTGCTCGGGGCCTACCCGATCACGCCCGCCTCCGACGTACTGCACGAGCTGAGCAAGCTCAAGCGGTTCAACGTGACCACCATTCAGTCCGAGGACGAGATCGCAGCCGTCGGTGCCGCGCTCGGCGCGTCGTTCGGTGGCGCGCTCGGCGTGACCACGTCGTCCGGCCCGGGCATCAGCCTGAAGTCGGAGACGATCGGCCTCGGCATCA
The DNA here is from genome assembly GCF_042434725.1 of Kribbella deserti. Lineage (NCBI taxonomy): Bacteria > Bacillati > Actinomycetota > Actinomycetes > Propionibacteriales > Kribbellaceae > Kribbella > Kribbella deserti. Next base: position 54,916 of record NZ_JBHLTC010000040.1, on the reverse strand, counting down.
TGCTCGAACTGCCGCTGGTCGTCTGCAACATCCAGCGCGCCGGGCCCAGCACGGGTATGCCGACCAAAACCGAGCAGGCCGATCTGCTCACGGTGATGTTCGGGCGCAACGGTGAATCGCCGCTGCCGGTGCTCGCGGCGCAGTCGCCCGCGGACTGTTTCGACGTCGCGGTCGAGGCGACCCGGATCGCGGTCACCTACCGCACCCCGGTGATGGTGCTGACCGACGGCTACCTGGCGAACGGCTCCGAGCCGTGGCAGGTGCCCGCCGTCGCGGACATTCCCGCGATCGAGCCGAACTTCGCCACCGAGATGAACGGTACGAACGCCGAGGGCAAGCCCGTCTTCCTGCCGTACCTGCGTGATCCCGAGACGCTGGCCCGAGCCTGGGCCATTCCGGGTACGCCGGGGCTCGATCACCGCATCGGTGGTGTCGAGAAGGAGGACAAGACCGGCAACATCTCGTACGACCCGGCCAATCACGACCTGATGGTCCGGACCCGCCAGGCCAAGGTGGACGGCGTGGCCGTGCCGCCGCTGACGGTCGACGACCCGGACGGTTCGGCGAAGGTGCTGGTGCTCGGCTGGGGCTCGACGTACGGGCCGATCGGCGCGGGTGTGCGCCGGGTGCGCAAGGTCGGCGGCAAGGTCGCGCAGGCCCATCTGCGTCACCTGAACCCGTTCCCGGCCAACCTCGGCGAGGTGCTGAAGAGCTACGACAAGGTCTTGGTGCCCGAGATGAACCTCGGTCAGCTGGCCCTGCTGCTGCGCGGCAAATACCTGGTGGACGTCGTCTCCTACGCCCAGGTCCGGGGGCTGCCGCTCGGCGCCGCCGAACTGGCCGAGGTGATCGGCAACCTGGTGGAGGAGGCGGACGGCATCGACGACGACGCCCGTCACCTCGGTACCGCGGCGGCCAACCTGACTCACGGTGACAAGGAGGGGGCACGATGACCTCGGTCGATCTGGGCCTGCCCGGCCTGCGCGGCGTACCGACGACGGACGTGCCGCAGAACCGCAAGGAATACGTGTCGGACCAGGAGGTCCGCTGGTGCCCGGGCTGTGGCGACTACGCCGTGCTCGCGGCGTTCCAGGGGTTCCTGCCCGAGCTCGGCATCAAGCGCGAGAACGTCGCGATGGTGTCGGGTATCGGTTGCTCCTCCCGGTTCCCCTACTACCTGTCGACGTATGGCATGCACTCGATCCACGGCCGCGCGCCGGCGATCGCGACCGGTCTGGCGGTGGCCCGGCCGGATCTCAGCGTCTGGGTGGTGACCGGTGACGGCGACGCGTTGTCGATCGGCGGCAACCACCTGATCCACACTCTGCGCCGCAACGTGAACCTGAAGATCCTGCTGTTCAACAACCGGATCTACGGCCTGACCAAGGGCCAGTACTCCCCCACCTCGGAGCCGGGCAAGGTGACCAAGTCGACGCCGATGGGCTCGGTGGACACGCCGTTCAACCCGGTCTCGCTGGCTCTGGGCGCGGAGGCCACCTTCGTCGCCCGGACCGTCGACTCCGATCGCAAGCACCTGACCGAGGTGCTGCGCCAGGCCGCCGCCCACCGGGGTACGGCGTTCGTGGAGATCTACCAGAACTGCCCGATCTTCAACGACAACGCCTTCGACGCGATCAAGGACCCGGAAACCCGCGAGGACGCGATCATCCCGCTGGTGCACGGTGAGCCGATCCGGTTCGGTACCGACAAGCGCCTGGGCGTGGTCCGGGAGGGCTTCGCCTCGCTGGCGGTCAAGGAGATCGCCTCGCTGCCGAACGGTGAGGCCGACCTGGTCGTGCACGACGCGCACACCGAGGACCCGGCCTACGCGTTCGCGCTGTCCCGGCTCACCGACGGTGGCGTGCTGCACCAGGCCCCGATCGGCGTCTTCCGTTCGGTCGACAAGCCGGCGTACGACGACCTCGTGCGCGAGCAGATCGAAACGGCCCGTGGGCACGGCAGCGCCGACCTGCAGTCGCTCATCAATGGCTCGGACACCTGGACTATCGACTAGCGGCACAAGCGGCCTGGACACTGTGGCTCGGAGGTGGCAGATCAGATTCCACGTGCTCGGGCCGCTCGAACTGTGCGGCGACGACGGTCGGCAGGTCATCTCCGCGGCCAAGCCGCGGCTCCTGCTGGCCGTCTTGCTGTGCCACGCCAACACCGTGGTGCCGCCGGATCGCCTGGTCGACGAGCTGTGGGGTGCCGAAGCACCCGCGACCGCCCGCCAGCTTCTGCACGGGTACGCCGCCGCGCTGCGCCGGATGCTGGCGGATCCGGACGGCGCGACACTGGTCACCCGGCCTGGCGGCTACCAACTCGTCGCCGCGCCCGGTGATCTCGACGCGCGGACCTTTCTCGATCTGGCCGATACCGGCCGACGGCAACTCCGCGAGAGCGCGTTCGAGGCCGCCGCGGGCACTTTCGCGGCGGCGCTGAAGCTTTGGGGCGGTTCGCCTCTCGCGGATGTCCCGTCGAGTCCCTCCGTCGAGGCGGAACGAACCCGGCTGCAGGCGGTCCACCTGGCCGTAGTCGAAGGCCGGATCGAGGCTGAGCTGGCGTGCGGCCGGCACGAGGACGTCGTACCGGAGTTGGAGGCGCTGCTTCGGGAGCACCCGCTTCGGGAGGAACCGCGTCGCCAACTGATGCTTGCGCTCTACCGGACGGGCCGACAGGCTGACGCGCTTGCCGTGTTCCAGGACCTCCGCCGTCGTCTGGTGGAGGAACTCGGGATCGAGCCCGGGCCCGCCCTGCAGCAGCTCCAGCAGGAGATCCTCTCGGCGGCTCCCGTACTGCAAGGCACTTCCGGGCCGTCGGCCAAGCCGTGGCAGCTTCCACCTGACACTGCGAGCTTCTCCGGCCGGGACGAGGAACTGGCCTGGGTGCAGAAACTCCTGGAACCCGCAGGTAGTGGAGGTCCAGCAGCCACTGCAGCCATCTGTGGTCCCGGTGGCATGGGCAAGTCGGCTCTAGCCGTTCACGTGGCTCATCGGCTCGCAGACCGCTTCCCCGACGGCATCTTGTACGTCGACCTGCGCGGCGCCACTGCCGGGCTACAACCCCTGGATCCGCAGGTAGTCCTCACACGCTTCCTTCGGGCCTTCGGCGTCCCAGCCGCGGAGATCCCGGCAAGCATGGAAGAGGCCACTGCACTCTTCCGAACGCTCCTAGCCGACCGCCGGACCTTGCAGGTGCTCGATAACGCGGCGGACGCCGTGCAGGTTCGCCCACTTCTTCCAGCGAGCGATGGCTCGGCTGTGATCGTGACGAGTCGTCAGCCGCTGACAACGCTCGATGGGGCTTCGACCCTGCACCTACCGGCACTACCGCCTTCCCAGGCTGTCGAGTTGCTCGAGCGGCTCGTAGGCGTTGAGCGGATTGCGGCCGAGCCGACGGCTACGGAAGACCTGATCCGGCAGTGCGACTTCCTTCCATTAGCTGTGCGTATTGCCGGGGCGAGGCTGGCCGCGAGACCTAGCTGGCCAGTGAACGCACTCGTGGAACGCCTGGCCGATGAGCGGCGCAGGTTGGACGAACTGCAGCTAGGCGATCTTGCCGTGCGGACGAGCTTCCAGGTGAGCTACTGGACGTTGGCCAACAGCAGCGACCCGGACGACCTTGCGGCGGCTCGGATGTTCCGGCTGCTCGGGCTGCTGGACGGCCCAGACCTCAGTACGGCGATCGCCTCAGTCTTAGCCGGCAGACCATCCTCGGAGGCCGAGCGCTCGCTGGAGCGGTTGGCGGACGCTCAACTGGTCGCGGCCAAGGGCGCCGATCGGTACGGGCTGCACGACCTACTGAGGTTGTTCGCCCGGGAACTGGCTATACGGGATGAGCCCGAGCAGGATCGCCTGGCGGCGGTTGATCGTGCAGTGCGATGTCTCGTCGCCACTACCCGGCTCGCCTGCCAGATGATCTCCCCCACCGACATACGGGCTGCCGGGCCGGTCGACGGTGCTCTGCCGTTGGCGGATCGTGACGAGGCCACCGACTGGCTAGAGGCAGAACTGCCCAACCTGGCGGCTATCGCGCGCCAATGCGCGGCCGACGTGGGCCACGCGTCCGTACCGACTCAGCTGGCGGTCGCACTCTTCAGGTACTTGGACATGCGTGGGCACTGGAATGCGGTGCTGGCGATCGGCCGGGCGGCTCTGGCCGGAGCGACCCTGCGTGGCGATCGAACCGCCGAGGGCCAAGCCGTGAACGCCATCGGCAGCGCGTACTTGCGCCAGCAGCGGTACGAAGAGGCCAAGACTTACATGGAGAACGCCCTGGCGATCCGACGGGAACTGGACGATATCGAGGGCGTCGGTATCTCGTTGAACAACCTCGGCCTACTGCACAAACACCTGGGTGATCTGCCCGAGGCGATCCGCTACCTGGAGGAGAGCCTGGAAGTCCGGCGGCGCAGCAATGACCCTCGTAGCGCGGCCCGCTCCCTGGATAACTTAGGCGTCGTACTGCGCGCCGCAGGTGATCCCGCGCGCAGCGTGGACTGCCATCAGCAAGGCCTCGAGATCGCCCGCGCGGAGGCCGATCGCCAATTGCAGGGGTTGATCCTCGGCAACCTTTCCGAGGCCTACCTGGCGGCGGGAACGGCCGAGCTGGCTCTTGCTCCCGCGCAGGAGGCCCTCGCGATCTGCCGCGAACTGGGCCATGAGATGGGTGAGGCCGACGCTCTGCGCTGCCTGGGTTCGACGTACGAGGAGCTGGGCGAGCTCGACCAAGGCCGGGAACAGCTCCAAGCGGCCTTGGCCATCTACGAGCGCTTCGGCGCCTTCCCCGCGGCTGAACTCCGCGAGCGCCTTGCCGCGATGAGGCCCGCTCCAGCCCGGCTCCAGCCGGAATCCAGCCACCTTTCCTAGCCTCAGGTCCAGACCTGGGCGAAGGGGGCACTTCCGATGGAATCCGACCAAGAGCGCGAACCCGAAACAAACGTCTGCCTGCTCGACCGCGACGACAACGTCCCCACCACCGTCATCATCCTGGCCTGGTGACCACGTTGGCCTCTAGAGCTTGGTGCGGCGATCCATCAGGCCGGAGGTGACGGCGAGGGCGAGGCCTGCGACGGCAAGAGCGGCGCCTACCCGGCTGGGCCATTCGTAGCCGTAGCCGGCCGCAAGCACGATGCTGCCGAGCCAGGCGCCGAGGGCGTTCGCAACGTTCAGCGTGGAGTGGTTCAGGGAGGCGGCGAGGGATTGCCCCTCGCGGGCCACATCCATCAGCCGGGTCTGCAGCGCCGGGATCAGGATGCTGGCGCTGAAGCCCATCGCGAACACCCCGAACAGAGCGCCGGGCTTGCTGTGCGCGAGCCAGCCGAAGGTGCCGAGAACCACCGTCACCGCGATCAGGCCGCCGTACATGCTGGGCATCAGCGCGCGGTCGGCAAGCCGTCCACCGACCAGAGTGCCTCCGGTCATTCCGACGCCGTAGACAGCCAGCACGATCGTGACCCCGGTCGTACTGAACCCGGCCAGTTCGGTCATCGTCGGCGCGATATAGGAGTACGTCGCGAACATGCCGCCGAAACCGACCGTGCCGACCAGTAGCGCCATCCAGACCTGCGGCCGAGCCAACGCGCTCAGCTCACTCCGAACGTTCACCTCGCTGCCGACGGGCTGCGGCGGAATCCAGAACCAGACCGCCACCAAGGTCAGCAGGCCGAGCACGCCCACCGCCAGGAACGGCACCTGCCAGCCCACCCGCTGACCTAAAAGCGTGGTCAGAGGAACTCCGACGATATTCGCCACAGGCAGGCCGACCATGATCATCGAGACCGACCAGGCCCGCCGGTTGACTGGGACCATCGAGGCGCCGACGACTATCCCGATGCCGAAGAACGCGCCGTGCGGCAGGCCGGAGAGGAAACGCGCGGCCATCAGCAGCTCGTAGCTGTTCGCGAGAGCCGAGGCGATGTTGCCGACAACGAAGACCGCCATCAGGCCGAGCAACAACCGCTTGCGGCCGGTTCGGGCGCCGAGCGCGGCGATCAGCGGCGCGCCCACAACAACCCCGATCGCGTACGCCGACACGATGTGGCCGGCGGTGGGAATGCTGATCTCGACGCCGGCCGCGATCTGCGGCAACAGGCCCATCGTGACGAACTCGGTGGTGCCGATGGCGAATCCCCCGGTCGCCAGCGCCAGCAACGCCAGCCCGACATGCGGCGCGAACCCGGTCCGCTTGTCAGGAGTCAAAGAAGTTGTCACCCCTGATTGTCTCATCCCTTCTCTTGCGTTCATTCGTCGGAATCCGCCCTCCACACGGCCCGGGGTGCGTCGGTACGGCGCCGATGAGGGCGGATTCGACGAGTGAACGCAAGAGAAGAGAATGTGGCAGCATCCGGGAATGGCGAATTTTGGTGACCACCAGCTCGGAATCTACGCACAGGGCATGTTCGCGCACACCCGGCCCGAGATCACCACGGATCTGTCCCGGCTGGAGTCACAGGCCGCCGGCAGCCTGTCCGCCGAGGCCATGGGGTACATCGTTCCCAGCGCCGGGAGCGGTTCGACCGCCCGCGCCAACTCGGCCGCCTTCGAGCGCTGGCGGTTGTCCCCGCGGATGCTGCGCGGGAGTGCGGAGCGAGACCTCAGCTGCACCATCCTGGGCACGAAGATGCCCGCGCCCTTGGTGATCGCTCCAGTCGGCGTGCAGACGCTTGCGCATCCTGACGGCGAGCTGGCCACTGCGCGCGCTGCAGCCGCTCTAGGTCTCACCTACACGCACTCGACGCAGGCCAGCCACTCGTTTGAGCAGGTCGCCGAGGTCGCGGGAGACCGCTGGTACCAGTTGTATTGGCCGACGGACCGCGACGTCTGCCTGAGCTTCCTCGAACGCGCCAAGGCCAGCGGGTACTCCGTACTAGTTGTAACGCTCGATACCGGCACACTCGGCTGGCGGCCGGCTGACCTGGATCGCGGCTTCCTGCCGTTCCTGAAGGGCGAGGGCCTCGCGAACTACTTCAGCGATCCGGCGTTCAAGGCGAAGCTAGCCAACGAAGAACCCGCGACGGCGGTCATGCACTTCGCCCAGATGTTCTCGAACCTCGGACTCACCTGGGACGACCTGTCGTTCCTGCGGGAGCACTGGGACGGCCCGATCGTCCTGAAGGGCATCACCTCGGTGGAGGACGCCAAACTCGCTGCGGAGCACGGGATGGACGGCCTCGTCGTGTCGAACCACGGCGGCCGCCAGGTGGATGGCGCGGTCGCGGCACTCGACGCCCTGCCCGGGATCGCCGACGCCGTGGGAGAGCAGCTGACCGTGATGTTCGACTCGGGCGTTCGAACCGGCTCGGACGCGGCGAAGGCCCTTGCCCTGGGCGCACGCGCCGTACTGCTTGGACGGCCGTTCCTCTACGGTCTCGCGCTTGCCGGGCAGGCAGGAGTCGAGCACGTGCTTCGCTGCTTCCTGGCGGAACTGGACCTTACGCTCGCGCTCTGCGGCTACTCGAACCACCGCGAGCTCAACCGCACTTCGCTCGTCCCAGCACCCAAGTCATGAGCAAGGCCGTGAAAGGCGTCATCTTCGATCTCGACGACACCCTCTTCGATCACACGTCGTCGGCGACCGCCGGGGTACGGCAATGGCTGACCACCCTGGAGATCGTGACCACGGACGCGTTGATCACCAAGTGGTTCGAGATCGAGAAGGTGCACTTCGATTCCTGGCTCGCCGGTCAGGTCTCACACCAGGAACAACGCCGGAACCGCCTACGCGACTTCCTGCCGGCACTCGGACTCCCGCTGCCCGACGACCTCGACTCGGCGTACGAGGTATTCCTCCGTTGCTACGAGCAACAGTGGCAGGCCTTCTCCGACGCGGAACCGGCCCTGACGTATGCCCGGGGCAACGGCTTGCGGATCGGCGTGCTCACGAACGGCGCCACTTTGCAGCAGAACGCCAAACTCGCCGCGATCGGCCTGGCGGGACGTGTCGATGTGGTGTGCACGTCGGAGTCGCTCGGTGCGGGCAAACCCGCGCCGGAGGCCTACCGGGCGGCCTGCGCGGCGCTGGGCGTGGATCCGGCCGACACGATGATGGTCGGCGACAACCTGGAGCTCGACGTCATCGCCGCACGCCGGGCGGGCCTGTCCGCCGTACATCTTGACCGGGCGGCCGGTGGCACGCTGACGGACCTGGTCCGCTGGTAAGGCCGTGCGCGGGCATCACCCGCGCACGGCCTTCGGTCAGATCCCGCAGCTCGGTGCGGCCCAGTAGTTCGACGTACGGATGTCGAGGTGGGTGTGATCGTTATGGCCGGAGAAGCCCGGGCCGAGGATCCCGCCGAACCCGTGGTGCCGAGCCTGCTTGGCGAGCGTGCAGAGCGAGTGCGACCCCACCAGGTCTGCCGAACGTCCGTAAAGGTGCTGGCTGTCGCTCGCGCCACCGACCGATCTGTTGCAGGGAATACTGCGGAATCCGCTGCTGACATTGATCGCGCGATCGCCGAGCGCGTGCCGCAGCGCCTCGAGCTGCCACATGGTCTGCAGCGCGTTCGCCTTGGTCTGCGCGGCCGAAAGCGGCCCGCCGTCCCAGCCACTGCCGCCGCAGCCGTCATCCAGCTCGGCGTAGGTGAAGTGGATCGGCGTGCAGTCGTCGTCCTGCAGTTCGTAGATCTTGTTGAACGTCGCCTGTCCCGCGATACCGTCCTGGGCCAGGCCATAGGCGCCTTGGAAGCGCCAGACCGCGTCCCTGGTCTTCTCGCCGTACGAGCCGTCGGTAGCGAGGTGGAGGCCGTACCCGGGGTATCCGGCCACGCGGATCTGCAACTGCCGGACGTCTTCGCCGGACGCGCCTACGCTCAGCGTGCGGCTCCAGGTGTAGCAACCATCGGCCCGTGCATCCGTGGCCGTCACCACGGAGGTGACGAGCATGGCGCCGAGCAGGACAAGGACGGCCAGCAGCCTTGGCAAGGGCTGACGTAGAGCTTCGGGCATCGGATTACCTCCAGTACGCGAGGGCGGACGCGCTGTCACCGCCTAGCTTCGGCCCAGCACGCCGGTTCTGACCAGACCTCACGGGTAATTTTTTGCCGCACACGAGCAACTTCTGCGTTAACTAATGACTTCGCATCGTGGACAACCATTCGCCGCACCCAGCTACTCCCACGGGTATGACCAACCACCAAGGGCAACCATCTGCTGGGTCCGACTGGTCCTGGAAGATGTGACCAACGACGACAGCAGACTCGCGCTGATCCCCGAGCCGGGCGGCACCACGCCCGCCCGGCCGATCACCGGCGACGGGGGAACGGGGAAGCCGGTGACGGCAGCAGAGAGCTTCGACGCGTTCGTCATCGCGCGGTCCGGACGGCTGCTCCGCACCGCGTACCTGCTCACGCAGGACCACGCCCTGGCCGAGGACCTGGTCCAGACCGCCCTGGCCAAAGCCTGGTTCGCCTGGAACCGGATCGAAGGCGGTGATCCCGAGCCGTACGTGCGCAAGGTCATCGTCAATACCTACGCCTCCTGGTGGCGCCGGAAATGGAACGGCGAACACCCCACGGAGGAACTTCCCGAGTACGCCGCACCCGGCGCCTCCGTGGAAGACCGGACCGATCTGTGGCAGGCCTTGCAGCGCTTGCCCCGCCGCCAGCACGCGGTCGTGGTGCTCCGCTACTACGAGGACCTCACTGAGGCCGAAACCGCCCGTACCCTCGGCTGTTCCGTCGGGACGGTGAAGAGCCAGACCGCGAAGGCCTTCGCCAAACTGCGCCTCGACCCAGCCCTCCTCGACTCCACCGGCTCTTCCGGCTCTTCCGGCTCTTCCGGTTCTTCTGACTCCAAGGGGGTCCGCTCATGAATCTCGACGACCTCCGCCAGGAGCTCAACACCCGCGCTGACGAAGCCGGTCAACCAGACCTGCTGGCCGGCGTCCACCACCGAATCCGCCGTACCAAACAACGCCGCCTGGCCACCGCCCTGACCGCCACCGCCGCCGTGGCCGCCGTGGCCCTCGGCGTCGTTCCCAACGCCCTCACCACCACCAAAGATCCCGACCCGGCTGTCACCCCGACCCCGAGTGATTACAGGCACAACGGCCTGGTCTTCGGGGCCAACGAGAACGGCTCCCGGCTGGAGAAGGCCTGGGCCGGCAAGAAGGGTGAGAACGCGATCGAGTTCCAATGGACTCCTTCGACCACCGACCTCACCCTCACGCCGTACTGCGCCGACCCGGCCGACGGCAGCAACCAGGTCAAGGTCAGCTTCAACGGCCTGAGCGTCGTTCCCCCGCAGAGCTGCGCCGACGCCGGCCCCGAGGCCACCCAGCGATTCACCTTGGGTGCCTGGGACGAGATCTGGACCAGCGTGGGCCACGGCATGCAACCCATCCGGATCAAGGTCGAGATCCTGACGCCCGGCGGTACGCCCGTCACCGGACCTGAGGTCCAGGTCGGCCTCGGCATCTACCGGACCGGACAGGGCAGCAAGCCACCCGCAGACTCGTTCCCCTCCCGGCCGATTGAGGCGGGCCCCAAAGACGTCGTGCGAGATGGGATCAGATATCCCGGCAAGCTCGGCGACGAGACCCTGGCCGCCGCAGTCATCGGAGCTCAAGGCGAGAACTCGGTTTCGCTGCGCTGGACTCCGACCAGCTACGACGTCACTTTCGCCAAGCTCTGCGTCGCGGCCGGTTCGCCCGATCAGCCGATGGCGAGGTTCACCGTCAACGGCCGCCGTTGGATGGGTTTCAGCTGCGACGAGTCCGCCCAGCAAGGGCGCAGCTCGAGCTCGTCGGTCTACTACGACGAGCTGATGCCCCTTCGCGGTTTGCTGAAGCTCGGCGAGGAGAACGTGATCACGCTGCAACTCACCTCGAGCACACCTCCCGAACGCCGCCTGACCGACAAGAACGGCCGCCTCGGCTTTGCCATCTACCAGCACGGGCCCTCGCACCAGGTCGTTGCCGGCTCAAGCCTGCGGCTGGCCGAGAGGATTCACCACAACGGGTTCACCTACAAGTTGCAGGGCTTCAAGACCGCGCCGGCGGAATCCAACGCGCGGGTCCGGATGGATGGCCCTGCTGACAAGCCGTTCCTGCTGGTCGCGGGCGGCTATGCGGAGCCGACGAACACTCCCGATGACCAGACCCGAAAGATGACCATCACAGGCCTGCCGGACGAGCTGCAGGCGACCCACTCGGGACCAGGAATGCCGGGCATTTCCACCATCCCCGTGCCAAGCCAGCGAGCCCGGACCTTGGCGGCGACCTTGAGCGGTCCCACCAACAAGGATGGCTACCTCTTCATGGCCATCTACCTGCCAGTGCCCTGAGTCCGTTCGACCGTCGACAGCAACCGCCGCCCAGCCGTTTCGGTTGGACGGCGGTTGCGTTGTACGGCGATGCAACCTTCGGGATGGGCCAGGCGCTCGTGTTCGATGTGAGCGTAGAAATGCGGGCCCAGGTAGTGGGAACGACTAGATCGGGGGCAGCCGTGGCTGTGGAGTTCGAGGACTTCGTTGCCGCCAGGTACGAGAGCCTGCGGCGCACCGCGTACCTGCTGACCCAGGACGCGGCCCTCGCCGAAGACCTGGTCCAGACCGTACTGGCCAAGTGCTGGCTCTCCTGGAGCCGGATCAAGGATCCAGGCGCGTACGTCCACCGCACGCTGGTGAACACCTACATCGCCTGGTGGCGTCGCCGCTGGAACAACGAGCATCCGACCGAGGAACTGCCCGAATCGGCCCACGGTGGCGCCGAGACGCTGGACGACCGTACAGACCTTAGTTACGCGCTCCGGCGGCTGCCGCGGAAGATGCGCGCGGTCGTCGTACTGCGGTTCTACGAGGACCTGTCCGAGGCCGAAACCGCCCGCATCCTCAACTGCTCGCTCGGCACGGTCAAGAGCCAAACCAGCCGAGCCCTCGCCAAACTCCGCATCGATCCCAGCCTGCTCGCCGAGCAAGACACCCTCGGCACCGAAGGGCGGCCCGCATGAACCTCAACGACCTCCGCACCCACCTCAACTCTCAAGCCGACGACCTCGACACCTCAACAGACAGTCCGGTGCCCGCTCTCAAGGCTCGCGCTACTAAGCTCCGTCGCCGGCGCCGGGTCGCAGCTGGGCTGACCGCCGCTGCCGCCGTCGCCGCCGTGATCTCGATCGCCGCCTCGGTACTGCCGGACAACTCGACACCCGACCCGATCGAGCGGCCGAGCACGGTCCAGCCGTCCGTCGGGCCGGATGGCCTCCCTGTGCGCGTGCCACCGCCCGACTCGCGGGACATCGCGAAGGACGGCTACCGCTTCCGCTACCAGCCAGGCGGCGAGACCCTCTTGGCCGGCGAGATCGGTGACCCCGGCAAGTCGGACCTGAAGCTGACGGTCAAGCCGAAGTCCAATCGGCTGACCATCCGCTTCTTCTGCAATACGTCCGAGGAGCGACCGGGCGGCTGGCGCATCAGCATTGTCGTCAACGGCCAGTTCCGGCTGACGGAGGACCGCTGCCCGCCGAAGGGATCAGATCCGGCTCTCGACGGATTCAGCTACAACCTCCAACCGCTTCCCGAGGAGAAGTGGGTGGGCAAAGACCTGAGAGTCCGATTGCTCATCGCCGACAGCGCGAACCAGCCGATTCTGGTACCCGACATGCGAGTTGGGCTGGGCGTCTACGACTCGGGCAAGTATCGGGACATCTCAACCGACGTCTCGGCGCCTGAGATCATCGAGCATCAAGGCGCCAAGTACCGCCTCGATCAGATTGTCAGCCTGGACGACAGCGGCGACGGCGCCTTCTCCGAACGAACCGGCCCGCTGAACACCCCGTTCATCGCCCTTTACGGCGCTACTGGCAATGCCAGCGCGCAGTTCGATCCGGACGGCGGGCTCAGCGGCCCACCCGATTCGACCGAGGTTGAGGGTCCTGGCATCAGCTACCGTCCGATTCCCGCCAGACCAGACGGCACGGTCTGGGTCTTCCAGCCCGCCAAGCGGGGAATTCAGCCCACTGGGAAGCTGATCCTCGGCTTCTATACGCCGGTGAGGTAGGCGTGGCCGCCTACTTGCGGTCGGGCACTCGGGTTCGCCTGGGCTTGGACCTTGATGAGGGACGGCCGGCCCATCGCCCGGCCTTGGGCGATGGTGAGGGTGCCGGCGGTTCCTCGGTAGTGGGCCAGGTAGGCGCCTAGGGCGCAGGCGGCGACTCCTGTGGCTGGGTCTTCGGGATAGCCCGCACCTCGGGGGAACTGGCGTGCAGCCGCGTCAGCGCCCTTGGCCCGCACAGTGAAGGCATAGACGCCTGTGACCGCTAAGCCTTCCGACAGCGCGTCCACCGCCGCCGAGTCTGGTTGAAGCCGGTCGAGCGCTTCCTCGCTCCGGAGCGGCACGAACAACTTGGGCCGGGCAGTAGACACCGAGACGACTGGCCCGACCTCCAGGTCCAGGTCGTTGTCCCCAGCACCTAGAGCCGCTAGAACCGGCTCAAGGTCCTCGACGGCTTCCCCGAACACAGGAGGGAACTGCTGGACCATGACGTGGTCTACGCCGTCCCACTGAACCTCCAGCGGCCCCAGCGGCGTCTCGACGTTCACTGGGCCTGCCGGCCACCCGTTGCGGCGTCCCGCGACTACTACCGAGGCAACAGTCGCGTGGACGCACATCTCCATCTCGTGCCGCGGGACGAAGTACCGAAGCCGTAGAGCGCCTCCAGCCGCTGGAGGCAGTACGAAACCCGTCTCCTGCCCGTACGTCGCCGCCAGGGCTTGCATGCGCTCTTCGGGCCAGTCCTCGGCGCCGAACACCACCGGACAGGGATTACCACCGCCAGGACCATCGGCGAACACCACGGTGTGCTGAACGGACATGAGGCGTCAGAGCCAGTTGTGCAGGTCTTCGGCGTCCGTGCGGAACTGATCGACCGAATCGTCCGCAACGAACTCCAGGAGCGCGTTGATCTCCTTGGACTCGGACGCCAACCGGTCGAGCACTGGCCGCCACAACGACTCGCGGGCCGCCAACGGCAGACGAGTGTCGGCCGGCCACCAGGAGAACACGTGCACAGAGGCCAGCCACGGCATGAGCTGCTCGAGCTGGCGCAGGCACTCCTCGTCATCGACGTCGACCGGCGGCTGCCAGTAGCTCCGCAGGTTCGGCGCGTCAACGTCCAGCAACAACGTGATGGTCGAGTCGACGTCATCGGTCAGCGTCTTCCGGTGGAACTCCATCGCGATGTCCACGCCCGAGTCGCGTGCCACCTCGGCCATTTCGCTCAGGCCCCGAGTCACCTCGATCCGGTCGTCCACCGAGGCGGTCGCCGTACCGGTCGAGCCCGCCCAGACGCGGATCATCGGCGCACCGAGCGTGACGGCGGTCTGGACCGCCGTGGCGATCTCCTCGCGGTCGCACTGACCCGCGCGCAGGTACGAGCCGTACGCCGCGACGGCGATCTCCTGCTCGGCGCACAGCTCGCGCGCGCGGGTCGCCGCGGCGAGATCACCGAGCGGTACGTGGATGTCACCACCCCACTCGATCGCCGCAAGCTCGGCGTCGGCGGCCGCCTGAACGACCTCCTCGACCGACAACTGCCGAAACGTCACCGAGACCAATCCGGTCCTCACGCCCACACGTGCCTCCTCCGTCGGGAGACTCCATCCAAGCGCATACCGGTTTCGGCCATCTCACGTCATGAGCTAATTAGCTCGACGCCCATGACGGAAGAACTAGACTGCGGGCGTGCCAGATCAACGCAGCGGGTTCCTCTACGGCTTCGGCGCGTACTTGCTCTGGGGCGTCTTCCCGCTGTACTGGCGACTGCTCGATCACAGCAGCGCGGTCGAGATGCTGGCCCACCGGATCGTCTGGTCACTGCTCACGATCCTGGCCCTGCTGTTCGCGCTACGCCGGACCGCGCAACTGCGGGCCATTCTGAGCGACCGCCGCCGCATGTGGCCGCTGGTGATCGCCTCCGCGCTGATCTCGGTCAACTGGGGCACGTACATCTGGGGCGTCAACAACGGCTACGTCGTCGAGATGTCGCTCGGCTACTTCATCACCCCGCTGTTCGCGGTTCTGCTCGGCGTCCTGCTGCTGAAGGAGCGACTGCGCACCACCCAGTGGATCGCGATCGGCATCGCCTTCGCCGCGGTCGTCGTACTCACCGTCGAAAACGGCAGACCGCCGTACGTCGCGTTGGTGCTGGCCTTCTCGTTCGGCTTCTACGGGTACACCAAGAAGAAGGCGAACGCCGGCGCGGTCGAGGGTATGGCGATCGAGTCCGCGGCGGTGGCTCCGCTGGCGCTCGCGGTGATCGTTGCCCTGGGCATCCAAGGCCAGTCGACCGTGACCTCGAACGGCGGCGGTTACTTCCTGCTGGCGGTACTGGCGGGGCCTGTGACGGCCATTCCACTGCTACTGTTCGGCGCGGCCGCCACCCGGATCTCGATGACGGCCCTGGGCCTGCTGAACTACGTCGCACCGATCATGCAGCTGGCGATCGGCGTACTGGTGTTCCGGGAGCCGATGAGCAGCCTGCGCTGGGCCGGATTCGCCCTGGTGTGGGTGGCACTGGTCATTCTGACCGTCGACGGATTGTCCCAGCAGCGGCGGCGAGTGCCCGTTCTTGCTACCACTGTGTAGCCGAACGACCGCTTTTGGTAACTGAGGGTTACCTAAGCCTTGCGGGGTTCATCTTGGCTTCACCCGCCCTTCGGTTGCACTGCTTAGCGTCGCGACGACCGCCCTTCCAATAGCGGCCGCCCTACGAGCCGAGCCGGAGCGAATTCGTCGTGAGTACACGCAAACTGTTGCCGCTGATCAGCCAGATCGGCACCCGTCACGGATCCCGTGCCTTCCGCACCTGCGAGCTGAAGTGCGCGAACCAGTGCGATCACCCTGAGCCGAACACCACTGGTAACGAGCACATCCAGGCCGTGCTGCGCAACGCGATGTCGCGCCGCGGCGTTCTCAAGGCCGGTGCCGCGGGTCTTGCCGCCGCCGGCGTCGCCGGCCTGGTGTCCGGTACGCCGGCCGCCGCGACCCTGCCGGCCACGGCCCCAACCACCGGCGGCGCCGGCGGTTGGCCCGGCCGTCCCGAGCGCGGGGCGCTGACCCACAGCGTCGTACCGCCGAACCGGCGTGACGACATCGTCATCCCCCGCGGCTACGAGCAGGCCGTGGTGGCCGCGTGGGGCGATCCGATCCTGCCCGGCGCGCCGCGCTTCGACGTGAACAAGCAGACGCCGGAGGCCCAGGCCAAGCAGTTCGGCTACAACAACGACTACACGATGGTGCTGCCGCTGCGGGATGAGCGGAAGGCCTTGCTGGTCTGCAACCACGAGTACACCGACGAAGTTCTGATGTTCCCGACCGGCAAGTACGATGCCAAGACGCGGGCCAAGATCGGTATGGCCGCGCACGGCATGTCCGTCGTCGGCCTCGAGCGCGTCGGCCGCAGCGGCCGCTGGCGCCAGGACAAGTGGAGCTTCCGCTACAACCGGCGGATCACCGCGTCGACCCCGTTCGAGGTGACCGGTCCGGTCGCCGCCGACCCCCGCGTCGGAAAGGTTGCCCTCGGCACCTTCGGCAACTGCGCGGGTGGTGTCACCCCGTGGGGCACCGTGCTGTCCGGCGAGGAGAACTTCCAGGGCTACTTCGACGTCTCCGACACGGTGGCGCCCGAGCACCACGCCTCCTTCAAGCGGTACGGCGTACCGACCACCAAGACCAAGTCGGCCCGCGAGTGGAGCATCGTCGACGCCCGGTTCGACCTGACCAAGACCCCGAACGAGGCCTACCGGCACGGCTGGATCGTCGAGGTCGACCCGTACGACCCGCACTCCAAGCCGAAGAAGCGCTCGATGCTGGGCCGCCTCAAGCACGAGGGCGCGACCATCACGATCACCGCTGACGGCCGGATCGCGGCGTACACCGGCGACGACGAGCGCGGCGAGTACGTCTACAAGTTCGTCTCGACCGGCAAGTACGATCCGAAGGACCGGAAGAAGAACTTCGGCCTGCTCGACCACGGCACGCTGTACGTCGCGAAGTTCACCGGCGACGGCGCGAGCGACGGTCTGTACGACGGCACCGGCGAGTGGATCCCGCTGACCAGCGACAAGGAGTCGTTCGTACCCGGCATGAGCGTGGCGGACGTGCTGATCAACACCCGGCTGGCTGCGGACTCGGTCAAGCCGACCCGGATGGACCGTCCCGAGGACATCGAGCGCAACCCGGTCAACGGCCGCGTGTACGTCGCGCTGACGAACAACTCCGACCGCGGCAACAAGTTCGCCGTGGACGAGGCGAACCCGATCGCGAAGTCCCACGTCCGCGAGAGCCTCAACGGGCCACTGGTGGAGAAGTCCGGTAACCGCAACGGGTACGTGCTCGAGCTGACCGAGGAAGGCGACGACGCGGCCAAGACCGGCTTCTTCTGGACGCTGTTCCTGGTCTGCGGCGACCCGTCGGCCCAGGAGACCTACTTCGGCGGCTACGACAAGTCGAAGGTCAGCCCGATCTCCTGCCCGGACAACGTCGCGTTCGACGGCCACGGCAACCTGTGGATCTCGACCGACGGCAACGTGCTCGGTTCGAACGACGGCATCTTCACCGTGCCGGTCGCCGGGCCCGAGCGTGGCCACGTCAAGCAGTTCCTCTCCGTGCCGTTCGGCGCCGAGGCCTGCGGACCGCTGATCAGCGACGACGACAAGACCGTCTTCGTCGCCGTACAGCACCCGGGCGAGACCGACGACGCCACCTTCGAGCGTCCGACCTCGACCTGGCCGCACACGCACCCGTTCCCCCGCCCCGCCATCTCCTGCGTCTGGCGCCGCGACAACGCCCGCGTAGGCAGCTAGCCCTCCCGCTTCAGCGGCGGGCACCCCAGACCCCCCGGGGTCCCCGCCGCTCTTGCATACCGTTCATCGGACCCTTGTGACCCGGCGTGTCCCCCTTCATCGGACCCTTGTGACCCGGCGTGTCGCCCTTCATCGGACCCTTGTGACCATCCCGTCGCCTTGACGTACGTCGCGCCCGGTGACCGCTCGCGTTCACGGCGTACGCCGACCCCGGTGACCGCTCGCGTTCACGGCGTACGCCGCAGCCTGATGAACGCAAGAAAGAAGGGATTGGACTTGCGCACCAAAATCCTGGACGTGTAGTGTCCAGGTTATGAAGATGAACGAGGGGGTCGAGTGGGCACTGCATAGTTGCGTGAACCTCTGCTGGCTCCCCGAGCAGGCGGTGCCGGCGGCCAAGCTGGCGGCGTTCTACAACCTGCCCGCGGCGTACCTCAACAAGCAACTCCAGGCGCTGACCCGAGCCGGGATCCTCTCGTCGACCCCTGGACCCAAGGGCGGGTTCCAGCTGGCGCGATTCCCCGAGCAGATCTCCGTGCTGGACATCGTGGTCGCGATCGACGGACCCGACGAGGCCTTCCGCTGCAGCGAAATCCTGCGCGACGGCCCCGGCGGCAACGCCACGACCGACTACCGCAAGACCTGCCTGATCTCCCAAACCATGCGCACCGCCGAACTCAACTGGCGGCGTGAACTGGCCGCGGCGACCATCGCGGACATCGTCGCCAAGGTCGAACGAACCTTCCCCGCCACCCCGGAGAACACCCGCCGGTGGTTCGAGGGCCTACGCACCTGACCAAACCCGCCACGCCCCGGCATTGCGTACACCCAAATCCTGGACATTCAATATCCAGAAGAACAGAGGAGAACCACCATGAGCACCAAGCCCGTACTCGTCCGTTACACCGACGCCGAGGTCCTGCCCGCGAGCGGCGTATCGCTGCTGGCCGACACCACCGCGACGGGTGGCGCCGTCACCACGCACCGCTCGATCTTCCGCGCCGGCAAGGAAGGCGCTCCCCCGCACACGCACAGCGAGGCATCCGAGTCGTTCTACGTACTGAGTGGCGCGTTGCGCGTGTTGATCGGCGACGAGATCACCATCCTGGAAGCGGGCGACTTCCTGCTCGTGCCGCCGAACGTGACCCACGCCTTCGAAGCCGCCGGCGAAACCGACACCGAGGTCCTCTTCGTCCTGACTCAGGCCAAGCCCCGCTTCGGGTACTACCGCCTGCTCGAAGGCGTCTACCGCGGCGAGACCGATCCGGCGGAGCTCGGCAAAACCCAGGACCTGTACGACAACCGCTACGCCGAAAGTCCGGCCTGGGCGGCCCGCACCTCCGCCTGATTCACCTTCGTCACAAGGGTCCGGTGAACCCCGACACGCCGCGTAACAAGCGTCCGATGACACGCCGCACCTTCGTCACAAGGGTCCGATGAACCCCGACACGCCGCGTAACAAGCGTCCGATGAACGGGATGCAGACACGCCGTACGGCGGCTGGGGGCGGTCGTACGGCGTGGGCGGGGCGGGTTAGACCGAGCGGGTTACTACTAGGTCGCAGAGGGATTCCAGGGCGGTTCTACCTGGGGATTCGGGCAGGTTGGCCAGGAGTTTGCGGGCGTCGTCGGCGCGGCGGCGGACGTCGTTCTCGGCCTGTTCCAGCGACGGGTGGGCCCGGAGCAGGGCGAGGGTCTCGGCCAGCCGGGTGTCGTCGTTGAGGTCGGAGTCGAGCAGTTCGAGCAGGCGCGCGTCCGTGGCCACCGAGGGGTCCGCCGAGGCTCGGAAGATCAGCACCGGCAGGGTCGGAACGCCTTCGCGGAGATCGGTACCCGGCGTCTTGCCGGATTCGACCGAGTCGGACATCACGTCGAGGATGTCGTCGGCCAACTGGAAGGCCTGGCCGATCTCCTCGCCGAACGCCCGCAGGGTTTCCTGGATCTCTTCGGAGGCGCCGGCGAAGCGGGCGCCGAACAGGGCCGAGGTGGCGATCAGCGAACCGGTCTTGTCGGCCACGACCGACAGGTAGTGCGCGAGCGGGTCATCGCCTTCGCGGACGCCGAGGGTTTCCCGGATCTGGCCTTCGACCAGGCGGCCGAAGGTGCGGGCCTGGATCCGGACGGCCTCGGGACCGAGCTCCGAGACCAGGTCGGAGGCGCGGGCGAACAACCAGTCACCGGTCAGGATGGCGACCGAGTTGTCCCAGCGGGCGTTCGCCGAGGAGGCGCCGCGGCGCAGGGCGGCCTCGTCCATCACGTCGTCGTGGTACAGCGTCGCGAGGTGGGTCAGCTCGACCACCACGGCCGACTCGACCACCTCGGGCGCGACCGGGTTCGGGCCGAACTCGGCCGCGAGCAGGACCAGCAGCGGGCGGAATCGCTTGCCGCCGGCAACCATCACGTGCTGGGCGGCCTCGGTGACGAACGGAGCCTCGGACCGGGCCGCGTCGCGCAGCGCCTGTTCGACGGTCTCCAACCCGGCACGGACCCGGGCCTCGAGCGCCTCATCGGCGACCGCGAAGCCCAGGCCCGGAGCCGGCAACGGCGTACTGGTCACCGGATGAACTCACCGGCCCGGGCGGCCAGGTCGAGCACCGGCCCCGGAACCAGACCGAGCAGTACGGTCGCCACCAGGCCGAGGCCGACGGCGAGACCGGTCTGCCAACCGGGCACGGCGACATCCGGCGCGTCGGCCGGCAGGTCGGAGAAGAACATCAGCACGATCACCCGGATGTAGAAGAACGCGGCAATGAGGCTGCAGAGTACCGCGATCACCACCAGCGGCCAGGCACCACCCGTCCACGCGGCGGTGAACACGGCCCACTTACCGGTGAAGCCGGACGTCAGCGGAATACCCGCGAAGGCCAGCAGGAAGAAGGCGAAGGTACCCGCCAGCAGCGGCGACTTCTTGCCCAGACCGGCCCAGCGCGACAGGTGCGTCGCCTCGCCACCCGCGTCGCGGACCAGCGTGACGACGGCGAAGGCGCCGATCGTGGCGAAACCGTAGGACACCAGATAGAACAGCACCGCCTGGGTCGAGGTGATACCGCGGGTGACACCCGAACCGGCCTGCGCCAGCCCGACGAACGCGGTCAGCAGGAAGCCCGCGTGCGCGATCGAGGAATAGGCCAGCATGCGCTTCACGTCGGTCTGGGTGATGGCGACGATCGAGCCGACCACCATGGTCAGGATCGCGACCACCCAGAACATCGGCGCCCAGTCCCAGCGGGTACCACCGAGGGCGACGTAGAAGACCCGCATCAGACCGATGATCGCGGCGATCTTCGTACAGGCGGCCATGAAACCGGTGACCGGCGTCGGGGCGCCCTGGTACACGTCCGGCGTCCACGAGTGGAACGGCACGGCGCCGACCTTGAACAGCAGGCCGACCGCGATCAGGCCGGTACCGGCGAGCAGGATCGCGTCGCCACCGGTCTTCGTCGCCAGCGCGTCGGCGATACCACCCAGCGACATCGTGCCGGCGTAACCGTAGAGCAGCGCGATGCCGTACAGCAGGAACGCGGAGGCGAAGGCGCCGAGCAGGAAGTACTTCATCGCGGCTTCCTGCGAGATGAGCCGGCGACGACGCGCCAGCCCACACAGCAGGTACAGCGGCAGCGAGAAGACCTCGAGCGCGACGAACAGCACCAGCAGGTCGTTCGAGGCGGCGAACAGCATCATGCCGCCGACCGCGAACAGCGTCAGCGGGAAGATCTCGGTGTGCTCGACCTTCGCCGCGGTGCCCTCCCGCTCGGCCTCGGAGCCCGGTACGGCGGCCGCCTGGCTCGCGAAGGCGGACAGGCCGCCGTCGATCGAGCGCTCGGCGAACAGCAGCAGGCTGATCAGCGTCAGCACCAGCAGGATCAGCCAGGTGAACACGGCCGGGCCGTCGACCGCGATGGCGCCCATCGCGCCGAGCAGCTTCGTCTCGTCGCTGATCAGGATGACCGTGTAGATCACCGCGGCGAGGATGCCCGCGATGCTCAGCACCAGCTGGACCAGGTGCCGCAGCGCCCGC
Source organism: Kribbella deserti (assembly GCF_042434725.1). NCBI lineage: Bacteria > Bacillati > Actinomycetota > Actinomycetes > Propionibacteriales > Kribbellaceae > Kribbella > Kribbella deserti. The sequence goes on along the minus strand of NZ_JBHLTC010000040.1, from coordinate 33,098 downwards.
GGCACGAAGGCCTCGACCAGTACGCCGGCAACTGCCACGCCGAAGACGACCAGCAGCGGCGCGAGCTCGCCGTACTCGATCTTCGGCGCGGTGAAGCCATCCGCCATCGGCGCCAGCGAGGTCAGCACTGCGCTCACTTCTGTCCCTCCGTCACGGGGATCTCAGGGGCCTTGTCGGACACGCCGACGTGCTCCATGGTCGCCTTCACGGCCGGCTCGATGATGTCGACGACCGGCTTCGGGTAGAAGCCGAAGCCGACGATCAGCAGCGCCAGCGGTGCGATCGCGAACACCTCACGGGCGTTCAGATCCTTGAGCTTCTCGATGCCGTCACGGACCGGTCCGGTCATCAGGCGTTGGTACATGATCAGGATGTAGAGCGCGGCCAGCACGATGCCGAACACCGCGATCACCGCGATCACCTTGTGGTTGCTGAACACGCCGGCCAGCACCATGAACTCGGAGATGAACGGCGACAGGCCGGGCAGCGCGAGGCTGGACAGACCCGCGAACAGGAACGTTCCGGCCAGCACCGGCGCAACCTTCTCCACCCCGCCGTAGTCGGCGATCCGGGCCGAACCACGCCGCGAGATCAGGTAGCCCGCGACCAGGAACAGCGCGGCGGTGGAAAGACCATGGTTGAACATGTACAGCGTCGAGCCGACCAGGCCCTGCGAGGTGAGCGCGAAGATGCCCATCACGATGAAGCCGAAGTGCGAGATCGAGGTGTACGCGATCAGGCGCTTGATGTCGGTCTGGCCGATCGCCAGCAGCGCGCCGTACAGCACCGAGATCAGCGCGAGTACCAGCACCACCGGGGTGGCCCACTCGGACGCGTTCGGGAACAGGCCGAGGCAGAACCGCAGCATGCCGAAGGTGCCGATCTTGTCCAGGATGCCGACCAGCAGTACCGACGTACCCGGCGTCGCCTCGGCGGCGGCGTCCGGCAGCCAGGTGTGGAACGGCACCATCGGCGCTTTCACCGCGAAGGCGAAGAAGAAGCCGAGGAACAGCCAGCGCTCGGTGTTCGTGCTCAGGTCCAGCTGGGACAGGTCACTGAGCAGGTACGACGGCTCGCCCGCGCGGGCGGACACGACGTACAGGCCGATCACCGACGCCAGCATCAGCAGACCGCCGAGCAGCGAGTAGAGCAGGAACTTCACCGCGGCGTACGAACGCTGCGCACCGCCGAAGCCACCGATCAGGAAGTACATCGGGATCAGCGTGGCCTCGAACAGCACATAGAAGAGGAACACGTCGGTGGCGGCGAACACGCCGATCGACAGTGCCTCGAGCGCGAGCACCCAGGCGAAGAACGACTTCTCGCTCCAGCGCCCGCCCTTCGCGTCGTTCCAGGAGGCGATCAGCACGATCGGGGTGAGCAGCGCGGTGAGCGCGATCAGCACCACGCCGATACCGTCCAGGCCGAGCGCGTAGTGCGCGCCGAAGGCCTCGATCCAGGTGTGGTCCTCGACGTACCGCGCGCCGCCGTCGGACTGGTAGCCGACGACGATGATCGCCGTCAGGACCAGCGTCACCACGGAGAACGCGAGCGCCAGCTGCTTGGCCAACGTGGCCTTCGCTTTCGGCACCAGTGCTGTGGCGACGGCTCCGACCAGTGGCAGGAGCAGTGTCAGGGTCAGCCAACCGATTTTCACGACAACCTCACCGCGAGGAGGGCGACGACCACGAATGCGGCGCCGAAGACCATGCTGAGTGCGTACGAACGGACGAAGCCGGTCTGGAACCGGCGCAGCCGGCCGGACAAGCCACCGAAGAGCGCGGCGACACCGTTAACGGAGCCGTCCACCCCACGGTTGTCGAACCAGACCAGGGTCCGGGTCAGATACTGGCCCGGGCGCATCAGAACCGTTTCGTTCAGGGCGTCACCGTAGAGGTCACGGCGCGCAAATGTCGTCAGTGGCGAGACCTTGACCGGCGCCTCGCGCGGAATTTCGCGGCGGTACCGGACCACGGCGATGGCGATGCCGACGGCAACCACCGACAGGGTGATCACGGTCATCACCAGCGCGCTCACCGGCGGGTGGTGCTCCTCGTGCCCGACCACCGGCTCGAGCCACTCGACGATCCAGTGACCGGCGAAGTAGAGCGCGCCACCACCGAGCGAGAGCGCCGCGAGTACGACGAGCGGGCCCGTCATCACCGCGGGCGACTCGTGCGGGTGCACGTCCTTGGCCCAGCGCTTCTCACCGAAGAACGTCATCAGCATCAGCCGGGTCATGTAGAACGCGGTGATACCCGCGCCCAGCAGGGCGGCCAGACCGACCACGAAGTTGTCCGCGAACGCGGCCTCGATGATCTTGTCCTTGCTGAAGAAGCCGGAGAACGGCGGAATGCCGAGGATGGCCAGGTAGCCGAAGGAGAACGTCACGAAGGTGACCTTCATGTACTTCGCCAGGCCGCCGTAGTGCCGCATGTTCACGTCGTCGTTCATGCCGTGCATGACGGAACCGGCGCCGAGGAACATGTTGGCCTTGAAGAAGCCGTGCGTGATCAGGTGGAAGATCGCGAAGGCGTAACCCGCCGGGCCGAGGCCCGCCGCGAGCATCATGTAGCCGATCTGGCTCATCGTCGAACCGGCCAGGGCCTTCTTGATGTCGTCCTTGGCGCAACCGATGATCGCACCGGCCAGCGCCGTGACCGCACCGACGATGACGACGGCGGTGGAGGCCGCCTCGGTCTGCTCGAAGATCGCGTGCGAGCGGGTCACCAGGTAGACGCCCGCGGTGACCATCGTCGCCGCGTGGATCAGGGCCGAGACCGGGGTCGGGCCCTCCATCGCGTCCAGCAGCCAGGACTGCAGCGGCACCTGCGCGGACTTACCGCAGGCCGCCAGCAGCAGCATCAGGCCGACCAGCGTGGCCCACTTGTCCGACAGCCCCTCGGCGCCCTCGTTCACGGTGGCGAAGGCCGAGGACCCGAACAGCGCCCACATGCTCATCACCGCGAGGGACAGGCCGATGTCACCGACCCGGTTCACCACGAACGCCTTCTTCGCGGCGGTGGCGGCCGAATGCTTGTGCTGCCAGAACCCGATCAGCAGGTACGACGCGAGACCCACGCCTTCCCAGCCGACAAAGACCAGCAGGTAGTCGGCGGCCAGGACCAGCAGCAGCATCGACGCCACGAACAGGTTCAGGTAGCCGAAGAACCGGCGGCGGCGCGGGTCGTGCGCCATGTAGCCGATCGAGTAGATGTGGATCAGGCTGCCCACACCGGTGATCAGCAGCACGAAGAGAATCGACAGCTGGTCCACCAGCAGCGACACGTCCACGTGGATGCTGCCGACCGAGAACCACTCGAACAGCTTGACCGTCTCGTGCCGCTCCTCGGCGTGCAGGCCCTGCATCTGGAAGAACAGCAGGACACCACAGACGAAGGAGGCCAGCGAGGCCGCCGTACCCAGCAGGTGACCCCACTTGTCGGTGGCCTTACCACCGAGCAGCAATACGCCCGCGGACACCAACGGGATCGCTATCAGCAGCGGTGCCAGTGTCACGGTCAGCTCATGACTCATCGGTTAGTACCTCAGTACTTCAGCAGGTTGGCGTCGTCGACCGAAGCCGAACGACGGGTGCGGAAGATGGCCATGATGATGGCCAGCCCGATCACGACCTCGGCGGCGGCCACCACCATCACGAAGAAGGCGGCGATCTGGCCGTCGAGGTTGCCGTGCTGGCGGGCGAAGCTGACGAAGGCCAGGTTCGTCGCGTTCAGCATCAGCTCGACGCACATGAAGACCACGATCGCGTTCCGGCGGATCAGCACGCCGAGGGCGCCGATGCTGAACAGCAGCGCGCTCAGAATGATGTACGGCTCGGCGCTCACTGCTTGTCCCCTTCGATGAAGCCGGTCTGGTCGGTCCCGGTCAGATCGGGCGAGACCGAGTCACCTGGATCACCGGCGATCTCGCGCACGGCCTCGATGTCCGCGCGCTCCTCGCTTTCGGGCAACACCGTGCCACGCGACTGCAGCACCCGCGAAACCGAGGTCGGCGCGATCGAGCCGTCCGGCAGCAGCGCCGGGGTGTCGACCGCGTTGTGCCGGGCCAGTACACCGGGCGTCGGCAGCGGACCCGGGTGCACACCCTCTTCGGCGTACTTGCGGATCCGGTCGGCGGCCAGCTCGCGCTGGGTCTTCCGCTGGCTGAGGCGTTCCCGGTGCGCGAGCATCATCGCACCGAGCGCGGCGGTGATCAGCAGCGCCGAGGTGGCCTCGAAGATGAAGACGTACTTACCGAACAGCAGCTGGGCCAGCCCGCTCACGTTGCCGTTCGGCTGGGCCGCCTCAAGGCCGATCGGGTCGCCGTACACCGCGCTGCCGGTGGCGAAGACCAGCAGTACGCCGAAGCCGAGGAAGGCCAGTCCGGCCAGCAGGCGCTGTCCGCGGATGGTCTCCACCAGGGAGTCCGCGGCGTCGACACCGACCAGCATCAGTACGAACAGGAACAGCATCATGATCGCGCCGGTGTACACGATGATCTGCACCGCGAACAGGAACGGCGCGTCGAGGGCCGCGTACTGCACGGCCAGGCAGATCATCACCGTGGCCAGCAAGATCGCGGAGTGCACCGCCTTGCGGACCAGGATCATGCCGATGGCGGCGAGCACCATGATCGGCGCGAGCATCCAGAAGGCGACATCGGCGCCGGTGACCAGGCCGATCACTTGTCGCCACCCCCGTCGACCGCGGTCAGCGGAATGATGTTGCCGCGGTAGTAGTCCTTGTCGGTGGTGCCGGGCTGCATCGCGTGCGGCGGCTCCTCCATACCGGGCAGCAGCGGCGCGAGCAGGTCCTTCTTCTCGTAGATGAGGGACTCACGGCTGCGATCGGCCAACTCGTACTCGTTGGTCATCGTCAGCGCGCGCGTCGGGCAGGCCTCGATGCACAACCCGCACAGAATGCAGCGCAGGTAGTTGATCTGGTACACCCGGCCGTACCGCTCGCCGGGCGAGAACTGCTCGCCCTCGCCGTTGTTCGCGCCCTCGACATAGATCGCGTCCGCGGGGCAGGCCCACGCGCACAGCTCACAGCCGATGCACTTCTCCAGGCCGTCCGGCCAGCGGTTCAGCTGGTGCCGGCCGTGGAACCGCGGCGCGGTCGGCTTCTTCTCGAACGGGTACTCCTCGGTGAACACACCCCGGAACATCGTCCGGAAGGTGACCCCGAATCCGGCTATGGGGTCCCAGAGGGACTCCTTCACGCTAGCCACGGTTGCCTTCCTTCGCAGTCTCGGCACCAGCAGTCGCAGTGTCAGGAATGAGTGGTGGTGGTACCGGGTAACCGCCGGCGAACGCGTCGAACTCCTCGTCCGCGGCCGCGGTGGTCGGCTCCGGCTCCTGCTTCTGCGGCAGGAACATCGTGATGATCGCGAAGCCCGCGATGATGCCGGCGGCGACCAGCAGGTAGGTCCGGTTGAACTCGACCTCGCGACCGACCGCACGCACGGTGGCGACCAGAACGATCCAGCCCAGCGAGATCGGGATCAGGACCTTCCAGCCCAGCTTCATGAACTGGTCGTAGCGCAGTCGCGGCAGCGTTCCGCGCAACCAGACGAAGAAGAACACGAAGGCGAGCAGCTTGCCGAAGAACCACAGCACCGGCCAGTAGCCCTCGTTGGCGCCGTCCCAGATCGAGATCGGCCAAGGGGCTCGCCAGCCGCCCAGGAACAGCGTGGTCGCGAGTGCCGACACCGTCGCCATGTTGATGTACTCGGCGAGGAAGAACATCGCGTACTTCATCGAGGAGTACTCGGTCAGGTAGCCGGCCACCAGCTCACCCTCGGCCTCGGGCAGGTCGAACGGCGCCCGGTTGGTCTCACCGACCATGGAGATGACGTAGATGACAAACGACGGGAACAGCAGTACGGCGTACCAGCCGGGAATCGGAATCTCCGCGCCGAGCAGGTTGATCGTCTGGCTGGAGGCCTGCGCGTCGACGATCTCCGAGGTGGACAGCGACCCGGCGAACAGGAACACCGCCACCAGCGCGAGGCCCATCGCGACCTCGTACGAGATCATCTGGGCGCTGGAGCGCAGACCACCGAGCAGCGAGTAGGTCGAGTTCGACGACCAGCCCGCGAGCACGATGCCGTAGATACCGATCGAGGCGATCGCCATCACGTACAGCACCGAGACGGGCAGATCGGTGATCTGCAGCCGGGTGTAGGTGTCGGTGAACGGGATCCGCACGGTCGGGCCGAACGGAATCACCGCGAACGTCATGAAGGCGGGGATCGAGACGATCACCGGCGCCGCGATGTAGACGAACTTGTCCACACCCTTCGGCGTCAGGTCCTCCTTGAACATCAGCTTCATACCGTCGGCAAGCGACTGCAGCAGACCGAACGGCCCGTGCACGTTCGGGCCGACGCGGTGCTGCATGCGGGCCACCACGCGACGCTCGAACCAGATGTTGAACAGCGTGAAGACGACCAGGAAGATGAAGACCAGCAGCACCTTCAGCCCGATGACCCACCACGGGTCCGAACCGAACCCCACCTGCGGGGTGTCGGCGAGCGGGATCAGACTCATGCGTTCCCTCCGGCGATGGTGACGATCGAGCCGTGGTCGGCGTGCAGGGCGCGCCGTACGTGTGAACCGGCCGAGTTCGCCGGCAACCAGACGACGTTGTCGGCCATCGCGGTGATGACCACCGGTAGCCGGATCGAACCGGCCGCGGTGCTGACCACCAGCTCGTCGCCGTCGGCCACGCCGACGCGGTGGGCCGTCGTCAGCGAGATCCGGGCGACCGGCTTGCGCGCGGTGGCGACCAGGTAGGGCTCGCCGTCGTTACCGCGGCTGTCGTCGATCAGCATTCGCCAGCTGGCCAGGCGGGTGGAGTCGAACGCACCCTGCCCCGGCGCCGCGTGGTACGTCGGCTCGGCGGCGCGGGCGCCGTCCCAGCGGCCGAGCTCGTCGAGCTCGCGCTTGGCCCCGGCCGGCGTGCTGAAGCCGAGCGGCGTGTCCAGCTCGTTGGCCAGGGCGGCCAGCGCGCGGACATCCGGCATCGCGGTCGGTACGTCGAGAACCACCGGGAACGGCCGCTCGCGACCCTCCCAGTTCACGAACGTGCCCGACTTCTCCGCCGGCGGTACGACCGGGAAGACCACGTCGGCGTGCTCGGTCACCTGCGAGGCGCGAACCTCGAAGCTGACCACGAACGGCGCGGCCTGCAACGCGGTCAGCGCGGCCTCGGGGTTCGGCAGGTCGTCGACCTCGACACCCGCGACGACCAGCGCGCCGAGCGAACCGGCCGATTCCAGGATGGCGTTGAGGTCGCGCCCGGCGGCGGACGGCAGACCGTCCACACCCCACGCGGCCTGCAGGTCCACCCGGGCGGCAGCGTCGGTCACCTGGCGCCCACCGGGCAGCAGGTTCGGCAGACAGCCGGCCTCGACCGCGCCCCGATCGCCGGCACGACGCGGGATCCAGGCGAGTTCGGCACCGGTGTCGAGCGCGAGCCGCAGGGCCGCTGACAGTGCGCCCGGCACGGTCGCGAGCCGTTCACCGACGATGATCACCGAACCGGCGCCAAGAGCCGCACGGGCCTCCGCGCCGACCGGGCCGGCCGCGTTCAGGTCACTCAGTACGGCGGCCTCGCTGCCCGGCGCGGTCTGAACCACCTGGCCGTTCAGCTTCTCGACACCACGCGATCCGAAGGCCGCGACCGTGAAGACCAACGTGTTGTTGCTGCGAACGCCCTTGCGCAAGCGCAGGAAGACCGACGGCGCTTCCTCCTCGGGCTCGAACCCGGCCAGCAGCACGCTGGGGGCCCGCTCCAGATCGGCGTACGTCGTACCGAGGCCGGTTCCGGCCACGACGGCGGCCAGGAACTCGGCCTCCTCCGTGGAGTGCGGGCGGGCCCGGAAGTCGATGTCGTTCGAACCGAGCGCGACCCGGGCGAACTTCGAGTACGCGTAGGCGTCCTCGAGGGTGAGCCGGCCACCGGTCAGCACCGCGGCGTTGCCGTTGGCGGCCTTCAGGCCGGTCGCGGCGATGGTGAGCGCCTCGGGCCAGGACGCGGGCCGCAGCTCGCCGTTGTCCCGGACCAGCGGGTGGGTCAGCCGGTCGCCGGTGTTCGCGTAGTTGAACGCGAACCGGTCCCGGTCGGAGATCCACTCCTCGTTCACCTCCGGGTCGTCACCGGCGAGGCGGCGCATGACCTTGCCCCGGCGGTGGTCGACGCGGATCGCGGCGCCACCGGAGTCGTGCTCGGCCACGCTCGGCACCGACACCAGGTCGAACGGCCGGGCGCGGAACCGGTAGGCGGCGCTGGTGAGCGCGCCGACCGGGCAGATCTGGATCGTGTTGCCGGAGAAGTAGCTCTCGAAGGGCTCCTTCTCGTAGATGCCGACCTGCTGCAGCGCGCCCCGCTCGATCAGCGCGATGAACGGGTCACCGGCGATCTGCTCGGAGAACCGGGTGCAGCGCGCACACAGCACGCAGCGCTCGCGGTCCAGCAGCACCTCGGCCGAGATGTTGATCGGCTTCGGGAAGGTCCGCTTGACCTCGGTGAACCGGCTCTCGCCGTAGCCGTTCGTCATCGCCTGGTTCTGCAGCGGGCACTCGCCACCCTTGTCGCAGACCGGGCAGTCCAGCGGGTGGTTGATCAGCAGGAACTCCATGTTCCCGTGCTGAGCCTTGTCGGCCACCGGCGAGGACACCTGGGTCCGGATGACCATGCCGTCGGCAACGGTCAGCGTGCAGGAGGCCTGCGGCTTCGGCATGCCGCGACCGTTGCCCGCGTCAACGACCTCGATGAGGCACTGACGGCAGGCGCCGACAGGGTCCAGCAGCGGGTGGTCGCAGAACCGCGGGATCTGGATCCCGATCTGCTCCGCGGCCCGGATCGCCAGGGTGTTCTTCGGGACCTTGACCTCGACGTCGTCGATGGTCACCGTCACCAGATCGGTGCGCTCGACGGCGCCGCCGGCCGGCGGGTTGGCTTGGATGGTCATGCGGTCGCTCCAGCAGTAGCGAACAAGGTGGAGGCCATCGGGTCGAACGGGCAGCCACCGTGCGTGAAGTGGGCGAGGTACTCGTCCTTGAAGTACTGGATCGAGCTGGAGATCGGGCTGGTCGCACCGTCACCGAGGGCGCAGAACGAACGGCCCAGGATGTTCTCGCAGAGGTCGAGCAGGGTCGCGAGGTCTTCCTCGGTGCCCTTGCCGGCCTCCATCCGCTCCAGGATCTGAACGAGCCACCAGGTGCCCTCGCGGCAGGGCGTGCACTTACCGCAGGACTCGTGCTTGTAGAACTCGGTCCAGCGCAGTACGGCGCGAACCACACAGGTGGTCTGGTCGAAGATCTGCAGCGCCTTCGTTCCCAGCATCGATCCGGCCGCGCCGACACCCTCGTAGTCCAGCGGCACGTCGAGGTGCTCGGCGGTGAGGATCGGCGTGGACGAACCACCCGGCGTCCAGAACTTCAGCTCGTGCCCGTTACGGACACCGCCGGCCAGGTCGAGCAGCTCCCGCAGCGTGATGCCGAGCGGAGCCTCGTACTGGCCCGGGCGAGTGACGTGCCCGGACAGCGAATACAGCGTCATGCCCTTGGACTTCTCGGTGCCCATCGAGGCGAACCAGTCCGGGCCGTTGGCGATGATGGCCGGCACCGACGCGATCGACTCGACGTTGTTGATCACCGTCGGGCAGCCGTACAGACCGGCGACCGCGGGGAACGGCGGGCGCAGCCGCGGTTGACCGCGACGGCCTTCGAGCGAGTCGAGCAGCGCCGTCTCCTCGCCGCAGATGTAGGCACCCGCACCGGCGTGCACCACCACGTCGAGGTCGTAACCGCTGCCCTGGATGTTGGTACCGATGTAACCGGCGGCCTTGGCCTCTTCGACGGCCTGCTGCAAGCGCCGTACGACGTGCAGGACCTCACCGCGGACGTAGATGAAGGCCACGCTCGCGCGGATCGCGTAGGACGAGATGATGACGCCCTCGACCAGCGTGTGCGGCGAGGCCAGCATCAGCGGGATGTCCTTGCAGGTACCCGGCTCGGACTCGTCCGCGTTGACCACGAGATAGTGCGGTTTCGGGTTGGCTGCGTCTTTAGCCGGAATGAAAGACCACTTCATCCCGGTCGGGAAGCCCGCGCCGCCACGGCCGCGCAGACCCGAGTCCTTGACCGCAGTGACCACGTCGGCCGGCTGCATCGACAGGGCCCGCTTCAGCGCGGTGTAACCACCGGAGCGCTCGTACGAACCGATCTGCCAGGCGCGAACCTGGTCCCAGTTGTTCGACAGCACCGGGGTGAGGGGAGCCACGTAGGACATCAGTCCTCCTTCCGCGTGTCGTCGGAGTGCACGGCCTGCGATTCACGGCCGGGCTGGTCCTCCGGGCGCGGGCCGGGCGCGGACTGCACCGGCGCCGTACCGCTGGCCTGGCCGCTCGGGGCGGTCCAGTTGCGCTCGCGGGCCAGCCGCAGACCGGCCAGCGTCGCCTTGCCACCGGTCGGGCCCTCGTCGGCCCGGCCGTCGGGGAAACCGGCCAGCACGCGCTCGGCTTCCTTCCAGGTGCAGATGGTGGCACCGCGCGGCGACTTCACCTCGGTACCGGCGCGCAGGTCGTCCACCAGCTGAGTGGCCGACTCCGGCGTCATGTCGTCGAAGAACTCCCAGTTCACCATCATCACCGGCGCGTAGTCGCACGCGGCGTTGCACTCGAGATGCTCGAGGGTGATCTTGCCGTCCTCGGTGGTCTCGTCGTTGCCGACCATCAGATGCTGGGTCAGGCGCTCGAAGATCAGGTCGCCGCCCATGATCGCGCACAGCGTGTTGGTGCAGACGCCGACGTGGTAGTCGCCCACCGGACGGCGCTTGTACATGGTGTAGAAGGTCGCCACCGCCGACACCTCGGCGCCGGTCAGACCGAGCACCTCGGCGCAGGCCTCGATGCCCTCGGGCGTGACCCGGCCCTCGACCGACTGCACCAGGTGCAGCATCGGCAGCAGGGCGGACCGGCCGACCGGGTAACGCGCCGCCAGCTCGCGCATCTCGGCGATCGTGGACTCACCGATCTTCGAGTCACCGGTGCTGTACGGCACGGTCTTGTTGGTCGATGTGCTCTCAGCCATCAGCGGTCCACTCCACCCATCACCGGGTCAAGGCTGGCGACGGCGACGATCACGTCGGCGACCTGTGCGCCCTCGCACATGATCGGCATCGCCTGCAGGTTGCAGAAGGACGGGTCGCGGAAATGCGCCCGGTACGGCTTGGTGCCACCGTCGGACACCACGTGCGCGCCGAGCTCACCGCGCGGGGACTCGACCGGCACGTAGGCCTGACCGGCCGGGACCCGGAAGCCCTCGGTGACCAGCTTGAAGTGATGGATCAGCGCTTCCATCGACTCGCCCATGATGTGCTTGATGTGGTCGAGCGAGTTACCCATGCCGTCGTTGCCGACGGCCAGCTGACTCGGCCAGCCGATCTTCTTGTCGGCCACCATCACCGGCTCGCCGTCCAGCTTGGCCAGCCGATCGGCGCACTGCTCGACGATCTTCAGGCTCTCGTCCATCTCCGCCAGGCGGATCCGGAACCGGCCGTACGCGTCGGCGGTGTCCCAGGTCGGTACGTCGAAGTCGTACGTCTCGTAACCGCAGTACGGCTGGGCCTTGCGCAGGTCGTAGCCGTAACCGGTGGAGCGCAGCACCGGACCGGAGATACCGAGCGCCATGCACCCGGTCAGGTCGAGGTGGCCGACGCCCTCCATCCGGGCCTTGAAGATCGGGTTCGCGTTGCACAGCTCGGCGTACTCGGGCAGGTGCTTGCGCATCCACTTGATGTAGTCGCGGATCTTGTCCAGGGCGCCCGGGGGCAGGTCCTGGGCCACGCCGCCGGGCCGGATGAACGCGTGGTTCATCCGCAGGCCGGTGATCAGCTCGAACAGGTCGAGCGTCATCTCGCGCTCGCGGAAGCCGATCGTCATCACGGTCAGCGCGCCGATCTCCATACCGCCGGTGGCGATACAGACCAGGTGGCTGGAGATCCGGTTCAGCTCCATCAGGAGGACCCGCATCACGCTGGCCTTCTCCGGGATCTGGTCCTCGATACCGAGCAGCCGCTCGACGCCCAGGCTGTAGGTCGCCTCGTTGTAGAACGGCGACAGGTAGTCCATCCGGGTGCAGAAGGTGACGCCCTGCACCCAGGAGCGGTACTCCATGTTCTTCTCGATACCGGTGTGCAGGTAGCCGATGCCGCAGCGGGCCTCGGTGACCGTTTCACCCTCGATCTCGAGAATGAGCCGCAGTACGCCGTGCGTGGACGGGTGCTGCGGGCCCATGTTGACGACGATGCGCTCTTCGGTCTCGTCGCCGATACCCGCGACGACCGAGTCCCAGTCCTGACCGGTGACGGTGAAGACCTTGCCCTCGGTGGTGTTCCGGGCGGTCGACGGCGCCGCGTAGGGGTCCTGTGTAGCAGTCATCAGTTGTACGACCTCCGCGTGTCGGGCGGCGGGATGACGGCGCCCTTGTACTCGACGTTGATGCCGCCGAGCGGGTAGTCCTTGCGCTGCGGGTGACCCGGCCAGTCGTCCGGCATCTGGATCCGGGTCAGCGCGGGGTGACCGTCGAAAATGATGCCGAAGAAGTCGAACGTCTCACGTTCGTGCCAGTCGTTGGCGGGGTAGACACTCACCACGGACGGAATGTGCGGGTCGGCGTCCGGGCAGGACACCTCCAGCCGGATCCGCCGGTTGTGCGTGATGGAGAGCAGGTGATAGACGGCGTGCAGCTCGCGACCGGTCTCGTTCGGGTAGTGCACGCCGCTGACGCCCGAGCAGAACTCGAACCGCAGGCCGGCGTCGTCCCGGATGTGCTGCGCGACCTCCACCAGGCGCTCACGCCGCACGTGCACGGTCAGCTCGCCGCGATCCACCACGACCTTCTCGATCGCGTCGTCGCCGACCAGGTTCTCCAGCCGCTCGGCCACCTCGTCGAACCAGCCGCCGTACGGCTTGGCCGATCCGCCGGGCAGCGCGACCTGGCGGCGCAGGCCACCGAAACCGGAGGTGTCACCGGTGCCGCGGGCGCCGAACATGCCCTGGCGCTGGTCGATGACCTCCGGCGCGCCCGGGGTCTGCGCGTCACTGGCGGCGGAAGTCGCCGGCAGGTTCTCGGGTTGGGTAGTACTCATCGACGTCCTCGCTTCGCTGCGGGCGCCGACGAGGCACAAGTCGCGCTGTACTTGATTGTTCGCTCGCGCAGCTCGCTCACCGGAGCAGACCCTTCATCTCGAGCGTCGGGGCCGCGGTCAGCGCGACCTTCTCGTTCTCGGCGTCGAGCGCCTTGGCGTTGGCACCGAGCTTCATCTGCTGGATGTCCTCGTGCAGCTTGAGGAACGCATCGAGCAGCATCTCCGGCCGCGGCGGGCAGCCGGGCAGGTACATGTCGACGGGCACGACGTGGTCGACGCCCTGCACGATCGCGTAGTTGTTGAACATGCCGCCGGACGACGCGCAGACACCCATCGCCAGCACCCACTTCGGGTTCGGCATCTGGTCGTAGATCTGGCGCAGCACGGGGGCCATCTTCTGGCTGACCCGGCCGGCCACGATCATCAGATCGGCCTGGCGCGGCGAGGCCCGGAAGACCTCCATACCGAACCGCGCGGCGTCGTACCGCGGCGCTCCGGTGGTCATCATCTCGATCGCGCAGCAGGCCAGCCCGAAGGTGGCCGGCCACAACGAGGCCTTGCGCATGTAACCCGCCAGGCCCTCGACCGTGCTCAGCAGGACGCCGGCGGGAAGCTGTTCTTCAACACCCATGACTCAGTCCCATTCCAGTCCACCGCGACGCCAGACATAGGCGTACGCGACGAACACGGTTGCGATGAAGAGCACCATCTCGATCAGACCGAACAGTGCCATCGAGTCGAACGCGACGGCCCACGGGTACAGGAAGATGATCTCGATGTCGAAGACGATGAACAGCATCGCGGTGATGTAGTACTTCACCGGGAAGCGGCCACCGCCGACGGGCTGCGGGGTCGGCTCGATGCCGCACTCATAGGAGTCGAGCTTGGCCCGGTTGTAGCGCTTCGGGCCGACAACTGCGCTCGTCACCAAGGTGCCGGCCACGAAGATCGTGGCCAGAATCCCGAGGATGAGAATCGGTACGTAAGGGTGCATCGTGTCCGTGCTCCCTCCTTCTGCGTCCGTACTGCCGGATCGGTGCCTTGTCTACTGCCGACGGGACAAGTTGTTACCAGTCCCGCTGTGGTCTTGCTCACCCGCCCCGCCGATTACGCGACCGGGTGACGTCATCTCAGGCGGCCGGAGCCACCTTCGTCAGGCCGTTGATGATCTTGTCCATCACGTCACCGTCACGAGGATCCGTGAGGTTCGCGAGGAGTTTGAGGGTGAACTTCATCAAGGTGGTGCGCGGCAGACCGTACTTGGTGCACAGCCGCATCACCTCCGGATTTCCGATCAGCTTCACGAAGACGCGGCCGAGCGTGTAGTAGCCGCCGTACTCCTGCTTGAGCGCCTTCGGGTACGCCGAGAGGGCGCGCTCACGCTGACCCGGCTGGCGACGCAGCGCCTGTGCGGCGACCTCGGCCGCGAACGCGCCGGACTCCATCGCATACGGAATGCCCTCGCCGTTGAACGGGTTCACCATGCCACCGGCGTCACCGAGCAGCATCAGGCCGCGGGTGTAGTGCGGCTGCCGGTTGAAGCCCATCGGCAGGGCCGCGCCGCGAATCGGAATGGTCTGGAACTCGTCGCGGAACTGCCATTCCTCCGGGGTGTTCTTCAGCCACTGCTTGAGCAGGTCGCTGTAGTCCACCTTGCCGAAGGCGTCGGAGGTGTTCAGGATGCCGAGGCCGACGTTCACCGTGCCGTCGCCCATGCCGAAGATCCAGCCGTAGCCCGGCAGCAGGTTGCGGCCGCCCGGCTTGTTCGGGTCGTCGGTCCACAGTTCCAGCCAGGACTCGAGATAGTCGTCGTCGTGCCGCGGGCTGGTGAAGTAGGTGCGCACGGCAACACCCATCGGGCGGTCGTCGCGCTTGTGAATGCCCATGCCGATGCTGAGCCGCGAGGAGTTGCCGTCGGCAGCCATCACCAGCGGCGCGCGGAACTCGATGTCCGCACCCGCGCGGCGGCCGTTGTCGTCGACCGGCTTCGCGACCACGCCGACGATGTGACCCTTGTCGTCCAGGATCGGGCCGGTGACGTTGGTCCGCTCGCGCAGGTTCGCGCCGGCCTTCACGGCCTGGCGGGCGAGCAGGTCGTCGAAGTCCATCCGGTTCCGGGTCAGCCCGTAGTTCGGGTGGCTGGACAGCTCGGGCCAGTCCAGCTGCAGGACATGCCCGGCGCCCTGGATGCGCAGACCGTAGTTCTGGATCCAGCCGGCCTCGGGCGAGATGTCGATGCCCATGTTGATCAGCTGCTTGGTACCGCGCGGGGTGAGGCCGTCGCCACACACCTTCTCGCGCGGAAATGCCGTCTTCTCCAGCAGCAGTACGTCGAGACCGGCGTTCGCCAGGTGGTACGCCGCGGAGGAGCCCGCGGGCCCGGCGCCGACAACGATCACATCTGCGGTCTCGGCCTGCTGCCGACCCGTGGTCGACGCGATCTGGCTCATCTCATCCCGGCCTGGCTGGTAGAGGTTCGATCTCTGACAGTGCCCCGGACTGGAGTGCGGAACTCCTCGTGAACTGATTCACGAACCCAGGACACGGGACAGTCTAGGACGCGTCAACGACTCTGAGAAACCGGCCCGGATCCCTTTACCAGCAGCCGATTTACGCAAGATCCAGGGTGCGTAAATCGCTTTCCCACCACTGCCCCCAGTGGTCTGCTTTTTCTTTGCGTTCATACGGCGTCAGGCTGGTTTGCGGGCGCGGTGGATGGCGACCACGCCGCCGGTGAGGTTGCGCCACTGCACGTCGCCCCAGCCGGTGCCCTCGATCGTGCGGGCCAGCGTGGCCTGATCCGGCCAGGCGCGCACGGACTCGGCCAGGTAGATGTAGGCCTCGGGGTTCGTGGCAACGGCCTTCGCCAGCGTCGGCACCGCGCGCATCATGTACTCGAGGTAGCCCACCCGGAACGGCTTCCAGGTCGGGTGCGAGTTCTCCAGTACGACGAGCCGGCCGCCGGGCTTGGTCACCCGCAGCATCTCGGTCAGCGCGACCTTGACGTCGTTCACGTTGCGCAGCGCCCACGAGATCGTCACGCAATCGAACGACGCGTCCGCGAACGGCAGGTGCAGCGCGTCACCCGCGACGAAGTCCAGCTCCGGGAACATCCGCCGGCCGACCCGCAGCATGCCGATGGAGAAGTCGCACGACACCACCTCGGCACCGGCTTCGCGCAACTTCACGCTGGACGTGCCGGTACCGGCGGCCAGGTCGAGAATGCGATCGCCCTTGCGCGGGTCGATCGCGGCCAGGGTCTGCGGCCGCCAGTGGAACTTCTCCAGGCCGAGGGTGGCGACGGCGTTGGTGCGGTCGTACCCCTCGGCGAGGTCGTCGAACATGGCCGCAACGGCCTCGGGCTGCTTGCTCAGATCGGCTCGGCTCACCGGGCCAGTCTCGCATCCGGTCAAGGCGCGTTATGCCCACCGGTGGTGCGGTGGGCGAGGTGCGGCTGGTGCGCGGCTCGGCTGGCTGGTGAGGGCCGAATCGGGCACTCGGCATGATGCGTTCCAGAACTAGGCCTACGCTTGCTTGCCGTGAGGCTTCTGTTCCGTGGTCGACGAGGAGAATTCGTGAGCGGACGTCTGCGGGGAGCGCGGCAAGCGTCGCCAGGCTGCGATCGGACCGACTCGTGAGCCTGCCGGACACCTATCCGGCCGGGGCTCCGGCGCCACATCTGGTGGTTCGCAGCCACGTTGTGACGGATGTCTCGCCGACCTTGATGGATCACCTGCCCACCAGCGGCGCGCTCGCCTGGGTACGGCGCGGAGACGGCATCGTCGGCTGGGGCGCCGCCGCCCGGCTGGACGTTGCCGGTAGCAACCGGTTCGCCGAGGCGCAGGCCTGGTGGAAACGGCTCACCTCGGCCGCGGTGGTGCGCGACGACCTGGCCGTGCCCGGTTCCGGCCTGGTCTGCTTCGGTTCGTTCGGTTTCACCGACGAGGACCCGAGCGAGCTCGTCGTACCGGAGGTGATCGTCGGCCGCCGCGGCGGTACCACCTGGGTGACGACGATCTCACCGGCCAGTTCGCTGACCGCTCCCCCGACGCTCGGCCGGTACGAACCCGACCCGGTCGGGCCGATCGCCTTCGCCGACGGCGCGCGGTCCGGTACCGCCTGGTCCGCGATCGTCGCCGACGCGGTCGGCCGGATCACCGACGGGGACGTCGACAAGGTGGTGCTCGCCCGGGACCTGATCGCGATCGCCGACCAGCCGATCGATCTGCGCCGGCCGTTGCGCCGCCTCGCCGCGGCGTACCCGAACTGCTGGACGTTCGCCGTCGACGGCCTGATCGGCGCGACGCCCGAACTGCTGGTCCGCCGCGAGAAGGGCCTGATCACCTCACGCGTACTGGCCGGCACGATTCGCCGTACCGGTGACGACGCGCACGATCTCGCGCTCGCGGCCTCGCTGGCCCGGTCGAGCAAGGACCTGGAGGAGCACGAGTTCGCCGTTCGCTCGGTGGCCGACGCGCTCGAACCGCACTGCCAGTCGATGAACGTGCCCGAGACGCCGTTCGTGCTGCACCTGCCGAACGTGATGCATCTCGCCTCCGACGTGGCCGGTGTCGCGGCGAACGGTGCCTCCGCGCTCGGTCTCGCCGCCGCGCTGCACCCGTCCGCCGCCGTCTGCGGTACGCCGACCGACGTGGCCCGCGACCTGATCAGCGATATCGAGGGCATGGGCCGCGGCCGGTACGCCGGTCCCGTCGGCTGGATGGACGCGAGCGGCGACGGCGAGTGGGGTATCGCGCTGCGCTGCGGTCAGGCCGATCCGCAAGATCCCCGGCGGATGCGTCTGTTCGCCGGTTGCGGCATCGTCGCGGGCAGCGATCCGGCCGCCGAACTGGCCGAGTCGAACGCGAAGCTGGTGCCGATGCGAGACGCGCTGGGAGACTGATCGATGCAGCTCACCAAGTTCACCCACGCCTGCATCCGGCTTGAGAAGGACGGCAAGGTCCTGCTCGTCGATCCGGGTGTCTGGACCGAGGCTGAGGCCTTCGAAGGTGTCGACGGCATCCTCATCACCCACGAGCATTCCGACCACTTGGACGTCGACCGGTTGCTACCGCTCGACGTGCCGATCTGGACGAACGCCTCGGTGGCGTCGAAGCTCTCCGAGGTGGCGGATCGAGTGAGCGTGGTATCGGGTGGCGAGTCGTTCAACGCGGCAGGGTTCTCGGTCGATGCCTTTGGCAACGATCACGCGATCATCCTGCCGGAGCTGGGTGTTCCATGCCAGAACGTTGCCTTTCTCATCGAAGACGCGGTGTACCACCCGGGTGATTCCTGGACCCTCCCCGGCCGGGCCGTGCACACCAACCTCATCCCCCTGTCCGCCCCCTGGCACACCCTTGCCGACGCGATCACCTTCGGCCGCGAGGTGAAAGCCGAACAAGCCATCGGCATCCACGACGCCCTCCTCTCCGACCGCGGCCAAGCCCTGACCCAAACCTGGCTAACCAACCAAACCCCGGCCCCGTACAACCCCCTGACCCCAGGCACCTCCACGGACATCCCGTAAGCGGCGCGTGCTGGCTTCCACCCCAACACCGGAACCACCCGGCCGAAATCCGTAGGCCTTTGGCACTGCGTCGATTCGCCTGGATTTGACCCGCCTGCGCGGCGGGCCGCTATCGAAAGCAACGGTCATGCGGTCAAATCCGGGCGAATCGTCACCGATCCCCCGGCCCGGTCCCCGCCAGCTCACGCCCGGCCGAGGTTTCGTACGCCGTGAAGTCCGTCGTCCGAGACCAGGTCACTGGCTTTGCTGCTCCATCGATCAACGTGGCCGCGTTCCGGAATGCAGCCTTCGCCTGGGCGGCGCTGACGAAGATCATGCCGTAATGAGCGCCATCCTTGACGTCAAGCAGTCGACCTGAAGCCGCGCCAGCGTCTTTGATTGCCGGTCCACCGGTGAACCCAGTTCGCCAGCGAACTGATCTGGTTCTCCCACTCCGGGTGAATCTCGTCGGCGGGGCGTACGACGAGAAGGTCGATATCGCCGGCTACGCCACCGTCGCCTCGTGCTGCGGAGCCAAACAAGCTCGCGGTCAGCGGCTTCTCCGTCCACTGCAAATCGATCGCCTCCCGCATCCGGTCGATCAGCTTTGCCCGGAGCTTCAGCAGTTCGATGACTGGTTCTGCCGCCAGGTGCTCTCTGTTCAGCACGTATTGCACGCTCGCGCCTACGGTGATGGGGTTCACGAGCCCGGTGGTGGACAGCCGCCGCAGAACCTTCCGCGTGGCGGAGTCGGCGACGATTCGTCCGAACTCGCCCGCCACGCCGGCGACCAAACGACCCACCGCGGCCAGGGCGAGCGAATACAGCCGAATCGACGCAACGCCGTGACACCCCGCCGCGTTCACCTCGGCCACGCCCGTACGACGTGACAGCCGGACGGCGTGAACGCGGTTAGTTAGGTGAGGGTGTAGCGGGTGAAGGTGGTTACGGGGGTGTAGCCGATGGCTTGGTAGATCTTGTTGGAGGTGGGGTTGGAGAGGTCGGTTCGGAGGCAGACCTCTAGGCGTTCTTCGCGGAGCAGGGCCGAGACGTGGGAGGTCAACGCACTCGCGTAGCCGTGGTTTCGGTGCTCCGGCGGCGTGTAGACCGGTCCGACCCGGGTTGCACCGAATACCGGGATCTGGTGGCCGAGCATGCTGACCGGCTCGCCGTGGTTCTGCCAGAGCCACAGCTGCCGCGCCGCGATCCGGCCCAACGCCCACCCCTCGAGGTCATGGCCCGACGCGGTAGTGCCCGGAGCTGGTTCGGCCTCGCGGCGAAAAGCGTCCACCCACTTGGCGCACAGTCCTGCGTCGTCTTCCTCGGCCAACCGGGCTTCACCTGCGGCGGTATGCGGTACCAACTCGTTCAACCGGTACAGACAGATCCCGTCCAGTTCGCGCGGATTCACCCCGCGCAGCTCGGACCAGCGTTTGACGAAGACCTGCGCGGTATCCGGCAGCCCCTCCAGCAAGATCGACTCGGGGTGCACCTCCGCGATCGCGTCGGCGGCCTCGACGGCCAGGTCGGCGGTCAGCCCGCCCAGGAAGATGCCCTTGCGCTCGGTCCACAGGCAGGCGCCGACCACGTCGTCGTTTGCTCCGTGCAACGAGAAGAAGTACGGATCGGGTTCGGCGCCATGGGCAACGTTCAGCAGGTCCTGCACTGTTGCCAGCAGCACCGAATGCAGCAGTGGATCCCTTTGCAGGAAGGCGAATACGGTGGTCTTGAACTCTTCGGCGTCCCGCGTCACTCGCACCGTCATACCGGCACGCTAACTCCGTAACCACCCCGAAGCCATGACCACCGCCGCACGATCAGGTGAAGACGTAGTCCACAAAGTCGGCTACTGGCCGGTATCCGAGCGCCGCGTAGATCTTGTTCGAGGTCGGGTTCGCCAGGTCCGTGTAGAGGCACGCCAGCGAACCAGCCGCGACGATCTGGCGGGAGACTGCCGCCGTCACCGCGCTCGCGTAACCCCGCCCACGCCGCTCCGCCGGCGTGTAAACCGGACCGATCCGCGAGACACCGAAGATCGATGGGCGGAACGACGCGAGGCTGACGACTTCACCCTGGTCCTCCCACAGCCAGAGCGTGCCTCGCTCGATCTGGCTCCGCGCCCAGGCCAGCTGCATCTCCTTGGTCCCTCCCGAGAGCGCAACCTCGTCCTCGAACGCGCCACCCCAGTGCGCGCACAACTCCGCATCGGCCGCCGCGGCCCGTCGGGCGGCACCACTCACGGTCGGCTCCACGAGTACGTCGAGCCGGTGCAGGCGAGTTCCCCGGCCTTCGGTAAAGCCCCGGCCGGTCAGCGTGGACCAGGTGTCGGCGAAGGCCCGCGCCGCGTCCGCCGTACCGCTGACATGGGGGGCCTCCGGGCACAGCGAGGCGTACGTCGCGGCCACCTCGGGAGCGAGGTCAGCCCGCAGTCCGCCCAGGTGGACGCCCCGCCCGGCGGTTCGCATGGCGGCCCCGATCACCTGTCCGGCCGGGTCGTGCACCGAGACCAGCATGGGCGGTTCGTCCTCGCCCGGAACCGGCCGGCTGGCCCGCTCGTGCACGTTGCCGAGCAGCACCGTGTTGAGCACCGGGTCCTGCTGCAGGAACCCGAAGACGATCTTCTCGAACTCCGCCGGGACCCGCGACACTCGTACGCTCATATCCGCCACGGTAGTGATCGCGCCCGCCACGTGTCGCCAGAAATCTCCGGGCCGCGCCGTAACCTCCCGGCGCACCCGTTACGTCTATCCGCCAGAGGCACAACGAAAGGCGGAACCGGATGAAGGCCCGAGATCAGGCCGAGTTCAGGGAGTACGTGATCGCCCGGCAGGCCGGTCTTCGGCGCACGGCGTACCTGCTGTCAGGCGACTGGCACCGGGCCGATGACCTGGTGTCCGCCACGGTGATCAAGCTGTACGGCGCGTGGCGGTCGGCTCGCGACGCCAGCAACACCGACGCGTACGTGCGCAAGATCCTGGTCCGGGTCTTTCTGGACGAGAAGCGTCGCCCGTGGCGCCGGGAACATCCCACCGAGGTGCTACCGGAGCTTCCCGGCCCGGCGGATGACACTCCGGTCCATCGGGCGGATCTGCACAGGCTGCTGGATCAGATGCCCCGACGGCAACGGGCCGTGCTGGTGCTCAGGTTCTACGACGATCTCTCCGTCCAGCAGGCCGCGGCGGTGCTGGAATGCTCCGAAGGCGCCGTGAAAACGCTGACTTCCCGTGCCCTCGACTCGATCCGACGCCTGCTTCCCGCCGGTGTCGTCACTCGCACTGACTACGAGGAGGCGCTATGACCGACAACGACCAGGTTCAAACGCTGCTCGCCGAACTGGTCGAGCACGAACCGCCCAGCACCCTGGATATGGACGCGCACATCGCCAAGGGCCGCCGCCAGGCCCACCGCCGTACCGCGCTGGCCTGCGTCGCCGTACTGGCCTTTCCAGCCATGGCGGTTGGCGTGACGTACGCCGTCCGGCCGGCCGAGCCGCCCGTGGCCGCGAACGGGCTGCCCGGTGAGCCGGTGACCGGCACGCCGACGACGCCGTGGGACAAGGTGCCGACGGTCGGCGATCTGCCCACCAAGGCAACAGCCAAATCCCGGCTGCTGCTGAAGGACTTCGAGCGCCTGATTCCCGAGCTCAGGCAACATCCTGAACTGAAACACTCCAGCGGCGGATGGAGCGACGGCAAGAAGCTCACGCCACACCTGTCCGCGCACGCCTTGTACGAGGAGCCCGACCGCGTTCCGCTTGCCATCACCGTTGAGATCGGTGACCGCAAGGCGGGCGCCACAGTGCCGCGAATCTGCGAATCGGCTGATGGCCCGCCCGACGGCCCGCATCGCAGATGTGACGCGATCCGGCGCCTGCCCGATCAGTCCCTGGCGTTCTTCCAGACCCAGAACGACGGTCACAACGAGACACACTCTCTCCGGCTGGCCCGCCCGGACGGAATCCAGATCCTCGTGAGTGTGGAGCTGTTCCACCCGGTCCGAAAGGTACCCACGGCACTGCTGTCAGAGCACCGCCTACTGCAAATCGCGCGCGGAATCTCGACCGAGCCCTAACGCGCGCCCATCCACCTCCCCGGCGTGTCATCGGACCCTTCTGACGCGGCGTGTCGCCGTTCATCGGACGCTTGTGACCGGGCTGGATCCGCCCGTGCTCAGCGCCCTGGACGGCTGCCGGAGCGGGCGGATTCCGGCGATCGAACGCCGGGGAAGGCGCGAGCCGGCGTCCTAAGCTGGGGATATGTCCACTACCCGGTTGTTGCTGCTCGGCGTCGTTCGGATCTTCCAGCCGGCGTATGGCTACCAGTTACGCCGCGAGCTGCTCACGTGGAACGTCCAGGTCTGGGCGAACATCAATCCCGGCTCGATCTACTCCGGCCTGCGCACGCTCGCCAAGCACGGATACCTCGCCGAGATCCAGACCACCGAGAGCGACGATCGACCGGGGCGTACGTCGTACAAGCTGACCGCCGAAGGCGAAAGCGAGTACTTCATCTTGCTGCGCGAGGCGCTCTGGAACGTCGCGCCGTTCCGGCCGGACCGGATGCAGGCGGCGCTGAGCTTTCTGTGGTCGCTGAAGCGGGACGAGGTGATCGCGGGCCTGGAGTCGCGAACGATGCAGCTGGAGCAGTTGGACAAGCAGCAGCGGTTCGCCGAGCGGGGCGTGCTGGAGGATGCGGCGATACCGGACCACGTGGTTGAGATGCTGCGAATCTCCTCGGCTCGCGACCTCGGGGAGTTGCAGTGGACACGGGAGTTCCTGCAGCGGGTGCGGGACGGCGAATATTCGTTCGCCGGGGAGCCGCGGAAGTGGCAGCCTCCTGCTGACCTAGTGACCCATTGGGGGTCCGACCAGGTGCCGCCGGAGTGGCAACCGGACAACTAATCAACTTTGACTATTCAATGTTGACTAGTTCAGACTGGCCGGCATGATGATCGAAGCTCGCGGACTCGTCCGCACCTTCAAGACCAAGCGCGGCCCGGTCCAGGCCGTGCAGGGGGTAGACCTTGATGTGGCCGACGGCGAAATCGTCGGTTTCCTCGGCCCGAACGGCGCCGGTAAGACCACCACCATGCGCATGCTGGCGACCCTGATCACGCCGACCAGCGGAACCGCCACCGTCGCGGGCTGTGACCTCGCGAAGGACCCGGTCGGCGTTCGCCGCCGGATCGGCTACGTGCCCCAGAGCGGCTCCACGCTGCCTGAGGCGATCGCCGGCGACGAGGTCGTCGACCACGCCCGGCTCTACGGCGTGGACAAGAAGTCCGCGATCGCGGCCGGGCAGAAACTGTTCGACGAGCTCGATCTCGGCGGCCTGTGGAAACGCCAGTGCAAGACCCTGTCCGGTGGCCAGCGGCGCCGTCTCGACATCGTGATGGGCCTGGTGCACGAGCCCAAGCTGATCTTTCTCGACGAGCCCACCACCGGCCTGGATCCGCAGGCCCGGGCCAACCTGTGGGAGCACATCCGCCAGCTCCGGCAGCGGGGAGCGACGATCTTCATCACCACCCACTACCTGGACGAGGCCGACGCGTTGTGCGACCGGATCCTGGTCATCGATCACGGCAAGATCGTTGCCTCCGGCACGCCGGAGGAGCTCAAGCAGCGGGTTTCCGGTGACGCGGTCCGGCTCAATCTCGCGGATGCCGGCCAGGCGCCCGCGGTGACGAAGATCGTCGAGCTGCTGGAGGGCTCGACGTCCTTCGAGACCGAGCAGAACGTGGTCAGCTTCCGGATCCCCAAGGGCGGTGCGGTACTGCCCGGCCTGCTCCGCTCGATCGATGCCCAGGGCATCGAACTGGACGGCGTCGAGGTGCACCGCCCGACCCTGGACGACGTGTTCCTGACCATGACCGGCCGCTCGCTGCGCGACGACTCGGGCAGCAGCGACTCGGGCGGCACCGACTCGGGTAGCAGCGACAAGACCGAGAAGGAGGCCGTCGCATGACCGTTCTCACCGAGACCTGGATCGTCTTCAACCGGGCCATGCGGCTGTCGCTGCGCAACCCGATGTGGTCGATCCTGATGCTGAGCCAGCCGTTGCTGTACCTGTTCCTGTTCGGCCCGCTGCTGGAGCCGATCACCGCGCAGATCAGCGAGGGCGCCACCACGAACGCCTACCAGGTGTTCATTCCGGGCCTGATCGTGCAGCTCGGCATGTTCGGCGCGATGTTCGTCGGCTTCGGCCTGATCGCGGAGTACCGGGCCGGCGTGATCGAGGCCGACCGGGTCACGCCCGCCTCCCGGATCGCGCTGATGGCCGGCAGGGTGCTGCGCGACGTCGTCGTACTCGTGGTCCAGTCGATCCTGCTGTTGCTGGTCGCCCTCCCGATGGGCCTGCGCGCCCCGATCGGTGGTGTGCTGCTGTCGCTGGTGATCGTGGCCCTGCTGGGCGCGACCTTCGCCTCGCTGTCGTACTCGGTCGCGCTGATCACCAAGAGCGAGGACGCGCTGGCACCGCTGCTGAACGGCATCGCGATGCCGTTGCTGCTGCTGTCCGGCATCCTGCTGCCGATGAGCATCGGCCCGACCTGGCTACAGCGGCTGTCCGACATCAGCCCGCTCAAGCACGTCGTCAGCGGTGTCCGCGCGCTGTTCCGCGGCGAAATCAGCAGTTCGGCTTCGCTCTGGGGCCTGTTCTGGGTGGTCCTGCTGACCGCCATCGGCCTCGCCGTCGGCGCCCGCACCTTCCGCAAGGAATCCGCCTGACCTGAGCCCGTGCCCGAAGCGGCCCCACCGAAGCTCCATTCGGTGGGGCCGCTTCGGTCACAAGGGTCCGATGAACGGCGACACGCCGGGTCACGAGGGTCCGATGAACGGAGTTGGCGGTGTGTTCATTCGGGGGTTGCCGGGGCGGGTTAGCGTCCGGGCGTGAAGGTGTCGCCGTTGCTGCGGGGGTTCGCCGGGTCGTGCCTGGTGGCGGTCGGCGGGCTGATCACCTCGGTGGTACCGGCATCCTCGAGACTGGCCGAATTCCCCTTCCGGGACAGCCTTGGCGGCCGGATGACCGGGCTGGCGATCGTGGTGGCGGGCCTTGGCCTGATGGTGTGGGCTTGGCTGACGATCGGGCGCGAGGTGCTCGCCTCCCGATGGCGCGACGACCTGCGCCGGTACGCGGTCACCTGGTTCGTACCACTGCTCCTGATCCCGCCGCTGTTCAGCCGGGATGCCTGGTCGTACGCCGCCCAGGGCGCGCTCGTGGCGCGGGGCCACGATCCGTATCAGGTCGGCCCGGGCGTGATGACGGGCCCGATCGTCGAAGCGGTGGACCCGATGTGGTGGTGGACCCCCGCGCCGTACGGGCCGGTGCCGTTGGCCTTCGGGGGAATCGCGGCCGACATCACGATGAACCCGTACCTACTGATGCTGGCGCACCGGGCGCTGGCCGTGCTCGGGTCCTTCCTGATCGCGTACTCCGTGCCACGGCTGGCCCGGGCCTGCCGGGTGGACCCGGTCTTCGCGACCTGGCTCGTGGTGGCGAATCCGATGCTGATCACGCACGGAATCGGCGCCGCGCACAACGACGTACTGATGCTCGGCCTCGGGTGTTACGCGCTGACCGTGGCGCTGGACGGCAAGTGGGGTACGGCGGCGGTGCTGGCGGGAGCCGCCGCGGCGGTCAAACTCCCGGGCGGGCTGGTGGTGATCGGTATCGCCGCGGTGATGAGCCCGCTGCCCAGGCGGATCCGGACCCGGCTCGCGAGTCTCGCGATCGCCGGGGCCGTCTCGGTCCTCACCCTGGTCACGATCGGCGAACTGACCCGGGTCGGT
Organism: Kribbella deserti; assembly: GCF_042434725.1. Taxonomy (NCBI): domain Bacteria; kingdom Bacillati; phylum Actinomycetota; class Actinomycetes; order Propionibacteriales; family Kribbellaceae; genus Kribbella; species Kribbella deserti. The sequence continues at coordinate 6,646 of NZ_JBHLTC010000040.1, read as the reverse complement.
TCCGGTTGGCTCGGCGCCCTCGACGTACCCGGGCTGGTGAAATCGCCGCTGTCGATCGCGAACCTGATCGGCCTCGGCACCTCCGGCGTACTCGACTGGTTCGGCGCGAAAACCGCCGCGCAACAGGCGCTCGATCTCGCTCGCGTGCTCGGCATTCTCGGCGCGCTCGGCCTGATCGCCGTACTCGGGCTACGCTCGACGATCCACCAGGCGGCCCGGGCGATCGGCTTCGCGCTGCTGGCCGTCGTACTGCTCGGGCCGACCGCACACGACTGGTACTTCCTTTGGTGCCTGCCGTTCCTGGCCGTCGCCCGGCCGGGCCGCCGGATGACGACGGCCCTCGTCGGCGCGAGCGTGATCCTGACCGTGGCGGCACCGCTCAACTCGTCGTTGCGAGGCGCGGTGGTGCCGATCATCGTCACCACCTCGCTTGTCCTGCTCGTGCTCGGCGCCCTCGCCGGCCGCATCCGCACTCTGCACGTTCCGACCCTGGTGACGACCGCCCGGACGGCGGGCTAGCCCAGGGCCTCGCGCACGGCCGCGGTGATGGCGGCGTTCTGCGCGCGCAGGGTGGAGCGATCGAAGCGGACCTCGATCACGTCGATCCCCGCTACGGTTCGTTCGACGGCGGCGCGGAGGTCGTCGCGGGTCGAGACCAGCTGGTACGGCGTCCGGGTGGCCGCGCAGAGGGCCTGGAGATCGACCGCGTGCGGGGTGCCGAAGACGCGCTCGAAGTGTTCGGCGTATTCGCCCGCGCCTTGTTCCAGGGTGGAGAAGATGCCGCCGCCATTGTCGTTCAGTACGACGATGCGCAGATCGGGGCGGGGCTCGTCCGGGCCGATGACGAGGCCGTTCGCGTCGTGCAGGAAGGCCAGATCGCCGAGCAGGGCGTAGGTGGGACCCGCGTTCGCGAGGGCCGCGCCGACGGCCGTGGACAGCGTGCCGTCGATCCCGGCCAGGCCGCGGTTGGCGACCGTGCGGATCGGTACGACCGGGGCCAGATCGAGGTCGCGGATGGCGTTGGAGGAACCGGCCACGAGCATGCCGTCGGCGCCGATCGCCTCGCCCATCGTCGCCGCGACCACCGGTCCGCTGAGGCCGTCCAGCTTGCCGAGTACCGGCCGGGCCAGTGCGTCGGCCGCCTGCCAGCGTTCGAGCCAGGCCGGGTCGTCCGGGCCGGTCACCTCGAGCGCGGGCGCGACGAGCGTGGCACGCCGGGCCGCGTCGGGCCAGCGTCCGGTCGGGGCGACCACGATCACCTCGACGGCGGGATTCGCGAGCAGCTGCGATACCGGGCGGGACAGGGTCGGGTGCCCGAACACGAGCACCCGCTCGATCTCGGCCGCCAATCCAGAGGCCGCGAGCAGCAGGCGGTACGTCGAGATTACCGACGGGCCGATCCGGGACCGGCTCGACGGCTCGGCGAACAACGGCCAGCCTCCGGCTTCGGCGACCAGCCGGGCCGACTGGGACGCGCCATCCCCGGCAACCACCACGGTCTTCGGCCCGGGCGATACGGCCGAAGGCGACACCGCGCCCGGATGAACCGTTGTCCAGGCCGCCGTACGACCGTCGAGGGGTTCGGGCCAGTCAGCCAGGTGATCCGGCACCAGCGGTTCGGCGAAGGCGCAGTTCAGCTGGACCGGGCCCGGATCGGCGGTCCGCGCGCCGACCGCGATGGACACCGCGCGGGAGATCACCGAACGCCAGTACGCGACCTGCCCGGGCTGCTTGGACGGCGTACCGATCTCGTGGAACAGGCGAACCGCGTCACCGAAGATCTTGAGCTGGTCCGTCGTCTGGTTGGCGCCGCTCCCCCGCAGTTCCGGCGGCCGGTCCGCGCTCAGCACCAGCAGGGGCAGTCCGCTGTGGGAGGCCTCCAGTACGGCGGGGTGGAGGTTCGCGACGGCGGTACCCGAGGTGGTCACCACCGGCACCGGCAGACCCGAACCACGCATCAGGCCGATCGCCAGGAAGCCGGCCGTGCGTTCGTCGATCCGCACGTGCAACCGGATCAGCCCGGCGCGATCGGCCTGAGCGAGCGCTAACGCCAGCGGCGCACTGCGCGAACCCGGCGCCAGCACGACCTCCCGGACGCCATTGCGGATCAGCTCGTCCACCATCACGGTCGCGAACGCCGTCGACGGATTCATCGGTCACTCCTCAGTAGGGCCTCGACCCGGTCATACCGCTGTTGCCATCGCTCGGTGGTCGCCTGGTCCGCCTGCACTTCCGGATCATCTCGCGGCACCGGACGGACCACCGGCAGCATGCCATCGACCGGCAGCAGCGGTTCGGCCACCACCTCGGCGGTGAACATCGAGACGGTCGCCAGCCCGCAGGCGTACGGCAATTCCGGCAGGGCCGCCGCGAGGGCTACCCCGGCCGCGATACCGATGGAGGTCTCCAGCGCGGACGAGACCACCACCGGCAGGCCGATCTGCTCTGCGATGTCGAGGCAGGCCCGCACGCCGCCGATCGGCTGGACCTTGAGTACGGCGATGTCGGCCGCCTCCAAATCCCTTACCCGCAAGGGGTCCTCGGCCCGCCGGATCGACTCGTCGGCAGCCACGAGCACGTTCGTGCGACGCCGGACCAGGGCCAGGTCCTCAACCGAGGCGCAGGGCTGTTCGACGTACTCCAGCTCGAACCGGCCGAGCTCCTTCAGCGCGCGAACGGCCTCGTCCACCGACCAGGCGCCGTTGGCGTCGATCCGGACCCGCCCGGTGCCGATCGCGTCCCGTACGGCCTCGACCCGGGCGAGGTCGTCCGCCAGCGTCTGCCCGAGTTCGGCCACCTTGACCTTGGCGGTCGCGCAGCCCGAAGCCCGGACGATCGCGGCGGCCTTCTCGGGTCCGATGGCAGGCACCGTGCAGTTCACCGGTACGGCGTCCCGCACCGGCGCGGGCCATCCGTCGTACGCCGCCTCGCGCGCGGCGCGCAACCAGGCCACGCAGGTGGCGTCGTCGTAGTCGAGGAAGGGGCTCCACTCGGCCCAGCCCGCAGGCCCTTCGAACAACATTCCCTCGCGTGCGGTGATACCGCGGAATTTATTGCGCAGGGCAATCGAATAGATCATTGCGCCAACTCCAGCAGGCGTTGCCGGTCGACCTTGCCCGAGGCAAGCATTGGCAGTTCCTCCAGCCGGATCAGCTCGCGCGGCGCCCAGGTGCGAGGTAGCTGCGCCGCGACGTGGTCCCGCAGTTCGTCCAGACCGGCCGTGCCGATCACGAAAGCGACCACCCGGCTCCCCCATTCCTCGTCCGGTACACCGAGCACCACCGCGTCGGTGATACCGGCATGCGTCAGCAGGCGTTGTTGCACCGAGGGCAGCACCACGTTCACGCCACCGGAGATCACCACGTCGTCGATCCGGCCGAGGATCTCCAAGCGGCCGTCTTCGGTGCAGCGGCCTCGATCCTGGGTACGGAACTTCTTACCGTCCAGAGCTTGTGCGGTCAGCCCTGGTTCGAGGCGGTACCCGTCGAACAAGGTCGGCCCGCCGAGCACCACCCGATCGTTGTCGAGGTCAACGGTCACGCCGTCGAGCGGCCGGCCGTCGTACACGCAACCGCCGCCGGTCTCGGTCATGCCGTAGGTGGTGACGACCTTGACCCCGGCCGCCTCGGCCTTGGCCCGCAGTTCGTTCGAGGTGGCGGCCGCGCCGATCAGGATCGCGTCGAACGACCTCAGCGCCGGAACGTCGGTCTCCAGCAGGCGGGCCAGCTGCGTCGGCACCATCGAGGTGTACCGCTGCTCGCCGGTCATCGCCCCGGCCTGCTCCGCGAAGTCGGCGCCGTCGGCAATCACCGGATCGACGCCTGCCAGCAACGAGCGGGTCAGCACCTGCAGACCACCCACGAAGTACGCCGGCATCATCAGCAGCCATTGGCCGGGACCCCCCAGCCGCGCGTGGGTCGCCGTCGCGGAGGCGATCAAGGCCTCGCGGGACAACAGCACGCCCTTCGGCTCACCGGACGAGCCCGAGGTCGGCAGCATCACCGCGCCGGACTCCAGCGGCACGTCGGCCCGGGCCACGCGTCGTACCCGCTCGGCCAGGGCCGGATCGGCCGGCAGCGGGGCGAAGGGCTCGCCGGAACCGTCGAGCACGCCGCGCAGCGCGGACAGCACGGCGGGCGGTGAGCCGGGGATCAACCGAAGGGTGGTCATCGCTCAAGAGCGTACGACTGACAGAATTCGGCCATGGCCACCCCTGCCCAGTGGATCGAAGGCGCCCGGCCGCGGACGCTGCCCGCCGCCGTCGCCCCCGTGCTCGTCGGAACGGGCGCCGCGGCGTACCTGGACGCGTTTGTCTGGTGGAAGGCGTTGCTGGCACTCGGGGTCGCGCTGACCCTGCAGATCGGCGTGAACTACGCCAACGACTACTCGGACGGCATCCGCGGTACCGACGAGGTACGGGTCGGCCCGCTGCGCTTGGTCGGCTCCAAGGTGGCAACCCCTCGGCAGGTCAAGACGGCCGCGTTTGTGGCCTTGGGCATCGGTGCGATCCTCGGACTGATCCTGTGCTTCACCAGCAGCTTGTGGCTCCTAGTGGTCGGTGCAGCCTCCTTGCTCGCCGCCTGGTTCTACACCGGCGGCAAGAAGCCGTACGGCTACCGGGCTCTCGGCGAGATCAGCGTCTTCCTGTTCTTCGGACTGGTCGCAGTGCTTGGTACGACGTACGCCCAGGCCGAGACCTTGCACTGGACTGCCGTGGCCGGAGCCATCGCAGTCGGCGCGATCGCCTGCGCATTGCTTGTCGCGAACAACCTTCGGGACATTCCGACGGATTCCGTGACAGGTAAGCGAACCCTGGCCGTCGTACTGGGCGCTCCGCGCTCTCGGCAGCTCTACGCGGGTCTCATTCTGCTGGCGTTCATCCTGGCCATCTTGTGCGCGCTTGCGACGCCTTGGGCACTTCTAGCGCTTGTAGCGGCTCCGCTGGCCTACCGGTCGCTGAAGGTGGTGCTGAGCGAGGCTGTCGGTCCGGCGCTCATCCCGGTTCTGAAGGACACCGGCTTGACCGAGCTTGTGTACGCGGCAGGACTCGCGGCCGGGTTGATCATCGGCCACTGAGGGTAGAGATGTACTAACCTGCTTTGGTCGGTACGGGGCACACACGAACTTCAGGCGTCCGTTCAGCGCTTGCGCCGTCGGCCCGACTCGCCTGGATCACTGCCCTGGAGAGACCTCGAATGCGCAAGCTCATCGCCACCGTGCCCGCGGCCGCGCTCACCACCTTGCTGACCTTCGCCGGTGCCGCGCCGGCCGGTGCGTACATGTACATCCGTAACGGGTACACGTTCGCCGACACCAGCTACGCGGGCAACGTGCCAGGCTCGTACTTCAAGACCACCAGCCGGTACGACGCGAAGCAGGGCTATCTCTACATCGGCCTGACCGGGTACGACCAGATCTGCGACCAGCAGCAGGCCGCGATCCGCATCCGCGGCTGGGACGTGCAGACCGCCGAGTGGCGCTACAACAACATCCTCTGGGTCGCGAACCCCTGCAAGGGCCAAGGCGCCGGCACCATCGCCGTCCCGGTCCGCGCCCTCGGCGTAGACGCCGTCGTCGTAGCCGACGGCCTGCGCAACCTCACCTACGGCCGCAACACCGTGCGAATCTGGTACCAGCGCTAAGCCGTCATCAGTGCCGTGACATAGGCATTCAACCGCTTCTCCACCACTTGCATGGTCAGGTCGGTCCGGCCTGCCTCCCGCCACGGCTGCGCGACCAGTTGCACTTCCTCTGAAGCCGCCAAAGCGTCGCGCACCAGCCAGTACAACCGCTCACTCGCGACCGCCGCCAGGACCCCGCCGGCCTGCTCGTACGCCTCGGCGAACCGCAGACCCCACGCCGGCCCGTGCAACAACGCGAGATTGGTCGCGCAGTGCGCCACATCGAGGTCAGCCGGACCCCACGAAGCGGCGGCCCAGTCCACGACGCCCGTGATCCGGGACTGCACGTCGCCGAACAACACGTTGCCGGGCTGGAAGTCCCGGTGCAGGAAGCGCCCTTCATAGGAAGGCGCAGGCTTGCGGATCACATCGATGGCGGCAGTCCATACCCCCGAGTCGGCGGCCTTTGGAATCACGACAGTCTCAGCGGTCGTCAACGCCACGTAATCCCGAGGCCGCTGAACGGGTCGCACCGCGTGAATCGCCACGAGCTGACGAGCCAGCGCAGGCACGCGCGCCTCCAGCCCTTCATCGCCAAGAATCGGCCGCCCCGGCAGATGGGTCATCAGCAACGACGGATACTCACAATGCTCGGGCGTCGGATCAACCGCGACCAAAGCCGGAGCCGGCACCGCGGTCGCCTCAGCCAACTCGGTCAGGGCCCCGGCCTCCCTGCCCAACCAGTCACTGGCGCACTGCTCGTCAACGAAGCTCCGCAGCACCAACTCCCGAACGCCCTCGCCCCGCGCGCCAACGGTCAACCGCCGCATCTCAGCCGTAATGCCCCCATGCAGCACCTCAACCCGCACAACCGTTTCGCCAACCTCCAACTGACGAGCCACCCAGGCCAGCGTCAACGGCCGAACCACCACCTCGCCACGACTACCCACGTCCCACCTCATCATTGAGCCGCCCCGGCGAGTCCGGAGGCTTCGTTAGGTGTTAACCGGCCTCGGCGAGACGGG
>NZ_JBHLTC010000039.1:0-278694 GCF_042434725.1 Kribbella deserti | reverse complement strand
ACAAGAACGCCTGATCACGATCAACCGGCCGATACGAATTCGCCACCACCCAATCCTTCAGCACCCCGAACCCACCCAGCAACCCGCGCCACACCCAAAACGCAACAGGCTCTGCAACCGGGTAGCGGGCCAACAACCCGGCAGCGGCCGCGCTACAACCCGGCATCCGCGCTACAACCCGGCATCCGCGCTACAACCCGGCATCCGCGCTACAACCCGGCATCCGCGCTACAACCCGGCATCCGCGCTACAACCCGGCATCCGCGCTACAACCCGGCACCGGTGCAACAGCCTGCGGGTGAAGGGGCTGGGGGAAAGCAGAACCGGTCCCACCCGGCGTACTGGGTGGGACCGGTCCTGGTTAGTCAGGCCTGGTTAGGGTCTGACGGGGTTAGCACTTCACCGGTTTGAGGACGAAGTCCTCGGTTGTCGGCGTGTTCACGTTCACCGAGCTCTGGCGGACCTGGGGCTTCCAGCCGTCCTTTGCCGCGATGATCGTCAGCGGGTTGTTGCGGCGGTCCAGCCAGTAGGCGTAACCACCTTCCGCGTCGGTGGTGAAGGTGAACGACATCGCCCACGAGTCGACCTGGACCGTGGCGCCCGGAATGGCGACGCTGAGGCCTTGGCAGTTGATGCCGGTGACGGTGCCGAGGAGCTTGCCCCAGGTGGTCGGCGGGTTCACGTTCATCGTGACGCCCACGTTCGCGACCGAGTACGGGGTGTTCTCCTTGATGCTGATACCGGCGGTGTACTTGCCGGGCTGGTCGACGGCGGCGGTCATCGTGGCCTTGACCACGACCTTGGCGCCCGGCGCCAGCGTCAGCGCCTTCTGGTCGATCGTCAGCCAGCTGACGTCGGCCGCGGCGTCGGCGCAGTCCTCGAAGCCCGGCAGCACTTCGCTGTCGGCGGTGGCGGTGAAGCCACCCGAGGAGCCACCGACCTTGTAGAACCCACAGGCCGCGCCACCGCGGTACCGCGGGGTGTTGGCGTTCGGCAGGCTCGACCAGGTGTTGGCCGCGGCGTCGTACGCGAAGCCGGCGTTGGTGACGGCCGCGCCCTGGACGCCACCGACGACGAGCAGCTTGCCGCCGCCAGTCGCCACGGAAGCGGCCCAGTTGTCGGCCGGAGCGTCGGCGATCGGCGTCCAGGTGTTGCTGGACGGGTCGTAGGAGGCACCCGTCTTCTGACCGGCCGTGCCGTTGTTACCGCCGGTGCAGACCACCGCGTCGCCGACCGCGCCACAGGCGACGAACGCCACCGCGGCCGGGTAGTTGGCGAGGGTCTCCCAGGTGTCGGACGCCGGGTCGTAGCGCACCACGGTGTTCGACATCGGGGTGCAGGCGGCCGTGGTGCAGCCGCCGATGGAGTACAGCTTGCCGCCGAGCACGGCCTGTCCGGCGGCCGCACGCGGTGCCGGGTTGGCCTTCACCGCGGTCCAGGCGTTCGCGGCCGGGTCGTACGACCAGGTGGCCGCGTCCGGACCGGAGGCGCCCCAGCCACCGCTGACGATGATCCTGCCACCGACGGCACCGGCCGTGACGGCGTTACGGGCACCCGGCAGCGGCGCGATGGCCGTCCAGGTCTTGGCGGCCGGGTCGTAGACGTAGTTGTTGGCCGTCGACGCGCTGCCGTTGCCACCCGCGATGGAGTAGACCTTGCCGTCGAGGTTGACGGTGCGGTTGTCCATCACGGTCGCCGGGTAGTTCGAGATCCCGGTCCACGGGTCGGCGCTGATACCGGGCTTGGCGGCCGGTACCGGCATCTTGCCGGCCAGCTTGTTCGCGAACGAGGTCGGTACCTGCAGGCGCTGCAGCGGTGCGCCGTCCGACTGCTCGATCTGCTCACGGGTCTTGCGGCTGCCGTCGGCGCCGAGGATCTCGACATCGCCCTCGACCTCACCGAACTCGACATCCACCGGCGCCTTGCCCGTGTTGGTCACGGTGAAGGACTTGGTGGTCTTACCGGTCGGCATCCGCAGCGTGGCCTCCACGCTGCCCGGGGTGACGCTGAGCCGGCCCGCGTCGAGCGCGAAGCTCGCCGGGGTGGTCCAGTCGGCCTCGACGTCGACCACGCTGGTCTTGCTGGTGTAGCTGCCGGCCTTCGCGGTGAACGGGTGCGGTCCCGTGACCGAGGAGAACAGCCAGTAGAAGCCGTCGGCCAGACCGGTGTCGGCCGGGGTCGCAACCGTGGTGGCGGTCTCGGCCGGCTTGTCGCCGCTGCTGACAACGGCGCCGTTGATCGCGCCACCGGTGTTGGTGTCGGTCACGTGACCGGTGACCAGGCCACCGTTGACCGGCTGGCAGATCACTTTGCTGCCGATCAGCACGTTGTCGACCTGCCACCACCAGTCGTACGAACCGTCGAAGTAGTGGAAGCGCACCTGCACCTCGGCCTTACCGGCCGCCTGCGGGATCGCGATCTCCTTGACGCCGCGCACGTCGGCCGTGGCCTGCGTCAGCACGGTCTCCCAGGTGGTGCCGCCGTCGATCGACAGCTCCACATTGGCCTTTTCGCCACCCAGGTAGTTGAAGTCCTGGGCGAACTTGATCACCGGAGCGGTGACGGCGGTCAGGTCGACCTTCGGGCTGACCAGCGAGCTGTTCTGCTTGCCGCCCGAGCCGTACTTGTCGCTGTCGATGATCGCGAACTTGCCGCCGGCGCCGGTCAGGTTGGCCCGGTTGCCCGGGTTGTTGAACGTCCACACCTGGCCGCTGGCCGGCACGGTGTTGTCCACGACGGTCCAGCCGGCCGGAGCCACGCCGGACTCGAACGTCTCGTAGACGCCGTCCGAACCGTTGACGTAACCGGGAGCCGTCAGGCAGGAGTCACCGCGCACCGGTACTGCGACGTTCAGGGTGGCGTTGCCCGCACCCACGACGAGCGGCTTGCTGACCGTCTCGTAGCCGGGGATCTGCGACTCGACCTTGATCGTGTACGACGCGTTGGACGGCACCTGGAGGGTGTACCGGCCGTTGGTCGGGGTGGTGTAGTCGAACACGCCACCCGGGCCCTCGACGGTCACCTTCGCGTACAGCGGCCAGCCGTGGCCGGAGCCGTCCGTGACCGTTCCGCCGACGTTGACCAGCGGAGCGGCGGTGAGCGCGAAGTCCTTGGTGGTGGTCGCGTTCGCGGTGACCGCGGCCGTGCCGGTGGTCGACTTGTAACCGAACGCGGAGACCGCGAGGTTGTAGTCCCCGGCGTTGACCAGGGTGCTGTACGTGCCGTCGGCGCCGGTGGTGAGCTGACGCTCGGTCGGGCCGGTGACGGTCACGGTGGCGCCGGCGATACCCGCACCGGTGGCCGCGTTGGTGACCTTGCCGGTCAGGGTGCCGGTGTCGCCGATCGGAGCCGCGTTCAGCAGCGCGAGGGCGTCGAGACGGCCTTCACCGAAGACGTTGTTGTCGTCCGCGGTACCGCCGCACTGGCTGCTTTCCTTGTCGGTGGCGGTGTTGTCCAGCAGCGCCTTGGTGGCCGGGATGTTGCCGACCAGGCTCGGTGCCGCCGACCAGAGCAGCGCGATCGCGCCCGCGACGTGCGGGGAGGCCATCGACGTACCGCTGAAGTTGGCGTAGCCGCTGCCGGGAATGGCCGAGCGGACGTTGGTACCGGGCGCGGAGATGTTCGGCTTGATCTCGCCGTCCTGGCCGACGCCACGGCCCGAGCTGTTGCTGATGTTGTTGTTGATGTCGTAGTTACCGGCCGAGTAGTTGATGATCCGGCTACCCGGGGAACCACTCGACTGACAACCCAGCGCACCGCTGTTGCCGTTGGCCCACATGCCGAAGATGCCGGACGCCTCCCACGCGAGGGCGATGTCCTCCATGAACGGGTCGTTGGACGGCGACTGCGAGCCCCACGAGTTGTTGATGATGTTCGGCCGCTTGCTCGCGTCGGGGTTCTGCCCGGCGAGGTTGGTCGGCTCGAGCATCCACTGACCCGACGTGATCAGTGCGGCGTCGCTCGGGCAGCACCCGTTCGCGGCGATCCACTTGACGTCGGGAGCCACGCCGATCTGGTTCGCGCCACCGTCGGAACCGGCCATCGTGCCCATCGTGTGGGTGCCGTGGCCGTTGGTGTCACAAGGTGCCGCCGCGCAGGTGCCGGCCGCGTTGAACCAGTTGTAGTTGTGGTCGAACGTGCCGTCGGCCTTCTTGCCGCGGTACTGGTTCACCAGCGACGGGTGGTCGTACTGCACACCCGTGTCGATATTGGCGATGGTGATACCAGCGCCCTTGACGCCGTACGTCGACCAGACGTCGTCGGCGTTGATGTTGGCGATACCCCACTCGACGGCCATCGTCGTGTGGCCGCTGGTCCCGGCGGTCACCTTCGGCGCCTGGTACTGGACCGGCGCGTACAGGCCCTCGACCTCGGTGAACGCGGCCAGCTTCTGCACGTGACCCACCGAGCCGCCCGACACCTTGATGGCGTTCGAGCCCCAGAAGGCCTCGTACTTCAGGTGCATGCCGTCGAGTTCCGCGCGGACCTTCGCCTGGCTCTCCGCCGCGGTCTTGCGCAGGGCGGCGGCGACGGCGGTGCCGCGCTGGTTCCAGTCGGCGATCTTCGCGGCCTGGGACAGATCGGCCCGCTCGGCGAACCGGACCCAGAAGTCGGTCGCGGTCTTGCCCTGCAGGGCCTTCGTCAGCTCAGGTTTGATCTTCTCGGCCGCGGGCACCGGATCGGCCTGCGGTGCGGCCTGTGCGGCCACGGTGGTGGCGGTTAGCCCCGTCGCGACGACCGCCGCGGCAGCGATGGCACTCACCAGTGATCTGGCGATGCCCCTTCTTCGGTTGCGTGTAGACATGGTTCTGCAGCCCCTCCTAGAACGACTCCGTGAACTCCCCCGAGCCATGGAGAAAGGGGACAGATGACCGCCGGCCGGCGTCGTGGCCGGTGCTTGGCGGTCGTCAGCGCCCAGAGCCCGACCGGATGACAGTCGTGACCTGGTGTGGACCTTATGTGTCACATCGTGACGGCAACAAGCACTGCTCGTGAGCAACTTGTCACGAATTGTCGAGGCAGAACCCTCGATTTCTGCCAATCATTGTCAGTTTGTTGGCAATTCCGGGCAGCAGTTGACATCGTTGCCTTCGTGCACGAACTCGATGGGGGAGCGGAGTCAAGAGGCGATCCCGCCCGGCCGGAGGACGCCCCGCTGCCGCTGGTGATCGCCGTGGGCGCCGACTCGGAGCAGCGGATGCGGCTGGCCGCCATGCTCGACGGCGTCGGCCCGCTGCTGATGGTGTCCGGCCTGGACGAACTGCGCCGCCTGCTCGAACCGCGCTGCGAGGACCACTCCGCGCCGCCCGCGGTGATCGAGCAATCGGCCGACGTACTGCGGATCGACCAGGAGCGACTGGTCGCGAGCTGGGGCGATCGGGAAGTCGCGCTCACCCCGCTCGAACGGGATCTGCTCACGCAACTCGCCACCGAGCCACTCCAGGTGTGGACCTACGAGGCGCTGCATCAAGCGGTCTGGGGAACCGGCCACCTACGCAGTACGGCGGACGTGCACTCCCTGGTGAAGCGCCTCCGTCGCAAACTGGCCGAACTCTCCACCACCCTCACCATCGACGCCGTCCGCGGCACCGGCTTCCAGCTGACCGACCACCAGCACCCCACCCGCCGTACGGGCTGATCCACGGCAGGTCCGGCCTGTCCGTGATCACTCGAATTCTTTGTCGGCCTTCAGCAGGGTGAGCACGCTCAGGCGGACGTGGCGGGGGATGACGATCAGTCGCAGCACCAGGTAGAGCGCAACGCTGAGGGCCAGGCAGACGGCCACGTTGATCAGGGCGAACCTCAGCCGATCGGTTGGCAGGAAGAGCAGGCCGCCGACCACCAGGTAGCCCGTCGCGACCAGGGCGATCAGCTGGAGCAGGCTGCGAGCGCGGTGGGCGTAGATCTGGCCCAGCCGGCGAGCGTCGAAGCCGAAGTGGCGCAGGATCGCCATGTCCTTGTGCGACACGTTCAGGTACGAATTGAACGACAGCACGATGTAGGCGAAGCAGCCGAGGCAAGCGATCAACACGGTGATGAGGCCGATCAGCAAGGTGGTGTTGAGCGAGTCCGCCAGGTCGTCGAAGGCCTTCAAGGTGTACGACGTGGCGTAGCCCTTGGCGGTGACGGCCTCGGCGACCGGCTTCACGTCTTCCAGGTCCGCCAGGTGGACGTACGCATTGCGCACCACCTCGGTGCCGAAAACGTTCTCCTTGTCGTACTGCGACTGGAACCGCGCCCAGGTGGTCTCGTACGCCGCTTCGACGATCGAGCGGAAGGTGGCGCCGTCGACGTACAGCGCGTTCGCATCCGGTTGCCCCAGGACGCCGAGAGGCGTGTCGCGGGAGACGCCGCCGGACAGGGCGAGCGTCTTCATCGTGGTGCGGCCGCTGGACATGCCGCCGGCCTCGATCTCGACGATCGGGATCTGCAGGGTGATCCGGCGACTGTCCACCGGCGTCATCGAGTAGGCGACCCCCGAGCCCATCGCAGGCAGTCCGAGCAGCCTGGCGGCATTGCCGTCGATCCCGTAGATGAAGCGGGGCGTCCCGGCCGTATCGGGAATGCCGAAGCCGAGTGAGTACTCCATCGCCACGTCGAACGCCGCCCCGGGCCGCTCGGCGCGCACCGTGTCCTGCAGCTTCGCCAGATCCGCGAACCGCAGCGAGGGGCCGGTGACCTTGATCAGATGCACATTCACGTTGTCGGTGAAGTCGGCCCGGTTCTGCAGGTACTGCCGCTCGACCACCATCAGGAACGAGCCGGCCAGCAGCAGCGACAGCAGGAACAATACGGTCGAGGTGCGCAGGTACTTGCGTGCCTTGCCGGTGACCAGCGCGAGGTCAGTCATGGTCGAGTCGTCCATCCTGCAAGCGAAGGCGGATCGCGCCATCGGACAACGGGCTGCGCTCCTCGTGGCTGACGACCACAACGGTCTGGTCCGCGAACAGCTCCAGTACGGCGCCGCCGACGTCGAGGCGGGTTTCCGCGTCGAGCTTCGACGTGGGTTCGTCCATCAGCACCAGTTGCGGTGATGCCACCAGCAAGGTGGCGAGCTGGACCCGCTGACGCTCACCGCCGGACAGTTGCGAGACCGGGTTGTCGATAAGCCCGCCCACCTCCGCCCTGGCCAGGGCCTCCGTCGTACGGCGCTGGTGATCGGAGAGGCCGAGCGCGGTGAGGCGGAGGCCGAGGTTCTGCCGCACGGTCAGGCTGGAGAACAGCAGTTCGTCCTGGAACAGATAGCCGGTCGCGACGGCGGGGGAGACCCGGCCGAGGTCCGGTTCGAGATAGCCCGCGAGCAGGTTCAGCAAAGTGCTCTTGCCACAGCCGCTTCGGCCGGTCACGACATACCGGGTGGCCGGCTGGAACGCGAACGACACGTCGTCGAGCACCTTGCGCCCGTCGAAGGTCTTCGTCACGCCGTGCAGGGCCGCGGTTACCTTGGCCGGTGCGGTGGTGGTCAACTCGCCGCCTTCGAGCTCAGCGGGATCCGGTCGATGCCGTCGCGGCGATAGACCACCAGCGTGCCGCCGCTGACGGTGAAGTCGACCAGATCCTTGCGGCTGGTGATCACCTTCTTGGTCCGCGAGTCGATCACGTCGAGGACCAGGCTCGCCTCCTTGTTCAAAAAGATGCGAAGCAGCACACCGGCCTGGTCGTAGAAGTAGCAGAATTCCTTGCAGTCGAAGGCGTCCTTGCCGTTGACGAGCTGCGTCGCGGTCGAGGTGTAGAGCAGGCCGTTGTGTACGTACAGCCCGCCCGCGGGCAGGCCCTTCGACAACGGCTTCGGCTTCGCGTCGAGGCTGCGCAGGTCCAGGCTGCTGAGCGAGTACTTCTCGGTGGGCTCGTCGAAGGTGGTGAAGTACAGGGTGTGGCCGATGATGGCGCCGGAGTCGATCAGTCCGGTGGCGCCCGCGTACTCGCGGTGGCTGCCGTCCGGATCCACCGCTACCAGGACACGGTGGGTCTCGCGGCCCTCGACGTAGTCGCTCTTGGTGTACAGCCACTGTTTGCCATCCGTGGCGAGCGGGAAAATTCCGCTGTTCGGCGGCAATTCGACGACTTCTTCGATGCGGTTGCCCCGCACCCGCAGTACCGAGAAGTCGTCACCTTTGCTGTCGCCGGCGGTGAAATATTCGCTGACGACCGGAAAGGCGTACTGGATGAAGTTCTGCTGATTGCTCTCCTGAGTGACCGTGAACGACTTCTGGTCATAGGCAAGCAGTCGCTGGGTGAAACGGTTGTACAGCACCAGGCTGTCCGCATTCAGATTCTCGGGCAGCCGGATGACCGGGGGAGCCGGTTCGGCCGACGGGGCCTGTTCGCCGGAGCAGCCGGTGAGGATGAGGCTCGCGGCGGCAAGCAGGGCCAATGCGCGTTTGATGGTATTCCCCCGTTTCTGGACAGTGCATATTGTGGCGCGCGGACCACTGCGAGTCGCGCGCCACGCCGACGGGTTGAGGCGGCCCCCACGGCCCCACGCACCGGCGGCGTAGCTTTCGTCGATGATTGTGTCAGGCGCTCGCGGTGATCTGGAAAGTCCGCGTGTCGCTGGACAGCTTCACCAGGGCGGTGTTGGCCATGAAGATCGTGCCACTCAGGTAGTACTGCTGCGGCGCGACCACGATGTTGCTCCGCCAGCTCGAGGTCTTCGAGCCGTTGGTGTTCTCCCAGTACTTCGGGTTGGTGGTGGCGTGCTGCCAGTCGGAGCCGGCGCTCACTGAGACCTCCGAGCCGCCGACACTGACACTGATCGAGGCGCTGGTGCGCAGCGAGGCGCCGGACCACCAGGTGGTCCGGATGCGCTGCACGGTCTTGGAGCCGGAGTAGACGGCCGAGACCTGGTAGTCCCACTGCCGGGTGTTGCCCGAGATCGAGCCGTTGCCGGTGGTGCGCCAGGTGTTCGACGTAATGGTGCCCTGGCTGCCGGGGATCGTATAGGACTTCGCTTGACTGGTGGCCGCGGCCGGGCTGATGACGCCGACGCCGGTCAGGGCGAGAACCGAAGCGGCGACAGCGGCTTTGAGCGCGAATGCCTTGTAGGTGGTCACTCCCGCCGCCTAGGCGCTAGCGGTGATCTGGAAGGTGCGGGTGTCGCTTGAGAGCTTCACGAGGGCGGTGTTGGCCATGAAGATCGTTCCGCTCAGGTAGTGCTGCTGCGGCGCGACGATGATGTTGCTCCGCCAGCTCGAGGTCTTCGAGCCGTTGGTGTTCTCCCAGTACTTCGGGTTGGTGGTGGTGTGCTGCCACGACGAGCTGGCGCCGACCGAAACTCCGGAGCCGCTGATGCCGACGCTGATCGAGGCGCTGGTGCGCAGCGAGGCGCCGGACCACCAGGTGGCGCGGATGCGCTGCACGGTCTTGGAGCCGGAGTAGACGGCCGAGACCTGGTAGTCCCACTGCCGGGTGTTGCCCGAGATCGAGCCGTTGCCGGTGGTGCGCCAGGTGTTCGAGGTAATGGTGCCCTGGCTACCCGGAATGGTCAGCGATTTCGCCTGGCTGGTCGCCTCCGCTGAGCCGGTGAATCCAATTGTTGCCGCCATCATGACACCGGCCGCAACAATTGCCTTTATTTTGCGCATTTGATTCCCCCTGCAGATGATTCCGCCAATGAATGAATTTCATTCAGGCAGGCAGAACCCTAAGCACGGGAGTAGCCGGTCACCTACGGGTAGTTAATGTGATCCAGGTCACATAAACAAGTGATTGTCTCAGATCCGATATTAGGAAAACGATTTCCACGCGGTATGCCGGGCGGCTTCGAGCGAGGCTTTGGCATATCGGAAAGTGACCGGGACGGTTCCGCCAGAAGAATTTTCGGTGCCGTGGTTGCGGAACCGTCCGGTCCAGATAATTCGCGCTGGATCAGGCCTGGCCGCGGCGGACCGCGAGAATGTGGGCCGGTTCGCCGTTCGGATCGAGTTTGACGTAATTCTGCGCACCCCAGCGCCAGGTTCCGCCGGTGATTTCGTCGTACACGGTGAAAGTGTCTTCCGGGCGCATTCCGAGAGCGGCCATGTCGAGGTGGACCATGGTTTCGCGCACCGCGTGCGGATCGGTGTTGACCACGACGATGACGATGTCGCTGTGGCCGTCCGGCCCGGTGGTGCGCTTGGACCAGCAGCTGATCGCGTCGTCCTCGACGTTGTGGATCGTCAGGTTGCGCAGCTCCTGCAGGGCCGGGTGGCGGCGGCGGATGTCGTTCAGCTTGGTGATGTACGGCGACAGCGTGCGCCCCTCGGCCTCGGCGGCCTCCCAGTCGCGCGGGCGGAGCTGGAATTTCTCGGTGTCGAGGTATTCCTCCGAGCCGGGCCGCAACGCGACGTGCTCGAACAGCTCGAAGCCGGCATAGACGCCCCAGGTGGGAGACGAGGTCGCCGCGATCGCCGCGCGGATCTTGAAGGCGCCGGGACCGCCGTACTGCAGATAAGCGGTGAGGATGTCCGGGGTGTTCACGAAGAAGTTCGGCCGCAGGTAGTGGCCGGTCTCCTTGGTGAGCTCCTGCAGGTACTCCTCGAGCTCCCACTTCTCATTGCGCCAGGTGAAGTACGTGTACGACTGGTGGAACCCGACCTTCGCCAGCTCCCGCATCATCGGGCGCCGGGTGAAGGCCTCCGACAGGAAGAGCACCTCCGGGTTCGTCTTGCGCACCTCGCCCAGCAACCACTCCCAGAAGTTCACGGGCTTGGTGTGCGGGTTGTCGACGCGGAAGACCGTGACGCCGTGCGAGATCCACAGCTTCACGACCCGCAGCACCTCGGCGTAGATGCCTTCGGGATCGTTGTCGAAGTTGATCGGGTAGATGTCCTGGTATTTCTTCGGCGGGTTCTCCGCGTACGCGATCGACCCGTCGGCCCGCACGCTGAACCACTTGGGGTGCTCCTGGACCCACGGGTGGTCCGGCGAGGCCTGCAGCGCCAGGTCGATCGCCACCTCCAGGCCGACCTCCCGGGCCCGGGCCACAAACGCGTCGAAGTCGTCGAACGTGCCCAGTTCGGGGTGGATCGCGTCGTGCCCGCCCTCGGCCGAGCCGATCGCCCACGGTGAACCGGGATCGCCCGGCTTCGGGTCGAGCGTGTTGTTCGGGCCCTTGCGGAACGACTGCCCGATCGGGTGGATCGGCGGCAGGTACAAGATGTCGAAGCCCATCGCCGCCACCGCGTCGAGGCGCTTCGCGGCGGTCTTGAACGAGCCGGAGATCCAGCGGCCGGCCGCGTCGTCGTACCGCGCACCTTCGGAGCGGGGGAAGAACTCGTACCAGGAGCCGTACAGCGCGCGCTTGCGATCGACCCAGATCGGGTACGACGCGGACGAGGTGATCAGCTCGCGGACCGGATACCGGCTGAGCGCGGCGACCACCTGCGGCGAGGTTCCGGCGGCGAGCCGGGCCTCCGGCGGCAGGGCCGGGTTCGCGACGGCCTGGGCGGCGTCACTCAGCGTGGCGCGATCGGCCCGGACCGCGGGCGGGACGCCGGCGGCGGCGCGATCGAAGAAGGCCGCGCCTTCGGCGAAGACCAGGTCCACGTCGATACCCGCGGGGACCTTGATCTCGGCGCTGTGCCGCCAGGTGCCGTACGGATCGCTCCAGCCTTCGATCGCGAACGTCCACGGGCCCGGCTCGGCGAGAACCACCTCGACCTGCCAGTCGTCCGTACCCTGACCGAGCGGGACCATCAGCATGCGCCGGGTCTGACCGGTCGGTGAGGTGAGAACGACGTTGGCGTTGACGGCGTCGTGGCCTTCGCGGAACACGGTCGCCGCCACGGTGAACGTTTCGCCGACCGCTGCTTTGGCGGGATAAGCCCCGTTGTCGACGGTCGGGCTGACGTCGGTGATCGGGATGCGGCCTGTCATGGCGAGAGCTGACCTTCGCTTCCGGGGTAGAGGGTGTGACCAGGTGTAACGCTATCGGTTCACGTACCCACTCTTACGCGTCTGACAAGCGCTGCAAGATTTTGCTTGTGTTGCAAAATCGATGCATCCCACCGGTGTGCCTGCCGGGGATGGGCTAGTACGGTGTCCCGGTGCGAGCGATACGACGATTCTCCGTCCGCCCTGTCCTGCCCGAGCCCCTGACCGGTCTCGGCACGCTGGTCAACAACCTTCGCTGGGCCTGGCACCCAGACACCCAGGACGTCTTCGAGGCGGTGGACGCCCAGTTGTGGCGTGCCACCGGCGGCGACCCGGTGCGCCTGCTCGGTGAGGTTTCGGCCGCCCGGCTGGAGCAACTCGCCGGTGACGGCGCGTTCCTGCGCCGGCTGGAGCTGGCCGTGGCCGACCTCAACGAGTACGTCGAGGGGCAGCGCTGGTTCCAGACCGAAGCGGGCAGCCCGGTCAGTGCGGTGGCCTACTTCTCCCCGGAATTCGGCATCACCCACGTGCTGCCGCAGTACTCCGGAGGTCTCGGCATCCTGGCCGGTGACCACCTGAAGGCCGCGAGCGATCTCGGCGTGCCACTGATCGGTGTCGGCCTGCTGTACCGGCACGGCTACTTCGGTCAGTCGCTGAACCGCGAAGGCTGGCAGCAGGAGCGGTATCCGTTGGTGGACCCCGATGGTCTGCCGATCACCCAGCTGCGTGACGGCGACGAGCCCGCCACGGTCAGCGTGACCCTGCCGGGTGGCCGCAAGCTCGGCGCGCAGATCTGGGTCGCCCAGGTCGGCCGCGTGCCGCTGCTGATGCTCGACTCCGACATCGAGGACAACGAGCCCGCCGAGCGCGAGGTGACCGACCGGCTGTACGGCGGTACCACCGAGCATCGCCTGCTGCAGGAGCTGCTGCTCGGCGTCGGTGGTGTCCGCGCCGTCCGCGAGTACTGCCGGATCGCCGGCACCCCCGCGCCCGAGGTCTTCCACACCAACGAGGGCCACGCCGGTTTCCTCGGCATCGAGCGCATCCGCGAGCTGTCGGTCGACGAGGGCCTCGACTTCGACACCGCGCTGGAGGTGGCGCGGGCCGGCACGGTCTTCACCACCCACACCCCGGTTCCGGCCGGTATCGACCGGTTCCCGCAGGAACTCATCCAGCAGCACTTCTCGCCGGAGGCCTTCGGCGAGGGCGTACCGGTCGACCGGATCCTCGCGCTCGGTTGCGAGGACTTCGAAGGCGGTGACCCGGCCGTCTTCAACATGGCGGTGATGGGCCTTCGTCTCGCGCAGCGCGCCAACGGCGTGTCCCAGCTGCACGGCGTGGTCAGCCGCGGCATGTTCGCCGGGTTGTGGCCGAGCTTCGACCCGGTCGACGTACCGATCAGCTCGATCACCAACGGCGTGCACGCGCCGACCTGGGTGGCCCGGGAGATCTCGGCGCTGACCAACGCGGCCGCCTCCGAAGGCGACAGCGAGAACATGTTCGACGCGCTGGACCAGGTGTCGGACGAGCAGCTGTGGGACACCAAGCGGATCCTGCGCCAGCGCTTCATCGACGACACCCGGGCCCGCGTGCGCGCGTCCTGGGTGAACCGGGGCGCCAGCGAGGCCGAGCTCGGCTGGGTGGACGAGATCCTCGACCCGGACGTGCTCACGATGGGCTTCGCCCGCCGCGTTCCGTCGTACAAGCGCCTCACCCTGATGCTGCGCGACCCCGCGCGGCTGAAGGCGATGCTGCTGCACCCGGAGCGGCCGATCCAGATCGTCATCGCCGGTAAGGCCCACCCCGCCGACGAAGGCGGCAAAAAGCTGATCCAGGAGATGGTCCGGTTCGCCGACGACCCCGAGGTCCGGCACCGCATCGTGTTCGTGCCGGACTACGACATCGCGCTGGCCCAGCCGATGTACCCGGGCACCGACGTCTGGCTGAACAACCCGCTGCGTCCGTACGAGGCGTGCGGCACGTCGGGTATGAAGGCCGCGCTGAACGGTGGCCTCAACCTGTCCATCCGCGACGGCTGGTGGGACGAGTGGTACGACGACGAGTTCGGCTGGGCGATCCCGTCCGCCGAGGGCGTCGACGACGTGGACCGCCGCGACGACCTCGAGGCCAAGGCGTTGTACGACCTGATCGAGAAGCACGTCGCGCCGCGCTTCTACGACGGCAAGACGCCGGCCCGCTGGATCGAGATGCTCCGCCACACCATCAAGGAGCTCGGCCCGAAGGTGCTCGCCACCCGGATGGTCCGCGACTACGTCCAGCAGCTGTACGTGCCGGCCGCGCAGGCCTCGCACAAGCTCAACGACACGTACGACGGCGCCCGCGATCTGGCGCAGTGGAAGGCCAGGATCCGCGCGGCCTGGCCCGAGGTTCGGGTCGATCACGTGGAGCTGCAGGGCCTCGGCGACGTACCGCAGCTCGGTACGACGGTCGGCGTGCGCGCCTTCGTCACCCTGCCGGCCGGCCTGAAGCCGACGGATCTGGATGTCCAGGCGCTGCACGGCCGGGTGGACTCGTCCGACGAGATCACCGACGCGGTGGCGGTATCGCTGCACCTGGCGGAGTCGTACGACGACAACCGGCACCGGTTCGAGGGAGACCTCAAACTCGACCGCACCGGCGCCTTCGGCTACACCGTCCGGGCCCTGCCGAACCACCCCCTGCTGGCAACCTCAGCCGAACTGGGCCTAGCCACCGCCCCCTCCACCCCCGCCGACGTTTCCCCCGGCACCGAGTTCTAACCCAGCCCCACCGAAGCCCTCCCAGCCCCCGGGCTCGGGAGGGCTTCGGCGTTCCTCGCCGGCGCCCGGGCCCTGGCAATCCAGTGACGGGGGCACCGGCGGTCGCGGCAGGCTCCCGGTGCTGCGGCCACTCTCGGCACCGACCGGCCCTCACGGCGTTGCGTCGATTCGTCTGCATCCGCTCGCCTCCCGTACGGCGGCCCACTGTGGTCGCCGACGTAGGCGGGCGAATTCGGACGAATCGTCGCTTGCCTTCGCGGTGATTCGCCTGGGCCGGGATATCGCGTGTTCACCCGTCCCCCTGAGTGGTCGCGAACTGTCAGGTGGACCCGGGTTGCTGCCGTGCAGGCCCGACCCAGCCGCGAGACCACCTCGACTGGTTCGGCTGGTTCGACTGGTTCGGCGAGGGCTTGGTCGCCTCTCCGGCCACCCGAGCGGCATCCGCGGGTGAGCGCCCGGCAATTGCAAAGGTCGACCTGGGAATTCGGGGGTTGGCCTTCCAAGCTTGCCGCGTCGACCTCCCATTTCACACGTCGACCTTTGGAATTGCCGGGCCCATCCGCCCGCGCAGGCCCGATCCGAGGCAGCGGAGGACTGCCGTCCGCCCCCGCAGACCGCCCCGCAGGCCCGGTCCGGCCCGCCCGCAGCCGGAGGAACCGGTCGTGGCGGTGGCTAACCATTGGCAAGGTGGGTTACCACCTGGGAATCCGAGGTGGTAACCCACCTTCGCGATGGCTAGCCTCCCGCAGCACCCCAGTTGGCGCGGGGGATGCTCCTATGGAGGCCGACCGGCGGTCGGCGGGATCGTGGTCGGGCATGTTCGGCAGGGCCCGCGTGACGGGGCATGCGTCTTCACTCGCGAGTGGTTGCGAGTGGTCGCGAGGGCGCGTAAGTCGTCGCGAGTGGTCGCGAATGCGCGTAAGTGGTCGCGAGTGCGCGTTCGGTTGTGGAGTGAGGGTGGTTGGTGGTCACCCGTTCCCCCTGAGGAGTCGCGGATTGTGGGGCCGGGTCGGCCCGCGTCAAGGGTTTGGAATCGCCTGCGGCGACGCGTGCGCGCCCTTGACCCGGGCCGACCCGACCCAAGGACAGCGGGCTATCAGGGGGACGGGTGGGGTATGGCCGGTCGGCTCGGGTGGTTCCGCATGCTCCGCGAAGGGCCCCGTGGCGGGACGGGGGCGACGGTGGGTCGACGGTGGGTCGAGGTGGACGTGGCGATCGGGGTGGTCGGGGTGGTCGCGAGGTCGGCTACCGAGTATTTGCGCGACTACCTGGTTGGAACCGGGTAGTCGCGCAAAAAGTCGGTAGCGGGCCCACCACAACCCGGTAGTCGCCCCACAACCCGGTAGCCGGCCGGGCACGCGCCGTACCAGCGGCCACCCGACGACTCCAGCTAGCGCGAAGAGGCGAACCGGGCCGGAACCAGCGACCTACGGTGAAAGGCCGGGGCGAACCGGGGGCGAACGACGGGCAGCCCAGGGGATCGGGATCGGGCGGCAAGGGTGGATATCCTCGCTGACTTCAGCTCATCACTGTTAGGCGGCCGGGCGGAGGGTGGTGGGGCGGTGGTGGCCGGTGGGGGAGAGGGTTTGCACGGTGGTGGTGGGGCGGAGGGGTGGGGTGTAGAGGTCGGTCAGGGCGGACTCGGCCGTGGGGTCGCCGGCGTCGGCGGCCAGCAGGAGGGCGGCGAGCTCGTCCGTGGCGGTGAGGTCGGCGGGGAGGTCGGCCGACATCTCGCCCCAGATATCCCAGAGCAGCAGCTCGTCGCGCATGCGGTGGGCCAGTTCGAGATAGACGTAGTCGCGGATGAACCAAGCGCCCTTGAACTCATCCGTCGCACCATAGAGTTCCGGATCGACAAGACCCCTGCGGTAGTCGGTCCACACCTGTGCCGCGCTGATCATCGTTCCGGGCGGTAGGTCCAGCGGATCGAATACGCCGCCGTCGGCCGGGTCGAGCTGGGTGTCGGCCCAGACCCAGCGGTCGCCGTTCCAGTATTCGGTGACGACGTGGTCGTGGTTGAACTCCGCAGCGAAGTAGGTGGCGAAGCCGATCCGGCTGCGGGCCGGAATGCCCTTGTGGCGAAGGGCTGCCACGGTGAGCAGGGTGAAGTCGCGGCAGCAGCCGACCACCCGGTTGAACGGCTCGCGGGGTACGGCGAGTGGGTCGCCGTTGCGCGACTGGTCGACGCCGATCAGGGTGTCGATCCAGCGGTTGTCGATCTCGGCGAGGCGGTCGCCGGTGAACTCGATTCCGCCGCCGCGATAGTGGATCAGCAGATTGCGCACGACTTCGCCGATGCCGGGGAGGTCCGACGGCAAGGCGTCGATCAGGCCGGTGTACTGGCCGGGATCGCTGTAGGCGGACTGGCATGCGTGGTCGTCAAGGCCGGGCATGGTGGCTCCTAGCAATAAAGGAGGTAAGGGGATCAGCGGGTGATGGGTTGGGCGATGTGCACGCTCGGCTGATCGGTGGGACCAGCGGCGAACTGCGGCAGGTAGATCTCCCGTACGGCGCCCGCACGCGGCAGCGCGGCGTCCGCGATCCAGTCCTCGAGCAAGTCGTACGCGAACATGATGCGCGGATAGAAACACTCGTCCCGGCTGATCGTGCAAAAGGCTTCGACCCGGGCCGGTTCCACCCGCAGCGCGATGGGACCATGCGGATCCGCCGGACCGGAGAAGGGCACGCAGATCTCGATATCGCCGGCGCTGTCCGGCGCGACATAGCCGTGGTAGATCACCCAGCTCTCACCGGTCATCTCCACCCCGGCCTGGGCCAGGTAGTCGCAGATGTACATCGTGTTGCCGATGATCTCGGCGAGCAGCCCGGCTTGATCCGTCGCCGCGCGGATCGAGGCGATCTTGGTGTCCGGTACCTCGCGGGTGGTCACCGGCCGCGCGGCGAAGTCGCCACCGGTTCGGGTGAAACGGGCCCGCAGCCAGTCGAGCGCCTTCTTGCGTTCGGCGAGGGTCGTTTCCTGTTCGTGCCACCAGCGGTCAAGCTGGTGCGCGGCCTCTTCGTTGGGCGCGCCCAGTACGTCGGTGACCGTGGCGAGCGGTATGCCGAGCTGCCGCAGCATGCTGATCCGCCGGGCGCGTTCGAGCTGCGCGGGGGAGTACAGGCGATACCCGTTCGACGGATCCACCGAATCGGGCGGCAGCAGCCCGGATTCGTCGTACAGCCTTAAAGCCTTCGCCGACAGCCCGGCCCGTCGGCCGAACTCGCCAATCGTCAACGCCTCGCCCGATGTCATGGCAGGAGTCTGACCCCTGCCCCTGGGGGAAGGTCAAAGGGCGCGGAGCAGGACCAGGCAGCGGGGTTCCAGGTTGACGGTCGCGCCGGCCTCCACTTCGGTGATGCCGGAGCGGCTGGTGTCGAGCACGACCTCGTACGCCGGGGCCCAGGAGGCGTCCGGTACGACGACGCGGCGGGTCTCGGCGGTCGCGTTGAGCGCGAACAGGAACGAGTGATCGGTCAGCCGGTTGCCCTCGGCATCGGTACCGCGCAAGGCGTCGCCGGCCAGGAACATGCCGAGAGTACGAAGTGACGGGTCGTGCCAGTCGGCCTCGGTCATCTCACCGCCGTGTGGCGCGATCCAGGACAGGTCTTTGCGGCCGCCTTCCACCACCGGACGGCCCTTGAAGTAGTGCCACTGGCGCAGCGCCGGGTGCTTGGCGCGGAGCGCGAGCACGTCCCGGGTGAGCTTGAACTGGGCGCGCCACTCGCGCGACGTCGGCAGGGTCCAGTCGAACCACGAGATCTCGTTGTCCTGGCAGTACGCGTTGTTGTTGCCGCGCTGGGTCCGGCCGCACTCGTCCCCGGCGGTGATCATCGGGATACCGGTCGACAACAGCAGCGTGGCCATCAGGTTGGCCGCCTGCCGCCGGCGCAACGCGTTGATGGCGGGGTCGTCGGTCTCGCCCTCGACACCACAGTTCCAGGACCGGTTGTCGTCGGTACCGTCGCGATTGTCCTCGCGGTTGGCCTCGTTGTGCTTGGAGTTGTAGCTGACCAGATCCCGCAGGGTGAACCCGTCGTGCGCGGTGACGAAGTTGATCGACGCATACGGATGGCGGCCGTCGTCGCCGTACAGGTCGCTGGAGCCGGAGAGGCGGTAGGCGAGGTCCTGCACCGTGTGCGAGTGGCCGCGCCAGATGTCGCGCACGGTGTCGCGGTAACGGCCGTTCCACTCGGACCAGGGCGTGCCGAACTTGCCGAGCTGATAGCCGAAGTTGCCGACGTCCCACGGTTCGGAGATCAGTTTCACCTTGCGCAGCACGGGATCGGCGGCGATCTCGGTGAGGAACGGGTGCTGCAGGTCCACCTCGTGGCGCTCGTTGCGGATCAGCGTGACCGCCAGGTCGAGGCGGAACCCGTCCACGCCCATCTCAGTGACCCAGTAGCGCAGCGAGTCCAGGATCAGGCGGCGGACCTGCGGATGCGAGGTGTCGACGGAATTGCCCGTGCCGGTCACGTCGTACATCGAGCCGCCGTTGCCGAGGCGGTAGTAGACCCGGTTGTCGATACCGCGCAGGCTCAGCGTGGGGCCGTCGAAACCGCCCTCGGCGGTGTGGTTGAACACGACGTCGAGAATCACCTCGAGCCCGGCCTCGTGGTACGCCGCGACCATCGCCTTGAACTCGGCCACCTGGCCGCCGGTGGAGCCCGCGGACGAATAACCCGCGTGCGGAGCGAAGAAGCCGAGGGTGTTGTAACCCCAGTAGTTCGGCAGGCCGCGGGCGGCGATGGCCGGTTCGGTGACCGAGTGGTGGATCGGCAGCAGCTCGATCGAGGTGATGCCGAGGTCCTTCAGATAGCCGATCACCGAGGGATGCGCGAGACCCGCGTACGTCCCTCTCAGCGGCGGCGGCACGTCCGGATGGGTCATCGTGAACCCGCGGGCGTGCAGTTCGTAGATGACGGTCTCGCCCCAACGGACCGGGCGGCTGATCGGCGGCGGCGGATCGGTCCGCTCGATCACCACGCCCACCGGTACGTGCCCGGCGGAGTCCAGCTCGGCCGAGTCGTAGATCACCGGACTGGCGAAATCCAGCGAGCCGTCGATCGCCCGGGCGTAGGGATCGACCAGCAGCTTCGCCGGGTTGAAGCGCAAGCCGTGAGTCGGCTCGAACGGACCGTGCACGCGATAGCCGTACCGCTGGCCGTGCCCGACCCCAGGCACGTCCGCTGACCAGTGATCTCCGATGTGCTGGAGATCGAGATTGCGCTGGCTGCCGTCGTCGGCGAGCAGGGTCAGCTCGACCCGCTCGGCGTCCGGGGCCCAAAGCGTGAAGGTCGTACCACCCGGGTGCACGACAGCGCCAGGCGTCGTCGAACCGAGGGCGGTCGGGGCGGCGGTGGCTTCGGTCACCGGCACATTCTGCCCGTCTGCACCGACAGTCCAAGAGGAGAAGGGTCACAAGGCCCGGTTTGTCACGTCAAACCTGGGTAAAACCGATCAAAAGGCGCGACTTGTGTCCATGAGACCCCCATTGCAAGCAGCTTTGGGCAGTGATAGAAACGCAGGGACGGTTACTAACTGTCCACGGAATACGCATTCCACGTCAATGCTTCACGGCAAGGGAGACAGTTCGTGCGGATCCGAAAACTGCTCGTCACGCTCACAGCCCTCACACTTCTGGCCGCGTGCGGCGGGCAGGACAGTCCGGACGCCGCCGACGTCAAGGTCCCGGACGATCCGGCCCAGGTGCAGGGCGATATCACCTACGCGATCTGGGACGTCAACCAGCAGCCGGCCATGCAGGAGATCGTCAAGGTCTTCAACCAGACCTATCCGAACGTGAAGGTCTCGATCTCGCTGGCCACTTTCGATCAGTACTTCACCAAGCTGAAGACCCAGGCTTCGTCCGACAACCTGCCCGACGTGTTCTGGATGAACGGGCCGAACTTCCAGCTCTTCGCGGCGAACGAGCAGCTGGCCCCGGTTGCCAACCTGGCGGAGGCCAAGAACTACCCGCAGGCGCTCAACGACCTGTACTCGCTGGACGGCACGCAGTTCGGTGTTCCGAAGGACTTCGACACGATCGCCCTCTGGTACAACAAAAAGCTGTTTGCCCAAGCGGGCGTGGCGGCGCCGACGGCCGAGTGGACGTGGGACGACTACAAGGCCACGGCCACCAAGCTCAAGGCCGCACTAGGTGCCAAGGGCATCTTTGCCACCGGTGACGAGCTGGGCAACCAGGGCAACTGGTACCCGGCCATCCTCAGCAACGGCGGCCACGTGATCAAGGACGGCAAGTCCGGGTACGGCGACCCCAAGGCGGTCGAGGCGCTGCAGTTCTGGTCGGACATGGTCAAGCAGGGGTACACCCCGAGCGCGGCTCAGAGCGCGGACATCCGCGGCCGGGACCGCTTCTTCGCCGGTAAGGCCGCGATGATGTGGAACGGCAACTGGCTGGTCTCGGCCGCGCTCAAGTCCCCGGTCAAGGACGATCTGGCCATCGTGCCGTTGCCCAAGGCACCGAGCGGTGAGCGCAAGACCGTCATTCACGGCATCGGCAACGTGATGAGCGCCAAGACCAAGAACCCCGAGGCCTCGGCCGCGTTCCTGGCCTTTCTCGCCGGCAAGGACGCCGCCCTGATCCAGGCGAAGGCCGGCGCCGCCAATCCGGCGTACAACGGAACGCAGACCGATTTCGTGAAATCCGCGCCGTACGCCTTGCAGACCTTCATCGACGCGGCCGCGCAGTACTCCGAGCCGTATCCGGTCAGCAAGGACACCGCGGTGTGGAACAAGCTGGAGACCGACCTGATCCTCCCGGCCCTCGGTGGCGACCGGCCCATGTCCGAGGTCGGTGCGGAGGTCGCCGCGAAAATGGACGAGGCGCTGGGCAAGGAGAAGTGAGGACCGACGGCCGTTGGCCCTGGCTTTTTGTCGGACCGACGTTCGCCGGGGTGCTGATGTTCTACCTCTGGCCGCTGGGCAAAACGCTGTACGACAGCTTCACCGAAATCGGCCCGTTCGGTGGCAGTACCTGGGTCGGTTTCGAGAACTACAGCCGGCTGGTCGCGGACGGCGAGGTGTACCGGGCGATCGTCAACACCGTCGTCTACACCGTGATCGTGTTGCTCGGCATCCCGCTGGCGGTCGTTTTCGCGAACCTGCTGAACCGCCCGGGCCTGCGGTTCGCGATGGTCTACCGGACCCTGTTCTTCCTGCCGTACGTCGCGATGCCGACGGCCATCTCGCTGGTCTGGCGGATCATCTACAACGGGGAGTACGGCGTTCTCAACCAGGCCCTCTCGGTCATCGGTATCAACGGTCCACGCTGGATCTCCACCGAGTGGTTCGCGCTGGTCGCGGTCGCCCTGGTCGGGTTGTGGATGTCGATCGGCTTCAACCTGATCGTGTTGTCGGCCGGCCTGAAGGGCATTCCGTCCGAGCTGTACGAGGCGGCGGCGCTCGACGGCGCGAACCGGCTCCAGCAATTCCGGGCGATCACCGTGCCGTTGCTGACGCCGTCGATCTTCTTCCTGTCGGTCATCACCACGATCACCGGCTTCCAGTTGTTCGACCTGTTGTTCGCGCTGCTCGGGCCGACGAACCCGGTGATGCCGAAGACGCAGTCACTGGTCTTCCTTTTCTACAGCGCGGCCTTCGACAGCAACGAGCGCGGGTACGGCGCGGCCGTCGCCGTATTGATCCTGCTGGTGGTCGGCCTGCTGACGTTGTTCCAGTTCCGCTTCCAGCGCAGGTGGGTGAGCTATGACTAAAGGCAGTAACCGCCTGGCGCACGTCGTTCTCATTCTCGGCAGCCTGGTGATGATGTTCCCGTTCCTCTGGCAGCTCAAGTTGTCGCTGTCGACCCAGGCCGAGGCGACCGCCGTACCGCCGGATCTCATTCCCGGCGGGCTCGAATGGCGCAACTTCACCGAGGTGTTCGAGCGGCTGCCGTTCATGGATCAGTTCTGGGTCTCGGTGGCGGTCACCGTCGCCCGGACCGTTGGGCAGTTGGTGTTGTGCTCGATGGCCGGTTACGCCTTCGCGCGGATGCGGTTCCGGCTCAAGGGCCTGCTGCTGGCGTTGATCCTGTCGATCCTGATGGTGCCGTCGCAGGTGTACCTGATCCCGCAGTACCAGTTGATCCAGCGACTCGGCTGGCTCGACACCATCCAGGGCATCGTTGCCCCTGGCATCTTCAGCGCGTTCGGCACCTTCCTGATGATGCAGTTCTTCCGTTCGATCCCGGTGGAGCTGGAAGAGGCCGCGCGGCTCGACGGGTGCAACCCGTGGCAGACGTTCTGGCGGGTTGTGTTGCCCGTGGCCAGGCCCGGGCTGATCTCGCTCGCCATCATCACCGTGCTCACCTCATGGGCCGACCTGCTCTGGCCGTTGGTGGTCACCTCGTCGCCGGAGCAGATGCCGCTGTCGGTGGGACTCGCCACGCTGAGCGGATACCAGGGCAGCATCTCGCCCGGCGTGATGATGGCCGCGGCCCTGATGGCGATGGCGCCGATCCTGGTGCTGTTCGTCGTACTGCAGCGCCGGGTGGTCGAAGGCATCGCATTCTCCGGACTCAAGTAAAGGACCTCTGCTTTGTTGACAGATCTGACCGTCGGCCTGATCGGCGCGGGCAATATCGCCCACGTCCACGTCGCCGCCTGGAAGGCCCTCGGCGCCCGGGTCCTCGTGCACTCCGCGGCCGGTGCGCCCGAGTTCGCCGCGCGGTACGGCGTGGAGGTCGCCACGTCGTACGACGAGTTGCTGGCGGAGGTGGAGTTCGTCGACATTGTGACGCCTTCACCGACGCACAAGGCGGTCGCGCTGCAGGCGATTGGTGCTGGGCGCGACGTCATCTGCGAGAAGCCCCTGTCGCTCACAGCGGAGGACGCCGCCGAGATGTCCGCGAAGGCCATCGCGGCCGGGGTGCGGATCTACCCGGCACACGTGGTCCGGTACTTTCCGGCGTACGCGTCGGCCCATGCCGCCGTGCAGCAAGGCCGGATCGGCAAGGTGGCGGTAGCCCGGTACTTCCGGGTGGCGAGCACTCCAGCCGTCGCAGGTTGGTACCGCGAGGTGGCCCGCTCTGGCGGCGTCATCATGGACCTGATGGTTCACGACCTCGACCAGGCCCGGTGGACGTGTGGCGAGGTAGAGACTGTGTACGCCGTTCAGAACCCGCCGACCGTGGATGGGATCAGCCCGGTCAACGTGGCGGCGCACGTGACGCTTACCCACGCTAGTGGCGCCATCAGCCACCTACGGGCGACTTGGGGCGCTACAGGTACCAAGTTCCGCTCGGGCTTCTCGATCGCGGGGGAGCACGGCAAGCTCGAGTACTCCTCCGCAGTCGAAACTGGCATCGAGGAGGAACTGCAGGAGGCTGAGACGGGTGACCTGCTCATACCGTCGTCAACCCTCTACGAGAGCCCGTACCTCACACAGCTCCGGGAGTTCGCCCAAGCCCTTAGAGGTGGTCCACCCCCGCGGGTGACGGCTGAAGACGGTACGGCTGCGGTCTACCTGGCCGAGGCTGCCCGAGAGTCCATGTCGACCGGCCAAGCCGTATCGATGTCTACCTTCCGGAAGGGAACCGTCGCATGAAGGTGGCCCTGGCGAGCTTCGCCCACCCCCACGCGGCGTCGTACGCCCGGATCCTGACGAGCCTCCCCGACGTCGAGGTGCTGTCGGCCGACCCGGATGGCGCCGCGGCGCCCGATCCGGGCCCGCGCGGTCTGGCCTTCGCGGTCGAGCACGGTGTGCCGTACGTCGACACCTATGACGAGTTGTTCGCGTGGGGCCCGGACGCGGTGGTTGTCACCAGCGAGAACGCGTACCACCGGCCGCTGGTTGAACGAGCCGCGGCCGAAGGCGTGCACGTGCTGTGCGAGAAACCGCTCGCGATCGAGGTCGCCGACGCGGAGGCCATGGTCGAGGCTTGTCGCGCAGCGGCGGTAATCCTGATGACGGCCTATCCCGTCCGGTTCGCGCCGTCGTACGCGCGGCTGCGAGCCACGGTTGAAGCCGGCCGGGTGGGAGATCTGTTCGCCGTACTGGGCACGAACAACGGGCAGATCCCGCACGCCCAGCGGCAGTGGTTCACCGATCCCGAGCTGGCCGGGGGTGGCGCGCTGGTCGATCACACCGTGCACTGCGCCGATCTCATCGACGGCCTGACCGGCGGAGTGGAGGCCACGCGCGTGTACGCCGCCGCGAACCACATTCTCCATGCGGACAAGGGCGTTTCGGTCGAGACCGGCGGCCTGGTCACGATCACCTACGCGAACGGGCTGATGGCAACGATCGACTGTTCCTGGAGCCAGCCGGACAACGCGCCGACCTGGGGTGGTCTGACCCTGCAGGTGACCGGGACGCGCGGCTCCATCGAGATCGCGCCGTTCGCTCCGCGAGTCGGCGGTACCGACGCGACCGGTGAGGTCCACATTCCGGTTGGCGCCGATCTGGACGGGCTGATGCTGGCCGAGTTCCTCACCGGGGTCCGTGCGAACACGCCGGTCCAGCCAGATGGCCAGGTCGGGCTGCGCACGCTGCGTATTGTCGACGCCGCGCGGAGATCGGCGCGCGCCGGACAGCCTGTGGACCTGTGATCGAGGTGGTCCGATACCGTTCAGGCAAGTGACTGGCGGGTAGCAGTAGGGTGGCCAGTCGAGGTCTGGCACGGATCAACCGAGGAGCTGAGGCATGGGCGAGTTCGTCAATCTGACGGTGGCCGACGGAGTGGGCACGATCCGGCTCGACCGGCCCAAGATGAACGCGCTGAACGTGCAGGTCCAGGAGGAGATCCGGGCCGCCGCCGTCGAGGCCGCGACCAACGACGACGTGCGCGCCGTGGTGATTTGGGGTGGCGAGAAGGTCTTCGCCGCCGGTGCGGACATCAAGGAGATGGCCGACATGTCGTACGCCGACATGGTCAAGCGCTCCGGTCCGCTGCAGTCCTCGCTCAGCGCCGTCGCGTCGATCCCGAAGCCGACGGTCGCCGCCATCACCGGTTACGCCCTGGGCGGTGGCTGTGAGCTTGCGCTGTGCGCCGACTACCGGATCGCCGCCGACGACGCCAAGCTCGGCCAGCCCGAGATCCTGCTCGGCATCATTCCCGGCGCGGGCGGTACGCAGCGGCTGTCGAGGCTGATCGGCCCGTCGAAGGCCAAGGACCTGATCTACACCGGCCGGTTCGTCGACGCGGCCGAATCGCTCCAGCTCGGCCTGGTGGACAAGGTCGTGCCTGCCGCCGAGGTGTACGACGCCGCCGTCGCGTGGGCGTCCCAGTTCAGCAAGGGAGCCGCGCTGGCGCTGCGCGCGGCCAAGGAGTCGATCGATAGCGGACTCGGGGTCGACCTGACCACGGGCCTGGAGATCGAGCGTCAGCAGTTCGCGGGCCTCTTCGCCACCGAGGACCGTTCCATCGGCATGAACTCATTCGTAGCGAACGGCCCTGGCAAGGCCGAATTCAAGGGACAGTGATGACCAGTAAGCCCTCCGCCAGCGCAGAAGAGGTTGAAGCGGCCTGGAGCGACAACAAGCTCGCCCAGGTGCTCTACCACGACTGGGAGGCGTCCACGTATGACGAGAAGTGGTCGATCTCGTACGACGAGCGCTGCGTCGCGTACGCCCGCGAACGGTTCACCGACGTGGCCGGCTCCGACGGCTGGCCGTACGGCAAGTCGCTCGAGATCGGCGCCGGCACCGGCTTCTTCACGCTGAACCTCAAGCTGGCCGGGGTGATGGCCGAGGCGCACGTCACGGACCTCTCGCCGGGCATGGTCGAGGCGGCCAAGCGCAACGCGGAGACCCTCGGGTTCGCGATCGAGGGCCGGGTCGCGGACGCGGAGAAGCTGCCGTACGACGACAACGAGTTCGACCTGGTCGTCGGCCACGCGGTGATCCACCACATTCCGGACGTCGAACTGGCCTTCCGCGAGATGCTGCGGGTGCTCAAGCCCGGCGGCCGGTTCGTCATCTGCGGCGAACCGACCAAGTACGGCGACTTCGTGGCGCGCCGCCTGTCCCGCCTGACCTGGTGGGCCGCCACGAACGTGACGAAGCTGCCGGCCCTGGCGGATTGGCGCCGCCCGCAGTCCGAGCTGGACGAGTCCTCCCGCGCGGCCGCGCTCGAGGCCGTTGTGGATCTGCACACGTTCGACCCCGACGAGCTGAAGCGGACCGCCCTGCGCGCGGGCGCGATCGACGTACGGACCGTGACCGAGGAGTTGCTCGCGGCCTGGGTCGGCTGGCCGATCCGCACGTTCGAGGCCGCCGTACCGGATCAGAAGCTCGGGTTCGGCTGGCGGATGTTCGCCTACCGGTCCTGGCAGCAACTGTCGAAGGTCGACCGGGTGCTCGCGAAGGTCGTACCGGACGAGCTCTACTACAACGTCTCGATCAGCGGGACCAAGCCCTGAGCCCACCTGGGCCGGGTCCGCGGACGTTAGAGGGACACTGGACTTATGCGGTTGCTGACGGTGGCGAATCTGCGCTGGGTGCTCCGGCACCGGGCGTGGACGCCGTACTACCTCAAGCGGTACTGGCGGTACGCCGTCTTCCGCCTCCGTCACCCGCAGGTCGTACTGGAGGGATTCGTTTTCCTCGGCAAGCGGATCGAGGTGACCGCCCGGCGCGGGCATGGCCGGCTGGTGATCGGCAAATGGGTGCACCTGGGCGACTCCACCCGGCTGCGGGCGCACGAGGGCACGCTGCGCATCGGCGACAAGGTGGTTTTCGCCCGCGATGTGACCGTGAACTGCTACCTGGACATCGAGATCGGCGCCTCGACGCTGATCGCGGACTGGGTCTACATCTGCGACTTCGATCACAAGACCGACGATCTGGGACTGCCGATCAAGGACCAGGGCCTGGTGAAATCGCCGGTGCGGATCGGCCCGGACTGCTGGCTCGCGACCAAGGTGAGCGTGCTGCGCGGTGCCGATATCGGGCAGGGCTCGGTGATCGGCGCGAACAGCGTGGCCCGCGGGCGGATCCCCGAATTCAGCATCGCGGTCGGGATTCCGGCCACCGTGGTGAAGGACCGCGTCAGCGTGTACGCCGCGACGGCCGACCGCCGCGCGTACCTGGACAAGGTCGCTCGCCAAGACGCCGAGGCGCTCGCCCGCGCCGACTCGGGCCACGCCGAAGCGCTTGCCCGCGCCGATTCGGGCCGTCCCGCTGAGCGAGCAGACGGCGCTGAAGGGTTCTCAAGTTACTCACCGGTCGGGCACTATGTCCGCAACGTCGCCGGAGAGGAGAACCAGGGTGGCTGAACAGACCGGCGCGGACGGAGCGGAGGCCGTCCCCAGTCTGGACAAGGCCGTGTCGAAACAACGCGGCCCGCTGCCCAATCCGGACGCGCGCAATCGCAATTCGACCGGCCGCCGGCCGTCCAGCCCGGCGCCGAAGAAGACGAGTGACGACGAGCCGGGGCGGATCTCCGGTGCCCGTCGAGGCAGGCCGCCGGTGCAGGCGGACCGGGTGAGGACCGAGGAACCGACACCGGCTGAGGAGATGGACAACGTGGCGTTACGCAACAAGGCGGGCAAGACCGCCGAATCGCAGACCCCGGGAACCACGGCGGCCGACGACCCGGCCACCCCTGGGTCGGTCAAAGCTGACTCGGTCAAGGCTGGCACCGCGCCGGTGGCAGAGCCGGAGCGGCCCGCGGACGACGACACGCGGACCACGCAGCTGAAGCCGATGGTCGCCGCCGAGTCGAAGCCCACCGCGGCCACCGCGGCTTCGACGAGCTCGACAGCGTCGTCGGCACCGGCGGGAAGCGGCGCGACGAAGACCGCGACCGTGAAGACCGTGACGGCCAAGAGCCCGGGCGGGGACAAGGGCGGGAAGGGCAAGGCGGCGCTGACGGCCGTCGGCTCCGGCGTGGCCCGGATCCGGAACCTGATCGCCTCGCTGGTCTGGCTGGCGGCGGTGCTGTGTGCGGCCGTGCTGGCACTCGGCGCGCTGTTCACCGCGCTGGACCAGGCGAACCAGAGCAACGAGATCGTGCGCTGGGTGCTCGAACGCGGTCACGACCTGGTCGGCCCGTTCGCGGACGTATTCCGGCTCGAGACCGCCAAGAACACCCTGCTGGTCAACTGGGGTATCGCGGCGCTCGTCTACCTGATCGCCGGCAAGATCCTGGAACGCGTCATCCGCCCCTGATCAGCGTTCGCGCCGCACGATCAGGCGCGGGCGAGGACGATCAGGTCGAGGGAGCCGTCGAGGTCGGCGGTGTCGCGCGATGCGCGGATGGTGAAGTCCGTGTGCCGCACCGAACGCACGAGTGCCTGCAGCTCGATCGACCACTCGTCGGCGTCGGCGGCGAGCTGGGCGTCCACGCAGGAACCGTTCGCCTCGTCCCACGCGGTCAAACGTGGCCCATGCCACAACCCGAAAGTCTCCACGTTCCCGAATTCGGCGCGGGTGAGTTCGACCAGTTCCGGCCCGGTCAGCTCCCTGGTGTGATACCAGTTTCCGCTCGGAAAAGTGAGCCGGTTCGGCGTCGAAACCACCAGCGTTCCGTCCGGCCGGAGCACCCGGCGGCACTCGGTGACGAACCTCGGTTGCTCCCACAGATGCTCGATCGTCTGCAGCGATACGACCAGGTCGAAGCTGTCGTCCGCGAAGCCCGTCTGGACCAGATTTCCTTGCACACAAGGGATTGCGTAACGCTTGTGCACATGCCGGATGGCCGCCGTGTCGTAGTCCAGGCCCAGTACGGCGGCCGCTCCCGCGGCGGCGAGCAGCCCCGCGCCGTACCCCTCGCCGCAGCCGGCCTCGAGCACGCGACGTCCGGAAGGCAGGCCCAGACCAGTGAGCCACCGGTACGCTGCCTCGTGCCGGGCGAACCAGTAGTTCTCGTGCCAAATGCCCGGTACCGTTCGTTCGCCTGTTAGCGGCATGACCTGCGGAAACGTCATCCTAGGTATCTCCCACGGGGCTAGCATAGCGCTGTCTCTCCGGATAACCTAGACCTTATGCCAGAACTTTTAGACGACCTGAGCACCTCATGGGTTCGCGACCTGCGCGCGGCTGACAAGTCGCCGCGAACGATCAAGCAATACATGCTCGCGGTGAACCAGTTCCGGGACTGGTGCGTGGCGAACGAGCGTCCGGCCACGGTGGAGTCCCTGACCAAGCGAGCCATCGCGTCGTGGCTCGGTGACCTGGCCGATCAGGGCCGGGAGCCGGCTACGTTGCTCATCCGGCACAA
Organism: Kribbella deserti; assembly: GCF_042434725.1. Lineage (NCBI taxonomy): Bacteria > Bacillati > Actinomycetota > Actinomycetes > Propionibacteriales > Kribbellaceae > Kribbella > Kribbella deserti. The sequence continues at coordinate 248,900 of NZ_JBHLTC010000039.1, read as the reverse complement.
GAGCCTGCATCGGTTCTGCCGTTGGCTGGTTGCGGAGGAGGAGTTGGATCGCGACCCGATGGCGGGTATCCAGGCCGCCACGGTTAAGCCCAAGCCAGTGCCTCTGCTGCGGGACGAAGAGGTGGTCCAGCTACTGCGCACCTGTGAGGGCAAGGCCTTCACCGACAGGCGGGATCAGGCGATCATTCGCGTTCTGTTTGACTGCGGACTGCGGATCAGCGAGTGCGCGGGGTTGCACCTGTCCGACGTGGACCTGAAGCACCATGACGTGGTGCACGTCCGGGGTAAAGGCGACATCCAACGGGCGGTGCCGTTCGGGGCGAAGACAGCGAAGGCGCTCGACCGCTACCTACGGGCGCGTCGTGACCACGGGCTCGCGAACACCACGGACGCGCTATGGCTCGGTATCCGGGGTGCGTACAGCGCTGATGGCGTGGAGTACACGCTGAAGAAGCGCGCCAAAGAGGCAGGCCTAGAGCACATCCACGCACACCAGTTCCGCCACGGTGCCGCGCACCAGTGGCTACTGTCTGGGGGACAGGAGCGTGACCTGAAGCGGTTGATGGGATGGCGCAGTGACAGCATGCTCGAGCGATACGGCAGCTCCGCAGCCGACCAGCGCGCCAGGGAGGCGGCGGGGCGTCTGCGCCTAGGGGATCGTGTGTGACGCGCATCACGCACCCGAAGGGCTTGACAGGGGCCTATTACGCTTGCTCGGCCCTTTACCGCCGAGTAGCATAGCGCTCAGATAGACGACGTTAAGAGCCGCTAAAGCGTCGACCGTTGGGCCGCAAGGCCAACGATGAGGGCGGGCGAGATTCCTTACGCCTGGAGTCCCTCTCTTGTCTGAACTGACCCCTGAGCAGCGCGTCGTGCGCGCTCGCATGGCCTCCCACGTGTCTTGGGCCAACACCCCCGATCGCTCGGCGCGCACCGCGCCGGCACGCAACGCCCTGTGGAACAAGTTCCTCGCTGAGTGCGACGGTGACGAGGTTCGCACTCAGCACCGCTGGCGCGCGCACTTCCTCCAGCTTGCGATGAAGTCGGCCGCTAGCCGCAAGGCGCGTGCCGCATGAGCACCCCCGAGTACTGCGGCGTCTGCCTTGACGATCTGCTCGAGCACGAGCCGAAGAGTCGGCACAACGACCATGGCACGGTGCACGCCTGGTGCTGGTCAGGGCTGCCCCGCCAGGACTGGCACAACCGCAACAAGCTAGCAGTGACCGCTGGTGGCACCTACCGAGCCAGGTACGCCCCTGGCGGTCGTACGGCCCGCAAGCCTGCCGGGCTGGTGAGCTGATGGCTGACGCCCGACGCTTTGAGGCTGGATGCTGCCGCACTGGCGGGGGAGTGCTCAGCCCCGACAAGTGCCCGCGTGACGACCACCGGGTGGTCTGGACTGACGACTACCCGAATGCGCGAGAGCTAGCGTTAGCTGAATCCGAGTTCCGGTTCTACCGGCGACTGATGAGCAGCCGGCCTAATGACGCCATCGTCAGGCGAGCGCAATCCATGAAGGACGCCTGATGCCAACCGCGCGGATTACCTGGGAGCCGATCGCCCTGGCGGACGAAAGGCTCCAGCTTGAAGCCCTGCTAACGGCTAAGGCGATTGCCTCCTTGGCTGACGAAGAATGCCAGCTCTGCATTCCTAAGCGGTCGTTAATCGACGCCGTAGGCCGCAAGGATGGCGAAGCCATTGTCCGGCGCGGATTAGTGGATCTGCGCCGGCTGGGGTACGTGGTAAGGCTCAATCCGGACGCTCCGAGACGGGAGCGGGCGCACTATCTGCTCACAGTCCCTGCGCAGAGGCTAGCAGATACCCCCAGGGGGTATCGAAGTGTTGGGTCAGTCCAAACCGGCCTCTGACCTGCGGAAACAGCAACCTTTGGGTATATAAAGGGCGAACGGGCGAGTGAGCCCCCGTCCGCCTGCCTGCTGACTGGCGAAGCGCCAGCGAGAGCCAGTCCCCAGTCGCTCGCTAGCCGCTCGCTCCTATAAGGCGAAACTCACTTCGTGATTTCGCTGCTGACGGTATGTGGATGCCAGGTCCGAAAGGGCCTGGCCATCCCCAGCCAGCATGCACGTGGGAATCTCGCTGGTGCTCTATTCCCACAGCCGACAGCAACCCCCCTGAAAAAGGGGGGAATGGTAGAATTAGATAAGGGCACCCCGTTGGGTGCCCATAGTCATTTAAGGGGTAGTGCGTGAGTAAAGGATGGGCCGGTGGCAGCACTCGCGCATGGCGCAAGCTTCGCGTATCCGTACTTGCCCGAGATGGCTATCAATGCCGTCTCCAGATCCCTGACGTGTGCACCGGCAGGGCCGAGCACGTCCACCACCTTGATGGCGTCAGCGCCGGCCTGATCGTCTCACCACTTCGGCTGGTGAGCGCGTGCGCTGCGTGCAACCTGCATCTCGGTGAACCCGACCCCGGAAAGTTCACCACCCCCCACCCCCGGACACCCGCTGTACCTGTCCTTTTTCTCTCCCCGAGCCAGACCGAGCCGCTGCCGGTTCGCAGCGAACTTGAATGGAACCCGGCGCAACTGGCCGCATACGAATGGCTACGCCCATTCCTCGAGGTTCCAGAGGACGCGGCACCGCCGCTCTACATGTCCCCGCCGCCAGCGGACGCGGTCGGGTCGTACGGACCCGAGGCGATCGAGTGGATCGAGAAGGTCGAGCGCAAGACGCTCAGGTGGTGGCAGGCGCTGGCCATCACCCGCCAGCTCGAACACCGCCAGGATGGGTCCCTGTGTCACCGGGTGGTGCTGGAGTCGGCACCCCGCCGGGCCGGTAAGTCCGTCCGGGTGCGCGGCGTAGCGCTGTGGCGGATGGCTCACCCGGAGGTATTCGGGGAGGTCCAGAACGTCCTGCACACCGGTAGCGATGTGGCCATCTGTCGCGAGATCCAGCGCGGCGCCTGGCGCTGGGCGGAAGAGGATGCGGGCTGGACCGTCAGTCGTAGCAATGGCAAGGAAGCCATGGAAACCCCCACCGGGGATCGATGGCTGGTGCGGGCACAGACGGCTGTCTACGGCTACGACGTGGGCTTCGGGGTGGTGGATGAGGCATGGGACGTCAAGCCCGACACCGTGAGCGAGGGCCTCGAGCCGGCCACCCTTGAGCGGCTGTCACCCCAGATCCACCTGACCAGCACGGCGCACCGCCGTGCTACGTCCCTGATGCGTTCGCGGATTCAGTCGGCACTCACCGCGGCCGACCCGTCCACGCTGTTCCTGCTGTGGGCAGCTCCGGCCGACGCTGACCCCGGTGATCCGGAGGTCTGGCGCGCGGCGTCTCCGTACTGGTCGGAGGATCGCCGGCAGATGATCGCCGGCAAGTACGCCACGGCGCAAGCCGGGGAGGTTGACCCGCAGGCCGATGACCCGGACCCCATGGCGGGCTTCACTGCGCAGTACCTGAATGTCTGGACCCTGAAGGCGACGACGATCGAGCGGGGCCAGGGTGTCGTTGACGGCGACGAGTGGGAGGCGCTGAGCGACACCCGCCCCACTCGCGCCCCAGACGCGGCAGCGGTGGAGTCCTGGTTCGGCGAAGGGGTATCGCTGGCACTGGCCTGGAAGGTGGGTGACCGGGCGGTGGTATCGATCTCCGACCATCCCGACCTGCCGCAGGCCGCCGAGGCGCTGAAGGCGGCGGGGTTCGCCGGGACCGCGACGATTGGCGCGAGTCTGCTTGAGGACCCTGCGTTCAGCGGCATGAAGGCGCAGAAGGGGCAGGGGCGCACGGGTGCTGCTGTGCACGATCTCGACCGGCTGCTGTCTGAGGATGCGTTCCGGCACGACGGAGGCGAGCATCTCACCAGACAAGCTCTAGCCGTCAGAACGCTCCCTGGCGCGGATGGCCCGCGCATGGTTTCGAGCGTCCGGGCTGACGCGGTCAAGGCGGCAGTCTGGGCCGCGCACTCCGCCCGCACCCTGGCACCCCCACGCTCCCCGGTTGTGGTTCTGTAGTTCGTGCTGTACAATACCCCCCTTGTGCTACAATATAAGTAGTAGCTAATACTCACCCCGTGCCCACCTGGTGCGGGGTTTTGTATGCCCGCAGAGGGAGACCCGAGTGCGATTTATGGACCGGCTGTTCAGCCGGCAGGTAGAAGAGCAGAGGTCGTACTCAATCAGTGACCCTGCGCTAGCTGCGTTCTTCGGCATGGGGTCCGGCATCGCCGGTATTTCCATCAGTGAATCGAGCGTGCTCGGCCTGTCGGCCGTGTGGCGCGCTGTGTCGCTCATTTCCGGCACGATCGCTTCCGTCCCGCTGAAGACTCTGCGGGACAAGAACGGCGTGCGTGAGCAAGTCAGTTCATGGCTGGATGAACCAGGCGGCATCGACGGACCCACTCCGTTCGAGTGGACCGAACGGGTTGTCGCCCACATGGTCATTCACGGGAACGCCTACCTTGCGCACGTCTACAACGCCGCTGGCGCATTGATCTACACCGTGCCCTTCCACCCGCTGGCGGTCGCGCCCGAGTGGGAGAAGGTGGACGGGAAGTCCACCGGCCGCAAGATCTTCAAGGTCTCCCTCGATGACGGCACCGTCAGGATCTTCGACCAGTCGCAGATGACACAGGTTATGGGCCTGTCGCTCGACGGGCTAAAGGGCTTGTCCCCGATCTCGATCGCCCGACTGTCGCTCAGTACGGCGATCGCTGGCGACAAGGCCGCAGCCAAGATGTTCGGCAACGGGCCGATGATCGCCGGCATGGTGACGCCTGAGGAGGATGTCACCGAGGAAGAGGCCAAGGCGATCAAGGCCGGCCTTCAGGCGAAGGTCTCCGGGGTCGACAACGCGGGCGAGATCGCGGTCATCAACCGCAAGCTGAGGTTCACGCAGTGGTCTACCAGCAACGCTGACGCCCAGTTCCTGGAGTCCCGCCAGTTCCAGATCGAAGAGATCGCGCGCTGGTACGGCATTCCGCCGTTCGAGCTGATGCAGACCGAGAAGCAAACGAGCTGGGGAACCGGCATCGAGTCCCAGCAACGCGGACTCGCTCGCACGGTGCTGTCCCCTTGGGGGCAGCGGCTGGAGCAGCGGCTCTCCAGGCTGCTGCCGAAGAGCCAGTTTGCGGAGTTCGACTTCGCCGGCCTGGAGCGCGCCAACCCTGAAGACGAGATCCGGCTTCTGATCGAGCAAGTCCGCGGTGGACTGCTCAGCCGGAATGAAGCGAGGGCGATCCGCAATCTCCCACCCGTCCCCGGCGGCGACACCCTCGCGGGCTCTGAGAGCCCCTCTGCGCTCCCGAACATTGAGGAGGTCCAAGAGTGAGCACCCTGACCCGTTACAGCGTCCTGTGCCGCTCCAGCCTTGACGGAGACACCCTTGTTGGCCACGCAGCCGTATTCGGCCAAGTGGCTCAGGTGCCAGGGGGATATGAGCAGCTATCCCCCTCGGCCTTCGATGAGGTTCTGAAGCGTGCGGACTCTGATGTCACGTCGCTGTGGAACCACGATCCGCAGTACCTCTTGGGCCGTCAGGCGGCCGGAACCCTGCGACTGAAGGTCGATGAAGAGGGGCTGTCGTTCGAGAACGACTTGCCGGATACGTCGTACGCGAATGACCTGCGAAAGCTGCTCGCCCGCGGCGATATCACCGGAGCGTCCTTCGGGTTCATTCCCGACCTGGACAAGTCCACGTGGACCAGGGCCAAAGACGGTTCGCAGATCCACACGATCAACGCACTGAAGTTCCTGAGGGATGTCTCCCCCGTGACCTTCCCCGCGTACAGCGGCGCCGGTGTGGCGCTGCGCAGTCTCGATCTGGGACAGGCGTCCGGCCGGTCTCAGCTAGTCCGGGCTCGCGCCCGAGTCCTCTACGGAAGGTAAAGCAGCAATGACGATCGAAGAGATTCTTGCTGCGCTCAAGGCCATCATCGATGGTGCTGAGGGGCGCAGTCTGACTGACGAAGAGGTCGAGCGTTACGAGAAGCTCGAGATTGATCTGGCCGCGAAGCAGAAGGATGTGCAGATCCGTAGCCGTCAGGCCGCGTACGAGACGCCGGTAGCCGGCGCTCAGCATCTGCACACCGGGGCCGCGCCGAAGCCGGATGACGGCTTGGAGCGCGCGTTCAACCACTACCTGCGTACCGGGCAGCAGAACGCCGACATTGTCGAACTGCGCGCCCAGAGCGTCGGCACCGACTCTGCCGGTGGCTACACCGTGCCGGACTCGATGCGGGACAAGCTGACCGAGCGGATGAAGGCGTTCGGCGGATTGGCTTCTGCGGTCGAAGAGATCAGCACCACCAGCGGTGAGCCGCTGCGGTGGCCGACCCTGGATGACACGGCGAACAGCGGCGTGATCGCCGCGGAGAACACCGCTCCCGCCAGCGGTGGTGCCGATCTGGTGTTCGGCGAGAAGGTCCTTGGTGCGTTCAAGTACGTCGCCCCTGGTGCGGGCAACGTGCCGCTGCGTGTGTCGGTGGAGCTGCTCCAGGACTCGAACTTCGACATCGAAGGTCTCGTACAGCGCAAGCTGGGCGAGCGCATCGCCCGCGCGCAGGCTGCCCACTGGGTGACCGGCAACGGCACCACTGAGCCGTTCGGCATCGACACCGGCACCAGCGGCACGGCGTTCACGTCCGCTGGCATCACGTACGCCGAACTGGTCGCTGCGGTCCACGAGGTTGACCCGGAGTATCGGCTTAACGCCAAGTGGACTTTCAACGACGCGACGCTCGCGAAGATCGAGACGCTCGTAGATGGTCAGGGCCGACCGCTGCTGAACATGTCCACCGATGGGATCTCCGGTGGACCGACGAACAAGACCCTGCTCGGCTACCCGGTTGTGATCGACCAGGCGTGGCCGACCTACACCGACGGTGGAACCACCAAGTGGGGCGCCTTCGGTGACCTCCAGGCCGGTTACGTCATTCGCCGCGTGAAGGACCTGACGTTGATCGTCAACCCGTACAGCCGGGCCAACGAAGGTCAGGTCGAGTACACGCTGTGGGCGCGGGCGGATGGTGTTCCGCAGGACACCAACGCCTACAAGGTCCTCATCAACGCGGTCTGATTGGCGGGCACTGATGGCAACGGTTAAGGAACTGCACGCGCAGCTAACCAAGGTCCGCCAGGAGGTGGCCAAGCTGACCGAGATCTTGACGGCTCTGGAGCCGGCGAAGCCGCCGGCCAAGCGGACCACGGCGAAGTAGAAGGGGAGGCGGCAGTAGATGGCATGGGCACCTGATTACGTCACAAGCACAGACATGAAGGCGTACCTGGGCAACATCAACGACACGGTTGATGACGCACAGATCGCACTCGCCATCACTGCCGCCTCTCGCGCTGTTGACCGGCACTGCAACCGGCAGTTCGGGTTGGTGGCCGCTCCGGAAGAGCGGACCTACACGGCGTACTGGAGCAGCGATCTGCGCAAGTACGTGGTGTATGTGGACGACTTCATGACTACGACCGGTCTGGTGATTACCGACGACGAAGGTACGGCGATCACCGACTACACACTCAAGCGCACCAATGCTGACAAGGATGGTGTGCCCTGGACACACATCGTTCTCAACTCTGGCGGCAACTGCCGTGGCGACGGAATCACCGTCACCGCTCGGTATGGCTGGACGACTGTCCCGGTGGCTGTTCAGCAGGCCACGGTGTTGCAGGCTATGCGGCTATTCAAGCGGCGGGGTGCGCCGTTCGGCGTAGCCGGCTCGCCTGAACTTGGGTCGGAATTGCGCCTGTTGTCCAAGGTCGACCCTGATGTGGCTGTTGTCCTCGGCCCCTACCTCCGTTGGTGGAGCGCAGCCTGATGGACGTTGGCGCGGTTATGCAGGCGGTAGCGGACCGGATCGACACGATCGACAACCTTCGCGTGTACGCCTACCCACCCGACACGGTTAATCCGCCGGCAGCGGTGGTTTCCTACCCGGCTGAGTACGAGTTCGACGCGACCTATGGGCGCGGCATGGATCGCATCTCTGACCTGCCGGTGGTTGTGCTGATCGGCAAGGTGTCCGACCGCACATCGCGGGACAAGGTTGCCCAGTACGTCAACGGCACCGGCACGGCATCGCTCAAAGCGGTGATCGAGTCCGGCACCTACACCGCATTCGACACGGTTCGGGTCGCATCGGTCAGCTTCGACATCATCGCGGTCGCCGGGGTCGAGTACCTCGGCGCAACTTTCATACTCGACATCGCAGGACAGGGAGAAGTCTGATGGCTTTTGTACACGGGAAGAACACGGTCATCACGTTGGATGGCGATGACCTGTCCGCCTACGTCAACACCAGCGAGCTAGGCCGTACGGCTGACTCGCACGACGTTACGACGTACGGCAAGAACAGCCACGTCTACGTGGGTGGCCTGCTCGACGGCAAGGCCACCATGGGCGGCGTCTACGACAACACCGCGGCGGTCTCGCCCAGGGCAGTCATCGAGCCGCTCATCGGTTCCACTGTGCCGCTGGTCCGCGAGCCTGAAGGCACCGGCGCCGGTAAGCCCCGGGATACCGTCAGCGTGGTTGTCGTCGGCTATGTCGAGACGGCTCCGGTTGCTGACATGGTGACCTGGTCGTGCGAGATGCAGTGTTCGGACGACATCGCGTCATCGGTGCAGGTGTAGTGATGACCGACTACCTGACGCCGGGGCAACTCACCACTGGAGAGTTCCCCGAGGAAGACGTGCCGGTCGCCGGTGGCAAGGTCCGCGTGCGTGGCCTCTCCCGCGGTGAGGTGCTCCGGATGCAGGCCGATAAAGAGTCGGGCCGCATCAAGGATCTAGGCGCGTGGGAACGGCGCATGATCTCGCTGGCCATGGTCAATCCGCAACTGACCGAGATTCAGGTAGCGGATTGGCAGGAAGCATCCGTGGCTGGTGCCCTCGAAGAGCTGACCAGGGTGATCAGTGAGCTGTCCGGGCTGAACGACGATGCCGACAAAAGCGGCGTACCAGCAATTCGAGACGAACCCGCAAGCGGAGTTTGAGTTCTACCTAGCACAGAAGCTGGGCATGACGGTGGGGCAGTTGCGCGAGCAGATGAGCGCGGCCGAGTTCATGCGCTGGCAGGTCTACTACGGGCGCCTGGCACAACGCGAAGAGCTTGAGCGGCTGAAGGGAGGCGGGTCATGACCGAAGCAATCAAGATCGATGGGCTAACCGAGTTCACCCGCAACCTGAAGAAGCTCGATGCTGATCTGCCGAAGGCCCTCCGAGTCGCCTTCAACGGCTGCGCTGACATCGTCGTGAACGACGCTCGCCGCGACATCCCGACGGTGTCAGGCAAGGCGAAAGCGTCGGTGAAGTCCCGCTCGACCGCGACTGCGTCTCGCGTCGTGGGCGGTTCCAGGCGCGTGCCGTACTACCCGTGGCTCGACTTCGGCGGCAAGGTCGGCCGCAACGGGTCGGTGCGCCGGCCGTTCTTGAAGCACGGGCGCTACATCTACAACGCCTACTTCGACAACCAGAAGCGATACGCGCAGCTTGTGGAGGATGCCCTGCTGGACGTCGCTCGCCAAGCCGGGGTGGAGGTTGACTGATGGCCAGTAAGCCGCAGGTGACACTGACGTTCGCCGGGGACTCAAGCAAGCTGGAGTCCACGTTCGACAAGGTGGGATCGTCCGCACGCAGCATGGACCGCGAGGTAGGGCAGGCCGGCGCCGGGTTCGACAAGGTGGGCGAAGCGGCGGACGGCGCAGAGGGGAAGGCGCAGGGCTTCTCCGACACCCTGACGGGCACCAAGGACGTCATGGGCGGTGCCGCAGAGATCGCCAAGGGCAACCTCTTCGAAGGCTTCGTGATGCTCGGTACGGGCGCGGCCGACCTGGCGGGCGGTCTCGCGTCGTTCGTGGTCCCCGCGCTGAAGAAGACGTGGGCGTCAATGATGTCTACGACCGTGGCAACCAAGGTGATGACGGTTGCGCAGAAGGGCCTGAACCTGGCGATGCGGATGAACCCCATCGGGCTCATCGTGACCGCGCTCGTGCTGCTGGTGGGCGGGATCATCCTTGCCTACAAGAAGTCCGAGACGTTCCGTCGCGTGGTCGATACCGCCATGCGCGGCATCAAGAAGGCCTTCGGCTGGATCGTGGAAGGCTTCGGCAACGCATGGCGAGCACTATCCGCCGGCTACACGCGGTTCGTCAACTGGATCGGCGGCTGGAAGTCGGCCGTGACGAACCGGGTTAAGTCACTGTTCTCCGCGATCACCGGCGCCTTCGGCGCCGCGTGGTCCGCCGTGTCCGGCGCGTGGGGAAGGTTCACCGGCTGGGTCGGTGGATGGAAGGGCTCGATCGCCCGTTGGGTCGGCTCGCTGTTCTCGCCCGTGGTGGCGTCCTTCGGGGCCGCGTGGTCTGGGGTATCTGGTGCATGGGGGCGCTTCACTGGATGGGTTGGCGGCTGGAAGGGCGCCATTACCAGCAGAGTGTCCGGCATGTGGAGCGGCATCAAGGACGGTTTCCGCGGTGCAATCAACTGGGTCATCGACCGCTGGAACAACCTCAGCTTCGGCATCCCTGCCTTCGACACCAAGATCCCCGGTGTCGGCAAGGTCGGTGGGTTCAGCATCGGTACGCCGGACATCCCTCGCTTCCACACCGGTGGCGTGATGCCCGGTGCCCCAGGCACTGAGGGACTCGCGCTGCTGCAAGCCGGCGAGCGGGTCAAGGCCAACGGTCTTCGCGGTGGTGGGGAGCCGGTGGTGGTGGAGCTGCGTTCTTCGGGGAGCAAGGTTGACGACATGCTGATCGCCATTCTCCAGAAGGCGATCCGGGTTCGCGGTGGAGACGTTCAGGTGGTGTTGGGCAGATGAGCCTGTTGGTTGAGATGTACGTCGATGGGGCATGGACCGACATCACCAGCGACGTGTACACCCGAGACAGCGTGACGATCACTCACGGCCAGAGCGACGAAGGATCGTCGGCCGCACCGGCACAGCTAAACCTGACCCTCAACAACCGTGATGGCCAGTACAGTCCGCGCAACCCACTGTCGCCGTACTACGGGAAGATCGGGCGCAACACCGGCATCCGAGCTGGGATCAGTTCGGTCGCACTGAAGATGACTGGCCTTGGGTACGCCTCTACGCCCGATTCCGCTGGACTGTCCGTCGTCGGCGATATCGACATCCGCGTTGACGTCTCGGTAGACGCGCCGTCGTCGTGGCACGGTATCGCGCTGGCCAGCAAGTGGGGCGCAGCGGGCAACATGTCGTGGTACTTGCAGACGACCGAACTGGGCCGGCTGCACTTCGTGTGGACAGAGAACGGCACCGACGAATTCGATGCCCTGAGTACCGTCGCAATCCCCGGTCCGCTCACCGGCCGCAAGGCTGTCAGGGTCACGCTCGACGTGGACGACGGAGGCGCTAACACCACCACGTTCTACACCGCTGACACGATTGACGGGCCATGGGAGATGCTCGGCAACCCGGTCAGCTACATCGGCGTCACATCGATCTTCAACAGCACCGCGACAACCAATATCGGTATGGCAACGCCCGGCGTGACAGGGCTGTTCAGTCTGTTCGGCGCAGCCTTCGCTGCCGAGATCCGCAACGGCATTGACGGCGCGCTAGTAGCGAGCCCGGACTTCACCACGCAGACCGCCGGAGCGTCAGCGTTCACTGACGCGCAGGGCAATACATGGACGGTTTCGCTGTTCTACGCCTCCCTCGCGAACACCCTCCACCAGTTCCCGCGATTCGCGGGTGAGGTCTCATCGTTCCCGCCGAAGTGGGAGCTGTCGGGCAATGACGCATGGATGCCGCTCGAAGCCTCCGGGATCGTGCGGCGCCTGAACCAGGGCCGCAACCCGAACTCGACCGGACTGCTTGAGTACCTTCTTTCGCTGAATCCCTACACCTACTGGCCCTTGACCGATGGATCGTCGGCCGCTACCGGCGCGGTGTACGGCGCATACCCGTTCTACCGCTTTCGGGGTGTGGACCTGGTCTCCGCAGAGTTCGGCTCTGGCGAACTCAACAGCGACCTGTCCAACGTGCTGCGCATCACCAACACTGGAGACCACCCCGGCAATGACGGGTTCTTCTACGGAGATTCACACACCCCCGACCTGACCGCAGGCGGGTCGGTGGCGCTCGACTTCGTGTGGCGCGCCGAAGTGCTGGGGCCGCTGAATGTCGGCCTCTGGACGTTCCGCACTGGCGGTGAGTACGACGTGTGGCGCCTGCGCTTCCGCGCTGACGGTGCGAACGACGACGTTGAACTCACTGTCGAACTCGACACGCTCGGGGCCTCCCCGACCACCGTTACGCTCGCCAACTCAGCGGCTCTGTCGGAGGTGACGGACGGGAACGTCCATCACTGCCGCATCCAACTCACCGACAACGGCACCGGCACTGACTACGCGGTCTACGTGGACGGCAGCTCCGTCTTGTCGGGGACTCGCGCCAGCTACGACCTGCGCAACGCCGCCCGCGTCACCGTGAACTACATCCCCGATGGCGTGGATGACACACCCCTGTCCCTGGGACACGTGGCCTTCTGGCCTTCCGGATGGACCGCGATCCCCAGTGCGGTCGATCTGGCGTACGCCGTGACGTCGTACCTGGGTGAGCCGGCAGGCGAGCGCATCTCACGGCTTTGCAGCGACAACGGCATCACCCTCCAGTCCCACGGGGACCTGGCGGACACCTACGCAATGGGCCGACAGCCCGGAGGTGCGTTGCTGCCGATTATCGAAGAGGCCGCGGCGCTCGACATGGGCTTGTTGTACGAGCCACGCGACATGCTCGGACTGGCCTACCGCACCCGCAAGGACCTGTATAACCAGGCACCGCGGGTCACCTTGGACTACGCCGCCGGCGAACTCGCGCCACCGCTGGAGCCGGTGGACGACGACCAGCGCACCCGCAACGATATCTTCGCTCAGCGCGTCAATGGCGGGTCCTATCAGGCGACCCTGTCGTCTGGTCCGCTGTCGATCCTGGAACCACCGGGCGGCGTCGGCCGCTACAAGGACGAAGTCCCGCTGAACGTCGAGAGCGACGACGCCCTACCCGAGCTAGCAGGATGGCTGCTGATGCTCGGGACGATCGATGAGGCGCGGTTCCCGTCCGTCACCGTGAACATGGTCGTACTGTCCGAAGAGCAGCAGGCCGCTGTCTTGCGGGTCAGCGTCGGTGACCGGCTCGTGGTCACGAACGCCTCAGCCGCCAACCTGTACGACGACCTGTCGTTGCTGGTGATCGGATACAAGGAAGACATCGGTCCGGTAGAGCATGTCTGGCAGGCCGTGTGTGTCCCGTACAGCCCGTATGAGGTGCTGGAGCTGGACGACAGTACGTCGCGCCTCAGCCCTGGCGAGGACTACCACCTAGCGGCTGACATCACCAGCGCAGCGACAGCCCTGTCTGTCGAGCGCAACGTCATCGAAGGCGTCGAAGGCTGGACCACAGACGCCGCAGACATGCCGATCCCGATCATGATCGGCGGCGAAGAGATGAGCCTCACCGCGGTCACCGGGACCGGCAACCCGCAGTCGTTCACCGTGACCCGATCGGTCAATGGTGTCGTGAAAGCACACTCAGCCGGCGACGTCGTACGACTCGCCCGACGCGCACGGCTCGCATTATGAGGGAGATGACATGAGCTGGACCGACCCCCGCACCTGGCTAGCCGGTGAGGACCCGACAGCAGCCCTGCTGAACATCCAGCTCCGGGACAACCTGAAGGCCATCGGTGACCCGTGGACGTCGTATGCCCCGACTTGGACGAGCACCGGCACCGCGCCGGCCATCGGCAACGGCACGATCACCGGCAAGTACATGCGGGCGGGCAAGCTGGTTATCGGCCGGTTCCAGCTCGTGATGGGCTCAACGACGACGTACGGCACCGGCTCGTGGCTCGTTGGTCTCCCTGTCGCCGCCGCTGAGGGCTTCCCGTTCGCCTTCGGCACCGTGCAGTGCTTCGACGCATCCGCCACCCTCAACCACTCACGGGTGCTGCAATCCAGTGGCTCGACGTCCGCGCTGGTCGCGGCTGACGCAGCCGGCGTACGGGTCACCAACCTCGCCCCGTTCACTTGGACTACCAGCGACCGGCTCGCCGGCATCTTCAGCTATGAGGCGGCGTGATGAACGCCGACGACCTCCAGGCCCTCGGGCAGGCTCTCGCCTTCCTGGCGCTCGGTGGCTACACCGCCTGGCAAAGCCGCCGCAGCAAGAACGAAGCGAAGGCCGCCAAGGAGTACGCGAAGCCCACGGGCAACGGCTTCGCCCAGACCGTAAAGGACTCGCTCGCACGGATCGAGTCCCGTAGCGAGCGGACCGAGAAGGTCTTGCTCGACCACATCCAGGCGCACGCGGATGCCGACATCAAGCGCGGCGCCTGAGCGGCTATTACCTGGACCTAGATTCAGGTAAGTCCAGGTTGACCACAGCAGAACCCCCCGGCTGATGACCGGGGGGTTCTTTGCTTGCTCGGTGGGGGCCTCAGTGGTGAGTGCGCTTGTCTCGCCAGCGCAACAGGAATACGTACACCTGGTTGACACAAGCGACCAGCACGAACGACCCAACTCCGGTGCCGATGAGGATTGCCATGTGGAGATGGGTGCTCACCGGGACCACCTGCTTGCCGTGGCGCGCCTAGTCGCGAGGGTCATAGGGACCGTCCTGGTAGTCATGGGAGTGCGGGGCCGGACGGAGCACGGGCCACCCCTGTTCGTTCCTTTCGACCTCACCCGGCGTGTGCCGTACCGGTTCGTTCAACAGGTCCCGGATCGCCCGCACCATGTACCCGTCGCTGTAGGGCTGGCGCAGGATCTCGCGCACCTGCTCGACCGGACTGGCGGAGATCACTTCAGGGTCCCCGGCTCGACGTTGAATACGGTCCACTCACCGGCCTGCGGGTCGGTGACGAACTCGACCGTGATCACCTGGTACTGGCTAATGACGTACGCCTCAACGCCCCCCCGGTCCAACTCACTCAGGTTGGTCGTTTCGAGCAGTAGCGAGTTGTCGTCGGGGAGTTCGTAGAACTCGTGGTCTGACAGAATGATGCCCATGACTGAACCTCCAGGGGTTCGGTTCTAGGTCCCGGGGTGGTGGTGAGAACACCCTCCGGGACCGCCTAAAAATGGCCTGATAACCTGGGCCGATTCGCTCCGGTAGGCCGAGCGCTACAGGCGGACGAGCACAACGCTTAGGCCGTCAAGAACCAGTAGTTCTCGTGCCAGATCCCCGGCGCTGTTCTTTCACCGGTCAGCGGTAACGTCTCAGTCACCCGGTGAGCCTAACGGTGTGACAGGACTCGCAGCGAACATAAGTTCCTCGCGAGTAACATCCGTGGCAGGCTGGGAGAGACCGCAAACCAGAAGGGGTCCAACAAGCTATGAAGATCGTCGTCTGCGCGAAGTTCGTGCCGGATGCCACCGCGGACCGCCGGTTCCGCGCCGAGGACAACACGGTGGACCGGGCCGGTGTCGACGGCCTGCTGTCCGAGCTGGACGAGAACGCGGTCGAGGCCGCGCTCGCCATTAAGGACAGTGGCGGTGACGCTGATGGTGTCGCAGTGACCGTGCTCACGGTTGGTCCCGAGCAAGCGGCCGACGCCGTCAAGAAGGCCCTGCAGATGGGCGCGGACGCCGGCGTGCACGTCGTCGACGACGCGATCCACGGCTCCGACGCGCTGGCCACCTCGCTGGTGATCGCCAAGGCGCTGGAGAAGCTGGAGCACGACCTGGTCGTGTTCGGTATGGCCTCCACCGACGGCACGATGGGTGTTGTCGCCGCGATGGTCGCCGAGCGCCTCGGACTGCCCGCGGTGACGCTGGGTTCGGAGGTCACCGTCGACGGTCAGACCGTGCGGATCCGCCGCGATGGTGACACCGCGAGCGACACCATCGAGGGCACGCTGCCGCTGGTGCTGAGCGTCAGCGACCAGGCCAACGAGCCGCGCTACCCGTCGTTCAAGGGCATCATGGCCGCCAAGAAGAAGCCGGTGCAGACCTGGTCGCTGGCCGACCTGGGCGTCGCGCCGGAGCAGGTCGGCGCCTCCGCCGCGTGGTCCGAGGTCACGGAGGTGACCGCGCGCCCGCCGCGTACCGCCGGCACCATCGTCACCGACGACGGCACGGGTGCGACCCAGCTCGTCGAGTTCCTGTCCACCAACAAGTTCCTCTGAGGGGCGACCAGAGCATGTCGAACATTCTCGTTCTCGTTGACCACGTCGGTGGCACGGTTCGCAAGACGACCGCCGAACTGCTCACGATCGCCCGCCGCCTCGGCGAGCCGGTCGCGGTCTTCATCGGCGACGGTGTGCAGGACGCGCTGCCGGTGCTCGGCCAGTACGGCGCCACCAAGGTGATCGCGCTGACCAACCCCGAGCTCGGCCAGTACCTGGTCGCGCCGAAGGCCGAGGCGCTGCAGCAGGTCGCGGCCAAGCTCGAGCCGGCCGCGATCCTGATCTCCTCCAGCTCCGAGGGCAAGGAGATCGCCGCCCGCCTGGCGGTCAAGCTCGAGTCGGGCCTGATCACCGACGCGGTCGACGTCCAGGAGGGCCCGGTCACCACCCAGTCGGTGTTCGCCGGTAACTACTCGGTGCAGGCCAAGGTCACCAAGGGCACGCCGATCATCACGGTCAAGCCCAACGCGGCCGCGCCCGAGGCCGCCGAGACCTCGCCGGAGGTGGAGGAGTTCGACGTCTCGATCTCCGACGCCGCCAAGACCGCCCGGATCACCGACTCCCAGCCGCGCGCGGCGACGGGCCGGCCGGAACTGACCGAAGCCGCGATCATCGTCTCCGGTGGCCGCGGTACCGGCGGTGACTTCGCCGGAGTCGAGGCCTTCGCGGACTCGCTCGGCGCGGCCGTCGGCGCCTCCCGCGCCGCGGTCGACTCCGGCTGGTACCCGCACGCCTACCAGGTCGGCCAGACGGGTAAGACCGTCTCCCCGCAGCTGTACGTCGCTGCCGGTATCTCGGGCGCCATCCAGCACCGCGCGGGTATGCAGACCTCGAAGACGATCGTGGCCGTCAACAAGGACGAAGAGGCCCCGATCTTCGAACTGGTCGACTTCGGCGTCGTCGGCGACCTGCACAAGATCCTGCCGGCCGCCACCGAAGAAGTAACCAAGCGCAAGAGCTGATCGCTGTTCCTCCTGCTGCCGCGCCCGGATGTGTCGGGCGCGGCAGCAGTTTTGCGTCAACTTGTGTAGCTGTTGAGCATTGCCGCGAGCTCTGCGGGGCGGCTGAGAGCGGGGCAGTGACCGCTGCGTAGCTCGTCGGCAGTGACTCCGAGGCGGTCGTAGGCCAGCTGGCGCTGGAATGCGGCGGGGAATAGCCGGTCCTCGGTGCAGACGATGTATCGAGCCGGTGTGGCGGGATGCGCGTCGAGCGGCCAGGGCTCGTAGTAGGCCGTGTTCGAGGGCGGGCTGGGTTCCTTGCCCTCCACTTGGTCGGCCAGCTGCTTGGGTACGTCGTGGAAGTAGCCGACGTACGGGTCGGAGGCGCCGGTGAGTCCGCCGTCCTTGGCGGCCTGGCTTCGGACCGCCTCCGGGAATCCGGTGTTTTCCCACCAGTCGGCCGGCGATTCGCCGGGCCGGGGGACCATGGCCGTGACGTAGACCAATCCGGCGGTCGGAACGCGTTCGGCGACCAAGGGCGCGGTGAATCCGCCGAAGGAATGTGCAACGACGAAGAGTTCATCGGAGGTGTCGATCAGGTTGACGACGGCGTCCGCGTAGTCGGACAAGGTGTCTGTATCGTCACCGGTCCACAGGGTGGGAGCGATGGTGGTGTGTCCGAGGGCTCGGAGCTCGGCTTCTATCAGGTGCCAGAACCAGCCGCCACCGACGCCGGCGCCGTGGATCAACGCGAAGGTACTCATAGCTCGTACGCTAGTTGCGGATTGGCATCGGGTATAGCGATGTTTTAAGATGAAAATGATCGTTGCAGGCGATCATTCAGTGGCTGGCTTTCCGATGTGGTGCCGGTTGTGCCAGCGCGCGAGCTGCCTCGACCGCGATCTCGATGGCATGTGCGGCGAGCGGCGACCTGGCGGTATGTCCGCGGGGCCAATGCAGATAGATCTCGCGTTTGGGCGAGGGGTCGAGCTCATGCACCCGCAGTGGTTGATCCGCACCTCCGTCCGACCCGTGAATGTCACCGCATTCGGGACAGGCGAGATGGCGGATCGCCAGCCAGGGCAGAACGGCCGACCCCATGCCCGCTCGCACCATCGACAAGATTGTGTCGTTACCTGGCGTTCGGAACACGACTCGCAACTGGGCTCCCGCTGCCGCGAGGGCTTCCTCGAGTCGCGGCTGGCCGTAGGCCGCCGGCCAGGCCACGACCCCTTTCCCGTCCAACGCCGCCAGGGGCAGCTTGCCAGCGGGCAGGTCGCCCGGACGTGCCACGACCAGATAGGGGTCGTCCGTCAGCAGTACGTGTTCCGCGTCATCGCCGATCGGCGCGTCGTAGAAGAGCAGATCCAGTTCGCCAAGCTGCTCTTGGCCGGGTGCTTCTTCCGAGAGGCGTATCTCGCAGTTGGGATGCTCGTCCTGGAGGCGACGTACGACCGTGGGAAGGATGACGTTCGAGATGCTCGGCAGGGTGCCGATGTCGATTCGTCCGTCGCCGGCCTTGAACCGGTCCACCGCGTCGTCCAGTGCATCGGCATGCGACAGCAGTTCCCTGCCGTGCTCGATCACGACCGCCCCCAGTGGGGTGAGTCGCACCGGCTTCGGGCCGCCAGGCCGATCGAAGACCGGACCTCCGACAGCCTTCTCGAGTACGGCGATGTGCTGGCTGACGCTCGACTGGGTGTAACCAAGCCGGCTCGCGGCCTTGCCGAAGGTGCCCTCCTCGGCAATCGCCACCAGCGTCCTGAGGTGCCTCAGTTCCGTGTCGCCCATGCAGACAATGATAGACAAAGGCGATCACTAACATCGACGATGATCGCTTTTCTTTGTATCCCCGCCCTTTTAGGGTCGTGTTCTCAGCACCCCAGAAAGGCAACCGCCATGACCGAGCAGACCCTGAGCGCCGACGGAGTAGACCTGTGCTTCGAGACATTCGGCGACCCAGCCGATGAGACGGTGTTGTTGATCGCCGGCGGAGCCCAATCGATGGTCTGGTGGGAGGACGAGTTCTGTGTCCTGCTCGCCAAGGCCGGTCGCCACGTCATCCGGTACGACCACCGTGACACCGGCCGCTCGTCCAGCTCACAGCCCGGACAGCCGTCGTACACCGGACGCGATCTGCTCACCGACCCGCTGCGAATCCTGGATGCCGTGGGGGTGGAGCGCGCACACCTGGTGGGGTTGTCGATGGGCGGCGGCATCGCACAGCGCATCGCGATCGAGTACCCCTTGAGAGTGCACACGCTGAGCCTCGCCTCCACCAGCCCCGTGGTCGCCGCCGGCCAGGCAGGTGAACTGCCGCCGCCGAGTCAGCAGGTGATGGCCACGTTCACCGACCCCGAACCCGAACCCGACTGGAACGACCGGGACGCCGTGGTCGCCTATCGGGTCGATCTCGAACGGCCGTATGCGGGCAGCCTCGGGTTCGACGAGTCGCGCTACCGGCAGCTCGCCGTCCGCGAGGTGAATCGCACCCGCGACATGGCCAGCTCGATCAGCAACCACTTCGTGCTCGCCGACGACACCCCGGCCGATGCCCGGCTCGAACAGATCACCGCGCCCACCTTGGTCCTGCACGGCACCACCGACCCGATGTTCCCGATCGAGCATGGCCAAGCCCTCGCCGCCGGGATCGCCGGCGCACGGTTCGTGCCACTCCCGGGTGCCGGACACCAACAGCCGCCACCGGAGCTCTGGGACTTGGCCATCGGGGCGATCGTCGAACACACCGGCGTTCGGTAACTTGGGTTGGTGGAGACCAGGCATTGGTATGCGGAGGGGCTGGATCCGGAGGAGATGCTGTTCCAGTGGCAGTATGGGCCGGTGTTGCCGGCGACCCGGGCGGAGGCCAAGGAACTGCTTGCGGGGTACGACGGCCAGTGGTGGATCGCGGGCGGCTGGGCGATCGAGGCCTTCACGGGCGTTCCCAGGCCGCACGAGGATCTCGACGTGTCGTTCTGGCGCAAGGACATCGGGCGTTTCTACGCGCACGTGAAGGACCGGTACCACGTCTGGTCGATCGGCGCCGGCGCAATGCAGCTCATCACCGAGCAGCGGCCGGGGCTGCCGGACTCGGCCGACCAGATCTGGTTGCGGGAGCACGCGCTGGCACCGTGGAAGTACGACTGCGTCATCAACCCGGATCGCGACGGGCGGTGGGTGTTCCGGCGGGACCCCTCGATGGATTTTGCTCTCGACGAGGTGACTTGGGTCGCACCGGACGGCATCCGCTACCTCAATCCGGAGCTGGCGCTGGCCTACAAGGCCAAGCAACGGCGGCCGAAGGACGAGCGGGACCTGGACGTCACCCTGCCGCTGCTGCCCAAGGCCAAGCGGGAGTGGCTCGGCCGGATGGTCGAGCACTTGCATCCCGGCCATGCGTGGCTGGAGCGGATAGTCCAGGGCTGAAGTACCGGTTCGGGGAATCAGGCGGGCGGACTTACCCTTGAAGGTGTTATGACCATCCCAGCCGCCCGTCGCACGGTCTATCTCGACCATGCCGCGACGACGCCGATGCTGCCGGCCGCCATCGAGGCGATGACCTCGTTGCTCGGCCGTACCGGCAACCCCTCCTCTTCCCACGGCTCGGGCCGCGCCGCCCGGCGGACGATCGAGGAGGCGCGGGAGGCGATCGCGGCCGCGCTGAACGCCCGGCCGAGCGAGGTGGTGTTCACCTCCGGTGGTACCGAGGCCGACAACCTCGCGCTGAAGGGCCTGTGGCGGGCCCGGCTCGCGGAGGACCCCCGGCGTAAGCGGATCCTGCTGAGCGGGATCGAGCACCACGCCGTACTCGATCCGGCGGTCTGGCTGGCCGAGCACGAGGGCGCCGAGCTCGAGTGGCTGCCGGTGGACGAGCTGGGCCGGATCCGGCCCGAGGCGGTGCAGGCGGCAATCGATTGTGATCCCGCGAGTGTCTCGTTCGTCACGGTGATGGCCGCCAACAACGAGGTCGGCACGCTGCAGCCGGTCCAGCAGGTCGCGGCGCTCGCCGCGGCGCACGGGATTCCGGTGCACACCGACGCGGTCCAGGCCGTCGGCCAGGTGCCGGTGGACTTCGCCGAGCTCGGCGTGGACGCGATGACCGTGTCCGCGCACAAGCTGGGTGGCCCGTTCGGCATCGGCGCGCTGGTGGTTCGGCGGGAGACGAAGCTGGTGCCGATCCTGCACGGCGGCGGCCAAGAGCGCGACGTCCGCTCCGGCACGCTGGACGCGCCCGCGGCGGCGGCCTTCGCGGTGGCCGCGGAGCACTCGGTCCTGCAGCAGCCCGCGGAGGCGGCCCGCCTCACCGAGCTGCGCGACCAGTTGATCGAAGGCGTGCTCAAGCTGGTTCCGCAGGCGCAGCTGTCCGGTGATCCGGCCGGCCGTTTGCCCAATAACGCACACTTGTCCTTCAGCGGTTGCGAAGGTGATTCGCTGCTGATGCTGCTGGACGCCCGGGGGATCGAGTGTTCGACCGGCTCCGCCTGTAACGCGGGCGTGGCCGAGCCGAGTCACGTCCTGCTCGCCATGGGGTACGACGACCAGCGGGCGCGTGGTTCGCTTCGATTCACGCTGGGGCACACCACTGAGCAGGCGGATGTCGATACCGTGCTGGACCACATCGGGCCCGTCGTGGAGCGTGCGCTCTCCGCGGGCCTGCAGAACATACGGAAGGTGAGCTGACAGATGCGGGTACTCGCCGCCATGTCGGGTGGGGTCGATTCGGCCGTCGCCGCGGCGCGGATGGCCGAAGCCGGGCACGAGGTGGTCGGGGTGCACCTGGCCCTCTCACGCAACCCGCAGTCCTACCGCAGTGGGGCGCGCGGTTGCTGCACGCTGGAGGACTCCCGCGACGCGCGCCGGGCCGCCGACGTGATCGGCATTCCCTTCTACATCTGGGATCTGGCCGAACGCTTCCACGAGGACGTCGTGCAGAACTTCGTCGACGAGTACGCCGCCGGCCGGACGCCTAATCCGTGCCTGCGCTGCAACGAGAAGGTCAAGTTCAGCGCGGTGCTGGACCGGGCCCTCGCCCTCGACTTCGACGCCGTCGTCACCGGGCACTACGCGCAGATCGTCGAGACCGCCGCCGGGCGTGAGCTGCATCGGGCGGTGGACCACGACAAGGACCAGTCCTACGTGCTCGGCGTGCTGACCCAGGAACAGCTGGCCCGGGCGTTCTTCCCGCTCGGTGACACCCCGAAGGCCGAGGTGCGGGCCGAGGCCGAGCGCCGTGGCCTGGCCGTCGCGGACAAGCCGGACAGCCACGACATCTGCTTCGTTGCCGATGGCAACACCCCGGATTTCCTCAGCGAGCGCCTCGGCCCGAACCCGGGCGACATCGTCGACTCGGCCGGGGTGAAGCTCGGTGAGCACGAAGGCACCCACCGGTACACGGTCGGCCAGCGCAAGGGCCTGCGGATCGGTACGCCCGCGGCCGACGGCAAGCCCCGCTTCGTGCTGGACATCTCGCCGGTCGATCGCACCGTCACCGTCGGCTCCCGCGAGGAGCTCGCGGTCCGGCGGCTCTCGGCCTCGCAGCCGCGCTGGTGCGGTCCGGTGCCCGAGGCAACGATCAGCTGCCGAGCCCAGTTGCGCGCGCACGGCGACGAGGTCGCGGTGACGGCCCGGCTCGACGGCGACAAGGTGCTGGTCGACTTCGATGAGCCTGCCGACGCGGTCGCGCCCGGTCAGGCCGTGGTGCTGTACGACGGCACCCGCGTGATCGGTTCCGCCACCATCGACTCGGTCGAGCGCGCCACCCAGACCGTATGACGAGTCCGTTCGGGCTCGCCCCGACCACGGGCCTCGGCTCGCTGCCGGGGGAGGACCTGCGCGAGTGGACCAAGTTCGTGCTCGACGCGGTCACGGTGCCCTTCTTGCCGGAACTGCCCGCGCGTCCGTACGGCGACATGGTCAGCCGGGCGGTCGCCGTACTGGCCGAGCTGACGGTCGATCTGCAGCCCGCGGGCTGGCGTCTCACCGGCGGTACGGGAGTTGGCGGCAGCCTTGACCAGCGCCGGGCCAGGTCCTTGCTGAACCAGGACCTCGACACCCTGGAGGAACTGGCCGACGGGTACGGCGGCCCGTTCAAGGTGCAGGTGGCCGGGCCGTGGACGCTGGCCGCGATGATCGAGCGCCCGCGGGGTGACAAGGTCCTCGCCGACCATGGCGCCCGGCGTGATCTGGCCGAGGCCCTTGCCTATGGGATCGAGCAGCACGTCGCCGAACTGCGGAAGCGGGTCCCGCAGGCCGATCTGGTGATCCAGTTCGACGAGCCGGCCCTACCCGCCGTACTCGCCGGGGCCATTCCGACGGCGAGTGGCTGGGGTAAGCACCGAAGTGTCGATGGGCCTGGTGCCGTCGAGCTGCTGAGCCGTCCGATCGAGGCCGCGGCGCCGGCGCACACGCTGGTGCACTGCTGTGCCGCGAATCCGCCGATCGAGGTGTTCCGCAAGGCCGGTGCCGAGGGCGTCGCGATTGATCTCGCGCTGGTCAACGACGAAGGCTGGGACCGCGTCGCCGAGGCGGTCGAGGGCGGTCTCGTGCTGTACGCCGGGGCCCTGCCGACGTCCGGCCCGATCCCGCGACCGGAACAACCGGCTGAGGCCCTCGCCGAGCGCTGGCATCGCCTCGGGCTGACGGTCTCTCGGCTCGCGGAGGTGGTCATCACCCCGGCGTGCGGGCTGGCCGGCGATTCCCCGGCGGACGCCCGGACCCGGCTGGAGACCTTGCGACGGATCGCCGACATCCTCGGCGAAAAATCTCAAGCCTGAGTGTCTGAAACGGTCGAAGTGGTTCGACGCACTGGTGATAGGTCGGAACACCCCTTGGAGATCTCATGCTCACCGTGAAGTCCGCTGACGGCACCTCGATCGCGTACGACAAGACCGGCGAAGGTCCAGCCGTTGTCTTGGTCGCAGGCGCCTTCAGCTACCGAAAGTTCCCGATGCTGCAGAAGCTGGCTGCGGAGCTTTCAACCCGTTTCACCGTCTACAACTACGACCGGCGCGGCCGAGGCGACAGCGGCGACAACCAGCCGTACGACGTCCAGCGCGAGATCGAGGATCTCCAGGCCGTCGTCGACGTCGCAGGCGGTACGGCGAATGTCTGGGGTCTCTCGTCCGGCGCGATCCTCTCGCTTCGGGCTGCCGCCGCGGGCGTCCCGATGAACAAGCTGGCTCTCTACGACCCGCCGTTCCGCGTGGACGCGAGTGCGCCGCTTCCGCCCGCCGACTTCGCCGTACGGCTGCAGGAGTTGGTTGCCGCGGACAAGCGAGGCGAAGCGGTGAAGTACATGATGACGAAGGGCATGGGCGCTCCCGGCTTTGCTATCGCCATCATGCGGCTCCTGCCGGTCTGGAAGAACCTCACCGGCTTGGCCCACACCCTGCCGTACGACACGGCCGTACTCGGCTCTGCCGCCAATGGCCGCCCGTTGGTGGCGGAGGAGTGGGAGCCGGTCAAGGTTCCCACTCTCGCTATTGCCGGTGGCAAGGCCCCTGCGGCGATTCAGACAGGTACGAAGGCCTTGGTCGACGTACTGCCTGATGCGACGTACAAGGTCTTGCCAGGGCAGAGCCACAACGTATCGGCCAAGGCGCTAGCGCCCGTTCTGAGCGAGTTCTTCGTTCAGTAGCGGCATCTCCCAGCCCCGGGCGAGTGCAGACGGGTGGATCAGGCGGCCGCCGGCGAAGAACTCGGTGAACTTCATGATCAACGGGTCCCACTTCACCGGATCGATGTAGTGGTCCTTGAGCGGCATCACCAGGTCGGCGTCCACATGCGTGCGGTGGATGCGGATCTCCAGGGTGCGGAGGTTGCCGTCGGCAATGGGCCGGATCGCCTCGACCACGCCTTCCATCCGGATCGGGCTCTCGTGCACGCCCTGGACCGCGACCAGATCGCTGTCCACGGGCGTCAGCCCAGCGGCGGCGAACTTGTCCGGCTCGTAGGTGTAACCACGCTGCCGCTTGCGCTCGGGTATGTCCGGCCGTCCGGTCATCAGCGCGATCCGGTCCACCGCGCCGACCATCGAGGCGTCCGCCAGATTGAGCACGCACTCGGGCCGCTCCATCAGGTTGCGCACGGTCTGTGACGACACGCTCATGCCGAGTACGGCGGTGCGATCCAGCCACCAGGCCGACGACATCGGCGCGAGATTCGTACTGGCGTCGAGATTGCGGGAGCTGACCAGCACCACAGGGGTGCCGAAGTAGAGGGCCTTGAGATTGACGACGCGTTTCATGATCACCTTTCACCGGCGGACGGTTCGGGGATAGAACGCCGTAGCCGCGAAGCGTGTGAGGTGGAGCCAAATTGTCGGTGCCCGGCGGTAGGTTCTGCCTATGAGTACGGAGATGCCTGAGACGACGGCGGCCGAGCGGCCCGCGCCGGCGCCGGAGGTGCGCGACCGGCATGCGGAGCTGAGCCAGCTGATCGAGGAGCACCGCTGGCGCTACTACATGGGTAGCTCGACGATCTCCGACGGTGACTTCGACGCCCTGATGCACGAGCTGGAAGGCATCGAGCAGGAGTTCCCCGAGCTGCGCACGCCGGATTCACCGACGCAAAAGGTCGGCAGTGCGATCGCGACCCTGTTCACGCCGGTCCAGCACCCGACGCGGATGGAGAGCCTCGACAACGCGTTCTCCGCCGAGGAGATGGACTCCTGGGCCAAGCGCCTCGAGCGCGAGGTGACGGCCGCGCAGATCGAGGCGAGCGGCTTCCTGTGCGAACTCAAGGTCGACGGTCTCGCGATGGACCTGGTCTACGAGAAGGGCCGGCTCGTCAGCGGCGCCACCCGCGGCGACGGGCGCACCGGCGAGGACGTGACGCCCAACGTCAAGACGATCAAGAACATCCCGAACCAGCTCACCGGTGACAACATCCCGGACTTCCTGGAGGTGCGGGGCGAGGTCTACTTCCGCGTCGAGGATTTCCAGCAGCTGAACGCCCAGCTCGTCGAGGCGGGCAAGGCGCCGTTCTCCAACCCACGCAACGGCGCGGCCGGATCCCTGCGGCAGAAGGACCCACGCGTCTCGGCGCAACGCCCGCTGCGCTTCATCGTGCACGGCCTGGGCAAGGTCGACGGCTATCACGTGGCCCGTCTCTCGGCGGCCTACGAAAGCCTCAAGGCCTGGGGCCTGCCGGTGAGCGACCGGGCCAAACGCGTCAACTCGCTCGCCGAGGTGAACGAGTTCATCGCCTACTACGGCGAGAACCGGCACTCGGTCGACCACGAGATCGACGGCGTGGTGGTCAAGGTCGATGAGGTGGATCTGCAACGCGCGCTCGGATCCACCTCCCGGGCGCCGCGCTGGGCCATCGCGTACAAGTACCCGCCGGAAGAGGTGACCACCAAGCTGCTCGACATCGACGTGAACGTCGGGCGCACCGGCCGGGTGACGCCGTTCGGCGTGATGGAACCGGTCCGGGTGGCCGGATCCACCGTCGAGTTCGCGACCCTGCACAACCAGCAGGAGGTCAAGCGCAAGGGCGTGCTGATCGGCGACACCATCGTGTTGCGCAAGGCCGGTGACGTGATCCCGGAGATCCTCGGGCCGGTGGTGGAGCTACGCGACGGCAGCGAGCGGGAGTTCGTCATGCCGGTGAACTGTCCCGTCTGCGGTACCGAGCTGCGACCGGAGAAGGAGGCGGATATCGACATCCGCTGCCCGAACTCCCGGTCCTGCCCGGCACAGCTGCGCGAGCGCCTGTTCCACCTCGCCGGGCGATCGTCGTTCGATATCGAGGTGCTCGGCTTCAAGGCGGCCAACGCGCTGATCGAGGACGGCCTGATCGACGACGAGGGCGACCTGTTCGGCCTGACCGAGCAGGACCTGGCCCGCAGTGCGTTCTTCACCACCAAAGCCGGGACCTTGTCGGCGAACGCGGGCCGCCTGCTGGCCAATCTCGAACAGGCCAAGGAGAAACCGCTCGCCCGGGTCCTGGTCGGCCTGAGCATTCGCCACGTCGGCCCGACCGCCGCGCAGGCGCTCGCCGAGGCGTACGGCGACATCGAGGCGATCGCCGCCGCGAGCGAGGACGAGCTGGCCCAGGTCGAAGGTGTCGGGCCGACCATCGCGCATGCGGTGATCGAGTGGTTCGCGGTCGACTGGCATCGCGAGATCGTGGCCAAGTGGCGGGCCGCCGGGGTGGTGATGCGCCAGGAGAAGAAGGACTCCGGGCTGCCGAAGACCCTGGCCGGCTTGTCGATCGTGGTCACCGGCACGATCGAGGGCTACAGCCGCAACGAGGCGGCCGAGGCGGTCACCGAGCGAGGTGGCAAAGTGGCGAGTTCGGTCTCGAAGAAGACCTCGTTCGTGGTGGTCGGTGACTCGCCCGGATCCAAGTACGACAAGGCCGTTCAGCTCGGCGTACCGATCCTGGACGCGGCCGGTTTCGCGGTGCTGCTGGCCGACGGGCCAGAGGCCGCCACGGCGGTGATCACGAACCCACCGGCCGAGCCCGGGTGAGCCCGTTGGTCTCGATCGTGAGACAGATGGGATCCAGCGAAGCCGCTGATCCGTCCGACTGTTAGTTTCGTCCCGACCAAAGGGTTTCTTAAGGAGCGCAATATGACTACGCCGCCGCAGGGGCCGTGGGGTCCTGGGCAGCAGGGCGGGCAGCCCGGGGGCCAGCCGGGACAGGGCGGCTGGGGCCAGCAGCCCGGCCAACCGCCGCACGGTCAGCCCGGCCAACCGCCTCAGGGCGGCTGGGGTCAGCCGCCAGCGCAGGGTGGTTGGGGCCAGCAGGACCAGCCCACTCAGCCCGGTTACGGCGGCTACAACCAGCAGCCGTGGGGTCAGCAGCCGGGCGGTCAGCCCGGTCAGCAGGGCTGGCAGCAGCAGCACAGCCAGCAGCCCTGGCAGCCGGGCCAGCGTCCGCCCGGTGGCGGTGGTGGTAACAAGAACCTGCTCATCATCGGTGGTGCCGTCGCCGGTGTGCTGGTCATCGCGCTGATCATCTTCTTCGTGATCCGGGGCATGGGTGGCGACGAGCCGTCCAGCAACCCGACCACGACCACCTCGACGACCGCGCCGACGACCGACCCGAGCGCCGATCCGTCCGCTCAGCCGAGCGGTCAGCCGAGCGGTCAGCCGTCCGGCCAGCCGACCAGCGGCCTGGGTAACGCGACCGGTCAGGCCAAGACCGCGACCGACAAGTTGACGGCCGCCGGCTACGAGTGCAGCGACCTGTTCAACGGGCCGCAGGGCGCGCACCGGGGCTGCTTCAATTACAACGGTTCGACCGAGGCCGAGGTGCGGTTCCAGTTCCAGGCCGACGGCGTGATCATGAACATGAACATGCGCACCTACGACCGCGAGAACGTCAACAACGGCGCCAAGGCCTTCGACACCGCGATCAACGCGCTGGCGACCGAGGCTCTCGGCGCGGACCTGCAGAAGGTCCGCGCGGCCGTCGCCTCCGGCCAGAAGACGGCCGAGATCGAGCTCGGCTGGGGTGACCTCAACCTGAACAACGGTGGCGATACCCTGCGCCTGCGCGGCCACAAGGACGGCACCGACGAGCTGCAGATCCCGCGCAAGCAGCTGGAGACCGCCGAGGCAGAACTGCAGACGGCGCTGAAGGCCAAGGGCTACGAGTGCAGCAGCTCCTGCCGCAAGAGCTTCGGCAGCTACGGCTCGCAGCGGATCTACACCTACGCCAGCCAGGGCAGCAACATCCGCTCCCTGCGTATCGGCGTGAACGGTTCGACCGAGGAAGCCAAGGCCGCCTTCCCGACGGTGCAGGCCGATGCGCTCGCCGCGGCCAAGGGCGCCGATCTGCCCGCCATTCAGGCCTGGGCCAAGAACCACCAGGACGGCAAGAGCCACGTCGCCTACGTGAACGGCTGGCGGGTCGAGTTGGTCCACCGCCCTCGTAGCGACTACCTGTCGATCGATCTCAACATCGACAACGAGTCGTACTACGCCTGATGACGAACAACGGCGAGTACCAGCCGCCTCAGGAAAGGCCGGGCCAGGTGGCCCGGCCGCCCGAGGAGGCGGCTGGGCGCGTCGAAAGCGGTGGCCCGTGGGGTCCGACGGATTTTGATCTGCCGGATCCCCGCGGGGATCAGTTCCCGGTGCTGATGGTTTCGGTCGTCGGCGGTCTGGTGCTGGTCCTGCTCGTGGGCGTGCTGACGCTGTTCTACTTCCACCTGACCTGACGCTGTCCCGACCGTGGCGCGGACCGGAACCCAGACCGAGGTGGCCTGAGGCTGTGGCGGAGGTGACCTGAGACCAGGCCGAGGTGGCCTGAGGCTGGGGTGGACCGACCGTGAGACCGGAGTGCTCGACGCTGCAGGCAGTTGGTGCGGCCGCCGGGGGCTGCGCGCTTACTCAGATGGGGGAGTGGAAGGTCAGCTGACGCCGGCGCGGATCGCGACGGCGAGGCTGGCCAGGTAGCTGAGCCGCGCGACCTCCGAGCCGAGGAACTCCGGCCCGCCACGTCGCCCGATCACCAGGATGCGGCGATCCGAATCCAGCGGAGCCGCGACCAGCACGGATTCGGCCAGACCCTGGCCGTCCGGAGCCGACAGCGCGGTGGCCCGCTCCATCGGCAGCCACTGCTCGGCGATCTGGCCGAACTGCGGCGTCGCGCTGGTCTCCAGCGCGACCTTGACCTCACTACCGGTGCCGTCCAGCAAGGCGGCCCAGTCGGCGTGCAGTACCGCCGGAGCCTGCTCCACCAGGATGTCGATCGCCTCGGCCGGCGCAGACGTCATCTGCTCGACGGCTTCGAGGTCCATGTGCAGACCGCCACCGGCGCCGTAGCGGGAGAACCAGATCACCTCGACGTCCGGCACGCTGTTACAGGCGGAGACCAGGCGGTCGGGTAGCACGCCGGGTGGCAGATCGACGACCACGTCGTCGACGGCGGTGCCGTTCTCACGGCGGTGCTCGACGATCTCGATGGCGTGAATGTCGGCACCCACCTCACCGAGGGCGGACGCGACCGTGCCGAGCGAACCGGGGCGGTCGGGAAGGATCACACGCAGCAGGAACACCGACCGATCATCTCCCACCGAAAAACCCCACGTGTTACGCCCTGTCGCGGCCAATGTTACAGAGCGCGGCACGTTTGTGCGCAGTCACTCTCATCAGGTGGGCAATTCACACCGTCACGAGCGCTCCACCGGCCTTCGCGGGCCATCGCGCTCCGGCCAGGGAAAAACCTGTCCCCGGTGACTACTAGGATGAACCGTCCGCAGATGTTAGACCTGCGGGCCGTCAAGCTTCGCGTTTCGACCATTGGACCATCTCCATGTCATCGATTACCCGTGACGAGGTCGCGCATCTCGCGCGCCTGGCGCGGATCGAGCTCAGCGATGACGAGCTCGACCACCTCGCACCGCAACTCGATCTGATCATCGGCTGGGTCGCGCACGTCAGCGACGCGGCGGCCGGCGACATCCGGCCGACGTCGCACGCGCTGCCGCTGACCAACGTGATGCGCCCGGACGAGATCGTGCCGTGCCTCACCCCCGAGCAGGCGCTGTCCGGCGCGCCCGCCGCCGAGGACCAGCGCTTCCGGGTGCCGCGGATCCTGACCGAGGAGGCGTGATGAGCGACCTGACCCGCAAGACCGCCGTCGAACTGACGGAGCTGATGACGTCCGGCCAGGTCAGCTCGGTGGAGATCACCCAAGCCCACCTGGACCGGATCGCCGCCGTGGACGAGTCCGTGCACGCGTTCCTGCACGTGGATACCGAAGGCGCGCTCGCGCAGGCCGCCGCGGTCGACGCCCGCCGCGCCGCGGGTGACGAACTCGGCCCGCTGGCCGGCGTACCGCTGGCGTTGAAGGACGTGCTCGCCCAGGAGGGTGTGCCGACCACCGCCGGTTCGAAGATCCTCGAGGGCTGGAAGCCGCCGTACGACTCGACTGTGGTGGCTCGCCTGCGCGCGGCCGGCATCGTCATTCTCGGCAAGACCAACATGGACGAGTTCGCCATGGGCTCCAGCACGGAGAACTCGGCGTACGGCGTGACCCGCAACCCGTGGGACCTGAACCGGATCCCGGGCGGTTCCGGCGGTGGTTCCTCCGCGGCCCTCGCGTCGTACGAGGCGCCGCTGGCGATCGGGACCGACACCGGTGGTTCGATCCGCCAGCCAGGTTCCGTCACCGGCACGGTGGGTGTGAAGCCGACGTACGGCGGGACCTCCCGCTACGGGCTGATCGCGCTCGCGTCGAGCCTCGACACCCCGGGCCCCTGCGCCCGGACCACGCTGGACGCGGCTCTGCTGCACGAGGCCATCGCGGGATACGACCCGCGCGACTCGACCTCGATCGATCAGCCGGTTCCGCCGGTGGTCGAGGCCGCGCGTCGTGGCGATGTTCAGGGTCTGCGCATCGGTGTGGTCAAGGAGCTGGGTGGCGAGGGCTACCAGCCGGGTGTGGAGGCGCGTTTCCACGAGGCGGTCGAGCTGCTGACCAAGCTCGGCGCCGAGGTGGTCGAGGTTTCCTGCCCCAACTTCGAGTACGCGTTGCCCGCGTACTACCTGATCCTGCCGAGCGAGGCCTCGTCCAACCTGGCGAAGTTCGACGCGATGCGGTTCGGCCTGCGGGTTGGTGACGACGGCCTGAACGACGCCGAGAAGGTGATGGGCATGACCCGGGCCGCCGGTTTCGGCGCCGAGGTCAAGCGCCGGATCATGCTCGGTACGCACGCGCTGTCGAGCGGCTACTACGACGCGTACTACGGCCAGGCCCAGAAGGTCCGGACGTTGATCGTGCAGGACTTCGAGCGTGCCTTCGAGCAGGTCGACGTGCTGGTCTCGCCATCCACGCCGACCACGGCGTTCCCGATCGGCGAGCGGGTCAACGATCCGATCGCGATGTACAAGAACGACCTGTGCACGATCCCGACGAACCTGGCCGGCAACGCCGCGGCCTCGTTCCCGTGCGGCCTCGCGGACGAGGACGGCCTGCCGGTCGGCTTCCACGTGATGGCGCCGGTGCTGCGCGACGACCGGCTCTACACCGTCGGTGCCGCGCTGGAGGCCGCCCTGGCCGAACAGTGGGGTGGCACGTTGATGTCCAAGGCTCCGGAGCTGGAGGTCTCCCGATGACTGTCACCGCTGAAGTGCTGGACATCGGCACCGCGCTCGCGAACTACGACCCGGTGCTCGGGCTCGAGGTGCACGTCGAGCTGAACACCAAGTCGAAGATGTTCTGCGGCTGCCCGACCGAGTTCGGCGCCGAACCGAACACCCAGACCTGCCCGGTCTGCCTCGGTCTGCCGGGCGCGCTGCCGGTGGTGAACGCGCGCGCCGTCGAGTCGGCCATCAAGATCGGCCTCGCGCTGAACTGCGAGATCGCCGAGTGGTGCCGGTTCGCCCGGAAGAACTACTTCTACCCGGACATGCCGAAGAACTTCCAGACCTCGCAGTACGACGAGCCCATCGCCTTCAACGGCTGGGCCGAGGTGGTCGTGGACGGCGAGACCTACCGGATCGAGATCGAGCGCGCGCACATGGAGGAGGACACCGGCAAGTCGCTGCACGTGGGTGGCGCGACCGGCCGGATCCACGGCGCCTCGCACTCGCTGGTGGACTACAACCGGGCGGGCATTCCGCTGATCGAGATCGTCACCAAGACCATCGAGGTCCCCGGTGACAAGGCCGCCGCGGTCGCAAAGGCCTACGTGAGCATGCTGCGCGATCTGCTGCTGGCGCTCGACGTGTCCGACGTCCGGATGGACCAGGGCTCGCTGCGCTGCGACGCGAACGTGTCGCTCAAGCCCACCGGCAGCACCACGCTCGGCACCCGCACCGAGACCAAGAACGTGAACTCGTTCCGTTCGGTCGAACGGGCGGTCACCTACGAGATCACCCGGCAGGCGGCCGTACTGGCCTCCGGCGGCAAGATCATCCAGGAGACCCGCCACTGGCACGAGGACACCGGCATCACCACCGCGGGCCGGGAGAAGTCCGACGCCGAGGACTACCGGTACTTCCCCGAGCCCGACCTGGTTCCGGTCGCGCCGTCGCGGGAGTGGGTCGAGGAACTGCGCGCGACGCTGCCCGAGCCGCCGGCCGCGCGCCGGATCCGGCTGCAGACCGAGTGGGGTTTCACCGATCTCGAGATGCGCGACGTCGTGAACGGCGGCACGCTCGAGGTGATCGAGCAGACCGTCGCCCTCGGCGTGGCCCCGGCGGCCGCGAAGAAATGGTGGCTCGGTGAGCTCGCCCGTGCGGCGAACGAAGCCGGTAAGGACGTCGACGCACTTGGTGTCGGCCCGGCCGAGGTCGCGGCCGTGCAGAAGCTGGTCGATGCCGGTGAGCTGAACGACAAGCTCGCGCGGCAGGTGTTCGACGGCCTGGTGAAGGGCGAAGGCACGCCCGCCGAGATCGTCGCGGCCCGTGGCCTTCAGCTCGTCTCGGACGACTCGGCCCTGCAGGCCGCCGTCGACAAGGCGATCGAGGCCAACCCGGACGTGGTCGAGAAGGTTCGCTCCGGCAAGCCCGCCGCCGCGGGTGCGCTGATCGGCGCGGTGATGAAGGACATGCGCGGCCAGGCCGACGCAGCCAAGGTTCGCGAACTGGTCAACGCCAAGCTCGGCATCTGACCAACTACGGCTGATCCAGCGGCGCGGCGCCTAGAGCACCGCGCCGCTGGTCATGTCCGGGCCGCTGAGCGGCGGCCGATGGTTTATCCCTGAGTGACGGTCAGCCGCAGGATGCGGTCGTCGCCGTCGCGGGGGTCGGCGCGGCCGTCGGTGTTCGAGGTGGTGAGCCAGACCGAGCCGTCCGGTGCGGCCTCGACCGTGCGCAGCCGGCCGTACTGGTTGGTCAGGTAGGCCACGGGCTCGCCGGTACGACGGCCTTCGTTGTCGACCGGAATCACCCAGAGCCGTTCTCCGCGCAGGCCCGCCATGAAGATGTTGCCCTGGGCAAACGCGATACCTGAGGGCGAGGCCACGTCGGGGGTCCACTGGGCGATCGGGTTCGTCATGCCGTCGACGTTTTCGTTGCCTTCGGCCGCCGGCCAGCCGTAGTTGGCGCCGGGCTTGATCGCGTTCAGCTCGTCCCAGCGGTCCTGCCCGAACTCCGCGGCGTACAACTGGTTGCCCGCGAAGGCGAGTCCTTGCACGTTGCGGTGGCCCTTGCTGAACATCGGCGAACCGGCGCGCGGATTGCCCGGGGCGGGCTCGCCGTCGCGGGTGATGCGCAGGATCTTGCCGGCCAGGCTGTCGTCGCTCTGCGAGTTCTCGCCCTCGCGGCCGTCACCGGTGCCGACGTACAGGAAACCGTCCGGGCCGAACTTCATCCGGCCGCCGTTGTGCACCGCGGCCATCGGGATGCCGTCGAGAATGACCCGGGCCCCGGACAACCGGTTGTCCTGCCAGGTGAAGCGGGCGATCCGGTTGTCGTTGCCGGTGCTGTAGTACGCGTACACGTACGGATTGCCGGTGAAGTCGGGATCGACCGCCAGGCCGAGTAGGCCGCCCTCCGACGACGGGTCCACCTCGGGGACCGTGCCGACCTCGGTCACCTCGGACCCGGCGATCCGCTTGACCTTGCCGGAATCCCGTTCGGCCACCAACGCGGACTTGTCCGGCAGGAAGGCCAAACCCCACGGCACCTCCAGACCCGTCGCGACGGTCCCCGCGACCACCACCTTGGCGGCACGCTTGGAGCCGGCCGGAGCACTGGTCGTCGTACCAGGAGTCGTTGGTGGGGACGACGTCTCCGGCGTCAGCGTGGTCGTGCGTGCACCACCGGGAGTTGGCGTGGCCTCGCCGTCGCCGGAACAACCGCTCACGACCAAGGCCATCGCGACCACCGTCGCACCCCAGAAAACCCGCCGACTCATCCGCCCGAGCACCTTCCGTTGGAAACCGAGAGGCCCACGGTAGCCACCCCGACCGAAAGCCCGGCGTAAGGCGTCAGCTCAGCCAGGTGGGTCGCAGCGGGAAGTCGGAGGTGGAGTCCGGATGCAGCTTCACCGCGAGGACCTGGTGCAGCTGGACCTCGTTGCGCTCGAACCCCACCCGGCAGGCGGCCAGGTACAGCCCCCAGACCTTCGCGGTGGCCAGGCCGACCTCTTCGACGGCCTCGTCCCAGTGGGCCTGGAGGTTGTCCGACCAGGCGGCAAGGGTCTTGGCGTAGTGCTCGCGCAGGTTCTCCGAATGCCTGACCTCGAAGCCGGTGTCCTGCATCTCGGTGATGATGCGGCCGGACCCGGTCAGTTCGCCGTCGGGAAAGATGTACCGGTCGATGAAGGCGCCGGTCGGCCGGAGACGGTTGTCGTGCCGGGTGATGCTGTGGTTGAGCAGACGGCCGCCGGGCTTGAGCCGGTCCAGCAGGAAACCGAAGTACGCCGGGTAGTTCCGCACGCCGATGTGCTCGGTCAGCCCGATCGAGCTGATCGCGTCGAACTCCCGCTCGGCGATATCGCGGTAGTCCCCGAACCGCACCTCCGCCAGACCACCCAGGCCGTCGCGCTCGATCGCGGCCCGGGCCCATGCGGCCTGCTCGGACGACAACGTCACGCCCAGGGCCTGTACGCCGTACTCGCGGGCGGCGTGCCGGACCATGCCACCCCAGCCGCACCCCACGTCGAGCAGGCGCATGCCAGGCCTGAGGTCCAGCTTGCGCGCGACCAGGTCGAACTTCTCCGCCTGGGCCTGTTCCAGCGTCGCGTCCG
Source organism: Kribbella deserti (assembly GCF_042434725.1). Lineage (NCBI taxonomy): Bacteria > Bacillati > Actinomycetota > Actinomycetes > Propionibacteriales > Kribbellaceae > Kribbella > Kribbella deserti. The sequence goes on along the minus strand of NZ_JBHLTC010000039.1, from coordinate 213,189 downwards.
CGCTCGGATAGACCGCGCAGGTGTAGGCCATCGACGGCCCGAGCACCCATTCGTAGAAGGTGTTCGACACGTCGTAGTGATGCTGGATCGCGGCCCGGTCCCGGGTCTTGGAGTGCCGCAGGCCCTCGAAGGTCCGGCGCCAGCGGGGGAGGTGCTCCTGCGGCGGCGGAGGCGGCGGCTTGAGGTGGTTCCACCCCAGGCCGCGCACGATCCGCAGGGCCTCGGCGGGGGTGGGCCGCTGGAACGACAACTGGCGCAGCATCAACCGCATCAGCTCGTACGGATTGGCGGGGTGCGAGCCCTCGATCTCCAGGTCGCCCGCGACATACGCGCGGACCAGGCCGAGATCGCCCGGCGCGGTGAGGATGTACGACAGGCCGCGCTCGTTCGCGAGGTGCATGTGCACGGCCGAGTCCTCGGGACCGGCCGAGCTTCCGTCGTACGCTGTGAAGCGGAACGGCAGACCGGCCGGGGTGACGGCGGTCAGGGCATCCGCGATCAATACCTGAGTCGGGTTCATCGTCGCCGTCATCGGCGCGTCACCGCCTTCTCGTAAAGCCCGGTCAGCCGGGACTGCGGGTCGTAGCGTGCTTTCACCTCGGTCAATTCCGGCACGTTGTAGAGCCGGTCGAACGTCTCGCGGTCGTAGTAAGCGTCGGAGTAGAGCGATTTATGCCCGGCGAAATCGGCCACGGCGGCCTCGATCCGGCGGTTCACGTCACCGTCGGCCGCGCCCGGGGCGATCGGCACCGTGCCCCAGAACCCGACGTTCACGTAGGTCTCGCCGGGCTTGAGCGGGTACAACGGCCAGTCCTGCTGAGCGCGCAGCGGGCAGAGCCAGACCGGCCGCATCCCGACCTCGGCGTCGAACCAGCGCAGGAAGCCGGCCAACCGGTCGAGTGGGATCTCGACGTCCTGAACGACGCGTTCGCGGGGCGGTTTGCCCTTGCGTGCGTCGATCCGGGCGGCGATGTGCCAGCGGTTCTCCAGGCCCACCAGCTTGTGGAACACGTCGCTGCGCCGGAACCGCCGCGGCCAGAGTCGCCGGATCCACGGGTTCTGCGCGCCGAAGGCCGAGGAACACCAGAACCAGTCGGTGTCCCAGCGCCAGAGGTAGTCGTTGGCGGTCAGTACGTCGGCGGACCGTTGCCGGATCGACCGATAGAAGATCCGCTGGCCGGTGTAATCGCTGGTTTCGGCCACCGCGTCGCTGTTGCGCCCGAGCGTCAGATAGGCCTCGTCCGGGCTGAACGCCACGCCGTCCAGAAAGTGCACCGGCTCGTCCTGAAACTTGCCCTCGGCAATGATCTCGGCGATCACCGTGCCGAGGTCGTCCAGTTTGACCGGAACATGCCGGAGCGCGACGTACGGCGAAATACGGTCGAGGTCGATGCGTAATCGGGTGGCGTAGCCCAGCGAGCCGTACGAGTTGGGAAAGGTGCGGAACAGGTCGGCGTGTTCGTTGTCGGGCCGGGCGGTGACGATCTCCCCGGCGCCGGTGAGAATGTCCATCTCGACGACCGACTCGTGCGGCAGGCCCGCGCGGAACGACGACGATTCGATGCCGAGTCCGCTGACCGCACCGCCGAGCGTGATCGTGCGCAACTGTGGCACAACTTTCGGCACCAGGCCGAACGGCAACGTCGCCGCGACCAGGTCCTCATAGGTGCACATGCCTTGCACGTCAGCGGTCCGGGCCTCCGCGTCGACCGACAGCACCCCGGTCAGGCCGCTGACATCCAGCCCGGGCGTGTCGATCGCGGCTCGCGGCCGGAACAGGTTGGAACTGCGCTTCGCCAGCCGGACAGGCCGGCCCGAGGGAATCTCGCGGTACGACGATCGAAGCTTCTCGACGGCCGACCGGTGGTCCATTGTCGGAGGCACCTATCCAGAGTACGGCGCGGGACCCGATCCGCGCAGGGCGTTTTCCCAGCGCGGAACCCGGACGGAAATTGTCGGCGGGCAAAGGTAGGTTCGGGACATGGCTGACGATGTGAAGATCCTGCTGCCGTGGCAGGACCCGGAGACGTTCCTCGGTGGTATGCCGAGCGGGTTCGACGTCACGTTCTATGACGGCGGTCCGCGCCCGGACGGGCTGGACGAGATCGAGTACTACGTGCCCCACTACCTCGGCGGGCCAGAGGTGGTCGAGGTGATCGGCGACATGCCCGCGCTGAAGGTGGTGCAGACCCAGACCGCCGGATTCGAGAACTTCCTGCCGTTCGTCGGCGCGGACACCACCTTGTGCAACGCCCGCGGCGTGCACGACGCCTCGACCGCCGAGCTGGCGGTGGCGCTGATCCTCGCGTCCTACCGGCGAATTCCGCTCGCCGTGCGGAACCAGGACGAGCAGGTCTGGCCGCCGCTCGACCGGCCCGATGACTCGCTCGCCGACCGGACGGCGCTGATCCTCGGGTACGGCTCGATCGGGGAGGCGCTGGAGCGTCGGCTGGCCGCGTTCGAGTGCGACGTGATCCGGGTGGCCCGGCGGGCCCGCGACGGGGTGCATCCGATCGAGGACCTGCCCGACCTGCTGCCGACGGCCGACGTGGTGGTGGTGCTGACCCCGGCGACAGAGCAGACCAAGGGCATGGTGGATGCGAAGTTCCTGGCCCGGCTCAAGGACGGCGCCCTGCTGGTGAACGTCGCCCGCGGTGTCGTGGTGAACACCGACGACCTGATCGCCGAGCTCGGCACCGGCCGCATCCGCGCCGCCCTCGACGTCACCGACCCCGAGCCATTGCCCAGCGGCCACCCGTTGTGGTCGGCTCCGAACGTACTGATCAATCCGCATCGCGGTGGCGCCTCGACCGCCTTCGCGCCGCGGGTGGCCCGGCTGGTGCGCGCCCAGCTCGAGCGATATGCGAAGGGTGAACCGTTGATCAACGTGGTGGCAGGCCCACCGCGCTAGCGCTAGTACTGGAGGAACGTGATGTCCGAGGCCGTACTGCTGATCGGGACCAAGAAGGGGCTCTGGATCGGCCACAGTGACGCCGACCGGCGGAAGTGGGAGCTGACCGGCCCGCACTTCGAGATGCAGGGTGTCTACTCCGTGGGAATCGACACGCGCGCGGAGCGGCCACGGGTGTTCGCGGGCGGCACCAGTGAGCACTGGGGGCCCGCCGTCTTCCATTCCGACGACCTCGGCAAAACCTGGGACGAGCCGCCGCAGGGTTCGATCGGGTTCCCGGCCGACGCGGAGGCTTCGCTCGAGCGGGTCTGGCAGATCCAGCCCGCCGGTGCGAACCAGCCCGGCGTCGTTTACGCGGGCGCCCAGCCGTCGTCGCTGTGGCGTTCGGCCGATGGGGGCGTGACGTTCGAGCTGGTGCGCGCGCTATGGGACCACCCGCATCGCAAGGACTGGGGGGCCGGCTTCGGCGGCCAGGCGATTCACAGCGTGCTGCCACACCCGGACGATCCGAACCAGGTGAGCGTGGCGATGTCCACCGGTGGCGTCTACCGCACCACCGACGGCGGTGAGAGCTGGCGACCGGCGAACCAGGGCATCAAGGCGTACTTCCTGCCCGATCCGGATCCGGAGTTCGGTCAGTGCGTGCACAAGATCGCGGCGCATCCGAGCCGCCCCGATCGCCTGTTCGCGCAGAACCACCACGGCGTGTATCGCAGCGACGACGGCGGCGCCAACTGGCAGTCGATCGCGAACGGCCTGCCATCGGACTTCGGCTTCCCGATCGCGGTGCACCCGCACGAGCCCGACACGGTGTACGTCTTTCCGCTCATCGCGGATGGCAATCGCATCCCGACCGACGCCACCTGCCGGGTCTACCGCTCGCGCGATGCCGGTGAGACCTGGGAGCCGTTGACGAAGGGCCTGCCACAGGTCCCGTCGTACGCTCCTGTCCTCCGGGACGCGATGTGCACCGACAACGCGGAACAAGCCGGTGTGTACGTCGGCACCCGGGACGGTTGTGTTTATGCGAGTGCCGATGCCGGTGACACCTGGACCGAGCTGGCCCGGCATCTGCCCGACGTACTGACGGTGCGGGCGGCGGTGATCTGATGTCCGTCACCGTCCGCCTGCCAACGGTGCTGCGGCCGTTCGCGGGTGGCGCCGAGCGCGTTGAGGTCGACGTACCGGCGGGATCGACGGTGGGGCGCGTTGTCGAGGTGCTGGAGGCGGAGCACCCTGCGTTGCGCCGCCGCCTCACCGACGAGCAAGGCGCCCTTCGCCGGCACGTGAACGTCTTCCTCGGCAACGACAACATCCGCGATCTGCGGGCGCTCGACACTCCACTCGACGACGGAGCCGAGCTGCTGGTGCTCCCGTCGGTTGCGGGCGGCTGAGCTGGCAGGAAGCTGCATCGCCGAGCCGGAACGGGTCTTTTTCAGCGTAAATAGACGTGGAGGCCCGTTGCTGGGCGCTGAACGCCGGGCGAACATCCGGGCAGTAATCGGAAAGATCCTGACAGTAATCGGTGACCAATGGTAGTTTCTTGGCCACGAATAGCTGCCACCGCGAGGTGGCCGACTGTGGTGGGGGACGCCGTGGTTGCCAATCTGAGTATGGGTCGCCAGCCAGACCTTTCCGAGCACGAGAAGCTCTTCCGCGACCTACTCCCGGCGCCGGTCGCCGACGCCTATCTCGAGCTGGTCGATCTCGGTCAAGCCGCCTGGGCGGAGAACGACGAGATCGGTCAGGAACTGATCACCCGGCAGCTCGCCTACCTACACCGGTTTCAAGGCGTCGAGACGCTGCGGCCGGTTGATCCATTGATCGCGACAACCGGTCTGCTCACCCAGGTCCAGCGCGAACTCAGCCGCCAGCAGGATCGGATCGTCCAGGGCTACGTCGCGGCCGCCGAGCTTCATCACCGGCGGCAGCTGCACGACCGGCAGGCGAGCGAAATTCCGTCCCTGCTGGCTCAGCTGCTGACCGATCGCGACGAGATCACCGAACGCTGGATGACCTCGATCCACACCGTGCAATGCACCTACCGCTCGATCGCCGTGCACGATCCCGATCAGACCGCGCCGATCCTGCCGTCGCCGCTCGCGAGTGCCTGTGACTCAATGCATTTCCGCGAGCTTTGTACGCCGGAGTTCCTGGCCGATCCGCGCGGAGCCGAAGCCGTTCGAGCCGCCGTCGCGGCAGGGGTCGAGGTCCGTACGGTGCATAGCCTGCCGGCGCGCCTGCTCATCGTGGACGACCATTTCGCCCTTGTCGGACTGGTGCCGACGGGCATGAGCGGTGCTCTGCTCGTTCGTTCGGCGGTGCTCATCGCCGCGCTGACTCAGTACTACGACCAGCTATGGGCGGCCGCGACCCCGGTCGTGCTGTCAGGCACCGAGCGGTCCACGCCAGGGCCGAACCAGCTCGCCGCGACCGAACGCGAAGTCCTGTCCCTGTTGGTCCACGGTCTCAAGGACGAGGCGATCGCTCGCCACCTCGGCCTCAGTGTGCGGACGATCCGCCGGCACATCTCCACGGTGATGGAGCTTGTTGGCGCCCCCACCCGGTTCGCCGCCGGCGCCGCCGCGCAACGCCTCGGCCTTCTCGGCTGAACTCCGCGAAATAGCAGCCCGCTCGGCCTCGCGCCGGCGGGCTGCTTCGCTGTGTTCGCAAGAACCTGACGTCGGCGGGCTGTTTCGTTGTGCCCGGCAGGAACCTGCGGCGGCAGGCTGTCGGGTTTCGGCCAGTGTCGGGCCTGGCCAGCATCGGACTGGCCAGTTCTGGAACTTGTCCAGTAGTGACCTGTCGGGGTCAGTGGCGGAGCCCCACGCTGGTGCGCAGTAGCCGTCCCAGGAGGTCACCGCCCATGTTTCCTGTCCCCAAAACCCGCTTGTCCCGGGCTTATCCGGGTCCCAGATCCGCGCGCTGGATCGGCGTCACCGTAGGGGTGGCACTTGTTGCCACCATTGTGCAGGCGCCGAATTCCGTGGCCATTCCGGCCGAACAGCCGGACGCGCCCGTTGAACTGCCGCTCGAACGTCCGGATGAGGCCGCGGCCGTCGTCACCGCCAAGATGACGGGCAAGCCGGTGCTGATCACCGGCAAGACCACCGAGACGACCGAGTACCGCGCACTGCCGTCGGGCAAGATCGAGGCGACCGTCGCCGCCGGCCCGGTCCGGATGCGCGACGAAGACGGTGAATGGACCGACGTCGACGTGACGCTGGTTCGTCAGCCCGACGGGTCGATCGCGCCCGAGGCCCACCCGTACGGCCTGAAGCTCGCCGGCGCCACCAAGGGCAAAACGGACCACGACCTGGTCACCCTCGGTACGGCGGGCAAGCGTTCCACCCTCGGATGGTCCGGGCCGTTGCCCGCGCCCGTACTCGACGGCAACGTCGCCACCTACCGCGAGGTGAAGCCCGGCGTCGACCTCGTCGTCGAGGCCACCCGAACGGGCTACCAGCAGCACCTGCTGGTCAAGAGCAGGGCGGCCGCCGCCCAGCTCAAGCAGTTGCGGATGCCGTGGAAGGCCGACGGTATGACCGCCAAGCTCGACGGCAAGGGCGGCCTGTCGGTCCGTTCCGCCGGCGTGGCCGATCGCGACGTACCGGCCCCGCTCATGTGGGACGCCACCGTCGACAAGGCTTCCGGTGAGCACACTCGCCGGGCCCCCGTACGGCTCGGCCTGGCCAAGGACGCGCTGGTCCTTACCCCGGACGCCGCCTTCCTGAGTGACCCGAAGACCGTTTACCCGGTGACGATCGACCCGTCGCAGAGCGCGGGCGCGAGCTTCGACACCTTCGTACAGAACACCTTCAGCAGCGACCAGTCCGCGTCGACGGAGCTGAAGCTCGGCACGTTCGACGGCGGGGCCACCAAGGCCAGGTCATTCCTGCGGTTCGACAACCAGGAATGGCTGTGGGACAAGCAGATCCAGGCCGCCACGTTGAGCCTGTGGGAGAGCCACTCGTTCTCGTGTGCGGCCGCGGGCTGGGAGGCGTGGCGCACCGGCGAGGTCACCAACGCGGCGCGCTGGAACGCGCAGCCGGCCGAGCTGGAGAAGGTCGGTACCTCGACGCAGACCAAGGGCTTCTCGACCTCCTGCGGCGACGGCTGGGTGACGATCCCGGTCACCGCGGCGTTCCAGCACACGGCGACCACCCATGCCAGCAAGACCAACATCGGCATCAAGGCTGCCAGTGAGACCACCAACGCCGGCTGGAAGCGGTTCGCCTCTCGGGAGGCCGCGTCCAACCCGCCGAAGGTGACGATCACCTACCAGACCAAGACTGCCGTGACCGCCCGGACGACCGTGCCCGAAACGGTCTGCGCGACCGGCGCCAACCGTCCGTACATCTCGACCCGTACGCCGCAGTTGCGCGCGCAGATCAGCGACGGCCTCGGCGCGGCGGTGCACGGCAACTTCGAGTGGCAGCCGATCGGTGGACTGACCACGACCGCCACCGAAGGCCCGGGCGCGTCCGGTGCCTGGATGGGCACCACGATTCCAGCCGGTGCTCTCGTCGAGGGCGGCAGTTACGCCTGGCGAGTACAGGGCACGGACGGTACGACGCCCGGCGCGTGGTCGGACTGGTGTGAGTTCACCGTCGACACCGTGGCACCCGCGTCCGCACCGACCGTTTCGTCCACGACTTACCCCGTGGGCCAGTGGTCAGGTGCAGCCGGAACCGCCGGCACCTTCACCTTCGGTGCCTCGGGTGCGAGCGATGTCGTGGCGTACGAGTACGGCGTCGACACCAACCCGCCGGACGAGGTGGTCAACGCCTCCACCCCGGGAGCGACCACCAGCATCAGCATCACCCCGACCGCCGATGGACCGCACACGCTGTGGGTCCGGACCCGGGACCGGGCCGGTAACCGGTCGCCGCTGACGGCGTACGAGTTCGCTGTTGGCGGAGGCGCGGTGATCGCGCCGAAGAACGGTGACGTCAGCGCGGCCAAGACGGCGATCGTCGGCACGGGCCGTAGTACCGCCACCGGTGTCACCTACCAGTGGCGTCGTGGCGACACGGACGCCTGGGTGACGATCCCGACCGCTCACGTCAAGGTCGCCGCCGGTGGTGGCGCGGTGACGTGGCCGCTGCCGACCAGTGGCAACGGGCAGTTCCCCAAGCTGAACTGGGACCTGGAGGCCACGCTGGCCGCGATCGACGCGCAGTCGATCCCGCGTGACGGGCCTGTCCAGATCCGGGGCAACTTCACCGGTGGCACGGCCGCGTCCTCGGGCGCGGTGAAGCTCACCTTCGACCGGAACCTCGCGACGGCTGCTTCGGAGGACGTCGGCCCGGGTGAGGTCAACCTGCTCACCGGCAACCTCACCATGTCCGAGACCGACGTGTCGGTCGATTCCTACGGCAGTGACCTGACCGTCAGCCGTACCTACAACACCCGCCAGTCCGCCTCGACCGACTCGTCGGGCATGTTCGGCCCGGGCTGGATCTCCGGCGCAGTCGTGGACGAGGCTCAAACGCCGTACACGTCTCTCGACGTCTTCGGAACGCTCATCCAGGTTGGTACGCCCGAGGGTGACACGGTCGGCTTCACGGCTCGCGACGGCGTCAACTTCGACCCCGAGGTCGGCCAGGCGAGCCTCAAGCTGTCGTACGCGAGTACGACGGACACGTACAAGCTCACGGACGAGCAGGGCTCGATCGTGACGTTCGGCCGGGTCACCGGGACCGCGGCAGGGCAGTACTACCCGAAGGCGACGACGCTACCGGGTAGCAACCAGACCACCACCTACAACTGGGAGAAGGTGACGATCGGTGGTGCCGAGGTGGTACGACCGGTCCGCATGCTGGCCCCGGTTCCGGATGGCGTCAACTGCGCGACGATGACCCGCGGCTGCCGCGCGCTGAACTTCACCTACGCGACGGCGACCACGGCCACCGGTACCACCGACGCGACCTGGGGTGACTACCTCGGGCGGGTCAAGGAGATCTCCTTCACCGCTTGGGATCCCGACCTGGCCACCCCGGCGCTGCGCACGGTCGCGGTAGCGCGGTACAGCTACGACAACGCGGGCCGTCTGCGCTCGGCCTGGGACCCCCGGCTGGACTCTGGCAGCAACCGCATCGGTGATGTCTACAGCTACCAGTCCGACGGTGTTCTCTCGACGGCCAAGACGGCCGGGCAAGAGCCTTGGCAGCTGAGCTACACGACGCTGCCGAACGATCCCGCCATCGGCCGGATCTCCAAGGTGTCCCGGTCTGCCCTGACCGCCGGCACCTCGGTAGAAACCGTTGTCTACAAGGTGCCGCTGTCCGGAGCAGGTGCGCCGTACGACCTGTCGCCTGGCCAGACGAAGCGGTGGGGCCAGGCAGAAGCACCTACCGACGCCTCTGCCGTCTTCCCGGCGGACCAGGTGCCCAGCGGCAACCCCGCAACCGGCACGCTGCCGTCGAACTGGGAACGCGCGACGATCAGTTACCTGGATGCCAACGGCCGCGAGGTCAACACGGCCGCACCGGGTGGTCACATCACCACGAGCTGGTTCGACGGTTACGGCAACTCCGTACGCGCTTTGACCGCGGAGAACCGCCACCGGGCCCTCAACCACTCGCAGGCGGACAACGACGTCGCGGAACGAACCCTGGCGCAGGCCTACTCCACCGTGAACAACTACTCGCTGGATGGGGAACGGCTCGAGTCCACCTTGGGACCTGAGACCGAGGTCCGCCTAAGTACCGGCGCCACGGTCCAGGGCCGGCACCTCACTCGCAACACCTACGACCAGGGCGCGCCGGCCAGTGGTGGTCCGTACAACGTGGTCACCACCACGGAGACGCAGGTTCGGCTCTGGGGCGCGAGCGGTACTGCCGTCGAGGCGGACCGTCGGGTCACGACCACGGGCTACAACTGGGCACTGCGCACGCCGACGGTGACGACCACCGACCCGGGCGGACTGAACCAGACGGTCCGTACCACCTTCGACCCGGTCACCGGGCTCGAAACCTCGACCACGCAGGTCGCGGGCGGTACGACCACGAACACCCCGGCCACGCAGAAGCTGATCTACTACCGGGCCACCGCCGGCTCGGGCTACAGCGAGTGCGACCTGCGCCCGGAGTGGGCGAACCTGGTCTGCCGGATCCAGCCGGGCGGTCAAGCGGCCACCGGGCCGGAACTGCCGGTCAAGGTGCAGACGTACGACATGTACAACCAGCAGCGCGTACTGATCGAGAAGACCAGTGCCGGAACACTGCGAACCAGCACCACGAAGTTCGACGCGGCGGGCCGGATCTCCGAGGTCAGCGTTGTCGCGGCAGCAGGGCTCGGAGCGGCGATTCCGGTCCAGCGCACCATCTACGACCCGCTCACCGGCAACGTGCTGCGTACCCAGTCGGTTGTCAACGGCACGGTCACCGCCGAGATCGTCCGTACCTACGACACTCTCGGCCGGATCACCTCCTACAAGGATGCCGACGGCAACCTGTCCACCACCACCTACGATCTGGTCGGCCGGCCGGCGACCACCTCGGATGGCAAGGCCACCCGAACCCACGGCTACGACTACCGCGGTCTGCTCACCTCGGTGACCGACAGCCACACCGGCACCTACACCGGCACGCACAACGCCGACGGCCAGGTGGTCAGCGAGACGTGGCCGAACGGCGTCAAGGTCGACACCCGGTACGACGGCAGTGGCGAAGCGGCTGCCATCACCTACAGCAAGCCCGGGTGTACCTCCGGCGACTGCACGTTGTTCAGCGAAGCGGTGACAGGTACGGCCACCGGCCAGACGGCCCGGCGGGTGTCCACCCTGTCCAGCCAGCTCTACCACCAGGACGCGGCGGGACGGGTCACCGCGGTCCAGGAAACCGTCGGGGAGAAGTGTGTGACCCGGACCTACGGGTTCAACACCGCGACCGACCGGACCAGCAGCTCGGAGTACGGGCCGGCCGCCGACGGCAGTTGCCAGACGACGACTCCGGCGACTTCCCGCACCTGGACGTACGACGCGGCCAACCGGGTCACCACCGCCGGTTACGCGTACGACGCACTGGGCCGCACCACGACGCTGCCGGCCATCGACACGGGAGCACCCGGGGCCGGCAACGTGACGGTCACCTATCACGCGGACGACCTGGTCGACACGGTCACCCAGAACGGCCGCACAACCGACTACGCCCTCGACGTCACCGGCGAGCGGATCCGGTCCTGGACCGACAACTCGACCGGCGAGGTGGTCACAAACGTCAACCACTACGACGGTGACGACGACTCACCGGTGTGGACCCAGGAGGGTGCGGCACGCTTCACCCGGGTGGTTCCTGGCCTGTCCGGGATGTCCGCGATCCTCGACAGCGACAGCGGCGTACCGGAATGGCAGATCGCCGACCTGTCCGGCGACATCGTGGCCACGATCCACAGTGGCGACGAGGGGCTGTCCAGCACCAGCGAGGCCAACGAGTACGGCGAACTCGGCGACCCCGAGGCCGTCGGCAAGCAGCGCTACGGCTGGCTCGGTTCGCAACAGCGGGCCGCGGACGCACCGTCCGGCATCGTCTTGATGGGTGTCCGGCTCTACAACCCGACCACCGGACGCTTCCTGCAGATCGACCCGATCTGGGGCGCGGGCTGCAACGCCTACGAGTACGTCTGTGCCGACCCGGTCGACAAGACCGACCTCGACGGCAAGTGGATGTGCTGGACCAAGCGCTGCGTGATGAAGGCGGCCGCGAAGAAGCTGAAGGAGTGGAAGAAGAAGGTCAAGCGCAACAAGTACGTGCGCTGGGTCTGGCGCAAGGTCGTCAAGAACAAGTACGTGAAGGCCTGCATCAAGGGTGCGGGCGCCGGAATGCTGCGGAAGTCCTTCTGGGCCAAGTACAAGCGCCTCCCGTACAAGATCGGCCGCTGGGGCATTCAGGGTTGTGCGTTCGGCGTCGTCACGACGTACGCCTGGAAGCGGGTCAAGAAGTGGTTGTTCCACATTCCTGGCCCGCGGCCGATATCGCCGTCAAGCCGCAGTAGATAGACCCGAAGAAGATCGCGGGTAGTCGTACCCGCTGATCCCATCCGCCGATCCGAACCCGGGTGGCCCGCAACTGGGCCACCCGGGTTCGCGGGATCGGCGGACCGTCCCAGCTACACGTGAACTTTCCCTGCCCAGAAAGGTCATGCGCATGTCCCCTGATCTCCGCCCACGTCCGCTGCGTGTTCGTCCCGGAACCCGCTCGATGCGCTGGATCGTTCCGGCCGTCGGCCTGGCCCTGGTCGCCGGCGCACTGAACGAACCGGCCGTCGCCCGGCCGATCGCTGCTTCGGAGGTATCTACTTCGCAGGTATCTGCTTCGCGGGTATCCGCTTCGGAGGTATCGGATGAAGCCTCAGCGGTCGCGACCGCCAAGGCGACCGGTAGGCCAGTTCTCATTACCAGCAAGACCACCGACACCACTGAGTACCGCGCACTGCCGTCCGGCCGGATCGAGGCGACGATCGCCGGTGGTCCAGTACGGATGCGCGACGCCAACGGCGCGTGGACGCCCGTCGACGTGTCACTGGTACGGCAGGCCGACGGCTCGATCGCGGCCAAGGCCCACCCCTTTGGCCTGAAGCTGTCCGGGCCCGCGGGACCGGGGGACCACGACCTGATCGCACTCGGCCAGCCCGGCCGGCGTTCCACCTTGGGGTGGTCCGGTCCGTTGCCGGCTCCCGAGCTCAACGGGACCACGGCCACCTATCGCGAGGTGAAACCCGGTGTCGATCTGGTCGTCGAGGCGACCCGAACCGGGTACCAGCAGTACCTGCTGGTGAAGAACCGCCAGGCCGCGAAACAGTTGCGGCAGTTCAAGATGCCCTGGAGAACAAGCGGTTTGACCGCGCGGCTGGATGGCGCGGGCGGTTTGAATGTCTCGTCCGCCACCGAGAGCCACGACGTACCGGCTCCGGTGATGTGGGATTCGACCGTCGATCGGGTGACCGGCGAACACCTGCGGCGGGCGCCGGTGGGCCTCGGCCTCGCGAAGAACGCGCTGGTGCTCACGCCCGACGCGGCGTTCCTGACCGATCCGAAGACCGTCTACCCGGTGACGATCGACCCCTCGCAGAGCGCGGGCGCGAACTTCGACGCGTTTGTGCAATCCAGTTACACCAATGACCAGTCGGCCGCGACCGAGCTGAAGATCGGCACGTACGACTCCGGGGCGAACAAGGCCAAGTCGTACCTGAGCTTCCACAACCAGGAATGGCTGTGGGACAAGCAGGTCCAGGCCGCGACGCTGAACCTGTGGTCCCATCACTCGTACTCCTGCACGGCCAAAGGCTGGGTGGCCCACCGGGTCGCCGACGTGACGAATACGGTCCGGTGGACGAAACGCCCGGTGCAGTACGAACAGGTCGGCACCTCCACCCAGACCAAGGGCTGGTCGAGTTCCTGCGGGGCCGGCTGGGTGACGATCCCGGTCACGGCGGCATTCCAGTACACGGTGGCGAATCGCCTGACCAAGACCAACATCGGAATCAGCGCCGCGAGCGAAACCGACAACTACGGCTGGAAGCGATTCGCCTCCCGCGAAGCCGCCGCCAACCCGCCTACGGTGACGATCACCTACCAGACGAAGACCGCGGTGGATCTGCAGGCGACAGCGCCGGACACGGTCTGCGCGACGGGGGCGGAGCGGCCGTACATGTACAGCCTCACGCCGCAACTGCGCGCGCAAATCACCGATACCCAAGGCGTACCGGTCTACGCCACCTTCGAGTGGAAGGTGGTCGGCGGCATCATCAGCACCACCGCTACCGAAGGCCCTGGCGCCTCCGGCTCCTGGCTCGGCACCACTATTCCCGACGACGCCTTCACCGAAGACAGCAGCTACGCCTGGCGAGTCCGAGGCACCGACGGCACCACCCCCGGCGAATGGTCCCCCTGGTGCGAGTTCACCATCGACACCATGTAACCAACGCTAATCCCGCACCCCGAAACCACCTTCCCTCCAACACAACACTGCCCGGGGCTTAACCTGATCCGCGGACACCGTCGTGCCATCACGGCCGTAGTCGCCGCACTGACCGCGGGGATCGCCCACCCGCCGACGACTCGCGTGCGCACGCGACCACTCGCGCGCAGGTGGGATGCGGCAGAGACCTGGATCCCCGGTCGCGGCGGGCCAAGCGCGGCAGCTTGTACCGGTCTCCGCGGCCGTCCGTTGCCACCGTCCGCTCTCCGAGGGCGTCCGGGCAGCCGTGGAGGTGCACTCACCTCGTCACTAGGGCGTGGCTTCTTGGTTGTTGTAGGCGATCACGAGTTTGGCGGTGAGGTCTTGGGCGATGGGGATGGCGCCGGGCAGGAGGAGGACGCCGGCGAGGAGGAGGGCGGGGGCGATGATGAGGCGTTCTACCCAGCTGTTGGTGGAGAAGCGGAGACGGCGAGGCGGGCGGATTTCGAACCAGGTTTCGCCGCGGATCGGCAACGGCCACAGCCACGGGCAGCCGGACCTCGTCAGACTGTCGCCCAGACAATGCACGAACATCCCGACCGCGACAGCCGCGCCGATCCAGCTGCCGATCTGGTCAAAGCCTTGCTGCAGGGCGACCGCCGCGTCGGCACCAGGCAGATGCGTTCCCGAGACGGTCCAGAAGCCGGCGATGGCGGCCACGATCAGCACCCAGTCGCCGAGTACGTCGGCCGCGAGGATCAGCCCGAACAGCGCCACCCCGAACACCGCCCACTGCCCACCGCTCGCGCCGGCCCCGGCCGCGAGCCACCCGAGCAGCAAGGCCGCGGCCAGGGTGTGGGTGGCGTGCCGGTGTTTGCCCGTGCTGTCCTCGTCGCGCGGGCCTTTCGTCGCGGCGTACAAAATCGAGGAGAAGGTGCGCACCGCGCGGGACACCAGACCAGTGATCGGCCCGAGCAGCCGCGATGCGCTCGCGCCGGGGTGATCGAGATCCGGCACCAGCGCGTAGCCCGCGGTCGCGGCGGCGAACGGCACGATCTCGGCCATCGAGGTCAGACCCACCAACGGCGCCACGGCCAGTCCCGCGCACCAACCCGACAAGGCATGTGAACGGCCCATCATCGGGCGCCACCCCCACCACAACGCGTCACTCAACAGCCTTTCGTCCGTTATGCATGCAGCGGCCGAGTATGTCAGCGCGCACCGACAGTTCCCGGTCCCGGATCGGCGGCGCCGGGGCACTGGCCATACAGTGAGATGCATGTCCACGAATACTCCGTCTGGCACTCCTGACATCAAGCCCCGGAGCCGCGTCGTCACCGACGGGCTCGAAGCCACCGCGTCGCGCGGCATGCTCCGTGCCGTCGGCATGGGTGACGACGACTGGGTCAAGCCGCAGATCGGCGTAGCGTCGAGCTGGAACGAGATCACCCCCTGCAACCTGTCCCTCGACCGGCTCGCGAAGGCGGTCAAGGAAGGCGTGCACGCGGGCGGTGGTTATCCGCTCGAGTTCGGCACGATCAGCGTGTCCGACGGCATTTCGATGGGCCACGTCGGCATGCACTACTCGCTGGTGAGCCGCGAGATCATCGCCGACTCGGTGGAAGCCGTGGTCGAAGCCGAGCGGCTCGACGGTTCGGTAATGCTCGCCGGTTGTGACAAGTCGCTGCCGGGCATGCTGATGGCCGCCGCGCGGCTGGACGTCTCGTCGGTGTTCCTGTACGCCGGTTCGATCATGCCGGGCAAGCTCGGCGACAAGGACGTCACGATCATCGACGCCTTCGAGGCCGTCGGTGCGTGCGCGCGCGGGCTGATCACCCGCGAGGAAGTCGACGCGGTCGAGCGTGCGATCTGCCCGGGTGAAGGCGCCTGCGGCGGCATGTACACGGCGAACACGATGGCCTCGGCCGCCGAAGCGCTCGGGATGTCGCTACCGGGTTCGGCCGCGCCGCCTGCGGTGGACCGCCGCCGCGACGGGTTCGCCCGCAAGTCCGGTGAGGCCGTCGTCGAGTTGCTCCGCCAGGGCATCACCGCGCGCCAGATCCTCACCCGCGAGGCGTTCGAGAACGCGATCGCCGTCGTGATGGCACTGGGCGGTTCCACCAACGCCGTACTGCACCTGCTGGCGATCGCGCGCGAGGCCGAGGTCGAGCTGACCCTGGACGACTTCAACCGGGTCGGTGACAAGATCCCGCACCTGGGTGACCTGAAGCCGTTCGGCCGTTACGTGATGACGGACGTGGACCGCGTCGGCGGTATTCCGGTCATCATGCGCGCCCTGCTCGACGCGGGCCTGCTGCACGGTGACGTGATGACCGTGACCGGCCGCACGATGGCGGAGAACCTGGCCGACATCAACCCGCCGGACGTCGACGGCACGATCATCCGCGCGCTGGACAAGCCGATCCACAGCACCGGCGGTATCACCATCCTGCACGGCACCCTCGCGCCCGAAGGTGCCGTGGTGAAGAGCGCGGGTTTCGACTCCGACGTCTTCGAAGGCACGGCCCGGGTGTTCGACGGCGAGCGTGGCGCGATGGACGCGGTCGAGGACGGTTCGATGAAGGCCGGCGACGTCGTTGTCATCCGGTACGAAGGGCCGAAGGGTGGTCCCGGGATGCGCGAGATGCTCGCGGTCACGGGAGCGATCAAGGGCGCGGGCCTCGGCAAGGACGTGCTGCTGCTCACCGACGGCCGGTTCTCCGGTGGTACGACGGGCCTGTGCGTGGGCCACGTCGCGCCCGAGGCCGTCGACGGCGGGCCGATCGCGTTCGTGCGCGACGGTGACCGGATCACGCTGGACGTGAAGAACCGCACCCTCGAGCTGCACGTGGAGCCCGAGGAACTGGAACGCCGCCGCGAGGGCTGGACCCCGAAGACCCCCGCCATCACCAAGGGCGTGCTCGGCAAGTACCGCCGTCTGGTCGGCTCCGCCTCCCAAGGCGCCGTCTGCATCTGAACGTGGCTCCGCGTCGCGAAAGGGCTTCTTTCGCGACGCGGAGCTTTGTTCGGAAGGAATCAGTCGATCAGGCCGTAGGCGGCGGTCACCTCCTGCGTGAGCTTTCCACCGGCGGCGTCGGTGACCTGCAAACGCAGCGAGGGCGCCTTGCCCGCTTGCGTGGCGGGATGCGTCACGGTCGTGGTGTACCGGTTGGCGCCGGCCGAGGTCAGCGGCAACGAGGTCCACGTGCTGCCGTCGTACGACAGCTCCAGCTTCGCCGAGGTGAACGCCGAGGACTTCGAGCCCTTCTGGTGACGCAGGCCAAGGGTGATCCCGGTCGGCTTGCCGACCTTCACCTGGTTCAGGCTGTTCGCCGACGGAACGTCCAGATCGGCGAGCACCACCGGCATGACCTCATCGGCGCCGCCCGCGGACCGGAAGGCCCACGTCGATCGAACGTGGGTGGAGTACTTCCAGAAGTGCTGCTTGCGCCGAACGTCCAGGTCGATCTCGAGGTCCGCCGGCCCGTCGGGAATGCTGGCCTGGGCACAATGGCTGTCTATGGACGGCAACTCGCTGCCGTTGCGGCGAAACGTCATCTGGAAGTCACCGGCGGGCGACCACTCGGCATGCTGACCCGGGTTGTCCAGGGGGCTGAAGCATGCCCGGACGCCCCCGTGCACTCGATTGACCGAGAGGAAGGTTCTGTCGGTGTCCGGCAGGCTGCTGGTCGCCACAGGCGTGAACCACTTCTCGGTCAGCCGCTGACCCTGCTGATACGTAGCCGGGTTCCCGGCGTACCAGCTGGTGTAGCCGGTTTCGCTCAGACTGGGCAGCACACCTTGGGTCCAGCTGACGTGATCGGTCGACAGGAACGAGGTGCGCTTGCTGGGGCCGTACATCATCACGGCCAGATCGTGGAATCCGTTGACGACCCAGTTGTTTGGCGTCCTGCCCTCGCGGAACTCCTGGATCCGCATACCCGGCTCGTGCGACCCGAAGGTCTCGTCCACCCGGGCCAGGTCGGCGGTTCGCGGCCGGTACCGCGGATCGGCGGGCACAGCGTCGTTCCACGGATGCATCAGGTCGTACACGAACGGCGTCTCGGCCACGCCGAGGATCCGCACGGTGACCGGCTGCTGCGCGATCAGGCCGACCAACCGGGCTCCCGTCACGCGGCTCGTCTGCAGTACCGGAACGGTGACACCGTCACCGCCGATGCTTCCTTGGCCACCGATCAGGCCCGGGGCGTTGGGGTTGTAGAGCAGCACCGCGGCGGCGCCGGCCGCCTGGGCCGCGAGGATGATCGGATCGGCCCACCCGTCCTCGGGGTCATGCCGGATCACAGCCAGCTTGCCGCGCACATCGGTGAGTTCTCCAGCCGAGCCGTCGCCTGCATCGACAGCCACCAGGTTCTTGAGGCCGGTGAACCGTGGCGCCCAGGACACGGCGGCCACCTCCAGCGGTTTGCCGCCGACGGTCGCCACGTACGGCGGGACCTCGAGCCGTCCACCCACGGCGTATTCCAGGCCGCCGACCGAGACCGGCTTGGTCGGGGTGGCGAAGAAGTCCAAGGGCGGCCCGTTGAAAACGGCGCCCAGCCAGCCGACGGCTCGGCCGTTCGGATCTGTGCGCACGTAGGTGACGGTGACCTCCCGCGCGTTCAGACCGGGCACATCCGCCGGTGCCGCGGCGGTGCGGACGGCGGTCCGGGCATCCAGGGTGATCGCGGTGTTGCCGGTGACCTTGACCTCGGGAGCCGCGACCAGCGAGAAGTTGTCCGTGGCGGTGTCCGTCGCCTCCATCTTCAACAGCGACGTCACGTCGTAGACGCCGGGTGGCACCCGGACGGTCAGCTTGCCGTTCACGATCCGGGTGGTCTCGGGGTCGAGATCGGTCCGCCCGCCGCCATCGGGCCGGCTGAACACCACCGGGCCATTGGCGGCAGAGCCGGCGCGGTCGATTCCGGTGATGGCCAGCTCATACCGCTCGTCCTCGAGGAACCAGGTGTACGGACTGACGACCGGATCGCCGCCGCCTTCGGGGGTGGCCAGGACCCGCCCGGCCTTGTGCCCGGTGGAGGTTCCCGGATCGACCGTCACGTCCACCGCGGCTTGTCCGCCCGCGGGCACGGTCAAGGTCCCGGCACTGAAGGTGGGACCGGCCGGCTCCGCCTTGAGAGCCAGCGTGACCGGCGTCGTACCGGCGTTGCGATAGGTCAGCCGCTTCGTGATCGGCCCCTGGTCGTCGTGGGGCCACTGGAGAAAGCCGAAGTCGAGGACGCCCGTGTCGACGCTGACATTCGTGGCGGTGGCCTGATCGGCGTCCACCCGGCCCGTACCCTGCTGGCTCACGGTGCTGCCGGGCTGCGGGTCGGACGTCGTGATCAGACGGGTCTTGAGCTGCTCGCCGGTCCAATCCGGGTGTTGCTGGGCCAGCAGTGCGGCCGTACCGGCGACGTGCGGCGTCGCCATCGACGTGCCGGTCAAGGTGGTGTAGTGCTCCCCGACGGGCTGACCGAGCTCGGTCCCAGCGGCGCGGGCGGAGACGATACCGCTGCCCGGTGCGGCGATCTCGGGCTTGAGCCCGAAGTCACGCCGTCGCGGCCCATGACAGGAGGAATGCGCCAGCGAACCATCCCGTTCGAGGTTCGCCACGGCCAGGGCCAGGTCGGCCGAGGCCGGTGACGAGACCGACTGCGGTTCGGGCAGGAAGCAGTTTCCCGCCGCGATCACGAACAGGGCGCCGGTCTGCCGGCTCAGCGTATTCACTGCCTGCGACATCACATCGGTGCCGTCACTGGGTCCACCGCCCAGACTCATGTTGATCACGTCGGCGCCCTGGCCGATCGCGGCCCACTCCATCCCGGCGATGATGCCGGAGAAGGTGCCGTAGCCGGACTCGTCGAGCACCCGGCCGTTCAGCAAGGAGGCGTCCGGCGCCACGCCGCGATACTTGCCGCCGGAGGCCGCCCCACTGCCCGCGACGGTGGCGGCGACATGGGTGCCATGACCCTGCTGGTCGGTGGTGCCGGCGCTCTCGGAGAAGTTCGCCTGGGCGATCACCTTGCCGGCCAGGTCGGGATGGCCGGTGTCGATCCCGGTGTCGAGGATCGCCACCTTCACGCCCTTGCCGGTGAAACCGCGCTGCCAGGCAGCGGGTGCGCCGATCTGCGGCACACTCAGATCGACCGAGGCCTTCACCCGGCGATCGAGGCGGATCTTCGCGACCGTCGCCTCGACCTGGTGCTTGCCGGGCGCGGTGACGGAGGACCAGAACGCCGTGGCGCTGGTCTTGGTGACGGCCACGCTGCGGGCGCCGATGCTGTTGAGCACCCGCGTCCGGGCCGCGCCCGCCGGCTTGTCCTGGGCGGCGCGGGTCCGCGCCGTGGTGGCCGGACCGGTGTAGCTGAGAATGACGGGCATCACCTTCGACCGGGCGTCGTCGTATCGCTCGGCCAGCAGGGTGGTCACGTCGAACAGCGCCGTTTCGAGCCGCCCGGCGGCTACGTCGGCGGCCACCGAGGTCGGTACGACGAGCGTGTGCCCGTCGCCGGTGCGCGAGATCACCGCGCCCCGGGACCTGCTGTTCTTCGCGGGATGGAAGTGGACCGCGTCGGGCTTGCCCGGCTGGGGCGTGACCTGCACGCGGTCGCCGGTGATGAGGGTGATCCAGCGCGACGGCTGGGTGGAATCCGCCTTGCTGACTACGGGTTTGGGTGGTTCGGCACCGGCGAGGCTGCCGGGACTTCCCAGCAGCACGGCGGTGGTCGCCATGGCCGTGGCCACGACGATCGGACGGGGTGTTCGCATCTACCGGTCTCCTCACAGGGGACTGCGGGTCACTTGGTATACGGGTCGCCGGGGTGCTTTGGCTGCATGCGAACGGACGCCACTGTCGGCAGAGGCGAAGAGCGCTGTAGAGTAAGACGCGGATCTCACGGAGTGGGACGGATTCCCGGCAGGCTTGACCGGATCGAGGGGAGTCGGCAAAGGTGGCCGCATGCGAACGATTCTCCTCGTACTTGTGCGGCGCGCCGACTGACGCGACCACAGAGTCGAGCGCGCCCCCTTCAGCCAACCCGGCGAAGGGGGTTTTTTGTTCTCTGGGCGATTTCTCCACACAGATCTGGGACAGCTTCGAATGAGGGAGCGGGCCGTGTTGAATGAACAGGAAAGGCAGTCATGAGTGAGCAGCTGACCGGGGCACAGGCCCTGATCCGCGCGTTGGAACATGCCGGTGTCGACACCGTCTTCGGCATTCCCGGGGGCGCGATCCTGCCGGCGTACGACCCGATGCTCGACTCCACCCAGATCCGCCACATCCTCGTACGGCACGAGCAGGGCGCGGGTCACGCGGCCCAGGGCTACGCCACCGCCACCGGCAAGACCGGTGTCTGTATGGCGACCTCGGGCCCGGGCGCGACCAACCTGGTCACGCCGATCGCGGACGCCTACATGGACTCGGTGCCGATGGTCGCGATCACTGGTCAGGTGGCCAGTGCATCGATCGGCACGGACGCCTTCCAGGAGGCGGACATCCGCGGTATCACGATGCCGATCACCAAGCACAACTTCCTGGTCAACGATCCGAACGAGATCGCCTCGACCATCGCCGAGGCCTTCCACATCGCCTCGACCGGCCGCCCCGGTCCGGTGCTGGTGGACGTGACCAAGGACGCGATGCAGGCCACGGTCGACTTCCGCTGGCCGACCGAGCTCTCGCTGCCCGGATACCGCCCGGTCACCCGGCCGCACCCCAAGCAGGTGCGCGAGGCGGCCCGGCTGATCGCCGCCTCGGAAAAGCCCGTGCTGTACGTCGGCGGCGGCGTGTTGAAGGCGAAGGCGCACGAGGAACTCAAGCAACTGGCCGAACTGCTGGGCATCCCAGTGGTCACCACCTTGATGGCGCGCGGCGCGTTGCCCGACAGTCACGAACTGCACTTCGGTATGCCCGGCATGCACGGTTCGGTCTCGGCCGTCGGCGCGCTGCAGCGGTCCGATCTGCTGATCTGTCTGGGTGCGCGGTTCGACGACCGGGTGACCGGCAAGCTGGAGTCGTTCGCCCCGGAGGCGAAGGTCATTCACGCCGACATCGATCCGGCCGAGATCGGCAAGAACCGGGTCGCGGACGTGCCGATCGTCGGTGACTGCCGCGAGGTGATCGTCGACCTGATCGGCGCGCTGAAGACCGAGATCGCCGGTGGCACCACGCCGGACTACTCGGCCTGGCGCGGTCTGCTGGAGTCGGTGCGCGCCAAGTACCCGGTCGGGTACGACGAGCCCGAGGACGGCACGCTCTCCCCGCAGTACGTGATCCAGCGCATCGGCCAGATCGCCGGCCCGGACGCCATCTACACCTCCGGCGTCGGCCAGCACCAGATGTGGGCGGCGCACTACCTGCCGTTCGAGAAGCCGAACCACTGGCTGAACTCGGGTGGCCTCGGCACGATGGGCTATTCGGTGCCGGCCGCGATGGGCGCGAAGGTCGCCGTACCGGACAAGACGGTCTGGGCGATCGACGGCGACGGCTGCTTCCAGATGACCAACCAGGAACTTGTCACCTGCGCGCTGGAGGGCATCCCGATCAAGGTCGCCGTGATCAACAACCAGTCGCTGGGCATGGTTCGGCAGTGGCAGACGCTGTTCTACGACAAGCGCTACTCCAACACCGACCTGCACTCCGCGCGCATCCCGGACTTCGCCAAGCTGGCCGAGGCGATGGGCTGTGTCGGGCTGCGGTGCTCGGACAAGGAATCGGTCGACGCCACCATCGAGAAGGCGATGGCCGTCACCGACGCCCCCGTGGTGGTCGACTTCGTCGTGCACCGCGACGCGATGGTCTGGCCGATGGTTGCCGCCGGCACCAGTAATGACGACATCCAGATCGCGCGCAACATGGCGCCGAAGTGGGACTCAGAAGAGTTGTGAGGGGAGCTGTCCGATGACTAAACACACTCTGTCGATCCTGGTCGAGAACAAGCACGGCGTCCTGGCCCGCGTGGCCGCGCTGATTTCCCGGCGGGGCTTCAACATCGACTCGCTCGCGGTCGGTCCGACCGAACACCCTGAGGTGTCCCGGATGACCATCGCGGTGAGCGTGGACGAGCAGCCGCTGGAACAGATCACCAAACAGCTCAACAAGCTGGTGAACGTGATCAAGATCGTCGAACTCGAGCCCACCGCCACCGTGCAGCGCGAACTGCTGCTGGTGAAGGTGAAGGCGGACACCCTGAGCAGGGGACAGGTGCTGGAGACCGTCCAGCTGTTCCGTGCCAAGGTGGTCGACGTGGCACCCGACGCGATCACCATCGAGGCGACCGGTAATCCCGAGAAGCTCGAGGCGATGCTGCGTGTGCTGGAGCCCTTCGGGGTGCGGGAGCTGGTCCAGTCCGGCATGGTCGCGATCGGCCGGGGCAGCCGCTCCATCACCGATCGCACCCTGCGGCCGGTGCCGGTGCCACCGCCGCACGTGGCCACCGGCGCACCCGCGCTGCAGGCCCGTCCGGCCCCCGCGAACTCCACCCCGCATCCGCCTCATCACCCGGTGCCGACGCCGCCCCCGGGTCATCGCGCGGCCCCGCAATCCGCACAAGCATAAATTTCAAGGGAGACGAGCTACACCGTGGCAGCAGAGATGTTCTATGACGACAACGCCGACCTGTCGGTGATCCAAGGCCGCAACGTGGCCGTGCTCGGCTTCGGCAGCCAGGGCCACGCCCACGCGCTGTCCCTGCGCGACTCCGGCGTCGACGTGCGCGTCGGCCTGCCGGAGGGCTCGAAGTCCCGGGCCAAGGCGGAGGCCCAGGGCCTGCGCGTGCTCACGCCGTTCGAGGCCTGCGAAGAGGCCGACGTCATCGTCGTGCTCGCGCCGGACCCGGCCCAGCGCAGCCTGTACACCGAAGCCATCGAGCCGAACCTGGTCGACGGCGACGCGCTCGTTTTCGGCCACGGCTTCAACATCCGCTTCGGTTACATCAAGCCTCCGGCGGGCGTCGACGTGTTCATGGTCGCGCCGAAGGGCCCGGGCCACCTGGTCCGCCGCGAGTTCACCGAAGGCCGGGGCGTGCCCGTGCTGGTCGCGGTCGAGCAGGACCCGAGCGGCAAGGCGTGGGACCTCGCGCTGTCGTACGCGAAGGGCATCGGCGGCCTGCGCGCCGGCGGTATCAAGACCACGTTCACCGAGGAGACCGAGACCGACCTGTTCGGTGAGCAGGCCGTGCTCTGCGGTGGTGTCTCCGCGCTGGTCCAGGCCGGGTTCGAGACGCTGACCGAGGCCGGCTACCAGCCCGAGGTCGCGTACTTCGAGTGCCTGCACGAGCTGAAGCTGATCGTCGACCTGATGTACGAGGGTGGCATCGCCAAGCAGCGCTGGTCGGTCTCCGACACCGCCGAGTACGGCGACTACGTGTCGGGTCCGCGCGTCATCGACGAGTCGGTCAAGGCCCGGATGAAGGATGTGCTGAACGACATCGTCGACGGCACCTTCGCCAACCGGTTCATCGCCGACCAGGACGCGGGCGCGCCGGAGTTCGCCGAGTTCCGCAAGAAGAGCGAGTCGCACCCGATCGAGGCGACCGGTAAGGAACTGCGCGCGCTGATGGCGTGGGTCAAGTCGCACGACGACGACTACGTCGAGGGCACCGCCGCCCGCTGACGGTTCGGCCAGATCTGAAAGATGCCCGGTCATCCGCCTGGATGGCCGGGCATCACCCTGTCCGGATGAGAGAATCGGGGCCGTGATCTCCATCGGGTGGCGGTAGATGGCCTCGGACGACAGGCGCGACCTGCCGCGGCCGCCTCGGCGTGTGCCCGGCGGCGCGGAACCTGTCCGACCGCAGACGGTGATCCAGAGCCGTACGCCGCGAGTCCCAGTGGCTCCCGTACGGCGACGAGGCCCGCGGGCGTGGTTCCTGATCCCGCTGGTGCTGGTGGTCGCGGCGGCGGGTGTGGGCGTCGGCTGGTTGCTCCAGACCGACGACGGCATCGTGGACCCGCTCGAAGCCGAACGCGCGGTCGGCGCCGGCGTGGTCACCGTATTGGCGACCACCTGCTCAGGCACGGGCCGCGCGACGGGTTTCCTGGTCGGCGACAACAAGGTCGTCACCGTCGCCTCGGCGATCTACGGCCCGGTTTCGGTCGCGATCGTCACCGCCGACGGCCAGGTCCGCGGCGCCACGGTGATTGGTACCAGCACCAACGACGATGGCCTGGCGCTGCTGCGGATCAGCGCCCCGCTCGACGTATCGGCGCCCCCACGGACAAAAAAGGCGCCGGCCGTAGGTGCAGAGATGGCCCTCGTCGGCACCGGCAATCGGTACATCGGTACCGAGGATGTCGGCAGCGGCACGGTGAAGGTGGCGATCACCCCGGGGAACCGGCTCGCCAGCTCGGTACACACGGCTCTGCACGGGGCTCCGCTGGTGACCGCCGACGACAAGGTCGCCGGGATGGCGACGCCGGGTGGGAACTACCTGACCGCTGCCGAGCTCGAACCGTATCTCGGTGCCTCGCCACCGATCAGCCCGACCGCGACCCTCTGTCCGGAGGCGTGGGGCCCCAAGGACGACCCGGTCACCCCGACGCTCGAGGAAGCCCCGTCGGAGTTGTCGGCGCAGGTGATGCAGACGTTCCAGCGCTACGTCCGGGCCGTCAACGCGCACCAGCCGGAAGCCATCCGGGCCACCTATACCGGCCGCCAGTTGGCCGTCGCTCCGGAGGACGCGATCCGGCAGCAGCACCGCACGACGTACCTGTTCGGTCCGCGAGTCAGTGACATCACGCAGTTCGGCAACGGGGCCCGGGCGCGGATGATCTTCACGACCATCCACAGCAGCGACGGGCCGGCGGCCAGTATCGACGGCGGCTTGACCTGCGCGCGGTGGAACATCGTCTACACGCTCATGCCCGACGGTGGCGTGCTGAAGCTCGCGGGTCTGTCTCCGAAGGTCGAGCCTTGTGACGGTGCGTGACGTTTCGCACAGCGAGCCCCCGTCTGCACGTGCTGAACCGAACGGGTAGCATCGTTACCAGCGGGCACAGCGCGGTGCTCAGTCTCCAACGAGCCCTTCCGCAACTGCTGAGGATTGCCCCATGACTGCTGCTGCCACCCGTCCGGTCGTTCTGATCGCCGAGGAGCTCTCTCCGGCCACCGTCGAGGCCCTTGGTCCCGACTTCGAGATCCGGCACGCGAACGGCGCCGATCGCGCTGAGCTGCTGCCGGCCATCGCCGATGTCGACGCGATCCTGGTCCGCAGTGCGACCAAGGTCGACGCCGAGGCGCTGGCCGCGGCGAAGAAGCTGAAGGTTGTCGCCCGCGCGGGCGTCGGCCTCGACAACGTGGACGTGAAGGCCGCCACCCAGGCCGGCGTGATGGTCGTGAACGCGCCGACCTCGAACATCGTCAGCGCCGCCGAGCTGGCGGTCGCGCTGCTGCTGGCCACTGCGCGTCGCGTGCCGGCCGCCGACAAGTCGCTGAAGAACGGCGAGTGGAAGCGCAGCAAATACACCGGCGTCGAGCTGTACGAGAAGACCGTCGGCATCGTCGGCCTCGGCCGGATCGGCGTCCTGGTCGCGCAGCGCCTCGCGGCCTTCGGCATGAACGTGATCGCCTACGACCCGTACGTACAGGCCGGTCGCGCCGCCCAGATGGGTGTTCGCCTCGCCACCTTGGACGAGCTGCTCGCGGCCAGCGACTTCATCTCCGTGCACCTGCCGAAGACGCCGGAAACCCTTGGCCTGATCGGTGACGAGCAGCTGCACAAGGTCAAGCCCGAGGTCATCATCGTGAACGCGGCCCGCGGCGGCATCGTCGACGAGCACGCGCTCTACACCGCGCTCAAGGAAGGCCGCGTCGCCGGTGCCGGTGTCGACGTGTTCGCGACCGAGCCGTGCACCGACTCCCCGCTGTTCGAGTTCGAGAACGTCGTCGCCACGCCGCACCTGGGCGCCTCCACCGACGAGGCCCAGGAGAAGGCCGGTATCGCCGTCGCCAAGTCCGTCCGGCTCGCGCTGTCCGGCGAACTGGTACCGGACGCGGTCAACGTGCAGGGCGGCGTCATCGCCGAGGACGTGCGGCCGGGTATCGCGCTGACCGAGAAGCTGGGCCGGATCTTCACCGCCCTGGCCGGCGGGGTCGCGCAGCAGCTGGACGTCGAGGTCCGCGGCGAGATCACCCAGTACGACGTCAAGGTGCTCGAACTCGCCGCGCTCAAGGGCGTTTTCGCCGACGTCGTCGAGGAGAACGTGTCCTACGTGAACGCGCCGCTGCTCGCGGCCGAGCGTGGCCTCGAGGTTCGCCTGGTCACCGACCACGACAGCCCGGACCACCGCAACCTGATCACGCTGCGCGGCACGCTGGCCGACGGGGAGCAGGTATCGGTCTCCGGCACGCTGGTCGGCGTCAAGCAGGACGAGCGCCTGGTCGAGGTCGACGGCTTCGACGTGGAGGTCCCGCTCGACGCGCACCTGGCGTTCCTCAGCTATGAGGACCGCCCGGGCATCGTCGGTACCGTCGGCCGCATTCTCGGTGAGTCCGACGTGAACATCGCCGGTATGCAGGTCAGCCGGGACCGCAAGGGCGGTAAGGCGCTGGTCGCGCTGAGCGTCGACTCCAGCATCAACCCGAGCCTGCTGCAGGACATCGCCACCGCGGTCGAGGCGGACACCGCCCGCACGGTCGACCTCGAAGCCTGAGCCGACCGGCCTGACAACAAAGCCGGCCTGACATGAAGGTGGGCCCGATCCCTCCCGGCGGGAGGGGATCGGGCCCTGGTCGGCCGCCATGCGCCTGCGGGCGGCAAACCGTTGGTTCAGGCTACGGAGTTCAAGGGCCACCCGGCTGGCTCGACCAGGATGTGAGACCCCTCAAAATTCAACGTGTGACGGGTCGGCGTCGAGACGGGTGTCGGGTCAGCGCCGGGTGGCGAGCAGAACGGCCGCGTCGGGCGCGACCATCACCTCGACGGTGGTGAAACGCTTGTCCATCAACCACTCCTGCCGCAACGTGTCCACGCGCCCCTCGTACATCGGGGGCCAGACCATCGACGGCGTGAAGTCGTCGAGTACAACGAAACCGCCGGGCTCGACCGCCTCGGCCACCACGTCCCGGGCGGAGAGCTTCGCCTCGCGCGCGTCCACGAACAGCAGCGCGAACGGGCCGCGCTCGATCAGCGCCGTCCAGTCCGCCTCCAGCACCTCGATGCGATCATCCGCGGCGAAAAGCTCGGCCACGGCCTGAGCCAGCTGGGGATCGCTCTCGGCGGTGACGATCTTCGTACCCTCGGCGGCGCCGCTGCGCAGCCACGCCGAACCGACGCCACAACCGGTGCCGAGTTCGCCGAGAGTGCCGCGTCGAGAGGCCGCGAGAGTGGCCAGCAGACGGCCTGTTTCGTTCCTGGTCGCACTGACAAAACCGCGACGACCGGACAGGCTGAGGGCCGCTGAGACCAGCGGGGGGAGTTCTGGGGGAGCGCTCACCGGCTGAGACTCGCACAGCTCTGGGCCAGAGTTGGCAACGACATCCCACATCCCGAGATGGAATGCCCGCATGCTGGCGATTTAGTCGCACGCCGGAGTATCTTCGACAAATCATGCAGTTCGCGGTACGCATTCTTCGCTGCCGCGCCGGGGCTCGCTAAGGCCGACATCCCGGCGCGGGTTGAGGCGTACCTCCCGCCCGTGCGTTTTCGTCGGCCGTCTTTCCACAAGAAGCGAACCAACGGGAGAGCAGCATGTACGACATGTATCCGGCCCAGTGGCGGACCATCGACGCACGCGAGCGCAAGGCGGAACGACGCCGGCGTCCCGCGCCGGGTCCGGCTGACCGCGAGGCCGTCCAAGAGGCGATGAACCGTCGCGATAATGGGGGAGAACCCACCAAGTGAGCAAGAACTTCAAGCTGGCCGTGGTCGGTGGCGATGGGATCGGCCCGGAGGTCACGGCCGAGGCCCTCAAGGTCCTTGACGCGGTCAGCGCCACGCAGGGCATCACGTTCGACAAGACCGAGTTCGATCTCGGCGCCGCCCGCTGGCACAAAACCGGTGACACGCTGCCCGATGAAGAGCTCGAGGCGATTCGCGGCCACGACGCGATCCTGCTCGGCGCGATCGGCGACCCGACGGTTCCGTCCGGTGTGCTCGAGCGCGGGTTGCTGCTCAAGCTGCGCTTCACGCTCGACCACTACGTGAACCTGCGGCCCTCGAAGATCTACCCCTCGGTCGGCTCGCCGCTGGCGAACCCGGGTGAGGTCGACTTCGTGGTCGTGCGCGAGGGCACCGAAGGCCCGTACGTCGGCAACGGTGGCGCCCTGCGCGTCGGTACGCCCGCGGAGATCGCGACCGAGGTCAGCGTCAACACGGCGTACGGCGTCGAGCGGGTCGTCCGGGACGCGTTCGCCCGCGCGCAGGCCCGGCCACGGCGCAAGCTCACGCTCGTACACAAGAACAACGTGCTCGTGCACGCGGGTCACCTGTGGAAGCGCACGGTCGACGCCGTCGCGACGGAGTTTCCCGAGGTCGCGGTGGACTACCTGCACGTGGACGCGGCAACGATCTTCCTGGTCACCGATCCGGCCCGGTTCGACGTGATCGTCACCGACAACCTGTTCGGCGACATCCTCACCGACCTGGCCGCCGCGATCACCGGTGGCATCGGGCTGGCCGCGAGCGCCAACATCAACCCGGACCGGTCCGTGCCGAGCATGTTCGAGCCGGTGCACGGCTCCGCGCCGGATATCGCCGGTCAGCAGAAGGCAGACCCGACCGCGGCGATCCTGTCGGCGGCGCTGCTGTGCGAGCACCTCGGCCTGGTCGGGGCCGCCCGGGCGATCGAGGCCGCCGTGACCGCGGATATCGAGGAGCGCACTGGCGCGCCGCGGACCACCGCGGAGATCGGCGACGCGATCACCAAGCGCGCGGCCGGGTGACGCCGTGTGCACGTCTCGCCTGACCACTTGCTCTAGAGGTACGGTGCGGCTATGAGCGCCGATCTGCAGTTCACCGTTGAGCCCAACACCAAACCGGCCAGCGACGACCAGCGCGCCTCCATCCTGGCGAACCCGGGATTCGGGCAAAACTTCTCCGACCACATGGCCATCGCCACGTGGACCAAGGAGCAGGGCTGGCACGACGCGAGGATCACCGCCTTCGGTCCGCTGGAGCTTTCTCCCGCGACCGCGGTGTTCCATTACGCCCAGTCGATCTTCGAAGGCATGAAGGCCTACCGCCATCCGGACGACTCGATCCACGCCTTCCGGCCCGAGGCCAACGCGCGCCGGTTCAACCGGTCCGCCCAGCGCCTCGCGTTGCCGGAACTCCCGGAGGAGGCGTTCCTGGACGCCGTCCGCCGGGTCGTGACGATCGACAAGGACTGGGTGCCGGCCGGTGGCGAGTCCTCCTTGTACCTGCGGCCGGTGATGTTCGGGTCCGACCCGTACCTCGGCGTCCGCCCGTCCGCGCAGGTCACCTTCCTGGTGATGGCCTCGCCCGCCGGGTCGTACTTCCCCAACGGGGTGAAGCCGGTCCGGATCTGGCTCAGCGAGGAGTACACCCGCGCCGCCCCGGGTGGTACGGGTGCCGCGAAGGCCGCCGGTAACTACGCCGCCTCGCTGGTCGCGCAGGCCGAGGCCGTCGAACAGGGTTGCGACCAGGTCGCCTTCCTGGACGCGATCGAGCGCAAGTGGCTCGAGGAGCTTGGCGGCATGAACCTCTACTTCGTACTGGACGACAACTCGGTGGTCACCCCTGAGCTGTCCGGCACGATTCTCGAGGGCATCACCCGGGACTCGATCCTCAAGCTCGTCACCGATCTCGGCCACACCGTGACCGAGCGGAAGATCTCGATCGACGAGTGGCGCGACGGCGCCGCCTCCGGCCGGATCCGCGAGGTGTTCGCCTGTGGCACCGCCGCGGTGATCACCCCGGTCGCTTCGCTGAAGTGGCACGGTGGCGAGGTCCAGGTCGGCGACGGCGAGGCCGGCCCGGTCACCGCCGCGGTCCGGACCGCCCTGCTCGACGTCCAGTACGGTCGCGCGGCCGATACCCACAACTGGATGACCCGCATCTGCTGACGCCGTTCGCATCAAAGTCGTTTCCTAAAGTCGTTCATCGGTCCGAATCCGGCCTGCGTCTCGGGGCGGATTCGGACCGATGAGTGCAATTGATGGGATGTACCAGTGCTGAGAGGGCGTTTGTGAGCTTTCCCGAGGACGTCGAGGCGTATTACGCGGAGCTGGCAGTACGGCGGGAATGGCCGCCGGAAACGGTGCGGGCGATGCGCGCGACCGTCGAGCTGATCCGGGACCTCGACCGCGGTACGACGGCCAGGACGTACGGCGCCCGGGTGGACGAGTACGGCACGGACTGGTTGTTCGAGGCCGTCTGGCACGAGGGCGAGTGGGTCGTGGTCCGCCAGCTCGGTGCCGGTGAGGACGGCGAGATCACCCGGTACTGGTGGAAGCGCATCGAGGACGACGCGGGCTATCTCACCTCCGAGGCGCTCGACCGGGAGGCCTGGGGCCTTCGGGACCTGACCCGCGACGACTTCTACGCCGCCTGGGACGACCCGGGCTGGTCGCTCACCGCCTGAAAACTGGACGCCCGCACGCGCGGCAGTACTCCGCGGCGTACTGGTTGCTCACTTTTCGAGACACTTCGCCGATGGCTGGGCCGGATATGGCAGTATCCGAGATGTCATGAACAAGTTCCGGGTCATTATTCGTTAAGCGCGCTCAGCCAGCAGTACCTGAGCGCGCAGACCTCTCGCATTCGCGGGAGGTTTTTTGTTTGCCTTTTTGAGCCCTGAACCAAGCTGCCGCGGAGGCGAAGAACCGTGACCGAAGCCGACGATTTCCACGTCTACGACACCACCCTGCGCGACGGCGCCCAGCAGGAGGGCCTCGCGCTCTCCGTGGCCGACAAGTTGGCCATCGCGCGGCACCTGGACGACCTGGGCGTCGGTTTCATCGAAGGCGGCTGGCCGGGCGCGGTGCCGAAGGACACCGAGTTCTTCGAGCGGGCCCGGACCGAGCTCGACCTCCGCCACGCGGTGTTCGCGGCGTTCGGAGCGACCCGCAAGCCCGGCACCGTGGCCGCGGACGACCCGCAGGTCGCGGCGCTGCGCGAGTCCGGGGCCGCCGTGGTGACCCTGGTCGCCAAGAGCCATGACGCCCACGTCGAGCGGGCCCTCCGCACCACGCTCGACGAGAACCTGGCCATGGTCGCCGACACCGTGCGCCACCTGCGCGAAAGCGGCCAGCGCGTCTTCCTCGACACGGAGCACTTCTTCGACGGCTACCGCGCCAACCGTGCGTATGCCCTCGAGGTGGTCCGGGTCGCGGCCGAGGCCGGCGCCGACGTGGTCGCGCTGTGCGACACCAACGGCGGAACGCTGCCGCGCGAGCTGCAGGAGATCGTGCACGACGTGCTGCAGTCGACCGGCGCGCGGCTCGGCATCCACTGCCACAACGACGCCGGTTGTGCGGTCGCGAACTCGATCGCGGCGGTCGAGGCCGGTGCCACCCACGTCCAGGGCACGGTCAACGGGTACGGCGAGCGCACCGGCAACGCCGACCTGCTCGCCGTCGTGGCCAACCTCGAACTCAAGCGCGGTATGACCCTGCTGCCGCCCGGCCGGTTGGCCGAGTCCTTCCGGATCGCGCACGCGATCGCCGAGGTGACGAACGTGCCGCCGTCGACCCGGCAGCCGTACGTCGGTGTGTCCGCCTTCGCCCACAAGGCAGGGCTGCACGCCAGCGCCATCAAGGTGGACCCGGACCTCTACCAGCACACCGATCCCGCGCTGGTCGGCAATGACATGCGCATGCTGGTCTCGGAGATGGCCGGCCGGGCGAGTATCGAGCTGAAGGGCCGCGAACTCGGCTTCGATCTCGGCAGCGACCGTGAACTGGTCTCGCGGGTCACCGATCGGGTCAAGGAGATGGAGGCTCGCGGGTACACGTTCGAGGCGGCCGACGCGTCGTTCGAGCTGTTGCTGACCGAGGAGGTCACCGGTCAGCGGGTCACCTTCTTCGATGTCGAGTCCTGGCGGGTCATCACCGAGTCACGTGCCGACGGCGAGGCGGTGTCGGAGTCGACGGTCAAGCTCGTTGCGGGTGGCGAGCGCGAGATCGTCACCGGTGAGGGCAACGGCCCGGTCAACGCGCTGGACCACGCGCTGCGCACCGCGATCGAGAAGGCCTACCCGGTGGTGGGCAAGTTCGAACTGCTCGACTACAAGGTCCGCATTCTCGACCAGGGCCACGGCACCGACGCGGTGATCCGGGTCCTGATCGAGACCTCCGACGGCGAAGGCTCGTGGTTCACCGTCGGCGTCGGGCACAACATCGTCGAGGCCTCGTGGGAGGCACTCGTCGATGGCTTCACCTACGGTCTGCTGCGCCACAAGGAGGTTCCGCGATGACCACGCTCGCCGTTCGTACTGCCGAAGCCGCCGAAGCCGCCGAAGCCGCCGAAGCCGCCGAAGCCGCCGAAGCCGCTCAGGCGGTCGAGGCACTGCCGGAGCGCACCCTCACCGTTTTCACCGCTCGCGTGGTCGAGGTGGAAGGCCTGTTCGCCCGGGTCGCCGTACAGCTCAACCCGTACGACGTGCGCGAGCTCCGGCTCTGCTTCGAGACCGGCACCCTGCGGGCCGTCGTCGAGGGCGACGGCTTCCACGCCGAACGCGTCGCCGCCCGCCTGCGCAAGATCATCGGCGTGCTCGACGTCACCCACTCCTGACGGCTGGCCATTAGGGCAGCGAGGCGGTGGCGCCGCCGTCGATCACCAGGGCGGAGCCGGTCATGAAGGGAAAACGGTCGGAGGCCATGTCGACGACAAGCGCGGCGATCTCCTCCGGCTTGCCGACCCGGGCGGCCGCTGGAGCGCGGGACCGGGCCACCGCCGCGATCCCGGCCCGGTAAACGGAGTCGGGCAGCGACTCGGTCCCGGAAATCCGGCGGGCCATTTCGGTATCGGTCAGCCCGGGCAGCACCGCGTTCACCCGAATCCCGTGCGCGCCGTAGTCCAGCGCGGCCGCCTGCATCAGGCCGATCAGCGCATGCTTACTGGCGCCGTACGCCGCGAACCCCGGTCGCACCGCGATCGAGTTGATCGACGCGGTGAGTACGACGTTGCCGCCGTCCTTGAGCAGATGCGGGATGCCGTGTTTGAGGGTGAAGTAGGCGCCACGCACATTGGTGTTCTGCACGTCGTCCCAGTTCGCCGTGGTGATCTCGTGCACCGGCTTGACGTGATGGATCCCCGCGTTGCTGAACACCACGTCGAGCCGTCCATAGCGGGCGACAACGGCGTTCACGAATCGCACCACCTGGTCTTCCTCGCGGACATCGGCCCGGACGTAGGTGGCTTCGTGGCCGGCCGCGCGGATCTGTTGCTCGACCTGCCGGCCGAGTTGCTCGCGCCGGCCGCAGAACCCGACCTTGGCTCCTTCCGCGGCAAAGGCGACCGCTGCCGCGCGCCCGATGCCCGAGGTCGCGCCGGTGATCAGCACCACCTTGTTCGCGAACCGGCTACCGTCGGCCGGCGGCGCGCTCATCTGTGGGCCCGCGTCGGCGGTGAGCCGCCCGCCGACGGCCCCGGCCGTGCCGGACACCAACGCGGTCGCCGCGGCCGCTCCCACCATCACCGCTCTGCGACGCACTCGGCGGTCCGGCTCCGTCGTACGGGCCGGGTCCTGCTGCTCTTCCGTCGTGCCTGTCATTGCTGTGCCTCTCGTCTCGTCGATCACTTCGACCCTAGAAACGACGGGCAGGTCGCCACATCGGCACGAAGGCCGAAGCTGCTCCGACCTAGGTCTCCGGCCATTACGACCTTCGGTGTAGGCCTTAGGTCGGAGCCGATCCGGCCTTCTGGGCGATGGCGGTGCGCCTGCGATGTGATGCACTGAGACGGTTTCCGGAGCGAAGGGCACCATGTCCCACGACCTGCACCCCGCGGTACGGCGGTTGTCCGCGCCGCCATGGCCGGTTTCCGTCTTGGCGACCGCGGCGATCGGCTTCAGTTTCCTGCCGATCATCGCCAGCCGCGACCTGCGTGGTCCGAACGGCTCGTGGTTGCCGACGGCGCTGGCCCTGACCACGGTCGCCGGTGTGCTGGCCGTGCAGTTCGGAGTCGACCGGCGGTATCGCGATCAGCCGCCGCTGGGTGTCGCCGTTGCTGCCCTGGCGATTCAGGCCGGGCTGATCGAGGTTCTGACTCAGGTCGACGGGCTGAGGATCGCCTCGATCATGTACCTCGCGCTGCCGTACCCTGCCGTGTCGTGGCTGGGAGC
Source organism: Kribbella deserti (assembly GCF_042434725.1). NCBI lineage: Bacteria > Bacillati > Actinomycetota > Actinomycetes > Propionibacteriales > Kribbellaceae > Kribbella > Kribbella deserti. The sequence goes on along the minus strand of NZ_JBHLTC010000039.1, from coordinate 178,131 downwards.
GCGGGCCGGTGTGTCGGTCTGCCTGGCCATTCTGGCCTGGTTCACGATCCGGTTCTCCAAGGGCAAAACGCTCTGGACGGCCGGGGCGGAGGACCTGCATCTGTACGCGCTGTTCGCCCTGGCCCTGATGCTGGTCACGACCACGGGGCTGCTGATCCGGCGCGAGCAGGCCAGCCGTCGACGCGCTGAGCGGCTGCTCGACGAACTCAGCACCTCGCACGACCACCTGGTCGACTCCCAAGCCCGGGTGGCCGAGCTGGCGGCGATCGAGGAGCGGAACCGGCTGGCCCGCGATATCCACGACAGCCTTGGCCACCACCTCACGGTGATCAGCGTCCAGCTGGAGAAGGCGCAGGTGCTGCTGCCACCCGAACAGGACGTCGCGGCAACCGCGATCGGCAACGCGAAACGGCTGGCCGACCAAGCGCTTACGGACGTGCGCCAGTCCGTCGACACGCTGCGCCGCGACCGGGCGCCGTTCGTGCTGGGGCCGGCCCTGCGCTCACTGGCGGCCGATCTCGAGGTACTGCCGTTCGAGCTGGAACTGACCATCACCGGCGACGAGCACCGGTACTCCGGGCAGCAACTGGTCGCCCTGTACCGCGCCGCCCAGGAAGGGCTCACCAACGTTCAGCGCCATGCCGGCGCCCAGCACGTACGACTCACGGTAGAACTGGGAGATCGGGCGGCCGAGCTGACGCTGGACGACGACGGGATCGGCCCTCCGATCACCCCCGGCAACGGTCTGCGCGGTGTTCGCGAACGGGTCGAGCTGGTGAGCGGCCGGCTGAACCTGCTCGAAGCCCCCGGTGGTGGCACGCGGCTGGCGATCACCCTGCCCCGCGCGGCGAACGGAGAGGCCTGAGTGGAAACGGACCCGATCGACACGATCCGGCTGCTCGTCGTCGACGACCAGGAACTGATGCGGGACGGCCTGACCGCGATCCTTGAACGCCAACCGGGGCTGGACGTCGTGGGCACCGCGGCCGACGGCGCCGAAGCGCTACGACAGGTCGAGGCCCTGAGCCCGGACGTCGTCCTGATGGACATTCGGATGCCGGTGCTCGACGGGATTCAGGCGACCGCCGAGATCGCGCGCATCCGGCCGAGCGTCAAGGTCCTGATCCTGTCCACGTTCGACGACGACGAGTACGTGCTGCAAGCTCTGCAGGCGGGCGCGGCCGGCTACCTGCTGAAGAACCTGCCCGCCCGCGACCTCGCCGAAGCGATCCGGTTGACCCAGCGCGGCATCGTTCAGCTGTCACCCGCCGCCGCGGCCAAGGTCGTCGCCGTTCTCACGGCCGCCGCCGCCCGGCCCGCCTCCCGGCCGGTGCAGCCGCAAATCGCGCGGCTGACCGACCGGGAACGCGAGGTCCTGCGCCTGGTCGCGCTCGGTGCCAGCAACCGGGAGATCGCCCGGGAGCTGATCATCTCCGAGGGCACCGTGAAGACCCACATCTCCAGCATCCTCGGCCAGCTGAAGCTACGAGACCGAACCCAGCTCGCCGTTTTCGTTCACCAGCACAACTCCGGCTAGTCCCAGCTGAGGCCGGATCCGGTCTGATACTCGATGACGCGGGTCTCGAAGAAGTTCTTCTCCTTCTTCAGATCCATCACCTCCGACATCCAGCCGAACGGGTTGCGGGTCTCGCCGAAGATCGGCGCGAGACCGATCTGCTCGGCCCGCCGGTCGGTGATGAAGTGCATGTACTGCTCGCAGAGCTCGGCCGTCAGCCCGAGCATGCCGTTCGGCAGGGTGGCCCGGCCGTAGGCCACCTCGAGCTCACACGCCTCGGCGAGCATCTGCCGCACCTCGGCCTGGAACGCGTCCGTCCACAGGTGCGGGTTCTCCAGCTTGATCTGGTTGATGCAGTCGATGCCGAAGTTCAGGTGGATCGACTCGTCGCGCAGGATGTACTGGTACTGCTCGGCGATACCGACCATCTTGTTGCGCCGGCCGAGCGACAGGATCTGCGCGAAGCCGGTGTAGAACCACATCCCCTCGAAGACCACGTAGAACGCGATCAGGTCCCGCAGGAAATCCGTATCGGCTCCCGGCGTACCGGTGCGGAAGTCCGGATCCTCCAGGTGCTGGGTGTACTTCAGCGCCCAGGCGTCCTTGTCGGAGATCGACGGCACCTCGCGGTACATGTTGAACAGCTCGCCCTCGTCGAGACCGAGCGAGGTGCAGATGTACTGGAAGGTGTGCGTGTGCACGGCCTCCTCGAAGGCCTGGCGCAACAGGTACTGCCGGCACTCGGGATTGGTCAGCTGCCGGTAGACCGCGAGCACGATGTTGTTCGCCACCAGCGACTCGGCGGTCGCGAAGAAGCCCAGGTTGCGTTTCAGCATCAGCCGTTCGTCCGCGGTGAGGCCGTCGCTGCTCTTCCACAACGCGATATCCGCCTGCATGGACACCTCGGTGGGCATCCAGTGGTTGTTGCACCCGGCAAGGTATTTGTCCCAGGCCCACTGGTACTTCAGCGGCAGCAGCTGGTTCACATCCGCGCGCGAGTTGATCATCGCCTTGTCGCTGACCTCGACCCGGCCGGCGCCGAGGGTGATCTCGCCCAGCCCGGTGACACTCACTGGCAGGCCTCGCAATCCTCGTTCTCGATCGAGCAGACGTCGGCCGGCTTTAGTGGTGGCGGTGGCGGTGGCGGTGGCGTCGGCGCCTGCGTTGACGTTGACGTTGGCGGGGCGACGGGTACGGCGTTGAGGCGGCCGTCGGTGCCCTGAAGGGTCGACTTCTCCACGTGCGTGGCGGACAGCGAACGCAGGTAGTACGTCGTCTTCAGGCCGTAGCGCCAGGCGGACCGGTACAACTCGTCGAGCGCCTTGCCCGAGGGCGCCGCCATGTACAGGTTGAGCGACTGCGACTGGTCGATCCACTTCTGACGGCGAGAACCAGCCTTGATCAGCCAGAGCGGGTCGATCTCGAAGGCCGTCGCGTACAGCTGTTTGAGGTCGGCCGGAATCCGGTCGATCCGCGCGAGCACACCGTCGTACAACTTGAGATCGGAGACCATCGCCTGGTCCCACAGTCCGCGCGCCTTGAGATCCTTGACCAGATAGGGATTTGCGACGGTGAACTCGCCGGACATGTTCGACTTCACGAACAGGTTGCGGTAGATCGGCTCGATCGACTGGCTCACCCCGCAGATGTTGGAGATCGTCGCGGTCGGCGCGATCGCCAGCACGTTGGAGTTGCGCATGCCGTCACGGCGTACCTTGGCCCTGAGGGTGTCCCAGTCGAGCGTTTGGCCGGTGTCGACGGTGAGATCGCCGTTCCTTGCCGTGCGCAACAACTCCAGCGAGTCGATCGGCAGGATGCCCTGGCTCCACAGCGAACCGTCGTAACTGGCATAACGCCCGCGCTCAGCGGCCAGCTCGGACGAGGCCTCGATCGCGTGGTAGCTGATCCGTTCCATCGAGATGTCGGCGAATTCGACCGCCGCTTCGCACTGGTAGGGGATTCGCAGGGCGAAAAGCGCGTCGGCGAAGCCCATCAGGCCGAGGCCGACCGGCCGGTGCCGCTGGTTGGCTCGCTCGGACTCGGGCGTGGAGTACAGGTTCACGTCGATGACGTTGTCGAGCATGCGCACGGCCGTCCGCACGGTCGCGCGGACCAAATCGGCGTCGAGGCCGTCACTGGTCAGATGGGCGACCAGGTTGATCGAGCCGAGGTTGCAGACGGCGGTCTCGTCGGCGCTGGTGTTCAGCGTGATCTCCGTGCACAGGTTCGACGAGTGCACCACGCCGTCGTGCTGCTGCGGGGAGCGCAGGTTCGACGGGTCCTTGAACGTGATCCACGGATGGCCCGTCTCGAAGAGCACGGTCAGCATCCGCCGCCACAGGTCTACCGCGCGGATCCTGCGGAAGACCCGGATCTCACCGCGATCGGCGGCGGCCTCGTACTCGGTGTAGCGCTTGGCGAAGGCCTCGCCGTACAACTCGTGCAGGTCGGGTGTCTCGTCGGGGGAGAAGAGCGTCCACGACTCGTCCGCCTCGACTCGCTGCACGAACAAGTCGGGCACCCAGTTGGCCGTGTTCATGTCGTGGGTCCGGCGGCGCTCGTCGCCGGTGTTCTTGCGCAGGTCGAGGAACTCGCCGATATCGATGTGCCAGGTCTCGAGATACGCGCAGACCGCGCCCTTGCGCTTCCCGCCTTGATTGACCGCGACGGCCGTGTCGTTCGCGATCTTCAGGAACGGTACGACGCCCTGGGACTCGCCGTTCGTGCCGCGAATCTTGGCGCCGATCCCGCGCACGGGCGTCCAGTCGTTGCCGAGACCACCCGAGTACTTCGCGAGCAGCGCGTTGTTGCGAATGCCGGAGAAGATCGCGGCGAGGTCGTCCTCCACCGTGGTGAGGAAGCACGAGGACAGCTGCGGACGGGTGGTGCCGGAGTTGAACAGCGTTGGCGTGGAGGACATGAAGCGGAACGAGCTGAGCAGTTCGTAGAACTCGATCGCGCGCGCCTCGCGGTCGTGCTCGCGCAGCGCCATGCCCATCGCCACGCGCAGGAAGAACGCCTGCGGCAGCTCGAACCGGACCTTGTCGATGTGCAGCAGATACCGGTCGTACAGCGTTTGCAGCCCGAGAAACGCGAACTGCAGGTCCCGCTCGGGCCGGATCGCCCGGGCCAGCCGGCCGAGGTCGAACCCGGCCAGCGCCGGATCGAGCAGACCCGCCGCGATACCGGTCTCGACGTACGCCGGGAAGTACTCGACGTAGGCCGCGGCCATATCGGCCTGGCTCGCCTGGCGCGGTTCGCCGTGCACGCGGCCGAGCGCCTCCCGGCGGATCCGGTCGAGCAGCAGCCGGGCGGCGGCGAACCCGTACTCCGGCTCGGTCTCGACGAACGAGCGCGCGGCCATGATCAGCGCCTGCTCGATCTCGTCCTGGGTGATGTCGTCGTAGCAGGTGGCCAGCGTCTCCGTCAGGATCAGCTCGGGGTCGACCGAGCCGAGCCCGGCAGCGGCCTCGGCCACGATCAATCGCAGTCGGTCCATTTCCAGCTGAGGGCTGACGGTGGTGCTTCGGGTGCTGCTTGCGGTGCTGCTTTCGGTGGTGCTTCGGGGGACCGAAGTGATGGTCAAAGCTCTCTCTCCTCGCGAGTGCCTCGGGCGGCGCGCACCGGCGGTGCGCGCGCCAATGGCAGGTCTTCGGACTCCCGGGCATACCTCTCGGTCCTACCGGCCGTCGCTTCCCGAACCTGGCTGGTCCAGTGCTGTCGGCGGTTCCTGCTGGAACCGTTGGACGGCTGTCGTTCCCGGTCACCGCTGCGGGGCAGTTCCGGTTTTCCACCGGATTCCCTCTTACCCCTGAACTACTACACCTTGTGGTGCTAGTCGCTCAGGACCACTAGCGGTAGTGATGCTAGCCGCGCGCTGGGCAAATCTTGGCCACCGGCACACGCGTGTCGCCGCCGAGTTCGGCCGCCGGTCAGGCCGCCACGGCCAGTCAGGCTGGTCGGGCCGGTGGGTCGCCAGGGTGGGTCAGGCCGCCAGGGCGTGCAGGTCTTGCAGTGTCATGATCTCGGAGCCGTGGTGGATCAGCTCGCGGTTCAGCTGCAGAACGACGTGGCCGAATGGTGATGCCGCGTCCAGTCCGGTGGCCTGGCTCAGGCCTATTCGCATCACATCCTCCTCAGGCAGTTCGGCTATCGACTGCTGCCAGGCCTCGACCCAGTGCGTGAGCCAGGCGACGGCATCACGCGCGTTGCCGTGCAGGGTGATGTCCGTCCGGCTCTGCCTGCTCTCGCCGAAGGTCCACTCCCAGCGCTCGAAGAACGTCTCGGTCAGATGCGCGATCAGCCAGGCGATCGTCCGTGGCCCGCGATGATCCGGCTCGTTCGGCCATTGCGCCGTCCACTCGCCTGTCCCGTGCAGGCGGAAGCGGCCCGCATAGTGCCGCCGTACGACGGTCAGCGCCTCTGGAGTTGGGCGCCAGAAGTATTGCTCATCGGTCAATTCGGCCAGTCGCCCCGACAGGACGAGCCAGCTGAACCCGAGTTGCCCTCGCACCATCGCCATCGCCGACTGCCGGTGCAGGATCTCCCAGTCAAACGGCTCTGGCATGCCACTTCTCCTCACCCCGTATCGAACGTATGTTCGAAGTATTGTTGGCGAAGATGGCGAAGTCAAACCCTTGGCGTGTCGATCACGCGTTTGACTGCAGCCGTCTGCTACAAGCGTGCGCCCAGGTCCTGCCGGCACGTGAAAACGCCCGGGCCTCGCGTGGAGGACCCGGGCGTTGGTGGTGTTGTCAGCCCTCGCAGGGGGAGAGGCGGTCCTTCACCGATGAGCTGAAGTGGCTGCTGTAGATGTAGGTGTTGCTGTTCGTCTTGTACCAGAGGTTGTTGTAGTCGTTGTAGAGCCAGCAGGCGAGCGCGACCGTACGGCCGGATGCGATCGTGCCGGTGTTGCGGCACGCCTCGTACGGCCCGATGCGGTTCGGCGCGGCGCTGGTGGTCCGGGCGTTGTGAATCCACCCGCCACCTGGCATCGCGTAGCACTGGATCGCCGCGCCGGTCTCGGCGGCCGGGGCCGCCTCGGCGACGGTGCCGCCATGGATCGCGGGCACGGCGGCAACGACGGCGGCGAGGGTCAACTTGCTCAGGCGGTTCATGCACTCTCCGGTTTCAGGCGACGGCCGATCAGACCGCCAGAACCTACAAGCGTTTGACCTCCGCCATCGGTACGTGTCCGGGACCTGCCATGCCGTGGCAGGATTCCCAGCCATGCGGATACGACCAGCCGAGAGTGCCGACGCTGCCCCGATCGCCAGCCTGCTGGACGAGTTGGGTTATCCCCAGGACGGCGTGCAATCAGTCGAGGCCCGCCTCAAGACCTTCGCCGACAACCCCGCCAGCATGGTCCTCGTGGCCGAACAGGCCGTCGAGCAAGCGACCGAAGCTGCCGAGTTGCTGGGCGTGATCGCCGTACATGTCAGCCCCTTCTTCGAGAAGGATGGCTCCTGGGCCCGGATCGTGGCGCTGGTTGTCGCGGACCAAGCGCGCGGCCGCGGTATCGGCGCAGAATTGGTCGCCGCCGCGGAGGCCTTCGCCATCGAACGCGGCTGTTCCCGCATGGAGGTCACCAGCAGCGACCGCCGCGCGCGAGCCCACGACTTCTACCTAGCCCGCGGCTACCTCGACCAGGCAGGCAAGTCCTCCCGCTTCCTCCGCGACCTCTGAGTTTGCGCCCTGCGTCTCACTGGCGTGCGGTGTCGCTAGATCGATCCGGTATGGAGCGTTTGGCCTGGATCCGCTTAAGGCGGGCGGGAATCGGGTGGGATTTGGCCGGGTTTCGGGAGGTCCCGCACGTCCCGCGCCGGGTTGGCGCGGACGCTGCGCAGGCTTATCGCGCTTCGCATCAGGCTGGCCACCCGCCACCCGCCACGTGCCACGCGACGGGCTGCCGCGCTGCGGGCCAGGGTTGCCGTGCGCCACGCGTCGAGGTTTGGCGGGCTGTGGGTCGGGTTGGCTGCCAGTTGGACCGCGTGGTTGGTGATCGGGTGATTGCGGTCGGCTGCCGAGTTTTTGTGCGAGTACCTGGCTGCAACCGGGTAGCGGTCAAACAACTCGGCAGCGGGCACCCCAAAACCCGGCAGCCGCGCAAAACCCCGGCAGCCGCGCAAAACCCGGCAGCCGCGCCGAACCCCGGCAGTCGCGCCGAACCCCGTCGCGGTGTGTCCTGCGCGTGGCTAGCCATTGGGCTGGTGGGTTACCACCTCGGAATCCGAGGTGGTAACCCACCTCGACGGTGGCCAGCCACTCTGCCGGGCGCACCTCGGCGGGCCTCGCTGGGCACACTCCCGCCGACCATCGCGGTCCGGGGCCAGACGCGTCCGCGCGGCGGGGCGTAAGCGAGAGAAGTTAGGGGAGCAGGGTTTCGCAGAGGGCTGTGAGGCGGTGGCGGAGGGGGTGGGCTCGGGTGGCGAAGGTGCGTTGGGCGGTGGCGTAGCCGGCTTTGCCGGCGGGGGTTTCGATGGGGATGGGGTCGTAGCCGAGGGGCTGGAGGTCGTACGGCGAGGCGCGCATGTCGAGTTCGCGGATGTCGCGGGCCAGTTCGAAGCAGTCCAGCAGCAGGTCGCCCGGCGTGAACGGGATCAGCTTGGACGCCCATTTGTAGAGGTCCATGTTCGCGTGCAGGCAACCACCTTGTTCCAGCAACGGCTGGGTCTCGCGACGCGGCTGCAGGACGTTCAGCGGCTGGGCCGGCTCGGTGAAGAACCGGAACGCGTCGAAGTGCGAGCAGCCGATCCGATGCGACTCCACCACCTGGTCCGTACCACCCGAGCCAAGGCGTAGCGGCCAGGCGTTGTGGCGGACCTGGTCCGCGTTCTGGCGGTAGACCATCGCCCACTCGTGCAGGCCGAAGCAGCCGAACTGGGGTTGGCGGGCCGCCGTCGAGGCGAGCAGTTCCCGGATCCACGCGATGCTTTCGGAGCGCCGTACGATCTCGGCGGGGTCGATCGAGGCCACGCCGTCGATGACGCGGTAGCCCCGCTTGCCTTCGTACTCCGGAGCCTCGGCCAGTTGCACGCCCGGGCCCGGATGCCAGAAGCGCAGCTGCTTCGGCCGGGTCGGGTAGTAAGTGAAGAGGAAGTCCTCGACGGGATGGGGTTCACGACGGCGGCGGCGCTCGAGGTGACCGGCGACCAGGGCGTCGGCGCGCCGCGCATGATCGTCTCGCAGGGGCTGCCACACCGCTGGGGGGAGGGCGGCCAGGCTGACATTGCTCACCGTCCCACTGTCTCACCCCGGCCCGGCGGTAGGCTCGATCCGTTCATCCCACCGCTTGACCATCGCTAGTAGAGGCTCATCCGTGCGTATCGCTCGATTCTCCGTCGACGACGAACCGAAGTACGGCATCGTCGAAACCGACGACCCGCTCGGTCTGGACGGCACGGTCGCCGTGCTCGACTCCGACCCGCTCTACCGGCCCGTGCAGCTCACCGGCGAACGCCTGCAGCTGGCCGACGTACGACTGCTGGCGCCGGTGATCCCGCGCAGCAAGGTGGTCTGTGTCGGCCGGAACTACGCCGCGCACGCCGCCGAGCTCGGCAACGACGTACCCACCGAGCCGATGATCTTCCTCAAGCCGAACACCTCGGTGATCGGCCCGCGCGACGGCATCGTTTATCCCGAGCAGACCAACGACGTGCACTTCGAGGGCGAACTGGCGATCGTGATCGGCCGGATCTGCCGCGACGTGCCCAAGGAGCGGGTGGACGAGGTCATCTTCGGTTACACCGTCGCCAACGACGTGACCGCGCGCGATCTGCAGAAGTCCGACGGCCAGTGGGCCCGGGCGAAGGGGTTCGACACTTTCTGCCCGCTCGGCCCGTGGATCAGCACGGGCGTGGACGTCAGCGACCTGCGCGTGACGACCACTCTGAACGGCGAGGTCAAGCAGGACGGCCGGACCTCGCAGTTCATCTTCGACATTCCCGAGGTGCTGGCCTACATCACCTCTTTCACCACGTTGCTGCCTGGCGACGTGGTCCTCACCGGCACCCCCGCGGGTGTCGGCCCGATGCTGCCCGGCGACGAGGTCGCGGTCAGCATCGAAGGAATCGGAACCCTGACGAACAAGGTGATCACGCGTGACTGAAAGGCCTGCCCCGACCGACGACGACGTCCTGGGCGGACTCGAACCGAACCAGGTCAGGGTTCGGTTCCCACCCTCGCCGACGGGTCTGCTGACCGTGGGCAACATCCGTAGCGCCTTGTTCAACTGGGCTTTCGCGCACCACTACGGCGGCAAGATGGTGCTGCGCATCGAGGACACCGACGCGGCCCGCAACACGCCGGAGGCACTCGCGTACACGCTGGAGTCCCTGCGCTGGCTCGGGCTCAACTGGGACGAGGGCCCCGAGGTCGGCGGCGAGTACGGGCCGTACCTGCAGTCCGAGCGCTTCGCCATCTACAACGAGATCTCCGGCAAGCTGCTCGACGCGGGCAAGGCCTACCACTGCTACTGCTCGCAGGAGGAGCTGGAGCAGCGCCGCGAGGCCGCGCGTACGGCCGGCCAGCACAGTGGGTACGACGGCCACTGCCGCGCGCTCACCGAGACCCAGGTCAAGGAGTACCTCGACGCCGGGCGCCGTCCCGTACTGCGTCTGCGCATGCCGGATCGGCCGATCACGTTCACCGACCTGGTGCGCGGCGAGATCACCTTCCTGCCGGAGAACCTGGGCGACTACGTACTGGTCCGGGCCAACGGTCACCCGCTCTACCCGCTGGTGAATCCGGTCGACGACGCGCTGATGAACATCACGCACGTGCTGCGCGGTGAGGACCTGCTGTCGTCGACGCCGCGCCAGATCGCCTTGTACGAGGCGCTCGGCGAGATCGGTATCGGCAACGGTGTCGCGCCCCGGTTCGGGCATCTGCCGTTCGTGATGGGCGAGGGCAACAAGAAGCTGTCCAAGCGCGACCCGGGCTCCGGCCTCGGGGAGTACATGGAGCGCGGGTTCCTGCCCGAGGGCCTGCTGAACTACCTGGCGCTGCTCGGCTGGTCGATCGCCGACGACCGCGACGTGTTCACGATGGACGAGATGATCGAGGCCTTCGACATCCGCAAGGTGAACGCGAACGCGGCCCGGTTCGACCCGAAGAAGTGCGAGGCGATCAACGCCGCGCACATGCGGCTGCTCGCGCCGGAGGTTTTCGCCGAGCGCCTGGTGCCCTTCCTGGCGAAGGAAGGCCTGGTCGCGGCCGAGCCGACCGAGGACCAGCTGCGCATGCTGACGGCGGCCACGCCGTTGGTGCAGGAGCGGATGAACACGCTGTCCGAGGCGGTCGACATGCTCGGCTTCCTGTTCGTCGGCGAGGAGGAGTTCTCGATCGATCCCGACGCCGCGGCCAAGGTGCTGACGACCGAGTCCGGCGCGGTGCTCGAGGCGGCGTCGAAGGCGCTCGCGGATCTGTCCGAGTGGAGCACCGAGGCGATCGAGCAGGCGCTGCGTGCTTCGCTGGTGGAAGGCCTTGGGCTGAAGCCGAAGAACGCCTTCGGCCCGGTCCGGCTCGCCATTTCGGGACGCCGGATCTCGCCGCCGCTGTTCGAGTCGATGGAGTTGCTCGGACGGGAGATCTCGCTCGGCCGGCTCGACCGGGCCCGCGAGGGCCTCAGTACGGACTGAGCCATGGCCTACAACCAATTCCCGCTGCAGGACGTCGTACCGGGTGATCCGCAGCCGTACCACCGGCAGATGCGGAACTCCTGGTTCGCCGTCTGGCGGCCCGCGCTCGGCACCCTCGCCATCTTGTGCGGGTGGATCATCATCACGGTCATCTGCGTGCTGCCGATCCAGGCGCTCGATCCGGAGGCGGCCAAGAAGGTCGGCTGGGAGATGCTGCTCGCGACGAACCTGTCGCTGGCGGCGCTGATTCCGCTCAGTCTCGGCATGGCGAAGTTCCTGCACCAGCAGCCCAGCGGTCTGTTGTCATCGCTCAAGCCCGGCCTGCGCTGGCGGCCGCTGGCGATCTTCCTGATCGCCGCGGTGGTGGTCGAGGTCGCCATGCTCGGAGTCGCGCTGCTGCTGCCCGTTGACTTCGCCACCGAGGTGAGCGGTAAGGCCGATGACGCGACGGCCATCATCGTCGTGGTGCTGCTCACGTCGACGTTCCAGGCGGCGGGGGAGGAGTACTTCTTCCGCGGCTACCTGCTGCAGGCCTTCGGCTCGATCATGCGCAGCCCGATCGTGCCGATCCTGCTGACCGCGCTGATCTTCACGTTGTTCCACGGTGTGTGGCCGTGGGAGAGCCTGGCGCTGTTCTTCGACCGGTTCGCCTTCGGTGTGCTGGCCGGCTGGCTGGTGGTGCGCACGGGCGGTCTGGAGGCCGCTATCGCGGTACACGCGGTGAACAACATCATCACGTTCATCTTCGCGGCGATGACCGACTCGGTGACCGAGAGCCTCGGCATCACCGACGCGCCTTGGTCGCTGGTACTGGTGGACATCGCGAAGTTCGTGCTGTTCGCCGCGATCGGCCTGTGGATCGCGCGCAAGCTCGACCTGCAGCGCACCGCCCGGGTGGCCCTGCCGCCGCTGGCGAAACCCGTGTGACAGGAGTGACACCTGGCCAAGGGACCCCCGTTTTGCTGCCGGGGCCCTTGGTCAGGTAGGCTCAACGCGCCAGGTTGTGAGGGCGGAAGAAGCAGTAAGAAGCTCTCATAATCGCAGTAAAAAGCTTTGGGGTATGGGGTAATTGGCAGCCCGACTGGTTCTGGTCCAGTTAGTCTAGGTTCGAGTCCTAGTACCCCAGCGATTGGACTAAATCGCTGGAAATTAGATAGAGTCCAACCTCGTTGGAAGGCCCGCAAGGGCTGGAAAACAAACCTCTGGCCCCGTTGTGTAGCGGCCTAGCACGCCGCCCTCTCAAGGCGGTAGCGCGGGTTCGAATCCCGTCGGGGCTACCAGAGAAACCCGAAAGGCCTCCACCCCGGTGGAGGCCTTTCGGCGTTATCCACAACTTCTCATCGCCGGCCGGTATTTGTCCGTCCTGATCGGTACAGTCATGCCATGAGCGAGAGCTACCCGCTGGCCCAAGGCCCAGCCGAACTCGAAGAGCCCGACCAGGCTGATATCGCCATTGCTGAAGCGGTGAAGAAGCAAGGCGTGTGGATCGAGCACGAAGAGGCCCTGCGTCTGCTGGAGACGAACCAGCCTCGCTGACGATCCGTATCCAGCTGGCAGCACGGCGCTCGGCGATGGCTCGATCAGGCGGCTTCGGCTGGATGAACGTCGCATTCTGTACGAAGTCGTCGACTCGACAGTGTCCGTTTACGTGCTCCTGGTCGGGACGAGTCGACGCAAGCCGTCATGACGCCAAAAGCCCCCGTCGTACCTGGTGAGGTACGGCAGGGGCTTTTGTGGTTTGGGTTACTCCGAGGCGCGGCGTAGGGCTTCGGAGAGGCGTTCGGCGGCGGCCATCACGGCGGGGGCGTGCATGCGGCCGGGCTGGCGGGAGAGCCGTTCGATCGGGCCGGAGACGGACACGGCCGCGATCACCTTGCCGGAGGGGGAGCGGACGGGGGCCGAGACGGACGCGACGCCTTGTTCGCGTTCGCCGACGCTGTGCGCCCAGCCACGACGTCGTACGCCGGCCAGGGCGGCCGCGTTGAAGGTGGCGTTGTGAAGCCCGCGGTGCATGCGCTCCGGGTCCTCCCAGGCAAGCAGTATTTGAGCGGCGGATCCCGCGGCCATCGTCAGCTGGCTGCCGACCGGCACGGTGTCGCGCAGACCGGACGGGCGCTCGGCGGCGGCCACGCAGACCCGGTACTCGCCCTGGCGGCGGAACAGCTGCGCCGATTCGCCGGTGATGTCGCGAAGCCGCGCCAGCACCGGGCCCGCCGTCGCCAGCAGGCGGTCCTCACCGGCGGCCGAGGCGAGCTCGCTCAGCCGCGGGCCGAGTACGAATCGTCCTTGCATGTCACGACCGACGAGCCGGTGGTGCTCGAGGGCCACCGCGAGCCGATGCGCGGTGGGACGGGCCAGTCCGGTCGCCGCCACGAGTCCGGCCAGGGTCGCCGGTCCGGACTCGAGTGCGGACAGCACGAGAGCTGCTTTGTCGAGAACGCCGACTCCGCTAGAGTTGTCCATGAGACGATATTGCCGTCTCGAATCGTGGAACGCAAGTCGCCAGACGAGGCGGCGCGGGAGCACTGTGGCTATCTGGGGGTTCACCCCCGTTAATCCCACAGCCAAGTTGCAGCCACCTCACCAAACATCGTAGGGAGCAGTCTGATGGGTCGGACGTTGTCGGAGAAGGTCTGGGATGCGCATGTCGTGCGCCATGCCGACGGAGAGCCCGACCTCCTTTACATCGACCTCCACCTGGTGCACGAGGTCACCAGTCCACAGGCGTTCGACGGCCTGCGCCTGGCCGGCCGCCAGGTGCGCCGCCCGGACCTGACCATCGCGACCGAGGACCACAACGTTCCGACGTTCGACGTGGACAAGCCGATCGCGGACCCGGTCTCGAAGACCCAGGTCGACACGCTGCGCAAGAACGCGGCGGAGTTCGGCATCCGGATCCACACCCTCGGCGATCCCGATCAGGGCGTCGTGCACGTGATCGGCCCGCAGCTCGGGCTGACCCAGCCGGGCATGACCGTGGTCTGCGGTGACAGCCACACGTCTACGCATGGTGCCTTCGGCGCGATCGCCTTCGGTATCGGCACCAGCGAGGTCGAGCACGTGCTCGCCACGCAGACCCTGATGCAGGCCCGGCCCAAGACGATGGCCGTGACCGTGGACGGCGTACTGCCCGACGGTGTTTCCGCCAAGGACCTGGTGCTGTCGCTGATCGCTCAGGTCGGTACGGGTGGTGGCCAGGGCTACATCGTGGAGTACCGCGGCGAGGCCATCCGCGCGCTTTCGATGGAAGCCCGGATGACGATCTGCAACATGTCGATCGAGTGGGGTGCGAAGGCCGGCATGATCGCGCCGGATGAGACCACCTACGCGTACCTGAAGGACAAGCCGCACGCGCCGCAGGGCGCCGACTGGGACGCCGCCGTCGAGTACTGGAACAGCCTGGCCACCGACGACGACGCCACCTTCGACCGCGAGGTCGTACTGCGCGCCGAGGACATCGCCCCGTTCGTGACCTGGGGAACCAACCCGGGCCAGGGCGTTGCGCTGTCGGCCAGCGTGCCGTCGCCGGACGACTTCGACAGCGAGGGCGACAAGATCGCGGCCGAGCGCGCCCTGGAGTACATGGGCCTGGTCGCCGGTACGCCGATGCGCGAGATCAAGGTCGACACCGTCTTCCTCGGTTCCTGCACCAACGGCCGGATCGAGGACCTGCGCGCGGCCGCCGGTGTACTGGCCGGCCGGAAGGTTGCCGAGGGCACCCGAATGCTGGTGGTACCGGGTTCGGGCCGGGTCCGGCTGCAGGCCGAGTCCGAGGGCCTGGACGTGATCTTCAAGGACGCGGGCGCCGAATGGCGTGGAGCCGGCTGCTCGATGTGCCTGGGCATGAACCCGGACCAGCTCGCGCCGGGTGAGCGCAGCGCGTCCACCTCCAACCGCAACTTCGAGGGCAGGCAGGGCAAGGGCGGTCGTACTCACCTGGTATCGCCGCTGGTCGCCGCCGCCACCGCCGTCACCGGCACCCTGGCCGCTCCGGCGGACCTGGAGCCCGTCGACGTAGCCGTCCCGCAGAACGTCTGAGATCGAGGAAGAAGTCATGGAAGCCTTCACCGTTCACACCGGTACGGCGGCACCGCTGCGGCGCAGCAACGTCGACACCGACCAGATCATCCCGGCCGTCTACCTCAAGCGGGTCACCCGGACCGGCTTCGAGGACGGGCTGTTCTCGGCCTGGCGCAACGACCCGGCCTTCGTGCTGAACCAGCCGGAGTACGCCGGCGTCTCGGTCCTCGTCGCGGGCGAGGACTTCGGCACCGGTTCGTCGCGTGAGCATGCCGTCTGGGCCTTGATGGACTACGGATTCCGCGTGGTCATCTCGTCGCGGTTCGCCGACATCTTCAAGGGCAACTCGGGTAAGGCCGGTCTGCTCGCCGCCCTGGTCGAGCAGGAGGCCGTCGAGCAGCTCTGGAAGGTGATCGAGGACGATCCGGCCACGCCCGTCACGGTCGACCTGGAGCAGAAGACCGTCACCGCAGGCGATCTGGTGGCGCCGTTCGAGATCGACGACTACACCCGCTATCGCTTGCTGAACGGCCTCGACGACGTCGGCATCACCTTGTCGAACGAGGCCGACATCACCGCGTACGAGGCAACCCGGCCGTCGTTCAAGCCGGCCACCCTGCCCGCGAAGGCATAATCGCGTAACGCGGTCGTCATAGCTTCGGTGTTAGGCTGAGGCCGTTGTCAGACCAAGGTGTCGAGATCGTAGGAGGTGAGGCGCTGATGAGCAGCGATCCCTCCAGACATACCGATTTCGCTCGACCTTGACGCGCTGACCTCTCCTTCGTCCAGGTCGGGTCATCGGCATGTCCACAGCCATGCCGGTGACCCGAAGCGCTTTTCAGTGGCAGTGCAGTGTCCTGCCGCGGGGTCGGGCCGATGTCGCTCACCTCACCTGTCACGCCTTCTCCTGGAGGACCGTCATGTCCGACCTTCGCCTGCGCACGCTTCGTGCCTTCGGCCGTACGCCGTCCCTTCGCGCCGCCGCGCGCCGCTACGCCATCGGTGGTAGCGCCCCGGTCCAGCCCGAGCCGGTCGCCGAGCCCGTGAAGCCCCCGAAACCCAAGGGCCACAGCGTCGTGGACAGTGCGATCTACAGCGGTGGTTGCCGCGTCGCCTCACCGGACACGCTCGCGGACACCTACCAGGGCCTGCACGAGACGCCCGGCAGCCTGGCCTGGATCGGCCTGTATCGCCCGGACCGGCGCGAACTCGCCTCGCTGGCGCAGGAGTTCGACCTGCACGAGCTGGCGATCGAGGACGCCATCCAGGCCCACCAGCGACCGAAGCTCGAGCGCTACGGCGACACGTTGTTCGTCGTACTGAAGGCCGCCCGGTACCGCGACGAGACCGAGGAGGTCGAGTTCGGCGAGGTGCACCTGTTCGTCGGGCCTGACTTCGTGGTGACGGTTCGCCATGCCGAGGCGCCGAACCTGGCCGCCGTACGGCGCCGGGTGGAACGCGATCCCGAGCTGCTGCTGCGCGGTACCGAGGCCGTGCTGTACGCGATCATGGACAAGGTCGTCGACGGTTACGCCCCGGTGGTGGCCGGGCTGGAGAACGACATCGACGAGATCGAGACCGAGGTGTTCCGCGGTGATCCGAAGGTGTCGCGGCGTATCTACGAGCTTTCGCGTGAGGTGATCGAGTTCCAGCGCGCCACCCGGCCGTTGATCGGCATCCTCGAGCAGCTGCGCAAGGGCTTCGACAAGTACAAGGTGGACGAGGAACTGCAGCGTTCCTTGCGCGACGTCGCCGACCACGTCACCCAGGTGGTGGAGAAGGTGGACGCCTTCCGTGAACTGCTGCGCGACATCCTGACCGTGAACGCCACCTTGGTCGCGCAGAAGCAGAACGAAGAGATGAAGAGTCTTACGGTTGCCAGCAACAGCCAGAACGAAGAGGTGAAGAAGATCTCCGCGTGGGCGGCGATCCTGTTCGCGCCCACGTTGATCGGCACCGTCTACGGCATGAACTTCGACGTGATGCCGGAACGGGACTGGACCTATGGATATCCCTTCGCGGTGGCCCTGATGGGTCTGGTCTGTGTCACCTTGCACCAGGTCTTCAAACGCCGCGGCTGGCTCTGACGCGTTCGTGATGGTGTCGCTTGAACCCTGGCGCTAATGTCAGCTGCAACACAAGCGAAAGGGGCTCCGGGCATGTGGTTGTTCCTGCGTAAGCGGTTGCTGATGTGGCTGATCCTCGCGGTGGGAGTGCCTTTGCTGGACTGGCTGCTGGGCAAGGCGAGCGACACGATTCGGGCCCGAAAGGGCGACAACGCCGTCACGCGCGGCCTCGATTCGACCCGTTCGGGGGTTCGTAAAGTGCGTGGCCGGCGGCGCTGAGTCCTCACCCATGGTCGCCGGTTCGTTGCTCAGAAGGGAAAAAACAGCCCTTCTGGGGCCCAGAACCGGCGAAATGCCATGAAATACAAGAAAAGTGCCGCGTGGGTGTTTGTACAGGGCGTGAAAGGTCCATAACGTTCCCTGAAGATCGAGCGCGGTGCTCGACACCTACGTTCACGGAGGGAAGCAGTGAACAAGAGTCAGTTGGTCGAAGCGCTCGCAGTGCACTTCGACGGAAACCGCCGTTCCGCTCAGCACGCCTTGGAGTCGGTGATCGACACCGTCCAGCGCGAGCTGACCAAGAAGGGTGGCAAGGTCGCCATCACCGGGTTCGGCGCCTTCGAGGCGATCGAGCGTGGCGCTCGCATGGTTCGCAACCCGCGGACCGGTGAGACCAAGCGCGCCAAGAAGACGGTGGTCCCGAAGTTCCGGGCCGGCGCCGAGCTGAAGGCCGTTGTCTCCGGTGCGAAGAAGCTGCCGAAGCTGGTCACCCCGAAGCCCGCCGCAACCGCCACCAAGGCGACCGCGACCAAGGCCGCGCCGGCTAAGGCCGCCGCAACCAAGACCGCCGCCAAGAAGGCTCCGGCCAAGGCTGCTGCCACCAAGACGGTTGCCAAGAAGGCTCCCGCCAAGGCCGCCGCCACCAAGACGGCTGCCAAGAAGGCTCCGGCCAAGGCTGCTGCCACCAAGACGGTTGCCAAGAAGGCTCCCGCCAAGAAGGCTCCGGCGAAGACCGTTGCCAAGAAGGCCCCCGCCAAGAAGGCGCCGGCTAAGAAGGCTCCCGCGAAGCGCGCAGCTCGCTGATCCTTCGTACTACCTGCGAAAGCCGGTCTCCCCAATCCGGGGGCGACCGGCTTTCGCCGTTTCTACGGTCGTTTCAGGCGACTGCGGTTACGGCAGGGTGATGAAGCGGACGGAAGTGATGGCGAGGCCGGCGCCGGTTCCTGTGGTCTCCAGACGCACGCGCTGGCCGATGCGCAACAGCCGAACCGGCGTGGTTGCGAGGCTTTCGGGCCCGAAGGGCAGCTCGATCCCGTTGTCGGTCAGTACGGCGCCCGCGCCCGTCTCCGCGTCGTACCGGCTCACAGTGGCTTGCATGAGCTCAGCATGCCAGGCCTTCGGAGCCGATGACGCCTCCGAGGACCAACGACATCACCTCGGCCGTCTGCGGCCCGACCCCAAGCTGCACGGCGTGCGCGAGGTCCGCCGCGGTGTCCACATCCCGCCGGACCGAGACGATTCCCGCATGTTCAACAGGTACGGCGCCCGAGGCCTGGTGCGCCAGAGCGGATCCAACCCCGAAGCGGGGATCCAGCTCGACGCCCGGGCCTGCCGCGAGCAACGTCGTACCTGTGCCGGGTAGGTCGATCACGAAGCTACGGCCGGTTCCACAGGCTGCGAGGGCAGAAGTAAGTTCGGATGGCCTAAGGGCTGGGAGATCGGCAGACAGGGCCGCGACGCCAGTGCCTGCTCTAGCGGCCACAGCGGCTCCGTGCGCCAGGGCTTCGTTGAGACCGGCATCGGGCACATCGGGCTCTACCTTGGCGCCCAGGGCGGTTACGGCGAGCGCGACGGTCGGATCGTCCGTCACCACCACCACGCCGGACACCATCGGTGTGGCCAGGGCCGCGGCAGTAGTGTCGATGGCGAAGGCCAGAGCGAACTCGGGACGGTGCTGAGGGTAGGCGTCAGCAAGTCGGCTCTTCGCGATCGTCAAACGCTTCACCGGGAGCACGAGGGTCCAGGAAGCGACCTGTACGTCTGCCATCAGGCAGGATTCTCCCATGACCGAGGGTTCGCACGACCGCCAGGAGGCAGCAGTGGAGCGCAGACCGCGCACGGGGTTCTGGTTCGGCCTGGTGGTCGTACTGGTCAAGCCCTTCATGCTGCTGTTCACCAAGCGCGACTGGCGCGGTATGGAGAACGTTCCGCGTTCGGGTGGCATGATTTTCGTGACGAACCACATCTCGCACTTCGACCCGTTCGCGGTCGGCTTCTTCATCTACGAGTGCCGGCGAATCCCGCGCCTGCTGGGCAAGGCCTCGCTGTTCAAGCTGCCGATCGCCGGGCGGATCATCACCAGCGCCGGCCAGATCCCCGTCTACCGCGACACCGCCGAGGCCGCTGACGCCTTCCGGGCGGCCGTCGCCGCGGTCGAACAGGGCGAGTGTGTGGGGATCTATCCCGAGGGCACGATCACCCGCGACCGGGAGTTGTGGCCGATGACGGGCAAGACCGGCGCCGCCCGGATCGCGCTGATGACCGGCTGCCCGGTGATTCCGATCGCGAACTGGGGGCCGCAGGAGGTGTTCGCCAGTTATGGTTCGCACGCCGTCCGGTTGCTGCCGCGCAAGACCATGCGGATCACGGCGGGCAAACCGGTCGACCTGAGCGCGTTCCACGGCCAGCCGATCACCGCCGAGCTGTTGCAAAAGGCAACAACCGTGATCATGGACCGGGTCGCGGCCGAACTGGGGGAGCTGCGCGGCGAGAACCCGCCGCCGCGGCTGTACGACCCGCGCAAGGCTCGTGAGGAAGGTGAGGAGCAGGTATGACCAAGGTGGCCGTGTTCGGTGCCGGTTCCTGGGGTACGGCGTTCGCGACCGTGCTGGCCCAGGCCGGTAACCAGGTGTCGGTGTGGGGCCGGCGAGAAGCGCTCTGCGAGACGATCAACACCCGGCACGAGAACACCGAGTACCTGCCCGGGATCCGCCTGCCCGACGCGATCACGGCCACGCACGATCCGGCCGCCGCGGCCGAAGGCGCCGACGCGATCGTGCTGGCGGTGCCGAGCCAGTCGTTGCGGGACAACCTGCGCGACTGGGCGGGCGTGCTGCCGACCGCCGTACCGCTGGTCAGTTTGATGAAGGGCGTCGAGGTCGGTACCACCAAGCGGATGAGCGAGGTGATCGCGGAACTCACCGGCGCTGGTCCCGAGCGGATCGCCGTGGTCTCCGGGCCGAACCTCGCGCGCGAGATCGCCGAGGGCCAGCCTGCAGCCAGTGTGGTGGCCTGCGCGGACGAAGGTACGGCGTCCCGGTTGCAGAAGCTTTGCCACTCGCCGACGTTCCGGCCTTACACGAACACCGATGTGGTCGGTTGCGAGCTGGGCGGTGCGACGAAGAACGTGATCGCGCTCGCGGTGGGGATGGCCGTGGGGCTTGGATTCGGTGACAACGCGCGGGCCTCGGTGATCACGCGTGGATTGGTCGAGACGGCGCGGCTCGGTCGTGCGTTGGGTGCCGATGAGCACACGTTCTCGGGTCTGGCTGGGCTGGGGGACTTGGTTGCGACTTGCTCATCGCCGTTGTCGCGGAACCGGACGTTCGGCGAGAAGCTCGGTCAGGGCATGACGGTGGCCGAGATCGCCGGGGGCACGCGGCAGGTGGCCGAGGGGGTCAAGTCCTGCTCGTCGATCACGGAACTGGCGCATGCCCACGACGTGGAGATGCCGATCGCGGAACACGTGACCCGGGTGGTGGCGGGGGAGATGACGCCGAAGGACATGCTGTTCAGCCTGGTGTCGCGATCGGCGAAGTCTGAGCGCTGGGGCTGATCTCTCGCTCTGCGGGTTTGTTTCGGGGGTCAGGCCAGGAGTCGCTGGAGGACTAGGGCGGCGGCGCCTTTCAGGGCGGCGTCGCTCGTTTCCGCGGTGGTGACCCGCAGGGTGGTTGTGGCCAGTGGCAACGACCTCGCGTAGATGTTCTCGCGGACGCCGGCCAGCAGGCTCTCTCCGGCCTGGGCCAGCGAACCGCCGATCACGATCACTTCGGGGTTGAGCAGGCTGACGCAGGTCGCCAGCACGGTGCCGATCTCGCGGCCGGCCTGTCTGACCGCGCGGGTGGCTATCGGGTTGCCCGCGCGGACCTGGTCGACGATGTCCTGGCTCGTGGCGACGGCGAGGCCGTGCTGACTTAGGTCGGTCGCGATGGCTGCCGCGCTGGCGACCGCTTCCAGACAGCCGGTGTTGCCGCAGCGGCAGACGACCTGAGGACCGCCCGGGGTTTGCACGTGGCCGAGGTCGCCCGCCGCGCCTTGTGCACCTCGTTGCAGCCTGCCGCCGCTGATCACCCCGGCACCGATGCCAGTGGCAACCTTGACGAACAGCAGGTGGTCGACGTCGGCGTACCGGCTGGTGTGTTCGCCGAGGGCCATCAGGTTCACGTCGTTGTCCACGAGCACTGGTTGGCCAAGATCCTTCTCCAGGCGTCCTACCACGTCGTACGCGTCCCAGCCGGGCATGATCGGCGGATGGTTCGGCCGGCCGGTCTCGTGTTCTACCGGGCCGGGAAGGCCTATGCCGGTTCCAGCCAGGGGTGGACGGCCTTTGAGTAGCTTGCGGGCTTCCCGCACGGCCCGGCCGAGGATGCCCTCCGGACCTTGGTCGATGCGCTGTCTGGTGGTGACGCTGTCGAGGATCGTCCCGGCCAGATCGGTGACCGCCACGGTGACGTGGCTGGCGCCGACGTCGATGGCCAGGATCACCCTTGCGCCGGGGTTGAACGCGAACCTGGCCGGCGGTCGTCCACCCGTCGAGGACGCTTCGCCGGACTGAACCACGAGGCCGTTCGCCAGCAGCGCGTCGATCCGGCCGGCCACGGTGGAGCGGGCCAGGCCGGACAACTCGATCAGCTCGGCCCTCGTCCTGGGCTCGCCGTCGAGCAGCAGTCGCAGCAGCGGTCCCGTACCCGGGGCCAGCAGCGGGCTGGTGGTCATACCGGCACTTTAGTGCTTCACCAGGCAGACTTCTGCTTGACAGCGAACAAAAGTCCCGCCTAGCGTCCAGGTCATGACCAACGCTTTGCGGATCGGCATTGTCGGCGGCGGATTCATGGGGCAGGTGCATGCCCATGCGGCGCGCGTCGCGGGCGCAGAGGTGGTCGGGGCCGTCGGGTCCTCCCCGGACCGCGCAGACGCCGCAGCGGCCGCCACAGGCGCTTTGAAGGGCTATGCCAGCCTGGACGACCTCCTAGCGGCTGACGTCGATCTGATCCACGTCTGCACTCCGAACAACTCGCACCTGCCGGTGTCACTCCAAGTGCTCAAGGCCGGCAAGCACGTCATCTGCGAGAAGCCACTCGCCACGTCCGTCTCCGACGCGTCGGACCTGGCCTCGGCCGCTGCGGGCCGGGTGGCGACCGTGCCCTTCGTCTACCGGTATCACCCGATGGTGCGCGAGCTTCGCGCCCGCATCGCGGCGGGCGAGGCCGGAACGATCAGCACGGTCCACGGGAGCTACCTGCAGGACTGGCTGGCCGGCGCGGACGACGACAACTGGCGCGTCGACGACGAGACCGGAGGGCCTTCACGGGCCTTTGCCGACATCGGCTCGCACTGGTGCGATCTGGCCGAGTTCGTCACCGGGGATCGCCTGGTCGCCGTGAGCGCGTTGACCCGCACCCTGCTGGAGTCACGTGGCGGCGCCGCCGTACGCACCGAGGATCTCGCGACGGCCCAGTTCCGTACGGCGACCGGCGTACTCGGCACGATCGTGATCAGCCAGGTCGCGGCCGGGCGCAAGAACCGGTTGTACCTGGAGGTCTCCGGGACCGAGTCGAGCTTCGGGTTCGACCAGGAGGATCCGGACCGGCTCTGGCAGGGGCGACGGGGTGCGAGCAGCGTGTTGGTCCGTGACCCGGGCACCTTGAGCCCGGACGCTCTGCGGGTCAACCGGCTTCCGGCCGGACATGCCCAGGGCTATCAGGATGCCTTCAACTTCTTCGTCGCGGACACCTACGCGGCCGTTTCGTCCGGCTCTACGCCTGACGGCCTTCCCGTTTTCGCCGACGGCCTCCGCTCGGCGGAGGTCGTGGACGCCGTACTGCGGTCCGCCGCGGCCGACGGCGACTGGACCACCGTTACCTCTCAAGTGCGCTAGGAGTCAGCTGATGCCACGCCCGATCACCCTGTTCACCGGTCAGTGGGCCGACCTGCCGTTCGAGGAGGTCTGCCGGCTGGCCTCCGAATGGGGCTACGACGGTGTCGAGATCGCCTGCTCCGGCGACCACTTCGACGTCGCGCAGGCGCTTTCCGACGACACCTACATCGCCGGCCGCAAGGAGATCCTCGAACGGCACGGCCTGCAGGTCTGGGCCATCTCGAACCACCTCGTCGGCCAAGCCGTCTGCGACGACCCGATCGACTTCCGGCACGAGGCGATTCTGCCTTCGCGCGTCTGGGGCGACGGTGATCCCGAAGGCGTCCGCCAGCGCGCGGCGGCCGAACTCGCCGACACCGCCCGGGCCGCGGCCAAGCTCGGCGTGAAGACCGTGATCGGCTTCACCGGCTCGTCGATCTGGCAGTACGTCGCGATGTTCCCGCCGGTCCCGGCCGCGCGGATCGAGGCCGGCTACAAGGACTTCGCCGACCGGTGGAACCCGATCCTCGACGTGTTCGACGAGGTCGGCGTGCGGTTCGCCCACGAGGTACACCCGGGCGAGATTGCCTACGACTACTGGACCACCGTCGCGACCCTGGAGGCCATCGGCCACCGTGAGGCCTTCGGGCTCAACTGGGACCCGAGCCACATGGTCTGGCAGGACATCGACCCGGTCGGGTTCCTCTGGGACTTCAAGGACCGGATCTACCACGTGGACTGCAAGGACACCCGCAAGCGCATGGGCGGCGGCCGCAACGGCCGGATGGGCTCGCACCTGCCCTGGGGCGACCCCCGCCGCGGCTGGGACTTCGTGTCCACCGGCCATGGCGACGTGCACTGGGAGGACTGCTTCCGCGTACTGAACTCGATCGGCTACGACGGCCCCATCTCGATCGAGTGGGAAGACGCCGGCATGGACCGCAAAACCGGCGCCGCCGAAGCCGTCAACGTCGTACGCGCCCTAGCCTTCGACCAACCCGAAGCCTCCTTCGACGCCGCCTTCAGCACGGACAAGTAGTTCGTCGGCCTCCGGCGGGCCTTCGGCGGCGGTCGCGGGCGCTGCCGGAGGTCAGCCGAGGGCCCGCTGGAGGTCCTGCCAGAGGTCCTCGGAGTGCTCGATGCCCACGGACAGCCGAATCAGGTTGTCGGGAATCGTGTCCGGCTCGGTCGGCCAGCGGCGGCGTCGTTCCAGCATGGACTCGACGCCGCCGAGGCTGGTCGCGTGAATCCACAGCTCGGTTGACTCCGTAACCCGCTGAGCCTCCTCCGCGCCGCCGGCCACTTCGATCGCGATGATGGCGCCGAATCCCCGCATCTGCTTGGCCGCCCGCTCATGGCCCGGGTCGTCCGGAAGACCCGGATACCGCACGCGCGACACCTTCGGATGCGCCTTCAACCGCTCAACCAGGTACTGCGCGTTCTCCTGGGCCTTGTCCATCCTGAGCGCGAGAGTCCGCATGCCGCGTAGCGCGAGCCAAACCTCCATCGGGCCGGCGATGGCACCCTGCGTCTTCCGGCGCAACGCCAACGCGTCGTACGTCTCCTGGTCCTTCGCGACAACCGCCCCCAGCAGCACGTCCGAATGCCCCGCCAAAAACTTCGTCACCGAGTGCACGACGATGTCCGCTCCGAGGTCGAGCGGCTTCTGCAGCAGGGGCGTGGCGAACGTGTTGTCCACGGCAACAAGAACGTCCTGCGCCTTCGCGGCCGCACAAATCGCCGGTAGGTCCGCAACCTCCATCGCCGGGTTGGTCGGCGACTCGGCCCACAACAACGCGGCCCCCGGCAGCGCGGCGATCACCGCATCCGTGTCGGCGATATCCACCCGCTGCAGGGTGATCCGCCCTTCCGAAGCCTGGCGATCCAGCAGCCCCGTCACCCCGTTGTACGCGTGCACGGGCGCCACGACCTTGCCTCCCACGGGAACCAGGTCGAACACGATCGCGCAGGCCGCCATGCCCGAGGCCAGCACAAGCGCATGCCCACCTTCGAGTTCCCCCAGCACACCCTCAAACGCGGACCAGGTGGAATTCCCGAACCGCCCATAACCAGCAGGACCGCCCGCCACGTACGTGGACGAGAACACCACCGGTTCATTGAGCGGCGCATCCGCCTCCACCAGCGGACGTCCCGCGTGCACGATCAGGCTGGCCGGATCCAGTTCGTCAGACATACCCGCATCCTCTCCCAGGCCGCCTTCGGAACCGCTGCGGCCTAGGCGTTTGTGGCGTTGTGCGCGGAGGCTGGATCCAAGCCGATGCGGCAGGGAAGAGGTAGTTCCCCGTTGGCCAGCAGGGAAAGCCCCTGCGTCGCCAACTCCGTGAGCGTGGGCGTCGGACCCGGCTGATCGACCCAGGTCTGCACCACCATCTCGATCAGGTCGATCGTCACCGCGGCGGTAAGCGCGGAAACCAGCGGACTGCTGTCGTCCATACGCCTGGCGATCTCCGCAGCGAGCTCATCCCGCCAGCGCCACACAAGATCGGCCAGGTGGGCGCTCAACGACGAATGCGCCTCGGCCAATGCGTAGATGGCTCGTGTCTTCGCAGGCTCCGCCTCCAGATCACTCAGCGCCCGGCTGACGAGTTGCCCGAGGGCCTTCTCCAGCGGCACTTCCGGCCCGCTCGCCCGCATCTCGTCAAGCGCCGTGAACAAGCAGAGCTCAACGAACTCCAGAACCAGCCGTTCCTTCGTCGGGTAGTACCGGTACAGCGTGCTCGGCCCAACCTCAGCCGCCGCCGCAATCTGCTCGACAGTCGTCCGCCCGAACCCGTGATCCCCGAACAACTCAAAGGCCTTGTCCGAGATAAGGCGACGCGTGCGCTCCCGCTTAAGCTCCCGCAGCCCCATCCAGACCTCCTCCACCTGACCCTGCCCGCAGGCTAACACCGCCCCTCTGCCCATTCGCCGCGTTCACCCGAGGCCGAGACCGAGGTCGGACATCGCGACCGACGTCGGATATCGAGGTGGAGATGGAGGTTGTAGGACGACATGCCGTCTGGCAGCATCAATCATATGGAAGTCACTACCATTTTCTAGTGCCTGCCTGATTCGTCCGAGGCTCGTCACTCCGGTCCGATCGAACGAGGGGTTCTGCCGATGACCGAAACACCCACCTCCACTCCGCCGCCGAACACCTCCGCCGGTGGGCGCCACGAAGCTGCCCCCGTACCGGACTTCCCGCTCGGGAGGCCCTCGGGTTGCCCATTCGACCCAGCGACGGCCTATTCGCAATTGCGGGACGAGGCTCCGCTGACGAAGGTCGCGACGCCTGCCGGGGTGGATGCGTGGCTGGTCAGCCGCTACGACGACGTCCGTACCGCGCTGCGAGATCGGCGCTTGAGCTCCCGGCTGGCTCCCTCGATGCACGTCGTCGCAGGCGCAGACCTCGACCGCCCGGCAGAATCGGGCTCGATCCTCAACCTGGACGGCGCCGAGCACACTCGGTTGCGTCGCCTGCTCACCAGTGAGTTCACCGTCAAACGGATCCAGGCGCTCCGGCCACGGATTCAAGAGATCATCGACCTGCACCTCGATGCGATGCTGGCCAGCCCCCGGCCGGTCGACCTGGTCCGGGATTTCGCCCTGCCAATCCCGTCGTTGGTGATCTGCGAACTCCTCGGTGTGCCCTACGCCGACCGGGACACGTTCCAGCGGCAGAGCGCGCGCCTGGTCGCCGTAGATGTCCCGCAGGCTGAAGCCGACGCCGTCGCCAGCGAGATCAACGAGTACATGGCCGGCCTGGTGATGGCGAAACTCCAGCAGCCCGCAGATGACCTGCTGTCTCGTCTGATCGAGCGTTCCAGCGATACCGAGCGCCCGCTGACCATGGAGGAGTTGGTCTCGATCGGCGTCACGCTCCTGATCGCCGGTCACGAAACGACGGCCAACATGATCGCCCTCAGCACCTTGGTGCTGCTCCGGAATCCCGAACAGCTCAAGGCCCTTCAGGAGAACCCGGAGCTCGCCGCGCCGGCCACCGAGGAACTGCTGCGATACCTGTCGGTCGTGCAGTTCGGAGTCTTCCGCGAAGTCCCCACGGACATGGCCCTCGGCGCGGAACAACTGAAAGCCGGTGACTATCTGATCGCCGCCCTGTCGGCCGCGAACCGGGACAAGGCGGTGTATCCAGACCCCGATCACGTCGATCTGACCAGGAAGGCCTCCAGTCACATGGCGTTCGGGTTCGGGCCACATCAATGCATTGGGCAACAACTCGCACGGGTGGAGCTGCAGGAGGTGTTCGTTCGCCTGTTCCAGCGGATCCCGACGCTCCGGCTGGCCGTTCCATTCGAGGAACTCCAGTTCAAACACAACACCCTCGTCTACGGCGTGACCGCATTGCCGGTCACCTGGGACGACCCGAGCTGACGCCCTACCCGAACGTTCCAAGGAGGATCGCGTGGACCTGACCATCGACCAGGACGTATGCGTTGGCGCCGGCCAATGCGTCATGACCGCGCCCGAGGTCTTCGACCAGCGCGACCTCGACGGCGTCGCCTTTGTGCTGAACGAACCTGACGCCGGCCAATACGACGCCATCCGCGAGGCCGCCATGCTCTGCCCATCCCAGGCGATCCAGCTTCGCGATTGACGGGATCGGCTCCGGTCACCGTTACCGCGGGAGCGTCGAAGGCGGACTGGCTCACCGCCTCGACGCTCCGGCGGAAGGTGAAGGGGGTGTCGGGCTGACCGGCCGCTAGGGTCGGCTTGGTGAGTCAGAGCACAGAAGGAAACCGTAAACCGCGCGTCGCCATCGTGTTCGGAGGTCGAGCGAGCGAGCACGCTATCTCGTGCATCACCGCGGCCAACGTGCTGCAGGTAATCGATCGCGACAAGTACGACGTGGTGCCGATCGGCATCAGCACCGAAGGCCAGTGGGTCCTCGAAAGTGCGGACCCCGCCCGCCTCGCGATCACCGATGGCCGCCTCCCGTCGGTCGACGTGGCAGCCGCGCCGGTCCTTTTCGGCAGCAACCGCGAACTGGTGGTGAGCGAGGCCGGGCAGGTACCGCAAACCCTCGGCGAGGTGGATGTCGTGTTCCCGCTTCTGCACGGACCGTGGGGCGAGGACGGCACGATCCAGGGCATGTTCGAGATGGCGGATATGCGCTATGTCGGCGCGGGCGTACTGGCCAGCGCTGTCGGCATGGACAAGCACTACATGAAGATCATCTTCGAAGCGGCGGGCCTGGAGGTCGTGCCATACGTCGTGATTCGCGCACGCGACTGGCAGACCGACCCGGACGCCTGTCGAGAGGCCGCCGGCAAGCTTGGCTACCCACTCTTCGTGAAACCGGCCCGAGGTGGTTCCAGCCTGGGCGTGAGCAAGGCCGATAGCCCTGAGGAACTGGACGTAGCCATCGCTGAGGCGCAACGGCACGATCCCAAGGTGATCGTTGAAGCATCTGTCACGCGTCCGCGCGAGATCGAGGTCGGCATCCTGGGGCGCGTTGATGGCGAGCGGGCGGACGTGAGTGTCTGCGCCGAGATCGTTGTCGAGGGAGGTGGGCACGACTTCTACGACTTCGAGACCAAGTACCTCCCGGAGGGCGAAGAGTTCACCACCCTGAGCGTGCCGGCCGAGCTGCCGGCCGCGATCGCCGACGAGATCCGGGCCCAGGCCCTGACCGCGTTCGAGGCGATCGAGTGTGAGGGCCTGGCCAGAGTCGACTTCTTTCTCGACGCCACCAATCGCGTGATCATCAACGAGATCAACACGATGCCCGGCTTCACCCCGCAGTCCATGTTCCCGCGGGTCTGGGCGGCGAGCGGCATCGACTACACCGAGCTGGTGGATCGCCTGATCACCCTGGCGCTCACGCGGCCGACGGGTCTCCGCTGATCCTCTGGCGGTCAGCTTGCTGACAGTGTTCCTCAGTTGTGTCGGCATGCTCTCATCCCTCCTTCGATGAATCGTGCGCTGGCTGTGTAGTCGTCGGCGTTCGTGCCGTTCGTCCCGACCGGGTCGTCGAACGGTGGGTGCGTCTGGGCCCCGGGTCGGTGGTCCGGGGCCCAGACGTCGGTGGCTCACGGCAGCCACCGCCGTAACCCCGGTCAGGCACTTTGGGAAGCCTGCTGACTGGGTCGGCGCAGAGAATGTACGGCTTATTGGGCTGCTCTGCGGAAGTAGAAAATGCCTTGTGGATAAAGGAATGCGAGTTGGGATTCGCGGCAGTGTTCGATAGAATCGATCACATGTTCGATACGGATCTCGATGTGGATCTCGATGTGCTGAGCCCGGCGGGGGTGCTATCCGCGCTGGGTGGTTTCGCTGCGGTCAACGAACGCTCAGATGTGCGAATCCTCGAGGGAGTGCTCGCGTTCGCTGACCGGCATCCGGAGCCGCGCCGCGCAGCCAGAAGCTCCGCAGGAGACGGCTCTGAAGGCGGCGGCTCTGAAGCGGGCAGGGCTGAAGGCGGAAGTTTTGAGGGCGGCGGGTCTGCAACCGACAGTCTCGGGAGCGGTCGACCTGCCGAGGGTCTGATGCCCGAAGGCATTGAGCAGCTGAAAGTGTATGGCGGCGAGGGATGTCCGGCAGTCGCCGAATTCGCGGCGGCGGAGCTGGGCACCACCTTGAAGGTCTCGTCATCGGCGGCCGCGGGGATCCTCAGTGATGCGCTCGGCCTTCGGCACCGGCTGCCCAAGGTGTGGGCAAGAGTGCTCGCCGGTGAGGCGCGTGCTTGGCGCGCCTGCCGCATCGCGCGGGCCAGCGCCGCCCTCCCGCTGGAGGCGGTCGCATTGGTGGATGCCGCGGTCGAGAAGATCATTGATCGGGTCGGTCCAGACCGGCTGAAGAAGATCGTCGACGCCGCGATGTGGCAAGCCGATCCCGAACGGGCCCGAGCTCAAGCCGAGGAACTGGCGCGTGCCCGTGGGGTTTGGATCGGCCGCTCGGACTCAATGGGTACCAACACGATCTTCGTGCGGGCGGCCACCGGCGACGTCATCCGGTTGGAGGCGACGATCTCCGCACTCGCGGATGCCTTGAAGGTGCTCGGCGACACGGATGCACTCGGTCGGCGCCGGGCGAAGGTCATCGGCTGGTTGGCCGATCCCGCAGCCGCCATGGAACTACTTGACGCCGCCCGCCTCCTCGCCAAAACCCACACCCGTCGTACCCGCACGGCTTCGGGCGCCGAAGATCCCGCCTCTGCAGCCGCCAAGGATCACCGCGATCGTGTGGCAGAAAGTCAGGTCCACGATGCCGCAGCTATGGTGGACCAGGCTGAAGGTCCGGCATCTGCCGCTACCTCTGGGCACCTCCACCTTGTAACGGAACCGGCTCGAGACGCCGCTCCTGCAGCCGAGCCGAATCGGGCCGATGATCCGGCTTTTCCTGGTGCTGTCGGGCGCCTTGATCCTGTTGCCGAGTGGGATCAAGGTTTCGTGCCGGAGCGGGACCAGCGCCGCCTTGAGGAGCCACCGTCGTTCGAAGGACTGGAGGCCGACGGCCCGCCTCCGCCAGAGGATCCGTTCGAGGGGGGTGAGCGGCCGACAGACAGACCGCCGGTTGGCCAGGCTGCGTGGGAGTACGCGTCATCGAGTGAGGTGGTCGCGCTAAGCGGAGGCATGCCTGCCGAGTCTGGGGCTTATGGATCGTCGAGTGGCGGATCCTATGGCGCGGCGGATTTGCGGGACGGGTCGCGTACAAATGAGGTGCCACGGCATTCGGTGGATGGCGGCGATGACGGCGATAACGGGGTTCGGCGGGATGACAGGGCTGAGGGGGCTGGCGATGACCGGGCTGACTGGGAGCACGGTGCTGACTGGGCCGGCGCGGGGGATGGTGAGGCCTTTCGACGGGTGGCGTTGGCAGGGCGGCTGGCCGAGATCAAGGAGCGTGCCCGGCTTAGCGAGGCCGCGAAGGGACGAACTGCCGCGCGGGTTGAGGTGTTCGTACATCTGACGGACGTCACTTTGGCCGGCCTCCTCGCCAGTGAGCGGCACGGCGACACCGATGGCGACACGGACATCGCCGGTGGCAGGGCCGACGGAGGTTCGCCGAGAGGTGATGGGGTGCTGCGGGTGGAAGGGATTGGGCCGGTGCTGGCGGCGCAGTTCCGCGAAGTGGTGGGGTACGACCAGATCGTTGTGAAGCCGGTGATCGACCTGCGGGATCGGGTGAGTGTGGACGCCTATGAGATCCCGAGCCGGATCCGCGAGCGGGTGTTGTTGCGGGAGCTTTGGTGTGTCTTTCCGTGGTGTACGAGGCGGGCTACCAAGTCGATGGACCTTGATCACGTGGTGCCTTATCGGGCGGATGGTCCGCCGGGTCAGACGAGTACGGACAACCTCGCGCCGGGGTGCCGGTATCACCATCGGCTTAAGACGCATGGCGGTTGGAGTTGTGCCGTGCTGCCCGAGGGTGGGTACGAGTGGACGAGCCCGGAGGGCGCTCGGTTCGTTGTGGATCACACCGGGACGCGCTCGGCCGACGAGTGGGTTGCGAAGACCACGCCGGGCACGGCGGATCCTGTGGGTCCAGGCCTGCCTGCGGTTGCGACGTGGGCAACACGGGCGAGTGAGCGGCGTGGCAGCTCAGCGCGAGAGCTCAAGCGGGACGACGTGGGCGGCGCAGCGCGACGGGTTCGGCCGGCGAAGCGCGGGTCGTCGGGGAGTCGACCGTTACGTACTCGTCGGAGCCCAGGATCGCCTGCCAGGCCCGACCAATCGACGGTCGCTGAACTGTCGACTTCACAGGAGACGTCCACGGCACCGTCATGAGAGCTGAGAGCGGCCAGAAGGGCCAAAAGGAGCGGGGTGAGAGGGAATGTGAGAAGTGAAGGTGGTGCGGTTCGGGCTGGCCTAGCGGCCGTGGCTCGTGCTGGAGGGTCGAAACCAGGCCAGGGAGGCGAGGACGAGGTGAGGTGGAGTTCGGGCGCGGGCACGTTACGGGCGGGCAGAGGCTGGGGGCAAAAGGGCGGGGGCGAAGGGCGGACCCGAACACGGAAGGCGCCCCCGGCGGAGTGCAGGGGCGCGCCAGGGGTGTGAGCGTGACGGGGTCAGGTGCAGGGGGTGATTACGGGGTTTTGGGACTTTATGGCGGGGGCTACGTCGGTGAGGACGTTGGCTTCGGGGGAGTAGGCGTTGGGTACGGCCATCTCGAGGTAGAGCTTGCGGCCGATTGTGGTGAAGATGACACCGTTTTCGGCCTCTTGGGCGTACCAGCCGACGCCGTTGACCTCGAAGCACTGGGACGCGGCTTCGGCCATGCCGGCGGGTGGGGCCACGCCGCAGGTGAGCTCGATCGGGGGATCGCCGTAGGCGCGGGTGAGCGGGCTGACGGGGTCGGTCTCGCGACGTTCGCCCTCGGTAATGCGTTCGGGCAGGGCGTTGATCAGGCTCGCGCAGGCACTCGCGACCTCGGGCGCTGGCGTCGGTACGGCAATGCCGACCGGCCCCGGGCTGCACGCGGCCGCTCCGAGGAGCAGCAGCGAGAGGCCCAGGGCCGGGACAAGACGCCGTGGATGCGCTTTCAGATGTGCACCACCGGGCACGTCAGCGTGCGGGTGATACCGGGAACGTTCTGGACCCGGGCCACCACCAGCTTGCCGAGTTCGTCGACGTTACGGGCTTCGGCTCGCACGATCACGTCGTACGGACCCGTGACGTCCTCGGCCAGGGTGACGCCCTGTACCTCGGCGATCTGCTGCGCCACGTCGGCCGCCTTGCCGACCTCGGTCTGGATCAGGATGTAGGCCTGGACCACCACGTCGTTCTCCACTCAGTCGTCCTCAGCGGGGCCCCGGCATCGTCCGGTGCACCGTCCAACTGCGTTCGACGGTACTGCAGACATGCGGGGCGTACTCTTCGTTGCGCGATCACGCTACCTCGTGGACCCGGTCGCCGGAAGCTACCCCGGCCCGGCGGACTAGAGTGCCTGGCTGGCGATCGGAGGGCTGGACGTGAACGAGACCGTGGGCGGCATCGGTGAATTCGGGCTGATCGAGGCCGTCACCAAGGGCTATCGCCAAGGGGCCGACGTGCTGGTCGGACCGGGGGACGACGCCGCCGTGGTGGCCGTGCCGGATGGCCGGATGGTGATCACCACCGACCTGCTGATCGAGGGACGCCATTTCCGGCAGGACTGGTCGTCGGCATATGACGTAGGTCGCAAGGCCGCCGCGCAGAATCTGTCGGATTTGGCCGCGATGGGCGCGCGGCCCACCTCGCTGGTGGTCGGCCTGGGCGTGCCCGCCGCATTGGCCAGCGAGTGGGTGCATGAGCTGGCGCGAGGCCTCCAGGACGAGGGCGAGCCGCTTGGCGTGAGCATCGTGGGCGGCGACATGGTCCAGTCCGAGAAGATCGTGGTGTCCGTGACGGCGTTCGGCTCGCTGGAGGGTCGTGAGCCCGTACTGCGTTCCGGGGCGCGCCCAGGCGACGAGGTGGCCGTGGCCGGACGGCTGGGGTGGGCCGAGGCCGGGTACGCCGTACTGACCAGGGGGTTCCGGTCGCCCCGGGCCGTGGTGGAAGCGCATCGCCGGCCACTGCCGCCGTACGAGCAGGGACCGATCGCGGCGATCGCGGGCGCCTCGGCGATGTGCGACGTGAGCGACGGGTTGTTGTCGGACCTGGGGCATATCGCGACGGCCAGTCAGGTCGTGATCGACGTACGGTCCGGCGCGCTGGCGATTCCCGAACCGCTGGAGGCGGTTGCCGCCGCGACCGGGTTGGACGCGCTTTCCTTCGTGTTGACCGGCGGAGACGACAACGCGCTGGTGGCCACCTTCGAACCGGCGGACGTACCGCCCGGCTGGACCGTGATCGGGTCGGTTGCCGAGGGCAATGACGACCGGCCGCCCGGTACCGTGACAGTGGACGGCGAGCCGTACGCGGGGGCCACCGGACACGCACATTTCAGGAGCTGAACGATGACCCCACGTCGAGTGCTGACCGTCGCCGGATCCGACTCGGGCGGCGGCGCCGGCATTCAGGCCGATCTCAAGGCGATGCTGGCCACCGGAGTGCACGGTATGAGCGTGCTGACCGCCATCACCGCGCAGAACAGCGTCGGCGTTCAGGGCGCCTGGGAGTTGCCGGCCGAGCAGGTGCGGGCGCAGTTCCGCAGTGTGGTGGACGACATCGGCGTTGACGCGGTCAAAACCGGCATGCTCGCCTCGGCCGAGATGGTCCGGGTCGTCGCCGAACTGCTGCGCACGCTGCCGGACGGCGTGCCGGTGATCGTGGACCCGGTCTCGGTTTCCAAACACGGCGACGCGTTGCTGGCCGCGGATGCGATGGAGGCCCTGCGCGAGGAGATCGTGCCGCTGGCCACCGTGCTGACGCCCAACCTGACCGAGCTGGGGCCCGTGGCGGGGATGGAGATCCACGGCCTGGATGACCGGGAACTGGCGGCGAAGCGGCTGCTGGCGGCCGGGGCCGGCTGGGTGCTGGTCAAGGGTGGGCACGACGCGGGAGACACCTCGGTGGACGTGCTGCACGGCAACCAGCCCGGTCAGGAGCGAAGCGAGTTCAGTGCGCCGCGCGCCGATAACCGGCATACGCACGGCACGGGTTGTACCTTGGCGAGTTCGATCGCGTCGTACGTCGCGCAGGGGCAGAGCGTGCCCGAGGCGGTGGCGAGCGCGAAGCAGTACATCAGCGGGGCGGTGCATGCCGGGTTCCCGCTCGGGGCCGGGATCGGTCCCGTGGATCACGCGTGGCGATGGAGGAGTTTGTGAAACGGCAGCCGCCGGTCGAGGGTGTCTGTGCCGAGTGCGGGTTCGACTACGACGCGGGGCAGTTGCACCCGGTCGTGACGACGCTGGTGCGTCAGGCCGCTGAGGCGGGTATGAAGCTCACCCAGGCCGCGGCCGACCCTGGGCCGGAGTTCGTGCGGTTGCGGCCGGAGCCGGAGGTCTGGTCCGCCATCGAGTACGCGTGCCACGTCCGCGACGTACTGGAGGTCCAGCGGCAGCGGATCGCCCAGGCGCTGGTCGAGTACCGGCCGGTGTTCGCGCCGATGGATCGCAAGGGCCGGGTCAGCCAGGAGAAGTACGAGGCGCAGGACCCGAACCAGGTGGCGGTCGCGATCATCCGCTTCGCGCAGGAGTTCGGTACGGCGGCGAAGGCGCTCACGCCCGAGCAGCAGCAGATCCGCGGGCTCTACAACTACCCGGTGCGGATGCCGCGCACGCTCGACTGGGTCATCCGCCACACCGCGCACGAGATCCAGCACCACCGCCACGACATCGTCACCGTACTGAACCGGGTTAGCCCACCGCCAAAACCCAAGCCGGAACCCGCGCCTGAGCCGCAAGAGCCCGGAACCGAGGCCCAGGACGAGCCGACGTCACTTGACGGGCAGCCCGTACCCGCGCAGCAGATCACGTAGCACCGGAACTCCGAGTTCGAGGTCGAAGTGCTCCGCGTGGATGCCGATCGATGCCGCGCCCGCCACGTTGTCGAAGTTGTCGTCGATGAAAACGACGGCGTCGGCGGGCTGGCTGATCGCGTCCAGGATGCGGCGGAAGTACTCCGGATCGGGCTTGGAGACGCCTAGATCGCACGAGTAGAAGGTCTGGTCGAACCAGTCGCCGTAGCGCCGTTCCTCGTGCATGATCTTGCGCCGGAACGACTGCTGGTTGGTCGCGAGGTGGCAGCCGACACCGCCCGCGCGCAGTTCCTGGATGATCTCGATCACCTCCGGTACGGACTCGAAGCGCCGCCACAGCTCCAGCACTTCCTCGACCGGCGACGGGCTCTCCCAGCGCGCGAGCACCTCGGCGATCGCGTCGGCGAAATCGCCCTTGCCCATGATCGAGGGCAGTTCCGAGGCCATCAGTTCGAGGATGAAGTCGTCGGCGTTCTGGTCCGGCCGGACAAACGTGGCCAGCGTGCCTCGCCAGTCGATGGTGGCGCGCTGCAGCACGCCGTCCGCGTCGAAGAGTACGGCGGCAGGGGGAGTCGGCATGCCGCCCATCCTCTCAGGCCGGTCTCGCCCGGCCGGGCTGGATCAACCCTTGACCGGTTAAGCAGGTATGCGCTTTCCTTGATCAACTCGAACATAAGTTACCGCCAACGAACACGATTCGACAGGTAGGACGGTCTCGTCATGACCTTGTCACGTAGAGGTTTTCTCTCCCTCAGCGCCGCCGCGGCCGCGGCCGGGCTGACCGGCTGCGGTTCACGCAGCTCCCTGGGCGCCGCCGACGAACTCAGTATGTGGACGTGGGTCGGTTCCGTGAACGACGGGCTGATCGAGCAAGCCGCCAAGGCGATCCCCGGAGCCGAGGCCAAGCGCCTGCTGATGACGCGGATCGGTAGCGACTACAAGACCAAGGTGCTCACGTCCTTGGCCGGTAAGTCGCTGGTGCCCGACATCGTGGCGATGAACGACGACGTCGCGACGTACTTCCCGAACGCGGACCAGTTCGTCGACCTGCACACGCTCGGCGCCGGCGGTCTCGCCGGCCAGTACCTGGACTGGAAGTGGAAACTCGGTATCACCCCGGACAACCGGATGATGGCCTTCCCGATGGACACAGGCCCCACCGCGTTGTTCTACCGCCACGACATCTTCCGCAAGGCCGGTGTCGAGGTGGAGCCCGCAGAGGTGGCAGCGGCCGCACCGGACTGGAACAGCTACATAGAGCTCGGCAAGACGATCAAGAAGGCTGTACCTGGTTCGGTCATCACCGACAACATCGCCAGCGTCTTCGACTACGGGCTGTCCCAGCAGCGTCAGCGGTACATGACTCCTGACGGCCAGTACATCGGCAACGGCGACCACATCCGTCAGGTGTGGGAAACGGCCTACAGAGTCGTCAAGGAAGGCCTATCCGCCAACGCGCAGGCCGATACGACCGATGTAGGCGCGGTGGTCAGCAACGGCAGGCTCGTCGCCTTCATCGGAGCCGTCTGGTGGGCGCAACTCGGCCCGAAGAACGCGGCGCCGAAGACGAAGGGCAACTGGCGGGTCTGCGCCACTCCAGGTGGCGCCGGCAACCGAGGCGGCTCGTTCCTGGCGATCACCAAGTACTGCAAGGACCCCGCGGCGGCCTTCGCGTTCATCACCTGGCTGCAGAACGCGAAGAACCAGGCGCAGGCCTTCATCGACCCGGTGCTGTTCCCGTCGACTCCGGCCACGTTCGAGGATCCGCTGCTGAACGAGCCGGATCCGTTCTTCGGTGGCCAGCGCATCGTGGAGGTTTTCGGCACCGCGGCGAAGGCCTATCCCGGCGCGTACTTCAGCCCGTACGACTCGCTCATCCGCTCGCCGATCGTGGCAGAGCTGGTGAACGTCGAGGTCGGCAGTAAGACCTCCGACCAGGCCTGGCGGGACGCTCAGAACCGGGTCGAACGTGAACTCACCCGAGTGGGGGCGATCTGAGATGGCCGTAGAAACGCTGTCCGGTACAAGTGCCGTGAGCACCACCCCGGATCACCGGCCGCCCAGCCGGTTCAGACGGGCCCTACCGCAGTACGCCGCGATCTCGCCGTTCTTTGTGCTCTTCGCGATCTTCGGCGCGTTCCCCGTGTTGTTCTCGATCTACATCTCGTTCCACTCCTGGAACGGCATCGGCGAGATGAAGTGGGTCGGCCTCGAGCAGTACACCTACCTCTTCACCGATCCCGAGTTCTGGACCGCGATCGTCAACACCCTGATCATCTGGGTGCTCTCCACCGTGCCGATGCTGTTCCTGGCATTGGTGATCGCGAACGCCCTGCACAAGACCGTGCGGTTCCGCGGCTTCTACCGGGTGGCGTACTTCATTCCGAACATCACCTCGGTGGTTGCCGTGACGATGGTGTTCGGCTCGATCTTCAGCAACAACTTCGGTCTGCTCAACGCCTTCCTGCAGTCGGTCGGCCTGGACAAGATCGAGTGGCTGAGCCAGCCCTGGGGCATCAAGATCGCCATCGCGACCATCGTCACCTGGCGCTGGGTCGGCTACAACGCGATCATCTTCCTCGCCGGGCTGCAGGCGATCTCCGCCGACGTCTACGAGGCCGCGAAGGTCGACGGCGCCTCGAGCGTGCAGACGTTCTTCCGGATCACCGTACCGATGTTGCGCCCGGTCATCTTGTTCACCGCCATCACCTCGACCATCGGCGGCCTGCAGATCTTCACCGAGTCGCAGGTGCTGCTGGGCAACTCCGGCGGCCCGGGCGCCGCGGGCACAACGATCGTGACCTACCTGTACAACAGCGCGTTCGTGGACAACCAGTTCGGGTACGGCGCTGCCGTCGGCTGGGCGTTGTTCGTGCTGATCGCGCTGTTCTCGATCATCAACTGGCGACTCGTCGGCGGAAGGGACAAGTCCTGATGGCCACTCAAACGGCAACCGCCAAGCCGGCAACCGCCAAGGCGCCCTCGACGGGTCAAGCGGCGGCGCGCACCAAAACCGTGATCGGCCATGTCCTGCTGATGACGGGCGTGCTGGTCTCGATCTTCCCGTTCTACTGGATGGTCGTGATGGCCTCCAATACGACGGCCGACATCTTCGCCTATCCACCGAAACTGCTGATCGGCCCGCACCTGTTCGACAACATGGGCCGGGTACTGGAGAACATCGACTTCTTCGGCGCGATGCTGCTGACGCTGGTCGCGTCGCTGGCGGTGACCGTGCTGGTGCTGTTCTTCGACTCGCTGGCGGCCTTCGCGTTCGCCAAGTACGAGTTCCCCGGCCGGGACGTGCTGTTCGGCATTTTGCTGGCCACCTTCATGATCCCGTCGCAGCTCGCGCTGGTGCCGTCGTTCGTGACGCTGGCGGAGTTCGGCTGGATCGGCTCGCTGAAGGCGCTGATCATTCCCGGCGCGGCGAACGCGTTCGGCATCTTCTGGATGCGGCAGTACGCGCGCGGCGCCATTCCCGACGAGCTGATCCAGTCCGCGCAGGTGGACGGCGCGGGCTTCTTCCGGCAGTACTGGACCGTGGCGCTGCCGATCCTCCGGCCGGGTCTGGCGTTCCTCGGCATCTTCACGTTCATCGGCGTCTGGAACGATTACCTATGGCCATTGATCGTGATGACCGACCCGAACCGCATCACCCTGCAGGTCGCCCTGCAGCAGCTCAACGGCATTTACGGCACCGACTACAGCATGGTGATGGCCGGCGCGTTGA
Source organism: Kribbella deserti (assembly GCF_042434725.1). Lineage (NCBI taxonomy): Bacteria > Bacillati > Actinomycetota > Actinomycetes > Propionibacteriales > Kribbellaceae > Kribbella > Kribbella deserti. The sequence continues at coordinate 138,665 of NZ_JBHLTC010000039.1, read as the reverse complement.
TGAGCGTCATCCCGCTGATCGGTGTGTTCATCATCGGCGGCCGGCACTTCATTGCCGACCTGGCCGCCGGTGCCATGAAGTTCTGAGGAGATTTCACCTGTGACTCAAGCAACTCTGCGCTGGGGCGTGCTCGGTACCGGCAACATCGCCTCCCGCTTCGCCAGCCAGGTCCCGCACTCGAGAACCGGTCAGGTGGTGGCGGTCGCCAGCCGTCAGGCCGACAAGGCCGAGGCCTTCGGGGCCAAGTACGGCATTCCGCACCGGCACGCGTCGTACGACGCCCTGCTGGCCAACGCCGAGGTGGACGCGGTCTACATCGCGACGCCTCATCCCGGCCACGTCGAGTGGGCGATCAAGGCGGCCGAGGCGGGAAAGCACGTGCTGTGCGAGAAGCCGCTCGCGATCAACCGGGCGCTGGCCGCCGCGATGATCGAGGCGGCCCGCCGCAACGACGTCTTCCTGATGGAGGCGTACATGTACCGGTGCCTGCCGCAGACCAAGGTGATCACCGGCCTGATCCGCGACGGCGTCATCGGCAAGGTTCACCAGATCCAGGCGTCGTTCGGTTTCGCGACCACGTTCCGGGCCGAGGGCCGGCTGTTCGCCGACGATCTCGCGGGTGGCGGCATTCTCGACGTCGGCGGGTATCCCGTCTCGATGGCGCGCCTCGTCGCGGGTGTCGCCATCGGCAAGGAGTACGACGACCCGACCGCGGTGACGGCCGTCGGCCAGGTCGGCGAGACGGGTGCCGACGAATGGGCCGTGGCCACGCTCCAGTTCGCGAGCGGCATCTCGGCCCAGGTCTCCACCGGCATCCGGCTGTCCGACGAGAACCGGGTTCGCGTGCTCGGCAGCGAGGGCTATCTGGTCATCGAGGACCCGTGGTTCGGCGGCGACGGCAAGCCGACGCACGTGACCGTGCACCGGGTCGGGGAGGAGCCGCGGGACGTCGCGGCCGAGCCGGCCTTCATCTACGCGGCGGAGGCCGACGCGGTCGCCGCCTCGATCTCGGCCCGGCAGGCGCCGGAGATGAGCTGGGACGACACCCTGGGCAATCTCGCCGTACAGGACGCCTGGCGAAAGGCGATCGGCCAGCAGTACGCGAGTGAGCGCGACGACGCGGCGATCCCGACCGCGACGGGACGCCCGCTGGCCCGGCGCGACGACCACACGATGACGTACGGCGAGGTGCCGGGCCTGACCAAGCAGGTGTCTCGCCTGGTGATGGGCGTCGACAACCAGGAGACGCTGACACATGCCGCGATGGTGTTCGACGACTTCGTCGAGCGCGGCGGTACCGCCTTCGACACGGCGTACATCTACGGCGGCGGCCGCGGCGAGAAGCTGCTTGGCCAGTGGCTCAAGACCCGCGGTAATCGCGACGAGTTGGTCGTCATCGGCAAGGGCGCGCACACCCCGCACTGCGATCCCGAGGGCCTGACCCGGCAGCTGCACGAGAGCCTTGAACGGCTGCAGACCGATCACGTCGACATCTACCTGATGCACCGGGACAACGAGGACATTCCGGTCGGGGAGTTCGTCGACGTACTGGACGAGCACCGTCGCGCCGGGCGCATCACGGCGTACGGCGGTTCCAACTGGTCGACCGCCCGCTTCGACGAGGCGAACGCCTACGCCGAGGCCAACGGCAAGCACCCGTTCACCGTGCTGAGCAACCACCTCAGCCTGGCTCGCGCCTACGACGTACCGTGGGCCGGTTGCCGGCACGTGAGTGATCCCGAGTCGCAGCAGTGGCTCCGGGAGCGGCAGATCGCGCTGTTCCCGTGGTCGAGCCAGGCGCGGGGGTTCTTCACCGGCCGGGCGAAGCCGGAGGACCGGTCGGACGAGGAGCTGGTGCGCTGCTTCTACTCCGACGAGAACTTCGAACGCCTGAACCGGGCGCGGGAGCTGGCGTCGGCCAAGGGCGTCGAGCCCACCGCGATCGCGCTGGCGTGGCTGCTGCACCAGAGCTACCCGGTGTTCGCGCTGATCGGTCCGCGCCAGATCAGCGAGACCCGGACCTCCATGCCGGGGCTGTCGGTCCAGCTGACCCCCGAAGACGTCAGCTGGCTCGACCTCAGCTGACGAGGTTCGTCACTTGAAGGTGTCCGCGACGGCCTGCAGTTCAGCGCGGTAGGACTCCCAGTACGACGGCTCGTCCGTCGGCATGTTGGGCGCATCGGCCCGCATGCCGACGGTGCCGTCGATCAGCTCGCGCAGGATGTCGGCCTGGCCGGCATGGCGCTGCAGGTCGGCGGTGGTGTGCACGATGATCTGGTGCAGCACCACTTGGCCGCGTTCCGGGCCCCACCACGGCACAAACCCGGGCGCGTCCAGCGGCAGCTCGGCGATGGTGGTGTCGGCGTGTGCGCAGACCCGCTGGTACAGGCCGACGATGAACTCGCGCGACTCGTCGGCGGTGGCCCACATGTCCGCGTTGTCCTCGGCCTCGTCGGTGGCCCACTGGACGTGCTCTGGAAACGGCCGGTCGAAGGTGAAGGCGAAGTAGCCGATCTCGACGCCGATGGCGTGCTTGACCAGGCCGAGCAGGTTGGTACCGGTCGGGGTGAGCGGCCGGCGGACGTCGTACTCGGACAGGCCGTCGAGCTTCCAGATCAGGGCCTCACGGGCACGCTGGAGATAGGTCTGCAGGGCTTGTTTCTCACTCATGGGCATGTGGACGATCCTCGCCCAAGCCCGGGCCAACGACGAAAAAGCCCGCCGGGTCGAGTGACCTGACGGGCTCTGTCGAAGTACTACGTCAGCGCGTGACCTTGCCGGCCTTGAGGCAGGAGGTGCACACGTTCAGGCGCTTCGGGGTACGACCGATCAGCACGCGGACGCGCTGGATGTTCGGGTTGAAGCGCCGCTTGGTGCGACGGTGCGAGTGGGACACGTTGTGTCCGAACTCGGGGCGCTTGTCGCAAACGTCACAAACGGCAGCCACCGGAACTCCTCAGGAAGATGAATCAGAATCAACAGGTCATGCGTCACCGCGGCCAGATTCGCTGGGCAACCGGACAAGACTAACCGATGGGCAACTTGCAACGCCAATCAGGCCGGATAACCTTCGCGGGTGGCCGACGACGTGCAGACTCAGGTGCTGACGAGCGACGTACTGCGACGCTGGGCGCGAGCCGCGCTGGCCGCCCTCCATGAGGCGCGGGCCGAGATCGACGAGCTGAACGTCTTCCCGGTGCCCGACGGCGACACCGGTACCAACATCTACCTCACCTGGCAGGCCGCCTGCGAGGCGCTGCCCGACGGCGACCTGAGCTTCGCCGAGGCGGTCAGTGCCTTCGGGCGAGGGGCCCTGCTCGGCGCGCGCGGCAACTCCGGCGTGATCACCTCCCAGCTGGTCCGCGCCTGCGGTATCCGCCTCGCGCGGGTGCAGAACCCGGGCCCGGTCGACCTGGCCGACGCGATGGTGCAGGCGGCCGACGCGGCGTACGGCGCGGTGGCGAAACCGGTCGAGGGCACCATGCTGACCGTGGCCCGGGCGGCCGCCAATGCGGCAGTGGCGGCGGCCTCGAACGGAACGCTCGCGGATGTCTGCCTGGCGGCGGTGAAGGCGGCCCGCGAGGCGCTGGCGGAAACCACCGGGCAGCTAGAGGCCCTGCGCCGGGCAGGCGTGGTCGACGCGGGTGGTGCCGGCCTGGTGGTCATTCTCGGCGCGATGGAGATGGTGGTGACCGGGCGGGCGCCGCGACCCGGGACGGGCGTACCGGCGCGGGTGCCACCGCCGGTGGAGGACACCCACGAGCTGGATCCCGACGGCCCGGCGTACGAGGTGATGTACCTGCTGGACACCTCAGACGACGAGGTGGCGGAGTTCCGCCGCAGGCTCGACGGTCTGGGCGATTCGGTGGTGGTCGTCGGTGGCGACGGCTTGTGGAACGTGCACGTGCACACCGACGACGTGGGCGCGGCGATCGAGGCCGGGATCGGGATCGGCCGGCCGCACCGGATCCGGGTCACACACTTCGCCGACCAGGGCCCGAAGGCGCCGAAGACCGGGCGGGCGGTGATCGCCGTCGCCGCCGGTGCCGGACTGGCCGCGCTGTTCGCGGAGGCCGGCGCGATCGTGGTGACCGGTGGGCCCGGGCGGCGTTGCTCGACCGGCGAACTGCTGGCCGCGATCGAGCGCTCGCACGCGCCCGAGGTGGTGCTGCTGCCGAACGACAACGACTCGATCGGCGTGGCCGAGGCCGCCGCGATGGCCGCCCGGCAGAACGGCGTACGGGTGGCGGTGATTCCGACCCGGGCCCAGGTCCAGGGGCTCGCCGCGATCGCCGTACACGACGCTCATCGCAGTTTCGACGACGACGTGGTGCAGCTGTCGGCCGCCGCCGGGCAGACCCGCCACGGCGCGGTCACGATCGCCGTGAAGGACGCCTGGACGATGGCGGGTACCTGCCGGATCGGGGACGCGCTCGGCGTCGTGGACGGCGATTTCGCGCTGATCACCGACGACCTGATCTCGGCCGCGACCGGGGTCGTGGACCGGCTGCTCGGCGGCGGTGGCGAGCTGATGACGGTGGTCCGCGGCGAGGGCGCGACCGCCGAACTGGTCGACGCGCTGGTGCGGCACGTGCGTCGCAACCGCCGGGATGTCGATGTCGTGGTGTACGACGGAGGGCAGCAGAGGTACCCGTTGCTGATCGGGGTGGAGTAGGTGAAGAAGAACGACCTGGACCGCAAGTTGCGCGACTTCGTCGGAGCGCGCACGGCCAAGTCCTTCGAAGAGGTGCTCGGCATCGAGACCGTCGGCGAGCTGTTGCGGCACTATCCACGGCGCTACCTGAAAAAGGGTGAGCTGACGCCGTTCGACGAGCTCGAGGTCGGCGATCAGGCCACCGTGCAGGGCCGGGTGAAGAAGGTGACGCTGCGGCTGCTCGACACCAAGCAGGAGGTGTCCGTCACCGACGGCTGGCAGTACAAGCGCCGCAAGACCCTGACCAAGGTGGTCGTCACCGACGGCAAGCACGACATCGAGCTGGCGTTCTTCAACCAGCCCTGGCTCGGTTCGAAGCTGCAGCCCGGCACGTCCGCTCTGTTCTGGGGCGAGGTGACGATGTTCCGGACCACGATGCAGCTGAAGGCCCCGGGCTCGGAGGTGCTGGAGGACGACGATCTCAGCCAGGAGGAGATCGAGCGTCGCGCCAAGCCGTACCGCCCGCTCTACCCGGCGACCTCCAAGCTGAACACCGCCACCATCGAGCGGACCATCAAGATCGTGCTGGACACCGTCGAGAACGTGGACGACCCGATCCCGCCGGCGGTCCGGCTGAAGCACGGCCTGCTCGGCTTGCACGAGGCGTTGCGGCTGATCCACCTGCCCACCGCGCCCAAGGACTGGGAGAAGGCCCAGGACCGGCTCCGGTTCGAGGAGGCCCTGGTCCTGCAGACGATCCTCGCGCAGCGGCGGGCGGTGGCCGACGCGCTCAAGGCCGTACCGCGCGAGCGCCGCGACGGGGGTCTGCTCGACGCCTTCGACGCCCGCCTGCCGTTCAAGCTGACGAGTGGCCAGGCGGAGGTCTGCGACGAGGTCTTCGCAGATATGGCCCGGCCGCATCCGATGCACCGGCTGCTGCAGGGTGAGGTCGGCTCGGGCAAGACCGTGGTCGCGCTGCGGGCGATGCTCGCGGTGGTGGACGCGGGTGGTCAGGCGGTGCTGCTGGCCCCGACCGAGGTGCTCGCCACCCAGCACCACAAGACCCTGACGAAGATGCTCGGCGAACTGGCCGAACAAGGCATGCTCGGCGGCGCGGACCAGGCCACCCGGGTCGGCCTGCTCACCGGATCGCTCGGCGCGGCCGCCCGTCGTACGGCGATGCTGGACGCGGCGAGCGGTGCCGCGGGCATCGTCGTCGGCACGCACGCGCTGCTCGAGGACAAGGTCCAGTTCGCCGATCTGGGCCTGGTCGTGGTCGACGAGCAGCACCGGTTCGGCGTCGAGCAGCGGGCCGCGCTCAGCCAGAAGTCGGGTGACGCGACACCGCACGTGCTGGTGATGACCGCGACGCCGATTCCCCGGACCGTCGCGATGACCGTGTTCGGCGATCTGAGCGTGTCGACACTGACCGAGCTGCCTGCCGGGCGATCGCCCATCTCGAGTTCGGTCGTCCCCGCTCGGGAGAAGCCGGCCTGGCTGGAACGGGCCTGGGAGCGGGTCCGCGAGGAGGTCGAGAAGGGCCACCAGGCGTACGTCGTATGTCCCCGGATCGGCGATGACGTCAAAGGCGCGGCCGACGAGGAAGGCGAGTTCGCCGACGGCAAGGAGAAGGAAGAGGCCGAGGGCAAGCCAAGGCCCGCGATCTCCGTGCTGGAGGTCGAGGAGATTCTCGGCGAGGTGCTCGCGGGCTTGCGTATCGAGGTACTGCACGGGCGGTTGCCGGCCGACGTGAAGGACGCGGTGATGTCGCGCTTCGCGGCGGGCGAGATCGACGTACTGGTCGCCACCACCGTGATCGAGGTCGGCGTGGATGTGCCGAACGCGTCGGTGATGGTGGTGATGGACGCCGACCGGTTCGGCATCTCCCAGTTGCACCAGCTGCGCGGGCGGGTCGGCCGGGGCAAGGTGCCGGGACTGTGCCTGCTGGTCACCGACGGCCATCCGGCCTCGATCTCGCGCGAGCGGCTTACCGCGGTGGCCTCGACCACGGACGGCTTCGAGCTGTCCCGGATCGACTTGGAACACCGGCGCGAGGGCGACGTACTGGGGGTGGCCCAGTCCGGCAAGCGGTCGAGCCTCAAACTGCTCAGCGTGCTGGAACACGAGGACGTGATCGTCGCCGCGCGGGAGATGGCCCACGACCTGGTCGCGGACGACCCGGACCTGAGCCGCCACCCGGGCCTGCGCACGATCGTGGCGAGCGCGCTGCAGTCCGACCAGACCGAGTACCTGGAGAAGACGTGACCCGGATCGTCGGCGGACAGGCCGGTGGGCGGCGCATCGCCGTACCAGCTGGTCAAGGCACGAGGCCGACGGGGGACCGGACCCGCGAGGCGCTCTTCTCGTCGCTGGAGGCGGAGTTCGGTGGGCTGGAGGGCCTCGCCTTCCTCGACCTGTACGCCGGATCCGGGGCCATCGGGCTGGAGGCCCTGTCCCGGGGCGCTTCGCGGGTGCTGCTGGTGGAGTCCGACCGGAAGGCCGCCGACATCGTCTCGGCCAACGTCCGGGTCCTGGGGCTGCCCGGCGCGACCGTGCTGGTGAAACCCGTCGAGCGCGTCGCGGGAGGCCCGAACCCGGCCGAGCCGTACGACGTCGTCTTCGCCGACCCGCCGTACGCGCTGGAGACCGAGTTGCTCCAGCAGGTGGTGCTGGACCTGGCCGAGCACGGGTGGCTCGCGCCGGACGCGGTACTGGTGGTGGAGCGAGGTAAGCGGGAGCCGTGGGACTGGCCCGCCGGGTTCGAGGCGCTGCGCGATCGCAAGTACGGCGAGGCGCGGCTTTGGTACGGTCAACGCGAGCAGGAGGCTTGAGTGAACCGAGCGGTGTTCCCCGGTACTTTCGATCCGCCGACGAACGGCCATCTCGACCTGATCACCCGGGCCGCGGGAGCGTTCGACGAGCTGATCGTGGCCGCGGGCGTGAACCCGGCCAAGCAGCGGCTGTTCTCCGACGACGAACGGGTCGAGATGCTGCGCGAGATCGCGGCGCCGTTCCCGAACGTGCGGGTGGCGACCTTCAGCGGCCTGGTGGTGGATTTCTGCCGGGCGGAATCGGCCGGTGTGATCGTGAAGGGCCTGCGCTCCGGCGGTGACTTCGACTACGAGGTCCCGATGGCCCAGATGAACCGGCGGATGACCGGTGTGGATACCTTGTTCCTGGCCACCTCACCGGAACACGGGTTCATTTCTTCGAGCCTGGTGAAGGACATCGCACGACTCGGTGGCGACTACGTTTCGTTCGTGCCGCCGGCCGTGGCGGCCCGATTGGGCGAGATGCCGGGTTATTGCTAGAGTTGGTCCTCGGTCTCAACGAGGCTGAGATTCTGCCTGCCCCTGGCGAGAGAGGACACCCTGAGCGTCTTGGATCCACGGTCACCACTCGTGCTCGATACCCACGAGCTGAGCAGACGCGCTGGATCCCAACGTGAGGTGTCCTTTGTCGCCGCGGCGCCGGCCGACCTCGGCATCGACGTGATCGGTGTTCCCGAAGGCGACCCGATCCAGTTCGATCTTCGACTGGAAGCGGTGGTCGAGGGAGTGCTCGTCACCGGATCGGCCGTTGGCCGGTTGGTGGGGGAGTGCGCGCGGTGCCTGATCGACATTGAGGACGAGTTCCTCGCCGACGTTCAGGAGCTGTACGTCTATCCCGGGAGCGAAGCCGAGCCCGACGAGGCCAGCCGGATGGAGGGCGATCTGATCGACCTCGAGCCGGCCTTGAGGGACCAGGTGGTGCTCGCGCTGCCGTTCCAGCCGTTGTGCACGGACGACTGTCCGGGACTGTGCCCCGAGTGTGGGGTGCGCCTGGCGGAAGAGCCGGAACATCGGCATGAGGACGGCGTCGATCCCCGCTGGTCGGCTTTGGCCGGCCTGGTTTCTCCGCAAGATCAGCAGGACCAAGACAACAGTGTCAGCCAGCCGGCCGGGTCGCGAGACTCCGGCCGAACCGAGGAGTCATAACCGTGGCCGTTCCGAAGCGGAAGATGTCGCGCAGCAACACCCGAAACCGCCGGGCTCAGTGGAAGGCCACTGCCGTGCAGCTCGTCACCTGCGTGAACCCCGCCTGCCGCTCGAAGCACCTGCCGCACACGGTCTGCCCTTCCTGTGGCCAGTACGGCCCGAAGGCGGAGCGTCGCCAGGTCGTCGAGATCTGATTCCGCGACCTTGAACTCTGCCAACGAGACGGGGCTCTACGCCGAGCTGAACCAGCGGCTCGGCGTATCGCTGGCTGACCAATTACTGGAGCACGCCTTCACCCACCGCTCGTACGCGTACGAGAACGGCGGGCTGCCGACCAACGAGCGCCTGGAATTCCTGGGTGATTCGGTGCTCGGCGTGGTCGTGACGGAGTCGTTGTTCCGTACCCATCCGGACCTTTCCGAGGGACGCCTCGCCAAGCTGCGCGCCGCTGTGGTCAACATGCGCGCACTGGCGGGCGTCGCCCGGGAGCTGAACCTGGGCAAGTACCTGCGCCTGGGTCGCGGCGAAGAGGCCACCGGTGGGCGGGACAAGTCCTCCATCCTGGCCGACTGTGTGGAGGCGCTGATCGGTGCCGTCTACCTGGACCGTGGCTTCGAGGTCGCGGGCCGGGTCGTGCATACGCTGTTCGACGACCTGATGGAGTCTTCCGCCCGGCTTGGCGCCGGACTGGACTGGAAGACCAGCCTGCAGGAACTTGTCGCCCAGCTCGGTGTCGGTATCCCGGAGTATGTGATCTCCGAGTCCGGACCGGACCATGCCAAGACGTTCGAGGCCCGGGTGCGGATCGGTTCCGACACCTACGGCCACGGCATCGGCAAGAGCAAGAAGGAAGCCGAGCAGCAGGCCGCCGAGACCGCGTGGAAGGCCCTGCGGGCCGCCCATCCGGAAAGCGGCGATCCGCTCGACGGGCAAGCAGCCGGCTGACGTGCCGGAGCTGCCCGAGGTCGAGGTCGTTCGGCGCGGCCTCGAGGAGTTCACCACCGGCCGGACGATTCGTTCGGTCGAGGTGCTGCATCCCCGGCCGTTGCGCCGCCACCTGGCGGGCCCGGCCGATTTCTCCGACCGCCTCGCGGGCCAGAAGTTCCTGGCACCCGCGAGGCGCGGGAAGTACCTGTGGCTGCCCTTGGCCTCCGGTGACGCCGTACTGACCCATCTGGGCATGAGCGGCCAGTTCCGGGTCCAGCCGGTCGGCGCGACCGACGAGAAGCACCTGCGGGTGCGGATCCGCTTCGACGACGACGGCGGAGAGGTCCGTTTTGTGGACCAGCGCATGTTCGGTGGTCTGTCCTACAGCGAGGGTGGCGCCGAACTGCCCGCGGAGATCGCGCATATCGCCCGCGATCCGTTCGATCCGTTGTTCGATACCGAGGCGTTCGTGGCCGGGGTGCGCAAGCGCCGTACCGGACTGAAACGAGCGTTGCTGGACCAGACGCTGGTCAGCGGGGTCGGCAACATCTACGCCGACGAGGCTTTGTGGCGGGCGAAACTGCACTACGCGCGGGCTACGGATTCGCTGAAACCCTTGCAGATAAGGGAAATTCTGCGGCACGCGCACGAAGTGATGGCCGACGCGCTGGCCGTCGGCGGTACCAGCTTCGACGCGCTGTACGTCAACGTGAACGGGGAATCCGGCTACTTCGAGCGGGGCCTGGCCGCGTACGGGCAGGAGGGTTCGCCTTGCCCACGGTGTGGTCGGCCGATCCGGCGCGAGGCGTTCATGAATCGTTCCTCGTATCGCTGCCCGAAATGCCAGCCCGCGCCGCGTAACGCCCGGTGGTAACCGGCGGTTAACTTTGCGGGTGTGCAAAGTGTTCGGCAACTCACCCGGTGGCAGGTTGACCGGTCGCCAACGCGGTGTCACCCTGAAAGACGGCACCCATTTCCCGCACCCGGTCCGATTCTGGCCGGGCGCCCTTGCCAGACCCCTTCCGGAGGACAGCACAATGGCCAAGGCTCTTTTAGGGCATCTTGGAGGCACTGACCCGCGCATGCTGGAGCAGGTTCGTCTGCTCAACCGGCGTGTCGCCGACCTGGAAGCGCATGTTATGCGGCTTCAGGCAGAGAACGATCATCTGGTCGCGGCCGTGCATGACGGGCGTCTCCTGACAGTCGACGAGGCTCTGCAGACTCCTGCTTCGGTCTGACGACCAGGCAGTACCAGTAACGCCGTCCGTTTGGCCGGCGGGGGCCCCGTGCGGGCCTCCGCCGTTTGACGCACCTTCCCCAACCCCGCCCGGGTACCGGATCGCGGTGCCCTCGGTCGGTATTGTCTGTTTTCTACACGGGTTGGGAGCTCCGCTTTGTATCTGAAGAGCATGACGCTCCGCGGATTCAAGTCCTTCGCGTCGGCGACGACGATGCACTTCGAACCGGGGATCACCTGCATCGTCGGTCCGAACGGCTCCGGCAAGTCCAATGTCGTCGACGGCCTCGCCTGGGTGATGGGCGAGCAGGGCGCGAAGTCACTGCGCGGCGGCAAGATGGAGGACGTCATCTTCGCCGGTACGTCCGGGCGCGCGCCGCTCGGCCGGGCCGAGGTGTCGCTGACCATCGACAACAGCGACGGTGCGCTGCCGATCGAGTACGCCGAGGTCACGATCTCGCGCACGATGTTCCGCAACGGCGGCTCGGAGTACCAGATCAACGGGCAGAACTGCCGGTTGCTCGACATCCAGGAGCTGCTCAGCGACTCCGGTATCGGCCGCGAGATGCACGTCATCGTCGGCCAGGGCCAGCTCGACTCGATTCTGCGCGCCACCCCCGAGGGCCGGCGCGGTTTTGTCGAAGAGGCCGCGGGCGTGCTCAAGCACCGCAAGCGCAAAGAGAAGGCCATCCGCAAGCTGGAGGCCACCGAGGGCAACCTCAACCGCCTCGGCGACCTGATCACCGAGATCCGCCGCCAGCTCAAGCCGCTGGGCCGCCAGGCCGAGGTGGCGCGCCGCGCGGTGACGATCCAGGCCGAGGTCCGCGACGGCCGATCCCGGCTGCTCGCCGACGACATCGTGCAGGCCCAGTCCGCGCTCGAGGCCGAGCTGAAGGACGAGGCGGCGCAGACCGAGCGCCGCGCCACCATCGAGGCCGCGCTGCGGGAGGCCCGGGAGACCGAGGCAACCCTGGAGGACGCGCTCAGCACCGACGCGCCCGCGCTGCAGGCCGCGCAGGACACCTGGTACCAGCTTTCCGGCTTCGGCGAGCGGATCAAGGGCACCGCCCGGATCGCCGCCGACCGGATCCGCAACCTGAACGAAGGCGCCGAAGAGTCCCGGCCCGGTCGCGACCCCGAAGAGCTCGAAATGGAGGCCGCCCGGGTCCGCGAGACCGAGGCCATCATCGAGGCCGAGGTGGAGGCGCACGAGGAGGCCCTGGCGGAGGCCGTCGAGCGCCGCCAGCAGCTGGAAAGCCAGCACGCCGAGGAAGAGCGCCGGATCGCCTCGCTGATCCGCGCCGCCGCCGACCGCCGCGAAGGCCTCGCCCGGCTGACCGGCCAGGTGAACGCGCTGAAGTCCCGCGCGGCCGCCGCCGAGTCCGAGATCGGCCGCCTGGAGACCAACCGCCGCGAGGCCGAGGCCCGGGCCGCGAAGGCGCAGCACGACTTCACCGCTCTGGAGACCCAGGTCGCCGGGCTGGACGCGGGCGAGCAGGGTCTCGACGCCGAGTTCGAAGGCGCCCAGGCGGTTCTGGACGACCTCGAAGAGCGCCTGACCAAGCTTCGCGCCGAAGAGCGTGACGCCGAGCGGGAGCGCACCGGTCTGGCCGCGCGTAAGGAAGCGCTTGAGATCGGCCTGAACCGCAAGGACGGCGCCGGCGCGTTGCTGGCCGCCTCCGAGCAGGTCACCGGCCTGATGGGCACGGTCGCCGCGCTGCTGTCGGTGCGGCCCGGCTTCGAGACGGCCGTCGCCGCCGCGCTGGGCGAAGCCGCCGACGCGCTGGCCGTGCAGACCACCGACGCCGCCGTGAACGCCGTTGGCCACCTCAAGGAGCACGACCTCGGCCGCGCGGGCCTGCTGATGGGCGACGCGCCGGCGGACGACGGTCCCTCGTGGCCGCAACTGCCCCACGGCATTCCGTATGCCGTTGACGTCATCGACTGCCCGGACAACCTGCGGCCCGCGCTGCGGCGCATCCTGCGCAAGGTCGCGATCGTCGACGACGTGCCCGCGGCGCGTGCGCTGGTACACGCGCTGCCCGATGTCACCGCGACCACCCGCGCGGGCGACGTGCTCGGTGCCCATTTCGCGTACGGCGGTTCCGACGCGGCGCCGAGCCTGATCGAGGTCCAGTCCGCGGTGGACGAGGCAGCGCACAAGCTGGTCGACGCCACCGCGCGCAGCGAGCGCCTTCGCTTCGAGCTGGCCCAGCTGGAGCAGGAGCGCGAGGCCCAGAAGCAGACCGTCGACATCACGCTGGCCCGGTTGCACGAGTCGGACGCCGCGATGGCGGCCGTCGCCGAGCAGCTGGCCCACTTCGGTTCGCTCGCGAAGGCCTCCAAGGGCGAGGCCAGCCGGATGGCCGAGGCGATCGCGGCGGCCGAGGCCGAGCGCGATCGCAACCTCGCGGGTCTGGCCGATCTCGAACACCGGCTCGCCGAGGCCGAGGAGTTCTCCGACGAGGACGGCGACGAGCCCGACACGGAGACCCGGGACCGGCTGGCCGAGGCCGCGAAACAAGGCCGTGCCGCCGAAATGGAGGCCCGCCTGCAGTTGCGGACCACCGAGGAGCGCGCTCGTGCCCTGGCCGGTCGCGCCGACTCGTTGGAGAAGGCCGCTCGGCAGGAACGCGAGGCCCGCGCCCGTGCGATCGCCCGCGCCGCCCGGCGTGCGCGTCAGTCCGAAGCGGCCCAGGCGGTTCACCTCGCCGCCGGTCACGTGCTCGCCCGGCTGGAGCACTCGCTGCAGTTGGCCGCCACCGAGCGGGCCGCGATCCAGGCCGAGCGCGCGGGGCGCGAGCAGCAGTTGGCCCAGGCCCGATCGCAGTCGCGGTCGCTGGCGTCGGACCTCGAACAGCTCACGAACACCGTGCACCGCGACGCGCTGGCCCGCGCCGAGCAGAAGATGCGGCTCGAACAGCTCTACGACAAGGCCCTGACCGAGCTCGGTACCGAGGTGGACGTGCTCGTCGCCGAGTACGGCCCGGACCAGCTGGTTCCGCCGCTGCCCTCGCCGGACGCCGATCCGGATCAGCCGCAGCCGGAGGGCGAGCCCTTCGACCGGGCCAAGGTGGCCAAGCGGCTGAAGGCGGCCGAGCGCGCGCTGAACCAGCTCGGGCGGATCAACCCGCTCGCGCTGGAGGAGTTCGAGGCGATGGAGGAGCGGCACCGCTTCCTGTCCGAGCAGCTCGACGACATCAAGAAGTCCCGCCGCGACCTGATGGACATCGTCAAGGAGGTCGACGAGCGCGTCGAGCAGGTCTTCACCGAGGCCTATCGCGACGTCGAGATCGCCTTCGAGCACGTCTTCAGCCGGTTGTTCCCCGGCGGTGAGGGCCGCCTGGTGCTGACCGATCCGAGCGACATGCTCACCACCGGCATCGACGTCGAGGCACGCCCGCCGGGCAAGAAGGTCAAGCGCCTGTCGCTGCTGTCGGGTGGCGAGCGATCGCTGGTCGCGGTGGCCTTCCTGGTGGCGCTGTTCAAGGCCCGCCCGTCGCCGTTCTACATCCTCGACGAGGTCGAAGCGGCCCTGGACGACACCAACCTCGGCCGGTTGCTGCAGATCTACGAGGAGCTGCGCGAGACGAGCCAGTTGCTGGTCATCACCCACCAGAAGCGCACGATGGAGGTGGGCGACGCCCTCTACGGTGTCTCCATGCGCGGTGACGGCGTCTCGGCCGTCATCAGCCAGCGCCTCCGCGAACAAGAACCCGCCTGACCTGGTGGCCGGTGATGAGGCACTGGTCCGGTCGCTGTACGACGAGCACGGCCGGGCGTTGCTGGCCTACGCGACTCGGCTGACGGGTGATCGCGCCGCCGCCGAGGACGTCGTGCAGGAGACGCTGGTCCGAGCCTGGCGGCACGCGGACGACCTGGTCGAGTCGAAGGGTTCGGTGCGGGGCTGGCTGCTGACGGTCGTGCGCAACCTGGTGACCGACCGTGCCCGGGCGAAGGCGTCCCGGCCGACCGAGGTGGCCGAGACGCCGGGAACACCGCCGGTGCAGCGGGACCACTCGGAGGCCGTGGTCGACACCATGGTGGTGCTGGCGGCGCTGGATCAGGTGTCGCCCGAGCATCGCGACGTACTGGTGGAGATCTATTACCGCGGTCGGTCGGTCGCGGAGACAGCGACCGTTCTGGGCGTTCCGCCGGGTACGGTGAAATCGAGGTCGTACTACGCGTTGCGCGCCCTGCGAGGCGTCATCGGCGGCAAGGGCCCAGAAGCGGAGGTGGCCCGATGAGCACGCACGAACTGGATCGCACGCTGCTGGGCGCCTACGTGCTGGCGGCGCTCGAGCCGGACGAGACCCGGCTGGTCGAGGCGCACCTGGCTACCTGCGCGGAATGCCGCGCGGAGGCCGACGATCTGGCCGAGCTGAAGGAGTTCCTCGGCGAGGCTCCGCCGGAGGCCTTTCTGGACGGACCGCCCGAAGGTGGTGACCTGCTGCTGCAGCGTGCCCTTCGCGAGGTTCGTCCGCCCGCCAGGCGGCGGAACTGGCTGGCGGCGGCCGCGGTTGTTGTCATCGCGGGAGCGGCTCTTGGTGGTGGCGTGCTGATCGGGCGGGAGACCGCGCCCCAGGCGGCGTACCCGACGACTGCTCCGGTGCCGGGGACGAAGGTGGTGAACGGCGCCGGTAGTGGGGCCACGATGGTCGCGTCGGTCCAGCCCAGGTCGGGGTGGGTCTACGTGGAGGTCGATCTGAAGGGCATGCAGGCCGGTACGGCGTGCGAGCTGCGCGTCACCGATGCGGCCGGCCGGTCGTTCGTCGCCGGTGGCTGGGTCATCTCGCCGCGGGCGGCTGCCGAGGGCGGGAAGTTCGGCGGCGGCGCGCTGGTTCCGATCGACCAGGTCCGCTCCGTTCAGATCGTCACCAGTGACGGCAAAACCGTGGTCTCGGCGCGGGTATGACCGAACCAGAGCGCGACGTGTACGGCGCCGGTGGCGAGGTAGCTCTACTGGAGAAGGAAGTCGCCGAACTCCTGGGCAAACCGGCTGCAGTATTCCTGCCGACCGGCGTAATGGCGCAACAGGCGGTACTACGCACCTACGCCGACAGGTCCGGCTCCAAGCGGATCGCGATGCACGGACTGGCTCATCCGCTCGTGCACGAGTTGAACGCTCTGGAGGAAGTCCACGGCCTCCGGCCCGAGCGAATGACCACCGAGCTGCGCCAGCCTCGACCGGACGAACTGGCGGCAATTCCGGGCAAGCTCGCGGCGGTGATGCTCGAACTGCCGTTGCGGGATGCCGGGTTTGTGCTGCCGTCCTGGGATGAACTGATCGTATTCGCGGAGGCGTGCGCCGAACGCGACGTACCGCTTCACCTGGATGGAGCGCGCTTGTGGGAGAGCACGCCGTATTTCGGGCATGACCTGGCTGAGGTGGCCGCACTCGCTACAACCGTCTACGTGTCGTTCTACAAGGGCCTAGGCGGTATGGCCGGTGCAGCGCTTGCGGGGCCCGAAGACATCGTCCAAGAGGTACGACGCTGGCAACGGCGTCTAGGCGGCAACCTCTTCACGTTGTTGCCCTATGCCGTTTCAGCCCGCGAAGGCCTTCGCACGGTTCTGCCGAAGATGGGCGAGTTCCACCAGCGAGCGGTCGAGTTGGCGGAAGCCCTTGTGAACAAGGGGTTTCGGGTATTTCCGGAGCGGCCGCACTGCAACTCGTTCCGGCTGTTCGCGCCGATTCCGCCGCCGAGTGGTGCTCGGTGGCGGCCGGCCGATGTGCCGGGCTGGTCGTGGACCGAGGTGGTTGTGACGTCCAGCACGCTGCAGCGCTCGGTAAGCGAGACAGTGGCCGACTTCGCGGAACTTCTTGACGGTTGAGCTCGTCCTCCCTGAGTAGTCATGTAGTGATTCAACTGGGGGAGTGATACCGACATGCTGACGTTCGTCGTCACCATGATCATCGTTCTGACGCTGGCCACCATGGTCCTGCTTGCAGTGGCCCGTGGTGAAGGCAAGGACTTCGCCGACCTTCGGGTCTTGATGCAGCGATCACCCAATAGTGGTGAGAAGAGCGCGTAGTACCGGAACTGCCACCGTCACGGTCGGCAGGACCAGCAAGGCCGCGGCGCCCGCGTAGGTGGTCGCGGCCAGCACTGGATGCTTCGGCGCCGGCGAAGTGAGCCGCTCGACTCTGAGCAGGGTGGCCGACTTGGCTGCCGCAAGGCCGTCCGCCGGCGCCGGAGATCCCGCAAGAGCCACGAGTGCCCGCGCGAGCGGCGCCGGGCCCTTGCGGCGTCTGGCGTCGTCATCGGCCAGGAGTTCGACGAGCGTCCGGGCCTGTTCCAGCGCGAGGTCCGATCGCACCCAGCGCGGGAACGCCGTGTGCACCATCGTGAACGCCTCCAGCACCAGGTCATGCCTGGCGCGGAGGTGCGCTTGCTCATGCGCGAGTACAGCGCGCAGCTCGTCGTCGTTCAGCCGCTCCAGCGCTCCCACGGACACGATCACCCGCGAACCACGAAGAGCCGGCAGGCAATACGCAAGCGGCGTCTGCTCGGCCAGAACCCGCAACCCCGGCACCAGCCCGTCCGGAGTAGCTAGAACGTCCACCAAGTCCCGGTGGCGCCTCCGACGGGCTCGAGTCCCGACAGCCACCTTCGCCACGGACCAAGCGAGCCGAACCGCTACAAGTGCCGTGAGCGCGAGTACGGCGGCAGCGGCGAGGTCACGCCCCGACGACGGGTTGAACCGCGGCGAACCGGGCTGACCCGCCGTCGAGTACGACAAGGCGATCCCAGCCCCCAGCGCAGCCAGTACGGCGGCCAAGGCGAGCGCCTGCCACAAGGCGACGGCGGCTCGCGGAATCCGGTAAGGCCACTCGGAACGAGCAAGTAAGGCTGGTGCCGGACCGGCCAGCACCAAGGCGAGGGCGGCGAGCAGGACCGGGGTGATCACCCGTCCCGCGCCTCCAGCCGGCCCAACGCCTCCCGAAGCAGCGCGGCCTCTTCGTCACTCACCTGGTCGACGAACCGGACCAGGGCCGCCCGGCGATCCCCGGCGCCGTCCAGCGCGTCGCGCATCAGGTCCGCGACGAGCTCCTCGCGAGGCGCCGCCGCGCGATAACGCCAGGCCTTGCCGTCGCGCTCGCGAGAGGTCAGCTCCTTCTTCGCGAGGCGGTCCAGCACGGTCATCACCGTGGTGTAGGCGAGGTCGCGGGAATCCGCCAGGCGCTCGTGCACCTCGCGCACGGTCAGCGCGTCGGGCGAAGCCCACAGCTGCTCCATCACGAGTCGTTCGAGGTCGCCCAGGGGGCGTCGGTTGGCCGGCACGTGACGAGTATAACTACATCGCGTAGTAGATGTCGGCTAGCATCTACTACGTAACGTCGTAGACGAATTAAGGATCTTAAGTGGACACCCTGGATCTGGCCCGCTGGCAGTTCGCCATCACCACCGTCTACCACTTCTTCTTCGTACCGGTGACGCTCTCGCTGGTCGCCCTGGTGGCCGGTTTGCAGACTGCCTGGTACCGCACCGGCAAGGAGAAATACCTCCGGCTGACCAAGTTCTACGGCAAGTTGTTCCTGATCAACATCGCGATGGGCGTGGTCACCGGGCTGGTGCAGGAGTTCCAGTTCGGCATGAACTGGAGCGACTACTCGCGCTTTGTCGGTGACGTCTTCGGTGCTCCGCTGGCGCTGGAGGGCCTGCTCGCGTTCTTCCTCGAATCGACCTTCATCGGGTTGTGGATGTTCGGCTGGGACCGGCTGCCGAAGGCGGTGCACCTGGCCTGCATCTGGATGGTCGTGCTCGGCACCCAGCTCTCGGCGTACTTCATCCTGGCGGCGAACTCCTGGATGCAGAACCCGGTCGGCTTTCGCTACAACGCCGAACGCGGCCGGGCCGAGCTGACCGATATCGGCGCGGTGCTGACGAACAAGGTCGTGCTGGTGACGTACCCGCACACGATCTTCGCCGCGTTCATGGTCGGCGGGGCGTTTGTGGCGGGTGTCGCGATCTGGCACCTGGTCCGCCGGCCCGGTGCCGACGTGGGCGCCTTCCGGACCGCGTTGCGGCTGGGCGCGGTCACCGTGCTGATCGCCGGTGCCGGGGTCGCGCTGAGCGGTGACCAGCAGGGCAAGGTGATGACCGAGGTGCAGCCGATGAAGATGGCGGCGGCCGAGGCGCTGTACGAATCGGAGCAGCCCGCGTCATTCTCGATCTTCACCGTCGGCACGCTCGACGGCTCCCGCGAGGTGTTCTCGCTCAAGGTGCCGTACCTGCTGTCGTTCCTCGGCACCGGCGACTTCAACAGCGAGGTCAAGGGCATCAACCCGCTGCAGGAGTCGTACGAGAAGCTCTACGGGCCCGGTTCGTACAAGCCGAACATCCCGCTGACCTACTGGACCTTCCGGCTGATGATCGGCGTGGGCATGGCCTCGGTCGCTATCGCCGCCTGGGCGTTGTGGGCCACCCGCCGCGGCCGCGCGCCGGACAAGTGGCTGGCGCTGATGGCACTGCCGCTGCCGTTGCTGCCGCTGGTGGCGAACTGCTTCGGCTGGATCTTCACCGAGACCGGGCGGCAACCATGGCTGGTGTTCGGCCTGCTGCCGACGGCCTCCGGGGTCTCGCCCGGAACGACCTCGGCCGAGGTGATCACCTCGCTGGCCGTCTTCACCCTGCTGTACGGCGTACTCGCGGTGGTCGAGGTGAAGCTGATGTTCCGCTCGATCCGGGCCGGGTTGCCGCCGGACCAGCCCGAGCCGGTCGAGGACGAACCCGGCAAGCCGCTCTCCTTCGCGTACTGAAAGGGCTGTCATGGAACTCACCACCGTCTGGTTCCTGCTGATCGCCGTGCTGTGGATCGGCTACTTCGTGCTGGAGGGATTCGACTTCGGCGTCGGCATCCTGCTGCGGGTGCTCGGCCGGAACGAGCCCGAGCGCCGGGCCGTCGTCACCACGATCGGCCCGGTCTGGGATGGCAACGAGGTCTGGCTGATCACCGCGGCCGGTGCCACCTTCGCTGCCTTTCCGGAGTGGTACGCCTCGCTGTTCAGTGGGTTCTACCTGCCGCTGCTGGCGATTCTCTTCGCGCTGATCATCCGTGGCGTCGGCCTGGAATTCCGGGGCAAGCGCGACGACCTGGAATGGCGGGACCGCTGGGACACGGTGATCGCGATCGGCTCGCTGATTCCCGCGTTCGTGTGGGGACTCGTGTTCGCCAACCAGGTGCGCGGTGTTCCGCTGGACGCCGACTTCGAGTACGTCGGCAGCCTCGCCGGCCAGTTCAACCTGTACGCCGTCCTGGGTGGCGTCGCGCTGACGGCCCTGTTCGTCACGCATGGCGCGATCTTCCTGGCCTTGCGTACGACGGATGACCTGCGGCTGCGGGCCAACCGGCTGGCGGCGCGGACGGGAGTGGTCACGGTATTGCTCGTCGCGGGTTGGTTGTTGTGGACGTTCGACCTGCGCGGGTCTACGGCGTCGGGCGTGGTCGCCGGAGCGGCCTTGGTGGCGTTGCTCGGTGGACTGGCGGCGAATCGTGCGGGCCGGGAGGGCTGGGCCTTTGGCGGAACGGCGGCGGCGATCGGGCTGGCGGTGGCGTCGTTGTTCGTGGCGATGTGGCCCGCGGTGCTGCCGTCCACGGTGAACCCGGCGTGGAGCCTGACCGTGACGAACGCGGCCTCGACGCCGTACACGCTGAAGATCCTGACCGTGGTGGGCGCGATCTTCACGCCGTTGGTGCTGGCCTACCAGGGCTGGACCTACTGGGTGTTCCGCAAGCGGGTCAGCGTTGAACCGGTGGCGGTGGCATGAAACCCCTGGACCCCCGGCTGCTGCGCAGGGCCCGCGCGGCCCGGGTGTTCCTGCTCGCGTCGGTGCTGATCGGCGTGACGACGGGTGGGCTGATCATCGCGCAGGCCGTACTGCTGGCCCGGGCGATCACCACCGTGGTGGTGTCCGGTACGACGGCCGGCGTCGAGCGGCTCGCCTGGTTGCTGGCAGCAACGATCCTTGCCCGGGCGGTACTTGTCTGGCTGCAGGAGGTGGTCGCGCAGCGGTCCTCGGCGGCGGTGAAGTCCGCGCTGCGCGGCCAGTTGCTCGCCCACGCTCTGCAGCTCGGGCCGGGCTGGCTGAGTGGGGAGCGGACCAGTTCGCTCACGACGTTGCTGACTCGTGGACTGGATGACCTCGATCCGTACTTCGCGAGGTACCTCCCGCAGCTGGTCCTCGCCAGTACGGTGCCGATCGGGGTCGCGGTGTGGATGGCGCGTTCCGACTTGATCGCGGCCGGAACGGTCCTGGTGACCCTGCCGCTGATCCCGATCTTCATGGTTCTCATCGGGCTCGCCACCCAGGCGCACAGCCGGCGACGGGCCCGGGCGCTGGACGTGCTCGCGCACCACTTCGCGGATGTTGTCGCGGGTTTGACGACGCTGAAGGTGTTCGGCCGGGCCAAGGGACAAGCCATCGCCGTACGGCGGGTGACCAACCGGCACCGGGTGGCCTCGATGAGCAGCCTGCGGCTGGCGTTCGTATCGTCGCTGGTGCTCGAACTGCTCGCCAGCATCTCCGTGGCCCTAGTAGCGGTTGGTGTCGGCCTGAGGTTGGTGGAAGGCCAGATGGGGCTGGAGACGGCTCTACTGGTGTTGATCCTCGCGCCGGAGGCTTACCTGCCGTTGCGACAGGTAGGCGCTCACTTCCATGCAAGCGCGGATGGCGTCGCGGCCGCCGAGGAGGTCTTCCGGGTGCTTGAGACGCCTCTGCCGGCTCACGGTGGTAGGACGGACTTGCCGGCTCTGCCGCTGTCTCTGCGCGGTGTCACCGTGCAATACCCGGATCGGGCTGAACCGACGCTGGAAGGCTTCGACCTCGACCTACACGCGGGTGAGGTCGTCGCGCTGGCCGGAGCCAGTGGAGCCGGGAAGTCGACCGTATTCGCCGTCCTGCTGGGTTTCGTCGCTCCTGCGGCTGGTTCGGTTCAGGTCGGCGGGACGGCGGCCGAGGAGTACGATGCGCGGGCGTGGCGCCGGTTGTTCGCCTGGGTGCCGCAGCGGCCCGGCCTGCTTGAGGGCGACATCGCACACAATGTCCGACTGGGACGGCCCGACGCCTCCCACGCCGACGTACGGCGAGCCCTAGAGCTCGCGGGCGCAGCCGAGCTGGACCCGGCCCAGGCCGTGGGGGAGCAGGGGCAGTTGCTGTCGGGTGGCCAGCGGCGCCGGGTCGCGTTGGCCCGGGCGTTGATCACGGACGCGCCGGTGCTGCTACTGGACGAGCCAACGGCCGGGCTCGATGCCGAGACCGAGGCGACAGTGCTCGAATACCTCCGCGCGAGCGGCCGAACCGTCCTGCTGGTGGCACACCGCCCGGCCCTACTAGCGGCCGCAGACCGGGTCGTGACGGTTGGCGCCCGGGAGCTGGTGATCGCGTGAAGTCCTTGGTAGGCGCCGTCGTAGCGGGTGTACTCGCCTCCGGAAGCGCGGTGGCTCTCCTGGCCACCTCCGCCTGGCTGATCACCACTGCCGCGGCACAACCGCCCGTACTCACGCTTCTGGTAGCGATCGTCGCCGTACGGGCGTTTGGTGTGGCCCGAGGCGTCTTCCGGTACGTCGAAAGGCTTGCCGGGCACGACGCGGCGTACCGGCTCTTGGGTGATGCCCGGTCGCGGATGACGGCTCGGCTCGAAGAACGCGGCCTACAGCACCTACGCCGGGGAGACCTCCTGGCACGGCTTGTGCTCGACGTAGACGCCGTACTCGACTTGTGGCTGCGAGTGGTTCTACCCCTGCTTGTGGCGGCTATTACCGCCACCGCGACTGTCGTCCTCGTCGTACTACTCCTACCGACTGCAGGTCTGGCCGTCGCCTTGGCGGTTCTAGTCGCTTGCACAGTGGTTCCCTGGCTTACCGCCCGGGCGGCGCGTCAAGCCGAGAAGGCCGTCGCAAGCGATCGTGGCGAGGCCTACGCGCTCGCAACCGCCACGCTGCAGGCCGCGCCGGACCTGATCGCGTACGACGGCGTCAGCCGGGCCCTGGACGAATTCGCTCAGGCGGACGCTCGACTGGCCTGGGCCGAGCGGAGGTCCGCCTGGAGCGCGGGACTGGGTAACGCCCTGCTGGTGGTCTGCGTCGGCGCTGCCAGCTTGTCCGGGTTGATCCTCGGTAGCGCGGGAGAGGTGTCCGGTCCGGTCTTTGCCGTGCTGGTGCTGACCCCGCTCGCCTTGGCCGACGTACTCGGTGGAGTCCCGCTTGCGGCGCAGATGGCCATCCGGGTCCGTGCCTCCCTCAAACGCGTCGAGGCCCTCGCGGAGGCGCCCACGCCGGTTGGTGAGCCACTAGCGCCTGTAGCTCTGCCTAGCGGGCGGGACCTCGTTGTAGCCGGGGTGGCCGCTGGGTACGGCGATGGGCCGGACGTGCTGACCGATGTGGACCTCGAGCTGGCCGAAGGGGCTCGGGTGGTTCTGACGGGTCCAAGCGGTTCCGGCAAGAGCACCCTGGCCGGCGTACTCCTGCGGTTCCTGGATCCCCGGGCCGGGCGGATCACCTTGGGCGGGGTAGATGTCTCGACGCTGGCCGGGGACGACGTACGGACCGTGGTCGGACTCATGACGCAGGAGAGCCATATCTTCGACACGAGCATCGAGGAGAACCTCCGGATCGCCAAGCCCGACGCGACCGTCGACGAGCTCATGGAGGCCCTGGACCGAGCCAAGCTGGGCGACTTCGTCCGAGGGCTGTCGAAGGGGCTCCAAACGATGGTCGGCGAACACGGCGCCCGGTTGTCCGGCGGCGAGCGGCAGCGGCTCGCGATGGCCCGCCTGCTGTTGGCCGACTTCGACATCCTGGTGCTGGACGAGCCGACCGAACACCTCGACACCGACACCGGCCAGGCCCTGCTGTACGACCTGTACGCCGCCGCGGGACAGCGCAGCATCCTGCTGCTCACGCACCACCCGGAGCAGGCGCCGTACGCCGATCAGCTGGTGGACCTGAGCTGACGCACCGGCCGTCTGAAAGGATGGGTGATCGTGTTGACCCCTCAGGTTGTTCCTCTGCTCACCGACCAGGTGCTGATCGCGATCATCGCGGTCGCCGTGATCCTCATCGGCGCCTCTGCCGGTTTGGTCGTCTCCCGCCGCCGCAAGGCCCAGGAGCTGCCTCCGCCCGCGCCCACACCGCGGATCGAGCCGGCCGAGCCTCAGGTCGGCGACGACGCGGAAGAACCCCGGGACACGCCCACTCGCACGCTCGAGGACACCGAGCTGCCGACGGTCGAGCGGCCCGAGTCGGCGCAAGGACGGCTCGTCCGCCTCCGCGCCCGCCTGGCCCGCTCCCAGGGATCGCTCGGCAAGGGACTGCTGGCGCTGCTGTCGAGCGACAAGATCGACGAAGAGACCTGGGACGACATCGAGAGCACCCTGATCACAGCCGACGTTGGCGTCGGCCCGACCCAGGAACTGGTCGAGCGGCTGCGCACCCGGGTCCGGGTTGAGGGCATCGCGAACGCCGAAGAGGCCCGCTCGGTGCTGCGCTCGGAGCTGGTCGCGCTGGTCGACCCGACGCTGGACCGGTCGCTGAAGACCTCGCGGACCGATACGAAGCCCGCGATCGTGCTGGTCGTCGGCGTGAACGGCACCGGTAAGACCACCACCGTGGGCAAGCTGGCCCGCGTCCTGGTGGCCGAGGACAAGCAGGTCGTGCTCGGTGCGGCCGACACCTTCCGCGCGGCCGCCGCGGACCAATTGCAGACCTGGGGTGAGCGGGTCGGCGTTCGGACCGTGCGCGGTCCCGAGGGCGGCGACCCCGCGAGCATCGCGTTCGACGCGGTCAAGGCCGGGATCGAGGCCGGCGTCGACGTCGTACTGGTGGACACCGCGGGCCGGCTGCACACCAAAACCGGCCTGATGGACGAGCTTGGCAAGGTCAAGCGCGTGATCGAGAAGTCCGCCGAGGTGGACGAGGTCCTGCTGGTCATCGACGCCACCACCGGGCAGAACGGGCTCACCCAGGCCCGCGTCTTCGCCGAGGTGATCAACGTGACCGGCATCGTGCTGACCAAACTCGACGGCACGGCCAAGGGCGGCATCGTGATCGCGGTGCAGCGCGAGCTGGGCGTACCGGTCAAGCTGGTCGGCCTCGGCGAAGGCGCCGACGACCTGGCTCCGTTCGACGCGGAGCAGTTCGTCGACGCCCTGCTCGACTAGAACCAGCAGCGCCTAGTTCTTGGTGGACAGGTCGCCCCACCACTCGATCTCGCCGAGATCGGGCTCGGGTGGCCGGGGCAGCTCCGGTAGCCGGCCGAGCCGCTCGACCTGTTCCGCCAGCGCGTCCAGCACCGAGCGCAGCTGCACGTGCGCGACCTGGGTGAAGGTCCGTACGTACTCCAGCTCGGCGTTGGGCGGGAACGGGCCCTCGGCCGCGCGCACGGCAGTCTCGACCGACTCGTGCGCCTTCTTCAGTACGTCGCGATGCTGGTCCCGGGCCGCCTCGACCAGGTCGCGCGCGTACTGCTCGGCCTCGGCGACCAGGTTGTCCGCGATCTGCTGCGCCTGGCTGAGCAGCCCGACCGCGTGCGCGGTGATGTGCGCCCGCTCCTCGTCGTCGGTGCTGCGGGCGCGGATCCGCTCCAGCTCCGCCCGCAGCGCGGCCCGATCGGCATCGGCGTACTCCACCTGATCGGCCAGATCGGCGAGGAAGTCGCTCACCTCCGCCTGGTCGTAACCGCGCATGCGGGTGCTGAACACGTGGTGGCGAATGGTGTTCGGAGACTGCGCGGGTCTCCGGGAGAAGGCGTCTTCGCTTGTCACTGGGGTCCCCCAACGAACTGTTCGGAGCGGATGTTCGCCGTCGGTAGACCGGCCGCGGTGAGCTCGCCGACGGTGTGCGCCACCATCGCGGGCGAACCGCAGACCAGCGCGAGGCGATCGGTCCAGGGGCCATGGGCCGCGGCGATCGAGCCGATCAGCCCGCGCTGACCGGGATACGACCCGTCGTCGGAGACGGCCGGGGTGTAGTCGAACCACGGCCGCCGGGTGAGCCGGGTCAGCTGAGTGTGCTCGTACAGGTTCCACGGCATCCGGGCGCCGTGGAACAGGTGCACCTTCGGCGTGGTGCCGCGCCAGCCCTGGTCGAGTTGCTCCAGCATCGCCCGCAACGGCGCGAGCCCGGTACCGCCGGCCACCATCAGCAGGTCGCGGCCGTCGTCGGGTAGGGCCAGCTGTTCACCCACCGGCGAACCCAGCCGGAGGGTGTCGCCCTGGCGCAGCGACCGGACCGCGGCGCTGCTGACCTGGCCACCCGGTACGAGCTGGATGTGCAGCTCGATCGAGCCGTCCGACCTGGGCGCGTTGGCCGGGCTGAAGTACCGCCAGCGGCGCGGGCGTTGCGGAAACTCCACCGCGACGGACTGCCCGGGCCGGTACGGCAGTGGTTCCGCCGGCCGGACGTGCGCCACGCTGACGTCCATCGTGCGCCGTTCGACGCCGATGACCTCGGCGGGCCACCAAGCCGGGCTGATATCGGCCGACTCATCCGCCGCGTCGACCATCACCGCCGCGACCAGGCCGTACGCCGTGGCCCAGTCGGACGCCAGTTCCGGCGTCCACGCGGGACCGAGGAAGTGCTGCAGCGTCGCCAGCAGCGAGGCGCCGACGTGGGAGTAGTGCTCGGCCACCACCGCGAACCGGCGATGGTCACGCCCGAGCTGCGCCAGCACGGGCGTGACCTGATCGAGTTGGTCGGCATTGCTGACCACGGCACCGAGCGCGGCCACCAGCTTGTCGCGCTGGGCCGCCATCGAGACCGGGAACATCTCCCGGAGTTCGGGATGGCTGAGGAACAAGTGGGAGTAGAAGAACAGGGGGACCTCGTCACCGGACTTGGCGACCACCGCCCAGCTGTTCTTCAGTGCGTCCGGATCCATTCCGGGTCAGTGCGTGACGACGTCGTCCCGGGTCGTCGCGAGTGCCTCCACGACCCGGTCGATGATGTCCTTGCGAACCTCGTGCGCGTGCAACGAGGTGATCAGGTGCTCGACCACCCGGCCGAAGTCCTGCTCGGTGATCTCCCGCCCGGCGTGCGCGGCGGCCAGTTCCGGGCCCTCGTAGCTGACCGGGCCGCCCATCACCTGCGACACCAGCTGAACCTGGTGCCGCTTGAGCCGGGTCAGATCGGTCGACGCGAAGTACCCGACCAGCTGCGGGTCGGCCAGCACCCGCTGGTAGAAGAGGTCCACCACCGACGCGATGGCCGGCGCGCCGCCCACCGCGGCGTAGTCGCTTTGTGGAGCCTGCCTGTCGTTCACCACGAAGTATCCACATCCCAAGTCGTTTTCCGGCCCCGAGCGGTATCGATACGAGCACTAACCCACAGTGATCGTCAAGGTGTGGTGACGTTCTGCTGGAGATTCGTTCAGACTCGCCGCCAGGCGTTGACAGTCCTTGTGGAGAAGGACAACCTGGGCTACTTGTTCCGACCTTCGAGACGGTTGCCCTCGGCAACTGTCTGTGACCGTCGGCCCGGGTTTGTCAACTCGAGGTTGACGGCCGAGGATTGTCAACCTAGGGTTGACGACATGACGCCTGGACCGAATCTGCAGGAACTCATCGATACGATCCGCCAGGACGCGGACAGCGATGACGAGCTGGCCCAGCTCGCCACGGCCGCGACCGAGATCAACGAACTGACCGCGACCAGCGACGCGGCCCTGGGGTACTTCGTGGACCGCGCTCGCGCGGCCGGTAAGTCCTGGCTCGAGATCAGCGCCGTGCTCGGCGTGAGCAAGCAGGCGGCGCACAAGCGGTTCGCCGTCTCCTGGACCACCCGCCCGGCCTTCGACCGCTATACCGGGCGCACCCGCCGGGCGGTGGAGGCGGCACCGCGAATCGCCGCGGCCTCGAACCACAACTACGTCGGCACCGAGCACCTGCTGCTCGGCTTCTTCACCGAGCCGGCCTGTCTCGCGGTCAAGCTGCTCGCCGCCGCCGGTATCACCGAGGAGGCACTGGGTCAGGCCATCACCGCGGTGGTCCCGCCCGGCGCGAACCCGGTGGAGGGCGAGCCGCCGCTGACGCCGAGGGCCTCGCACGTACTGCAGGGCGCCGTCGCCGAAGCCCTCGAACTCGGCCACAACTACATCGGCACCGAGCACATCCTGCTCGCCTTCTACCGCGACTCCGGTGGCGTCGCCGCCAAGGTCCTCCGCGAACTAGGCCTCACCGACGAAGCCGCCCGCACCGCCGTGGTCGATGCCCTCGCGACCTGATCAGGTCCGAATATGGCCAGACGTGCTCGCTCGGTTGGGTCACGCTGGAGCACGTGACGGATAACGCGACAGCACTGCAAGATCTTCATCGAGAAGGCCCGCTGGTACTACCGAACGCGTGGGACGCCGGTTCGGCGGCGGCGATCGAAGCGGCCGGCGCCAAGGCGATCGCGACCACCAGCGCGCGCATCTCCTGGGCCCAGGGGCTCCGCCCATCGGAGCCGCTGCTGGGAAAGCCGGAGCAGGCCGAACGGTTGCGCACGGCAAGGGAAACGGCGAAGGCGGTTGGCGTCGACCTGATCAAGGTGCTCGTCACCGGACCACTTCCGCTCAACGTGATGGTGCACCCGGGCGCACTCGGCGTCTCCGAACTGATCGACCTCGGGGTGGCCCGGATCAGCCTGGGTTCCGGCATCGCCCAAGCGTCGTACGGCCTCGCGGCAGCCGCCGCCCGAGAAGTCCTCGGCGCCGGTACCTACCGCCAGCTGGAGGACGGGATGGACTACAGCGAACTCAACGCCCTCCTGACCTGACAGCCTGGCTCACGGGGTCTGTTCCCGGGGGCTGTCTCGTGTAACTCTTGCGCCACCGCGGCGATGTAACCATCGCCATGGCAGGGAGGCATGATGCGCGAGTACGTCGACCAGGAGTTCGCGGTTTACGTTGACACCCGTCAGGACAGGTGGCTGCGTGGGGCGACGCTGGTCTGTCTGGACCCGGTTAAGGCCGGTTCGGCTTTGCAGGCGGCGTTGGCCCGCTTGGCGATGCGGTGGGGGCGGGAGGACGATCCGGACGCCTACGCGCTTCGCCTGCTCTACGAGCGGATTGTGCGGCGCAGGCTGCCCTGGCAACAGGAGACCGCCGCAGCACCGGGGGAGGTCCTACGTGCGCTGGGCACGCTCACCCCGTTGCAACGGGCAGTACTGGTTCTAGTGGCGTACGAGGAGCTCACGGTCGTCGAGACCGGGGACCTGCTCGACATCTCGCATATCGCCGTGCGGGAACAGCTGCAGGCCGGTCTGAGCCGCCTGCAGGCAGAACTCGGTACGTCGTCCAGCCGGCTGCCGGACGTGCGCATCACGCTGGACCAGGCGGTGGACGGAATCCTCTCACCTGGTCTCGCGGACGACGCCTGGGCCGCCGGTGCGGCGATCGGCCGGCGCAGGCGTCGTACCGGTTTTTGGTTGTCGGTCGCGGTAGTGGCCGCTGCTGCTATCTCTCTGCTGCTGATCGGTCTCGCACAGTAGTTGCCGGGTCCCCGCAAATCCCGAACAAGGTCATCCGGACCAGGTCCTCGACATCGTCCGGCCCTGGCATCGGCTCACCGGTGACGGCTCGCACGATCAGTAGGCCGGCGAGCCACTGGACCATCACCGGTACGTCCGCGTCGGGCCGGATCTTCTCCCCACGGGCGCGGGCCCGATCCACCGCGGCGGCGGTGAGGGCCACCCGATGCTGGAGGAAGTTCCGGTACAGCGCGGCCGTCTGCGGATCCCGGTTGATCTCACTCAGGGCGAGCCGGATCAGAGCCACACCCTCTTTGCTACCCGCGAATACGACCGCGTCGGCATAAACCTGAGTCAGGTCGCCGACGATCGATCCGGTGTCCGGATCGGGTATTTCGATACTGAAGACCTGCGTCATCGCGTCATGGGCCAGATCTTCCTTACTGGCCCAGCGACGGTAGATCGTTGCCTTGCCCACCCCAGCTGCCTCGGCCACGTCATCGACGGTCATACCGTCGAAGCCGCGCTCCAGCAACAACTGGATGGCGTGCCTGCGGATCCGCGGTTCCGCCTCAGGATCCCGCGGCCGGCCACGACGTGGCCGTTCCCCGTTGTTCGTCTCCATTTCGACTGCTCTCGGCTCGGACGGTCGCAGTGGCGCGGCTGCGGCCGTGTGGTGCAGCAAGAGTGCCACTCGGCGGGCGATCCGTCATCCGGATGTCACCTGGCGGCACGCTTTGTCACATCCGCGAAACAAATGCCGCGATCGGTTGAAACGGGTCCCCGCCAACGTTTGCCATGTGGCCGCGCGGGCTCCCCGCTGTCGTGGAGCGACCGATTGAGGACGACGGCCCAGTTCGTGATCGACGAAGGGACCACGATGGAGATCAACGCCGGCGATACCGCCTGGGTCTTGATCAGTGCTGCGCTGGTGTTCCTGATGACACCAGGGCTGGCTTTCTTCTACGGCGGTATGGTGCGCGTGAAGAGCGTGCTCAACATGATGATGATGAGCGCCATCACCATCGCCGTCGTCACTATTTTGTGGGTGGTGGTCGGCTACTCGCTGACGTTCGGTGGTGACAACGGCGGGGTGATCGGTAACTTCTCGGCCGCCGGGCTGAAGGGCCTGCTCGCGCCGGAGTCCGTGACCGGTGCCGAGGGCCACGCGATTCCCACGCTCGCCTTCGTGGCCTTCCAGCTGATGTTCGCCATCATCACGCCGGCCCTGATCTCGGGTGCGATCGCCGACCGGGCCACGTTCCGCGGCTGGATCGTGTTCGTGGCGCTGTGGACCAGCCTGGTCTACTTCCCGGTCGCGCACTCGGTCTGGTTCTTCGACGCCGACGGTGGCGGCGGCTTCATCGGTGCCGGGATCAAGGCGCTCGACTTCGCCGGTGGTACCGCGGTGCACGTGAACGCCGGTGCGGCCGCGCTGGCCCTGGCCATCGTGCTCGGCCGCCGGGTCGGCTGGCGCAAGGACCCGATGCGCCCGCACAGCCTGCCGCTGGTTCTGCTCGGCGCCGGTCTGCTGTGGTTCGGCTGGTTCGGCTTCAACGCCGGTTCGGCGCTGTCCGCGGGTTCGACCGCGGCGGTCACGTTCGTGAACACCCAGGTGGCCACGGCCGCCGCGGTGATCGGCTGGCTCATCGTCGAGCGCATCCGGCACGGCAAGGCCACCACGCTGGGTCTGGCCTCGGGTGCCGTTGCCGGTCTGGTCGCGATCACCCCGGCCTGTGCCGCGGTGACGCCGATGGGCGCGATCATTCTCGGCCTGGTCGCCGGTGGTATCTGCGCCTTCGCGGTCTCGCTCAAGTACAAGCTCGGCTTCGACGACTCCCTCGACGTGGTCGGCGTGCACCTGGTCGGCGGTCTGGTCGGCTCGATCGCGATCGGCTTCCTCGGTAGCGCGGCGGCCCCGGCGGCGGTGGACGGCCTGTTCTACGGCGGTGGCGCCGGTCAGCTCGGCCGGCAGGTGCTGGCCAACCTGATCGTTGGTGTCTACTCCTTCGTGGTCGCCTTCGTACTGGCCAAGGTCATCGATCTCACCATCGGTTTCCGGCTCAAGGAGGACGACGAGCTCACCGGTATCGACCAGGTGGAGCACGCGGAGACGGCGTACGAGTTCACCTCCGGTGGCGGCATGCGCGGTCACTCGCTGGTCCGGGCCGAGCCCAGGCCTGAGACTGTGACCGACGAGACTGTGGGTAAGTCCGACAAGGAAGAGGCGAACGCATGAAGCTCATCACCGCGGTGGTGAAGCCGCACAAGCTGGACGACGTCCGCGCGGCGCTCGAGACCTTCGGTGTGACCGGTATGACGGTGACCGAGGCCAGCGGCTACGGCCGGCAGAAGGGCCACACCGAGGTCTACCGCGGCGCCGAGTACGAGGTCGACCTGGTACCGAAGGTCCGGCTGGAGGTCGTGATCGAGGACGGCGACGCCGCTCAGGTGCTCGACGTGGTGGTCAAGGCCGCCCAGACCGGCAAGATCGGCGACGGCAAGGTGTGGGTGACCCCGGTCGAGACGATCGTCCGGGTCCGCACCGGTGAACGCGACGGAGACGCCCTCTAAATGAGTGCCCTTCGATGACGGATCGAGCAGAACAGCGGCGCGCGCGTGCCGAAGAGGCCGACGCGCTGCTGTACCTGCTGCTCGCCAAGGCTTGCGACGCCCTCGGTCTTCCCGCCGAGGGCGTCGCCCTGGTCGCGGTAGGCGGTTACGGCCGGGAGGAACTCTCCCCGTACAGCGATCTCGACGTGATGCTGGTGCACGTCGACGACTATCCCCGGGTGGACGAACTCGCGTCCCAGATCTGGTATCCGCTGTGGGATTCGCGGACCAGGCTCGACCACAGCGTGCGCACGATCGCGGAGGCCCGCGCCGCGGCGGCCGACGACGTACGTGTCGCCCTTGGGCTGCTGGACGCCCGGCACGTGGCGGGCGACTCTCACCTGACTCTCGAACTTCGCTCGGTCCTGATGGCCGACTGGCGCCGTACGGCGAAAACGCGGCTGCCCGCGCTCGCAGAGGCCTGCCGGGACCGGGCCCGCACTGTCGGCGAGGTGGCTCACCTAGCCGAACCAGACCTCAAGGAGGCGTACGGCGGGCTCCGCGACGCCGTCGTACTCCGGGCCCTGGTGGCCTCTTGGTTGATCGATGTCCCGCATCCGGTGGTGGAACGCGCCCGGCGCGACCTGCTGGACGTACGGGACGAGTTGCACGCCGTAGCCGGCCGGGCCACTGACAGGCTCGTGGCCGACGTCACGGGCGATGTGGCCCGTGGGCTGGGTATGCCCGACCGCGAGGCGTTGCTCCGCCACGTGTACGCGACCGGCCGGGCCCTTGCCCACGTGTGCGACGTGTCCTGGCGCCGGGTCGAGAGCCTCGCCGCGAAGCCCGCGCGAGCCCGTCGGCGCCGTACCAGTGGTGGGCCGTTGCTGCTGGCGCTGGACGAAGGTGTCGGGCAGCACGAGGGTGAAGTCGTCCTGATGCCTGACGCGCGGCCCGAGCGCGATGCGATCATCGGCCTGCGCGCAGCCGCCGTAGCCGCCGACCGTGGACTCGTGCTGTCACCAGCCGTCTGTGGCCGGTTGGCCCGGCATTCCCTGGACCTGCCGACCCCTTGGCCGGGGGAGGCCCGTCGACTCTTCTGCGCACTTCTCGGCGCTGGGCAAGGCCTACTGGAGGTTTGGGAGGCCCTGGACCAGGCTGGCTACGTTTCGCGGATCCTGCCCGACTGGGACGCCGTACGGTTCCGCCCGCCGCAGTCCGCCGTACACCGCTTCACAGTGGATCGGCACCTCCTGGAGACCTGTGTCGAGGCGTCGAAGCTCGTGCGCGACGTACGTCGGCCGGACCTGCTTTTCGTGGCTGCACTCGTGCATGACCTCGGCAAGGGGGTTGAGGGCGACCACAGCGTTACCGGCGCCGAGATGGCTGTAGGGATCTGTAGGCGGCTCGGGTTCAACGAAGCCGACGTACAGACTGTGGCCCTGCTTGTGCGGCAACACCTCACGCTGTCGCAGGTAGCCACTAGACGCGACCTAGACGACCCAATGACGGTTGACCTGATTGCAGGGATCGTTGGCGACACGGACACGTTGGACCTCTTGGAGGCCCTTACGTACGCCGACGCGCGTGCAGCCGGTCCGGCGGCCGCCTCGCCTTGGCGGATGCGCCTAGTGGGTGAACTGGCTCGACGCGTTCGGGCCGAGCTTGCGGGCGGTGGCAGCTCTCTGTGGACTGATGCGCCGCCTATCCCGATTCCGCCGCTGCACCAGGTTGTAGGCATTGGGTCGGTTGGTGTCGCCGTATCGGATCACCACGGGGATCTACGAGTTGTAGTGGCCGTACCGGACCAGGTGGGCTCGCTTGCGACTGTTGCCGGGGTAATGGCGGTAGAGCGGCTCGCGGCTCGTTCAGCCGTCATAACGTCTTCGGACGAGTTAGGCATCTCCCAGTGGTCTGTGTCGGGTTCTGTGCCTGATGCGGTTCGCCTCCGGGATCGGCTGGCTGTGGCGCTTCGCGACGACACCGACCTGGTACGACGCCTCACGGCCCGGGACGCGCCATCCGCCCGGCACCAGCCGAGCCGGGTCGACCTGTTGCCCGGGGCGTCCGAAACCGCCACGGTCCTGCAGGTCCGCGCGCACGACCGTCCGGCCCTGCTGTACGACGTGACCGCGGCTATCGCGGCCGCGGGCGCCGACATCCGTTCGGCCCACGTCAGCACGCTTGGCGCCGAATGCGTGGACGTGTTCTACCTAACCGACAGCAACGGTTCCCCGCTGGAGGAAGAGGACGCGCGCACCTTGGCGAAGACCGTGCTCAATCGGTTGTCGCCGCCTTCTTAATACAGTCGGGGCGTGAAGATCGTCGAGACGTTCCAGGCCCAGGCGCGGGCCTGTGACGAGTTGGGCTCGCCCTTGTACGGGGAACTACTGCGCAGGCTGGTCGACGACTACGAACGCGGCGGCGTCTCCACCGCCGTACTGGCCGGCCACGAGAACGACTCGGGCCCTTCGGCGTTGGCGCTTCGCCTGCTCGGCAGCGTGCACCGGCTGGTGCTGGCGGGGGAGGTGCCGGAGCTGGCCGTGTTCTACCCGAGCGTGGGTGGCGAGTGGGACCCGGTGCTCGGTTGGGAGGCGTTCGAGCAGGTCCTGCATTCGCATGGCGGCGAGGTGCGCTCGCTGCTGAACCAGCCGCCGCAGACCAACGAGGTCGGCCGGGCCGCTGCGCTCTACGGCGGCCTGCTCCGGATTTCGGGCGATCTGCCGGTGCGGCTGTTCGAGATCGGGTCGAGCGCCGGGTTGACCCTGCGCGCGGACCATTACCGGTACGACCTGGCCGACGGCTCGTCGTACGGCCGGCCGGACAGCCCCGTGCGCATTGCTGACGCGTGGCCCCTCGGGTCGTTGCTCACGGCAACCGGCCTGCGGATTGTTGAGCGGGTGGGCAGCGATATCGCGCCGGTGGACCCGTTGAGCGAACAAGGCCGGCTCACGCTGACGTCGTACGTCTGGCCGGACATGACCGAACGGCTGGCCCGTCTGCGCGGAGCGCTCGAAGTGGCCCGCGAGGTTCCGGCGGATATCCGGCGGGAGGACGCGGTCTCGTTCCTGCGCGCGATCGAGCCCGTGCCGGAGCACCTGACGGTGGTCTGGCACTCGGTGATGTGGCAGTACCTGTCGCCGTCCGACCAGGAGGCGGGTACGGCGGCGATCGAGGCCCTCGGCGCACAAGCCTCCGCCTCGGCGCCGGTCGCGCAGCTGTCGTTGGAGCCGGGGCGTCGTACGCCGTCGTCGTCGCATGAGTTCCTGGTGACGGCACGGGTTTGGCCCGATGGCGAACGGCGGATCCTTGGCGTGGCCGCGCCGCACGGCGTACCGGTGGCCTGGGAGGTCTAGGTCAGGGCCGCGACCAGCGTGGTGGTGAGTTCGGCCGCCAGGGTGCCATCGGGATCGAGGTCTGGGTCGAAGATCCCGATGTCGATCCCGGCGCATTTGGGCGAACGGATCAGCGGTTGCAGCAACGCGATCAGCTCGTCATGGTCGATGCCACCCGGGTCCGGGCTGTCCACCGCTGGCATCACCGAGGCGTCGAGAATGTCCACGTCGAGGTGCACCCAGAACCCGTCGAGCGACTCCAGCCGAGCAAGGGCTTCCGCCGCGGCCTTGGCGGGGTCCGCCGCGATGGTCTGCGCGGAGCGGACGAGAATGCCCGCCGCGACCATTTCGTCGTGATCCTCGTCGTCCGCGCGAATCCCCAGCGACACGGCGTCGTTGTCCCGCACGTACGGCGCGAGGCCGTCCAGGTCCACGAGATCGGCCTGGCCGCGACCGGTGACCAGCGCGAGCGCCTCGCCACCCGCGGCTCCGACGTACGGGCTGTTGCCGGTATGCCGGAAGTCCGAATGCCCGTCCAGATACGCGACGCCGAACCGCCCGCGCCGCTTCAGCGCCAGGGTAGGCCCGAGCAGCAGGCTGCACTCGCCACCGAGCACCACCGGGAACTTCCCGTCCGCCAGGATCGGCTGAAGGCGTTCCGCCACCTTCCGGCTGTACGCCGCGATCGCCGCCGCGTTGAACACGCCATCCCCGGGCCGCCACCCGGCCCGGTCATACCTGGGCGGAACGACGTACCCACCATCAGTCGCGCCGATCCTGCCTACCAGCCCTCGGTCCCGCAGAGCGCCCGCCAACTTGTAACACCCGGGCACCACCCCGTCCGCTGGCGGCCGCAACCCCAAATTCGTCGGCGCATCCACCACAACAACCTCGCGCACCCCAACCTCCCTAACCGATAAAGCCCCACCATCGGTTAGCCCAACGCCGGTGTCAACCAACTTCGCGCCGGACGTCGCGAGGATTCCGTCGGCTGGGGCTAATCCCGATCGCGACCAGTCGGCTCGTTCCGCGGCCCGACCGAACGCCCAGCCGTAGCCTCCGCCCCAGAACTCCCGCGCGACCCATCCCCAAGCTTCGGCGCACTCTGCACCGCCCCCGCGGCAGGCGCCTGCCCACTAAACGCCGCCCGCATCTCCACCGGCACCCGCTGCCCAGCCGCCACCTGCCCCGGCTGTCCAGCCGTCATCTGCCCCGGCATGGCCTGCCCTTGCCCCTGCTGACCTTGCACGGGCGGACCTTGCTCCTGCCAGCCATGCACCTGAGCACCCTGCGCAGCTACTCCCTCCAGCCGAGCAGCGGCCTCCGCCGGCGGCAACTGCGCCAAATCAACCGGCCCTCGCTCACCTTGCGCGGGGCCGCCCTGCCCTGGTCCCGCCTGCTGAGGTGGGCCAGCCGCTACTCCTTCGGCCGTTCCAGCGAGACGCTGCTGCTCACCGCCAAGGCCTTGCCCAGACCCCGCCGCGGGCGCAGCGCCGTACGGCCGATCAGGCGATTGCTGATAATGCTGCTCGATCCGCCCAACAGCCCGTTCGACCCGCTCAATACTCTCCCGCGCTACGCCGCCGCCGAGACCAGCGCCGGAGTGGGCAAGGCCCTGCCAGGACATGTCCGCAAGGGCCGTGCTGACCTCGGCCCGGGCGGCTTGCTGATGCTGCGGCTCCGGCGGTACGACGCCGTCGAGCCGCGTGCGCACGATTTCGTCGGCTAGTGCGTTGAACCGCATCGACACTGGTGCGTCGAGCGCCCGGTCGGCCAGCTTACGCCGCGAGGTGTCCGGGCCTGCCGCGTAGTCGAGCACTCGGGTGGTGGCGACGTACGCCGAGTCGTACTGCGCCGGAGGCGTCGGCAGATCCTGGTAGCCGGCCAAATCCGCGAACGCCTGGAAGTTCGAGACCGTCTGGTACTCCGTCAGGCCCTCGTCCAACGCGCGGGACTGAAGATTCCTTTGCGCATCCGGATTCCCCGGGTCGTCCATAGGCACGCGCGAATGCAACGACTCGTGCAGCACGGTGGCGATGGCTTGCGCCTGCTCGGCCCGGCGGGACGGATCGGTGGCACCGGAAAGATGGTCCAGTACGAGCGTCTGGGACAACCGCATGTTGCCCTGAGGATCGAGCGCGCCGAACCGCGTGGGGTTGGAACTGGCGTAGAGGTCACCGTTCCAGCGGTCGGCCGACCCGGGCCGCATCTGGTGGGCCAGGTCGTGCAGCCGTTTGAACTCCTGGTAGGCCGGTGAATCCCGGGGAATCGGCACATCGTTCATCGTCAGCCGCCCTGGGGAGGACGCGGCTCTTCATACCATGCCGGATTCCGCAGGGCGTCTTCCAGATGTTCCAGAACTCGAGCCAGTCCACGGATGTGCGGGGCCTCGTCCGCTGGAGCATGGCTCGCCAGTTCGAAGATCTGGCGCCGCGCCTCGACCAGTGCCTCGATCCGTTGCTCGGTCGTGCCCTCACCGGAGAACGCCTGGCCCTGAATCGCCGAAGCCTCCAGGTACAACGGCCCTGGCTCCGGTTCAGGTTGCGGCGCGGTAGCCAGGCTCGCGATCATCCGCTCAGCCCATTGCCGCTCGGACTCCTTCGCCAAGCCGGGAACGAGCCTGCGCAGGACCTCCTGCTCGGCGGCGAGCGTTCGTCCGCCGTCTGCCTCGACCCGATCGCGAGCGTGCAAGTAGGCGTTGTTGAACGCCGCTACCGTCGTTTCCCCAGCCATCCCGCCAGGCTAGCGGCTGTCCAGCGCAACGCGTGCCCGTCATCCACAGGCCCGCGCGTTCGTCGCGCCACCTCGTTACTCGTGAACGACTGGAATCGAGCGATGGCCGGGATTGGCCGGAGCGACCAGCCGCTCGTCAGCCAAGTTCAGCTACTCGGCGAGGCGGAGGGACCCTCATCCCATGGTGAATTCCGCATGCCCTCTTCGAGATGTTCGAGAACGCGCGCGAGACCCCGGATCTGCGACGCCTCCCGTGCGTCGGCCTTACTGGCAAGCTCGAAGATCTTGTGCCGGGCCTCGGCGAGGGCCTCGATACGTTCCGCTTCGGTGCCATCCGCCGCCAAGGCCGCTCGCTGGACGGCGGAGGCCTCGAGAACGAGCGGACTCGGAGCAGGCGCGGCGGAGGCCGGAGCGACAACGCTGAGACTTTCGATCATGCTGGCCGCCCATTGCCGGTCCGCATCTGTCGTGAGGCCCGCTGCCAAATCCTGTAGAGCGGACTGCTCGTCCGCGATGGTCGCTCCACCCTGGGCCATCACCCGACCACGAGCCAGGATGTACGCCTTGTCGAACTCCGCCACCGACGTTGCCCCAGCCATCGCATGAGACTAGCGGTGAACGGCATCAGCCGGTACGACGGCATCGAGACGGATCCTAACGAAGTGATCCGCGATCGCGTCCCAGCATCACTACCGGCTGACCGGGCGACCGGTCATCAGCTATCTGAGAACTTCGGCGGGTCGGCGAGGTCCCACTGGGAGGTGGCGGGACGAGCTGTCACGGAGCTTGTCCTTGGCCGCCGAGTAGCGGCAGTTGAAGTCCGTTGGCCGCATGTCTACCTCCGGGCGGGACTTTAGTGGGTGGGAGAGGGCGTCGGGTGGGTGTGCGTGGGGCCGGTAGACTCGGCGGGGTTGTATGGGGCACCTCGACTGGAACGGATCACTCGTGTTCGACACGCTCTCCGATCGCCTTTCCGCCACGTTCAAGAATCTTCGTGGCAAGGGCAAGCTGACCGACGCCGATATCGACGCGACGACCCGGGAGATCCGGATCGCGTTGCTGGAGGCGGATGTCGCGCTGCCGGTGGTGAAGGACTTCATCGCGGCGGTGAAGCAGCGCGCGGCGGGTGCCGAGGTGCGCGGCGGGCTGAACCCGGCGCAGCAGGTGATCAAGATCGTCAACGACGAGCTGGTCAAGATCCTCGGTGGTGAAACCCGGGAGATCCGGTTCGCCAAGCGGCCGCCGACGGTGATCATGCTGGCCGGTCTGCAGGGTGCGGGTAAGACGACCCTGGCCGGCAAGCTCGCCAAGTGGATGAAGGAGAGCAAGCACCAGACGCCGATGCTGGTCGCGGCCGACCTGCAGCGGCCGAACGCTGTCACCCAGCTCCAGGTGGTCGGTGAGCGGGCCGGCGTGCCGGTGTTCGCTCCCGAGCCCGGTAACGGCGTCGGTGATCCGGTGTCGGTCGCGCGGCAGGCGATGGAAGAGGCGCGCACCAAGCAGTACAGCGTCGTCATCGTCGACACCGCCGGCCGGTTGGGTGTCGACGACGAGCTGATGAAGCAGGCCGCCGACATCCGGGACGCGGTCACCCCCGACGAGATCCTGTTCGTGGTCGACGCGATGATCGGCCAGGACGCGGTCGTCACCGCGCAGGCATTCCTCGACGGCGTCGGTTTCGACGGCGTGGTGCTGTCCAAGCTGGACGGTGACGCCCGCGGTGGTGCCGCGCTGTCCATCGCGCAGATCACCGGCCGCCAGGTGATGTTCGCGTCGAACGGCGAGAAGCTCGAGGACTTCGACGTCTTCCACCCCGATCGGATGGCCTCGCGCATCCTCGGCATGGGTGACGTGCTGAGCTTGATCGAGAAGGCCGAGCAGAGCTTCGACGCGGGTGAGGCGGCCAAGACCGCCGCCAAGCTGCAGAAGAAGGGCGGCAAGGACTTCACCCTGGACGACTTCCTCGCCCAGATGCAGTCCGTGCGCAAGATGGGCCCGCTGACCAAGATCTTCGGCATGCTGCCCGGCGCGGCCCAGTTCAAGGACCAGCTGGAGAACTTCGA
The DNA here is from genome assembly GCF_042434725.1 of Kribbella deserti. NCBI lineage: Bacteria > Bacillati > Actinomycetota > Actinomycetes > Propionibacteriales > Kribbellaceae > Kribbella > Kribbella deserti. The sequence goes on along the minus strand of NZ_JBHLTC010000039.1, from coordinate 98,738 downwards.
CGAGCGCGAAATCGACCGGATCGAAGCGATCATCCACTCGATGACGCCCGCCGAGCGCAACGATCCGCACCTGATCAACGGCTCCCGCCGGGCCCGGATCGCGAAGGGTTCGGGTACCGAGGTGGCCGCCGTCAGCGGTCTGGTCGAGCGCTTCTTCGAGGCCCGCAAGATGATGTCCGCGATGGCCTCCGGCAAGGGCATGCCGGGAATGCCCGGGATGCCCGGGATGCCTGGCATGGGCGGCGGCAAGAAGGCGAAGCAGCAGGCCAAAAAGGGCAAGGCCAAGCGTGTTTCGGGCAACCCGGCCAAGCGCGGAAACCCGGCCGCGGCGGCTCCGCAGCAGCCTGCGCCCGGCGAGCTGCCCGCCGCATTCGGTGGTGGCGGTGCCGCCGGTGGCAACTTCCAGCTGCCCGACGAGCTGAAGGGCCTGCTGGGCGGCGACAGCCCGAAGTAGCGCGACGCCTCGCTGTAGTCCTCCGGTCTCGGTGACGTTTCGGACCACGCCGAACCGGTTGTGTTGTCGAAGTCCGCGGTTAAGATCGTCGGTGCGCCCGAAGCACGATCAGCGAACTGCGAGGACGTGAGACGGCAGTGAGGCAGAAACTGAGCGGCACCAACAGTTGGCGGGGGAGAATCACCGCCACCTGGATCTGGGTCGCGCCTCCGCTGGCCATGGTCGGAGTGGTGGTCGCCGGTAGCGGCGGCCCGTCCAACCTGTTCATCGTCGACAGTGCCGCGCTCGCGGGCGCCAATCGCCAGGACTCGGTGTTCGACGATCTCGCCAAGGACGTCGGCCCCAGCCCGGGCGCCAACGGCCGCCTCGGCAGCGAGAAGCCGTCCGACGTCGAGATCCCCATCACCGGCACGGTCGACGGCCAGGCAGATGTGGGTACGGCGCTGCCTGGCTCCGTCGCGGGTATTCCGAGCAGCGTGCTGCCCGCCTACCAGCGCGTCGCGCAGGAAATCGCGGCCGCCCAGCCCAACTGCGGACTCACCTGGCCCCTGCTGGCCGGTATCGGCAAGGTGGAATCCGCCCACGCGAGCGGTGGCCGCGTCGACCAGACCGGTACGACGCGCGGCGAGATCCTCGGCCCGCTACTGGACGGTGGGCCCGGGATTGCCGCCATCAAGGACACCGACCAGGGCAAGTTCGACGGCAACACCCAGTGGGACCGCGCGGTCGGCCCGATGCAGTTCATTCCTGGTACCTGGGCCATGTTCGGCGCGGACGGGAACGCCGATGGCGTGAAGAACCCGCACAACATCTACGACGCCGCCCGGGCCGCGGGGGAGTACCTGTGCTCCGGTGGCGCCAATCTGAAGGATCCGCGCGGGCTCGTTGCCGCCGTACTGCGCTACAACCACTCGATGGACTACGTGTCCACCGTGTTGCGCTGGATGCAGACGTACAGCTCAGCGGGTGTGCAGGTGCCCGACCGCGATGGCGTCGTACCGCCTCCGTCGGTGGACCAGGACGGCAACGTCGAGCATGACGAGACCCCGCCCGTGGTCGACGACAACGACCCGGTCAACCGGGCCGCGGTGACGCAGACCGTCGCGACGCCGACCCCGCAGCCGTCCGCGACGGCGACCACCACCGCGCCGGTCATCCCGCCGACGACCGCGCCGACCACGCCACACCCGAGCGTGACGCCTTCGCCGCCGGCCACCACGACGACGCCAACCACGGTGCCGTCGCCGCAGCCGACGCTGCCAACGATCTCCCTGCCGCGGCCGTCCAGGCCAACGTCCTCGACGCCGACCAAGGACCCCTCGACGAACCCGACCGAGGAGCCCTCGACGCCGACGACCGACCCGACCCGGACGCCGACCACCCCGGACCCGTCCACCCCGACGACGACGCCGTCCACGCCGACGACCACCACGCCGCCGCCGGACACCACCACCCCGCCGCCCGTCACCCCGCCGTCGGCCACCACGCCGCCGCCAGTGACAACCCCGCCGGCCACCACGACCGAGACGCCGCCCGCCACGACGTCCGAGACGCCGCCGGCCACCACGAACGGCACGACGCCGGCCACGACGACTGCGACGACCACCGGGACGACCACTGGGACCCCGCCGGCCACGACGACTGACTCCACGCCGACCGCCACGACGGCGGAGGCGTGTGAAAAGACGGTGCCCGCTCCGGTATCGCAGCTTTCACCGCCGCCTCCGGTCACCCCGACGATTGCGCCGACCGTGCCACCGTCGTGCGCCCCGGACGCCACCGGCACGGGCGATGCGAACGGCGCCGGCGCCGCCGAAGCCCCCTCCGGCGACGCGGGCAAGCCCGGCTCCTGACCTTTCGGTCATAGCGCACCGGCTATGCCGCGACGCTGTCGCGGAAGCTACTCCGCGCGGCCTTGCCCAGCTATTGAGACGGTAATCCACACGCAATGTGACCGCCAGGCCGATCAGGCCCTACCCTGACCGCCTGGGGCGGTCGCGGGCCGGAGATGAGCTATCACCTCAGGTAACTTTGCGTCGATTTCAGGTAACTTTCTGGCGCCTGGATCGTTGGTGGTTCTATGCGCCTAACCCGTAGTGGAAACCGTCGGGTCAAAATAATCATCGCTTCATTGTGTGTGGCACCGCTCCTCGTGGGTGCGGTCGTGACAGTGGCCTCAGGAGGGTCCGGTCCGACCGGATTGCTCTCGGTCGACCGTCCGGTCGCCCCTTCACCCGGTGCCGGCCTCAACAGCGGTGAGTTCGACGAACTGACCATGATCGTCCCGCAACGTCCCGGAGTGGACGGCAGGATTGGATCTGACAAACCGGCTCGAGCTGACGTCCCCGTCCAGGGCGCCACCGATGGCCGTTCCGTTGTCCGCCCCGGCCGTCCCGACGCGATCAACGGAATCCCCCGCGGGGTCTTCCCCGCCTACCGCCGCGCGACCGCCAATCTCGGCGTGATTCGCCCCAACTGTGGTTTGACCTGGCCCTTGCTGGCCGGGATCGGCAAGGTGGAGTCCGCCCACGCCGCCGGTGGCCGAGTCGATATCGCCGGCACCACCCGCGGCCGGATCCTCGGCCCCGTTCTGAGTGGCAAGGGCGGTACGCCGTTGGTGCTCGACACCGACAAGGGCCGGTTCGACCGGGACACCTTCTACGACCGGGCCGTCGGCCCGATGCAGATCATTCCCTCCGTCTGGGAGGAGTACGGCGTTGACGGCAACGGCGACGGGTTCGACAACCCCAACAACGTGTACGACGCCGTCACCGCCGTCGCGATCTACCTCTGCGCCGAGAACGACGACCTGAAGAACCCGCACGACCTGGTGAAGTCCCTGCTGAGGTATCACCACTCCAAGGACTTCGTCGCCACCGTGCTGCGCTGGATGCGGGTCTACACCCGCTCGGCCGTGCTGATCCCGAACAAGACCGGCGAGGTGCCGACGGCCAAGCGTTCTGGCAATGCCGAGCGCAAGGTGGATCCGACCGTCGTGCCGGAGATCGAGGACGACAAGGTCCAGACGACGGCCACGCCGAAGCCGACAGCCACGCCGACCACCAGCACCCAGCCGACCCTGCCCACCCCGTCGAAGCCGACGCTGACGCCGGATCCCATTCCGACCACCGACCGGCCGACCAGGCCGACGCCGCCGACCGCGACGCCGACGCTGCCGACGATTCGCCCGACCAAGCCGACGCCGACCCCGACGCCGACTCCCACCCCGACCCCGACGCCGACGCCGACTCCCACGCCGACGCCGACGCCGACCCCCACCCCGTCCACAACTCCGACCGAGAACCCCACGCAGGACCCGACCCCCAGCCATACCCCCGCCTCGGCGCAACCCTGCCCGGCGGGCACGGCGACGCAGGAGAACGACCCGAGCCCGTGCCCGCAGACCGCGGGAACCACGGCTCACGGTGAACCGGCGGCGGCCACTCCGGCCACCGGCGGTCACGACCTGCTCGAGTACTGACGAGCCGAACGGCTACGGTCTGAGCATGACCTCAGTAGTCAGGCTCACCGGCGTCGTTCTGCCGTCAGGTGTTCAGCAGGAGCTCTATCTCAGCGGCGGGCTGGTCATCGACCGGCCCGCCGCCGGTAGTGGTGCCGACGTCACCACCGTCAGCGAGGGCGGCTGGATCCTGCCCGGCCTGGTCGACGCCCACTGCCATATCGGCCTGGACCAGCACGGCGCTGTGGACGCCGAAACCCAGGAGCAGCAGGCGCTCCAGGACCGCGCCGCGGGCGCTCTGCTCGTCCGGGACGCGGGGTCACCCGCCGATACCCGATGGATCGACGACCGGGAGGACCTGCCCAAGATCATTCGGGCCGGCCGGCACATCGCGCGCTCCAAGCGCTACATCCGCAACTACGGCTGGGAGATCGAACCCGCCGAGCTTGTCGCGTATGTCGAACAGGAGGCCCGCCGCAGTGACGGCTGGGTCAAGCTGGTCGGCGACTGGATCGACCGGGAGGCGGGCGATCTGACCCCGTGCTGGCCGGCCGAGGCCCTGTCCGCGGCGATCGCGCGGGCGCACGAACTGGGTGCCCGGGTCACCGCCCACGTCTTCGGCGAGCACGCGATGCCGGATCTGCTCGCGGCGGGTATCGACTGCATCGAGCACGGCACGGGTCTCTCGCCGGACCTGATCGACCTGATGGCCGCGAACGGCACCGCCCTGGTCCCGACCCTGCTGCAGCTGGAAAGCTTCCCGACGTACGCCGAACAGGCCGAAGGCAAGTTCCCGGGGTACGCGGCGCACATGCGCGACTTGTACAACCGCCGGATCCCGACCCTGCAAGCCGCGGTCGAGGCGGGCGTGCCGGTGTTCGCCGGAACCGACGCCGGGGGAGTGCTGTCGCACGGCCTGGTGGCCGCGGAGGTCGCCCAACTCACGACCATCGGCATGAGCTCTGCACAGGCCGTCGCGGCCGGTTCCTGGGCGGCGCGCGAGTGGCTGGGCGTTCCCGGCGACCTGGCCGTGGGCTCTCCGGCAGATATCGTCGTGTACGACGCGGATCCGCGGCGGGACGCGAAGGTGCTCGCGCATCCGAAGCGCATCATCTTGCGCGGCCGAGTGGTCGCCTGAGGCGGGACCTTTTCGACTGAGGTGCAAAAGCACCCTCGATTCGGCGAACTAACGGAAAAAATTCACTTAACTACTGGCAGTATCGGAAGTTTTTGCCCTATCGTCGCGGCAAGCCCCTCAGCCGTAAGGGAAGGAATCCCATGGGTAAGACCGCCCGACTGCCCAGAATGACCGCGGTGCTCGCAGCCGCAGCCGCAGGCGTGATCGCCTTCAGTGGCATGTTGCCCACCACGGCGGCACCACCGCCATCCCAATCACCCGTCGTGCCCGGGGGCGAGCTGGCGAAGGCCTTTGCCGCGGCCGCCGACCACTACGACGTACCGCGCGATCTGCTGGTCGCGCTCGGTTATGCCGAGTCCCACCTGGACGGTCACAAGGGCCGCCCGAGCCAGGCCGGCGGCTACGGAATGATGCACCTGGTCAGCAACCCGAACAACCGGACGCTGTCCGAGGCGACCAAGCTGACCGGTCTGCCGACCGAGCGGGTGGCCAAGGACTCCGCCGCGAACATCGCGGGCGCCGCCGCCGTGCTCGACTCGTACGCCGACCAGGCGGGCCTGACCGAGGCGCAGCGCGACGACGTCGACCACTGGTACCAGGTGATCGCGCAGTACTCGCACTCCGCCGACCTGGCCACCGGCAAGCTGTACGCCGACGAGGTCTACCGCCTGCTCGGCGCGGGCCTGACCGTCCGGACCGGCGAGGGCGCGGGCATCACCGTCGCCCCGGCGAAGGTCGACCCGGAGCGCGGCAAGTACGCGACCGCCTCCTCGATGGGCACCATGGCCGTCGACTACCCGGGCGCCATCTGGAACGCCGCGCTCAGCAGCAACTACACGGTCGCCAACCGGCCCACCAGCAGCGCGATCGACCGGATCGTCGTGCACACCACCCAGGGCTCGTACGCCGGCACCATCAGCTGGTTCAAGGACTCGCGCTCGAAGGTGAGCGCGCACTACGTGATCCGTTCCAGCGACGGCCAGATCACCCAGATGGTCCGGGAGAAGGACGTCGCCTGGCACGTGCGCAACGCGAACAGCCGGTCGATCGGCATCGAGCACGAGGGCTTCGTCGACAACCCGTCCTGGTACACCGACGCGATGTACCGGGCGTCGGCGGCGCTGACCAAGAACATCGCCGAGCGCCGGGGCATTCCGAAGGACCGCACGCACATCGTCGGTCACGTCGAGGTGCCGGGCAACGATCACACCGACCCGGGTCCGCACTGGAACTGGAACTACTACATGCAGCTGGTCAACGGTGGCGGCGGCAACCCCGAGCCGGAGTACAACTTCACCACCTACGGCTCCGGCGTGAACGTGCGCTCCGACGCCAAGGTGACCGCCTCGATCGTCACCACGCTGCCCGGCCCGACCCGCGTTTTCGTCGTCTGCCAGAAGGAGGGTGACGCCGTCACCGCCGAGGGCACCACGAACCGCTGGTGGTCCAAGCTGCGCGACCAGAACGGCTACATGACCAACATCTACATCGACCACCCGGATGCGCAGCTACCCGGCGTGCCGGTGTGCGGCACCGGTCAGACGATCAATACGACCGGTACGAACGTGAACGTGCGATCGGAGCCCACCACGGCCTCGACGGTGTTGCGCGTCCTGCCGGGCGCGACCACCCAGGTGGCGGTGTGCCAGGCGGCCGGCCAATCGGTCACCATCAACGGCGTCGTCAACAGCTGGTGGGCCAAGCTCCAGGCCGGTGGCTACGTCAGTAACCACTACGTCAGCGGCGCCAACCCGAAGATCGCTGGTCTCGCCGACTGCTGAGGCGAAAGTACGTGCACTGGCCGGCTCGCGCTCCGCGAGTCGGCCAGTAGCCGTTTCTGGGGTGGCTACGATCCTGTCTGCGGGTCTGCAAAAGGTGGAGCCTGCTGTACTGCGCCGGGCAGGGACGTCACGGGAGGATCGAGCCATGTTGACCACGATCCTGACCAAGGGCCTGCGGGCCTGCCGGTACCTGGTGGGCAGGTTCGCCCTCGGCCTGGCCGTGCTCGCCCCCTTGCCGCTGTTACTGCTGTTCGGCTGGGCGATTCCCGAGGCCCGGGCGCTGGTGGTGCGCGTGGCGAACGCGGAACGGTCTCGCGCCGCCGCGTACCTCGGCCGTCCGGTGGGTGCGGCATTGCCGTCCGCGACGGGCCGCGGGTTCGGTGACCTCCGCGGTATCACCCACGACCGGTCGGTACGGCGAGCGCTGGCGGTGTTGCCGATCGCTGTCCTCGGTATTCCGGCCGTCTTGCTCGGCCTGTCCGGCGCGCTGGCGGTGCCGGGTTCGGTGATCGGCATGTGCCTGTGGTGGATCGATCCGGGCAACTTCACGCTGCTCGGTGTCGGCGTCGACAGCTGGCTGGAGGCTTTCACGCTTGGGCCTGGCCAGATCCTGGTCGGCCTGTTGCTGCTCGGCTGGTTCACTCCGGCCATCGCGAAGGCGCACGCCAAGCTGACGGTCGCCGTACTCGCGCCGAACTCGGCCGACCTGGAGGCGGCGCGTCTGACCGCCCGGGTCGAGGAGCTGACCCGGACCAGGGCCGGCGCGGTTGGTGCCCATGGCGCCGAACTGCGCCGGATCGAGCGGGACCTGCACGACGGCACGCAGGCGCAGCTCGTCTCCCTGGCGATGCGGATCGGTATCGCGAAGCAGACCATGCTCAGCGATCCGGAGAAGGCGGCGGCGATGCTCGACGACGCCCGGGACGGCGCGGAGCAGGCGATGACGGAACTGCGCGGCGTACTGCGCACGATGTACCCGCCGATCCTGGCCGACCGGGGGCTGGCCGGGGCCGTCTCGGCACTGGCCGCGCGCTGCCCGGTGCCTACCCAGCTGCGCCTCGGCGAACTCGGGGTGGTGCCGGCTCCGGTGGAGGCCGCCGCCTACTTCGTGGTGGCCGAATCCCTCACTAACGTGACGAAACACGCCGCCGCCGGACACGTCGACGTACGACTCGAACGGCGCGGGCACGAGCTCTACCTGGCCGTTACCGACGACGGTATCGGCGGTGCCGCCTTCGGCCCGCAGGCCGCAACCGACGGCGCCCGCGGCAGCGGCCTGAACGGGATGCGGCACCGGGTCCAGGCGATCGACGGCCACCTGGAACTGGCCAGTCCCATCGGTGGCCCGACGACGATCGAGGTGATCATGCCGTGCGAGTAGTGATCCTGGAGGACAACCCGATCCTGGCGGAAGGCCTCAGCCTGCTGCTCGGTAGTTCCGGATTCGAGGTGGCGGCCGTCGCGACCGAGACGGCCGAGTTCGCCAAGGCCGTGGCCGAACACCACCCGGACGTGACCGTGGTCGACGTTCGGCTGCCACCCACCTTCACCGACGAGGGCCTCCGGGCGGCGATCGAGGCCCGCCGGCAGCACCCGGGTCTACCCGTCCTGGTCTTCTCGCAGTACGTCGAGGAGGTGTACGCCTCCGAACTGCTGGCCGCCGGCAGCGAAGGCGTCGGGTATTTGCTCAAGGACCGGGTCTCCCGCGTGGACGAGTTCCTCGACGCCGTACGGCGCGTGGCGGCGGGTGGCACCGTGCTCGATCCGGAAGTCGTAAGCCAGTTGATGGTTCGCCGGAGCAGTCCGCTGGAGCGGCTCACGCCGCGCGAACGCGAAGTGCTCGGGCTGATGGCCGAAGGGCTGGGCAATACCGAGATCGCCGAGCGGCTGGTGGTGAGCGAAGGCGCGGTGCACAAGCATGTCGGCAACGTGTTCCTCAAGCTGGATCTGCCGGTGAGCACTGGGCATCGCCGCGTGCTCGCCGTACTGGCGCATCTCGGGTTGTAGGCCCGCACCGAAAACGGGAAGCGATTTCCTGGTTCCGGAACTGACAACGTCAGCCATCCAGCCCTTGACGAGCTGTGTCCGGTACACCACTCTGTGTCCAGAGAGCGCTCTCATCGCCCCCGCCCGTAGGTGAAGGAGAGTCCGAATGCGCACCAAACGCAGTCTGCGGATCGTCGTGTCCGCCGTCCTGGTCATGAGCCCCGCCCTGGTTCTGGCCACCCAAGCATCCGCCGCCACCAGCCCAGAGCCAGGGCCGGCTCTAGCCGCGCCCAGGCAGCTCGACGCTCTGCAGCAGGATCTCGGCCTCACCAAGGCTCAAGCCGAGCAACGCCTCCGGATCGAGGGCGTAGCCATCAAGGCGGCGCCCAAGGCTCAACGAGCGGCCGGTACGGCCTTCGGCGGCCTCTGGTACGACGAGGCCAAGCAGAAGCTCGTAGTCGGCGTGACCGACCAGAGCAAGGCTGACGAGGTTCGAGCGGCTGGAGCCGACGTAGTGCTCGTCAAGACGACGGCAGCCGCTCTGGACAAGCAGAAGGCCTCGGTCGACAAGCTGGCGGGCACGAGCGTTCCACGCGCCGTCAGCGGCTGGGCGGCGGATCCGCGTACTGGCAGCGTCGTGATCAACGTCCAGGCTGGTAAGCGTTCCGAGGTCGTCGATGCCTTCGTGGCCAAGGTGAGCAAGGCCGGGCCGGTCGTCGTACGTGAGGTTGATGCCAAGGCCCCGCGGACCTTCGCGGCCGGAACCGTTGGCGGCGACCCGTACTACACGGGCAACGTCCGCTGCTCGATCGGATTCTCGGTGCACGGCGGCTTCGTCACGGCCGGGCACTGCTCGGGCGTCGGCGCCGCCGTGTACGGCTGGGACCGGTCGCGGATGGGCACGTTCCGCGGCTCGTCGTTCCCCGGCAACGACTATGCCTGGGTGCAAACCGGCTACGGCTGGTGGACCGTACCGGTCGTGCTCGGCTGGGGCCAGGTGAACGACCAGCTGGTTCGCGGGTCCTGGGAGGCGCCGGTGGGTACGTCGGTCTGCCGCTCCGGATCGACCACGCACTGGCACTGCGGGCACATCCTGGCCAAGAACGAGACGGTGAACTACGGCAACGGCCAGCTCTTCTACGGCGCCACCAAGACCAGCGTGTGCGCGGAAGGCGGCGACTCGGGCGGTTCGTTCATCACCGGTGACCAGGCCCAGGGCGTCACCTCCGGCGGCTGGGGCAACTGCAGCAGCGGTGGCCAGACCTGGTTCCAGCCGGTCAACGAGATCCTGAACGCCTATGGACTCGCCCTGCACACTGCCTGACCGTGTGACCGCCTGACGGCCGTCGGCGTCCGGAGAGCCCTGGTGCCACAGGCTCGCCGGACGCCGGCGGTTTCAGCAATTCACTTTCAGCGAGAGCGGTTCAGCAATTGGGTACGCCGGGCAGTTGGTTGTCCGGATGATCGATATAGATGTTGGTCATGAAGCCGTTCTGATCGCGCAGCTTTGCCCACCAGTTGTTCGTGACACCTTCCGCGGTGACGGTGTCGCCTTGTTTCTGGCAGAGCACCCAAACCGTGGTCGGCCCGGTGAGCGTGGTGACGATGGCCGCGGAGGTCCTCGCGTCGGCCCGCACGTTCACGCTCGATCCCCAGGTCTGGAACTGCACACCCGCGCCACAGATGGGTACGCCGGGTAGTTGTGCGGCTGGATGATCGATGTAGATGTTGCTGATGTAGCCGTTCTGGTCGCGCAGCTTCGACCACCAGTTGTTGCTGGTGCCTTCGGCGTTCACGGTATCGCCCTGCTTCTGGCATTGCACGAAGACCGGCGTCGGACCGGCCAGCGTGGTGACGACCGAGGCGGAGAGTCGCGCGTCGGAGCGCACGTTGATGCCGGAGCCCCAGGTGGTGAAGTTCGTGGTACCACTTCCGCCGCAGTTGTCGCTCGTCAGGTGGTACGAGCCGTAGGAGCCGGGGTACGCGAGCGCGGTGCCGTTGATGCGGATGTTCTGGCCGACGCCGTTGTAGAGCTGCTCGTAGTGGATGTGGGGACCGGTCGAGCCACCCGTCGAACCGGTGGTGCCGATCCGTTGGCCCTGTGCGACGGACTGGCCGTTCGAGATGGAGAAGCTCGACAGGTGGAAGTAGTACGTCTTCCAGCCGCCGCCGTGGTCGATCACCACGTAGTTGCCGGCGCCACCGCCCTGGTAATGGCGAGTGGCCGTTCCGGCGGCGGACGCGACGACCGGCGCGCCGTTCGTCGTACCGCCGTCGGAGCGGATGAAGTCGAGCGCCCGGCGGACCTCCGCCGAGTGATGGCTGTAGGTCCAGCGCTGGTTACAGCCGAAGGGCGCTTTGAAGTTGGGCGCGGCCTGAGCCGCGGTCGGCAGGGCCACCAAGGTGGCGGCGCCGACGGCGAGTGTGGCCAGCAGGGTGATGAAACGTCTGAGCGGCACGGTGATCAGTCCCTTGGGCAACGGTCACGAGCGGTGACGCCCGCGACTCCCACAGTGATAGTGGAAGCAAGCTAGCGCACCGCTCGTGACTTAGGAACCGTCTTCTTTTGTACCGGGTAGGTTTCTACCGTGGCAGGCGTTTCCCTTTGCTCTGCAGGGAAAACTACGCCTCGTCCTGCACCGGCGTCAGCGGCTTCACGTCCGCCTCTTTGGTGTTGAGCGAGTCGATCAGCTGCTTGGCCAGGGCGAAGCCGGAACCGCCCATCGTGATCGTCTTCACCAGGGTGTCCTCGATGCCCTGGGCACCGTTCAGCACGACCATGTTGCCGACCTTCTCGAACGAGCTGGCGGCGGCGCGAACGATATCCGGGTAGGCCTCGGCCAGCTGCTGGGCGACAACCGCGTCGGTGTTGGTGGCCAGCGCCTCGGCGCGCGCCTTGATACCGGCGGCCTCGGCCCGGGCCTTCGCCTCGATGGCGGCGGCCTCGGCGCGACCGGTCAGCTCGGTCGCCTTCGCCTCGGCCTCACCGCGCAACTGGACCTCACGGGCGTTCGCCTCGGCGGCGGCGATCTGGGCGTCGCGAGCCGCGGCCGCCAGCGTGCGCTGCTTGTACGCCTCGGCGTCGGCCGGCTTCAGCACGGTGGACTCGAACTGCTTTTCCGCCAGCGAGGCGTTCAGCTTCGCGGTCTCGGTCTCGGCGATGACGACCTCCTGGCGGGCCAGGGCCTCGGCCAGCGGGCCGGACTGGCCGGCCTTCGAGTTCGCCTGGTCGACCTCGGCCTGGTAACCGGCCTGGGCGATCGAGCTCTCCCGCACGGCGGCGGCCTTCGCGGCGGCGGCGACCTGCTCGCGCTCGGTGGCCTCGCGGTCCCGCTCGGCCTGCGCGATCCGGGCCGCGGCCTCGACGGCGGCGGCCTGCGGACGGCCCAGGTTCTTGATGTAGCCGGACTCGTCGTCGATCTCCTGGATCTGCAGCGAGTCGACCACCAGGCCGAGCTTTTCCATGTCGCCGGCCAGCGAGCCACGGATGTTGGTGGTCAGCGTCTCGCGGTCGTGCAGCATCTCCTCGACCGTGGTGGAACCGACGATCGCGCGCAGGTGACCGGCGAAGAGCTCGTGAATCGTGTTCATCACCTGCTGGTCGCTCTGCTCCAGGAAGCGGCGGGCGGCGTTCGCGATCGAGCCGTAGTCGTCACCGACCTTGTACGCCGTGACGCCCTTGATGTGCAGCGGAATGCCCTGGCTGGACACGCAGGTGACGGTCAGCGGGGTGGCGCGGATGTCGAGCGGCAGCCGCCGCACGGTCTGGAAACCGGGCAGCACCGCCGTGCCGCGGCCGACCACGATCTTGAAGCCGAGCGTCTCGTTGATCTGCTCCAGGCTGGAATGCGCGCCCAGACCCGAGATGATCAGCGCCTCGTTGGGCTCCGCCACCCGCCAGACCAGCCGGAACAACAGAATGAGTAGCAGGAACGCGGCAGCGCCCACACCGATGTACGTCCAGAGCATTTCGGGCCCCTCCAGGCTTTACGAAGCACAGATCAGATTGCGCGAGCGACATAAACGGTGCGTGGCGGGTTGTACTCCACGACCACGATGGCCGTGCCCACCTCGATCACCTCGTCGACCGCCGGGTAAGCGTAGAAGGCCTCGGTGGCACCGCGCACCGGCAGCATCACCTCACCGACCTGTCCGGGCGCGATCCGCCCGATCACCCGCCCACGCTTCCCGACCATCAACGTCCCTCCGACGCAACCCACCCCACAACAGTTCCCGCAGCCTATCGGGTGGTTGGGACAGTTCCGCTCAGCCGCGAACGGCGCCTTCGGTGGCTCCCTTGATGAACTGCCGGGCGAACGCGACGAAAACGATCACCAGCGGGATCATCGCCATCAGTGCACCGGTCATCAGCATGCTGTAGTCGACACCGTGGCTGCGGTTCAGCTGGGACAACGCGACCTGCAGGGTCAGGTGGTCCGGGTTCGTCAACACGATCAACGGCCACATGTAGTCGTTCCAGGAAGCGACGAACGTGAAGATGCCGAGGAAGGCCAGTGCCGGGCGAGCCGACGGCAACGCCACGTGCCGGTAGACGCCGAGGAACCCGCAGCCGTCCAGGGTGGCGGCTTCGACCAGTTCGTCGTGGATCGAGTTCTGGAAGTACTGCCGCAGCCAGAAGATGCCGAACGCGTTCGCGGCACCCGGGATGATGAGCGCCTTCAGTGAACCCACCCAGCCGAACAAGGCCATCGTCTGGAACTGCGGGATCACCGCCAGTTGAGCCGGCAGCAGCATCGTGGCCAGCAGGATCACGAACAGCGCGTTCCGGCCGGGGAAGCGGAACTTCGCGAACACGAAGGCCGCCAGCGAGTCGAAGAACAGCACCAGCACGGTGGTCGACACGGCCACGATCAGGGTGTTGCCCATCGACTGGAAGAACGCCACGTTGTCCAGCACATGCCGCACGTTGTCGTCGAACTGCGAACCGAAGCTGAGCTTGGGCGGGAACCGGTAGATGTCCGCCGTGGTGTTGGTTGCCATCACCAACGTCCAGTAGAACGGGAACAGGCTGATGATCAGGGCCGCCAGCAACAACAGATGCAGGGTGATACCGCGAACTCGTTGCCTGCTCATCGCACCGCCCTGCCGCGCACGAGGCGCCAGTTGATTGCCGTGAACAACAACACGAGCATGAAGATGCTGAGCGCGATGGCCGCTGCATAGCCGTAGTCGTTCTCCAGGAACGCCGACCGGTAGAAGTACATGACCGCGGTCAGGCCGGTCTGCCCAGGACCGCCGGTGTTGCCGACCATGACCTGCGGTTCGGTGAAGGTCTGCAAACCGCCGATGGTCGACAGGATCACCGTGAACAGCACGATCGGCCGCAGCTGCGGCAACGTGATCGAGCAGAAGGTACGGATCGGCCCGGCGCCGTCGACCTTGGCCGCCTCGTACTGCTCGGTGGGAATCGCCTGCAGTCCGGCCAGGTAGATGATCGTGTTGTAGCCGGTCCACTGCCACACGATCATCGTGGTGATCGCGATCCGGATGCCCCACGGCTGCCCGAGCCAGTCCTCGGTCGGTAGCCCCAGCGAGCGCAGTACGCCGTTCACCAGGCCGAAGTTCGTGCTGAAGACGGCCGCGAAGAAGATCGCCATCGCCACCAGCGAGGTGATGTTCGGAATGAAGTAGGCGATCCGGTAGACGCCCTTGAACCGCACGGCCGAGTGCAGCATCACCGCCAGTACCAGCGCGATCGACAGCGTCGGCACGGTCGACATCACGAACAGCACGACCGTGTTCCACAGCGACAGCCAGAACGTGCTGTCCGCCAGCAGGAACCGGAAATTGTCCAGGCCGACCATCTGCCGTGGCCCGAACCCGTCCCACTTCTGGAACGCCAGCAGGATCGTCGAGGCCACCGGATAAAGCCCGAACACCCCGAACAGCAGGTAGAACGGCGACAACGCCAGGTAGAACCGCCAGTACGACCAGACCCCGCGTCCGGCCTGGACCGTCACTGCACGCCCTGTCGTTTGGCGATCTGCTTCGCTTTGGCGACGGCCTCCTGCCAGCCCTGGTCCGGCGTCTTCTTGCCCACCTGCACGGTCTTCAGGGCATCGCCGTACGCCGCCGCGAGCGCCGCGTCGGCCGGGGCCTCGTACGCGACCGGGATGTCCTTCGCGGCCGGCCCGAACACCTCGATCGGGACCTGGCCGCCGAAGAACGGGTCCGCCGCCTTGAGCTGCGCCTTCTCGTACGCCGCCGGGGCCGCGGGGAAGATCGTCGCGTCCGCGTAGGCCTTCGCCTGGTTGTCCGGGCTGAGCAGGTACTTGATCACCTCGAAGGCCTTCGCCGGATCGGCCGCCTGCTTTGTGATCGCGAGGAACGAGCCGCCGTAGTTGGCAGGGCCGTCCGGTGTCGCCGCGAGCCGCCACTTACCGGCGCTGGTCTTCGCGGCCGCCTTGAGGTCGAGCGACAGCCAGGCGGCGCCGATGATCGACGGGACCGTGCCCTGGTCGAGACCCGCGTTCCAGTCGGGGGAGCCGCCGGCGGTGCGGGCGTCCACCTTGGTGGTGATGGCCTTCGTGGCCAGGTCCCAGGCGCGCTTGATGTGGTCGCCGTCGCCGATGAACTTGTTGTCCTTGTCGATGTAGCGATCCTTGCCCTGGCCAACGATCAGGCTGTAGAGATCGGCGGCATCGGAGACGATCAGGGCCTTCGGATTCGCCTTCTTCAGCTCGAGCCCCGCGGCCAGGTAGTCCTCCCAGGTGCCGAGTTCCGCCGCGACCTTGGCTGGGTCGGACGGCAGCCCGCCCTTGGCGAAGACGTCCTCGCGATAGAACAGGGCGGTCGGGCCGATGTCGATCGGCAGGCCGAGCAGCTTGCCGTCCAGCGTGGTGGCCTGCTTGACCTTCCACTCCAGGTAGTTCCCGATCACGTCGCCGGCGCCGAGCGTGTTCAGGTCGACAAAGCGCTCCGCCTGCGGCAGGAACGCCGCGATGTCCTCGCCCTTCAGCCCGGTGATGTCCGGAATGTTCGTACCGCCGCTGAAGGTGGTGATCAGCTTCTGCTTGAAGTCACCGCCGATCTCCGACGCCTTGATACCGGCGTCCGGGAAGTGCTGAACGGTCTCGCCGAGCACGGTCTTGCTCAGGCCGCCCGGCCAGCACCACAACGCGAGTGAGCCGGTGGCGTTCTTCTGCGTGGTACCGCCGCCCATGCTGGACGAGCAACCCACGAGTGAGCCGCCGCCGAGAACGGCCGCCATTGCCCCGATGAACGTGCGACGCGAAAGTGTCATGCTCTGCCTTCTTTCTGGCCTGGTTGACCGAGGTGGTCTCCGAGCCGTTCGAGGAATGCGTACCGCTCGTCGGTGCTGTCGCGCCTCCAGGCCGCGACCTCGCCCCGGCGTGGAGCCGCGTCGGCCCCGCCCAGTCGGGTGACCGAGAGCGCGGCGACGAGATTGGCGAACAACACCCGCTCGGTCAGCGGAAGCCGCCAAAGCGTCGCCGCGATGAAACCGGCCGCGAACACGTCGCCCGCGCCGGTGGTGTCGACGGCCGCCACCCGCACCGCCGGTACGTCGACGCGCTCGCCGGTGCCGGCGTCGATCGCGAGAGCGCCGCGCCGTCCGTCCGAGATGACCGCCATCGGTACGCGCTCGGCCAGCCGTTCGAGGGCTTGAGCCGGAGTCGTCGTACCGGTGTAGTGCATCGCCTCGTCCGCGTTCGGCACGAAGACGTCGACGTGTTCGAGTTGAGCCAGTACGGCCGGATCCCAGCGCTCGCTCGGATCCCAGCCGACATCGGCGAACACCAGGCTGCCGTTGGCCCTTGCCTTCGGCAACCACTCGTTCGGCCACGGCCCGATGTGCGCCGCCACGGCCTCGCCGTACGGCGGAGCGGCCAGCAGGTCGTCGCCCGACAGCGGGGGAGCGCCGCCATGGGTGACGAGGGCCCGGTCTTCGTCGTACGCGAGGGCCACCGTCAGCGGAGTGGCCCAGCCGTCCACCCGCGCGGAGCGGCTGAGGTCGATGCCCTCGTCGTCCTGCAGCGTGTGCCAGAGTCGGTCGCCATGGTCGTCGGCGCCGAAACAGGCGGCGAGACCCGTGCTGATGCCGAGGCGGGCGAGAGCGACCGCGAAGTTGGCGATGCCGCCCGGGCTTTCGGCGTACTGCGTGGCCCAGACCTCGGTGCCGGGCTTGGGAGCGGTCGGCAGGCCGAAGACCAGGTCGTGGAACAGCAGTCCGGAGACCGTGACGGCGGGTTGAGTCATCGCTTCAAGCTCTCGCATAGTTGATCAAACTCTTGCGGTCAGTCTGAAGTGGATGAGCAAACTACGCAATACCCACGCAGATCTCTGATCGAATATGACGGAGTTTGCGTGGTACGGTCTCTCTGTGTTGCCACAGCAACGGCAGGATCAGATCGTGCGCGCGCTCCGGACCGATGGCGCGGGCGGTGTCAAGGTGCTCGCGGCCAAGCTCGGGGTCAGTGAGGCGACGATTCGCCGTGACCTCGAGCAACTGCACGAACAAGGCCGGCTCACCCGGGTGTACGGCGGCGCGCTCGCGGTCGACGACGGGGATGACCCGTTCGCCGAGGTCGCCGTGGTGCATGCCGCGGAGAAGGACCGGATCGCGGCGCGGGCCGCCGAACTGGTGGCCGACGGCGATTCCGTGCTGCTCGACATCGGTACGACGGCCCTGCGGCTCGCGCAGCACCTGCACGGCAAGCCGATCACCGTGGTGACCAGCAATCTGGCCGTGCTGGAGGAGTTGCAGCACGACGACGCGATCGAGCTGATCGTGCTGGGCGGATTCGTGCGGCGCAGCTACCGATCGCTGGTCGGGTTCCTCACCGAGGAGTGCCTCAAGCACATCCACGTCGACTGGCTGTTCCTCGGTACCAGCGGGATCCGGCCCGACGGGCGGGTGATGGACAGCACGATGATCGAGGTGCCGGTCAAGCGCGCGATGATCCGGGCCGCGGACCGGGTGGTGCTGCTGGCGGACGCGACGAAGTTCCCGGGGCACGGTGTGGCCAAGGTGTGCGAACCCGGCGAGCTGACCATGGTGGTGACCGAACCCAGCGCCGACGAGACGACCCGCGCGCACTGGACCGAAGCGGGTGTGGAGGTGGTGCTGGCGTGAGGTTGACGATTCTCGGCGGCGGGGGATTCCGCGTGCCACTGGTGTATCAGGCGTTGCTGTCGGATCGCGGTGAAGGCCGGGTGACCGAGGTCGTGCTGTACGACGCCGATCGCGCGCGCCTGTCCGCGATTGGCGCGGTGCTTCGGCAACAGGCGCGAGCCGCCGGTGTGGAGAAACCGCCCGTCGTGACGGAGACGACGTCGCTGGACGAGGCGCTACGCGGCGCGGACTTCGTCTTCTCGGCGATCCGCGTGGGCGGTTTGGAAGGCCGGACCATCGACGAACGGGTCGCGCTGGACCTCGGCGTACTTGGCCAGGAGACCGTCGGCGCGGGCGGTATTGCCTACGGATTGCGGACCCTGCCGGTGGCGACGGCCGTCGCGCAGCGGATCGCGGCGCTCGCACCGGGAGCGTGGACGATCAACTTCACGAACCCGGCCGGCATGGTCACCGAGGCCATGTTGCCGTACCTCGGTGACCGGGTGATCGGTATCTGCGACTCGCCTTCCGGCCTTGGCCGTCGCGCGGCGCAGGCGCTGGAGCTGGATCCGTCGCAGGTCTACTACGACTACGCGGGGCTGAACCACCTCGGCTGGCTGCGCGGACTGTACTTCGACGGCGTGGACCGGTTGCCCGAGTTGCTGGCCTCTGACGAGCGGCTGGGGTCGTTCGAAGAGGGGCGGTTGTTCGGGCCGGAGTGGCTGCGGAGCCTTGGTGCCATCCCGAACGAGTACCTGCACTATTACTACTTCGCCCGGGAGACCCTCGCGGCCGTTGCCGGAAGCAAGCAGACCCGCGGGGCCTTTCTGCAGGACCAGCAGTCGGCGTTCTACGCGGAGGCCGGTCGGCATCCCGAGCTGGCGCTGGAGGCCTGGCAGCGAACCCGGGCCGAGCGCGAGTCGACGTACATGGTGGAGAGTCGCGAGGTGGCCGACGCGGGTGAACGCGACGAGCGGGACATGTCGGCGGGTGGTTACGAGCAGGTCGCGCTGAGTCTGATGCGGGCCATCGCCCACAACGAACGGGCCTCGCTGATCCTGAACGTGCGCAACCGGGGCGTGCTGAAGCACCTCGACGACGACGCGGTGGTGGAGATCCCGTGTGTGGTGGACGCCAACGGTGCCCGCCCGACGCCGGTCGGCGGGACTCAGCTGACGGACCACCAGGCGGGCCTGGTCTGCGCGATCAAGTCGGTCGAGCGGTCGACGATCGAGGCCGCCACGACCGGATCCCGTACGGCGGCGATCCGGGCCTTCGCGCATCACCCGCTGATCGACTCGGTGACCGCCGCGGGCTCGCTGCTGTCGGCGTACGCCGGGCATCATCGGGAGCTGGGCGCGTTCCGGCTCTGAGCTCTTCGGTCCAACGCTTGCCGGGCCGGCTGCTCCGGCGCTCCGGACTAGCTGCTCCGGCGCTCCGGGGCTGGCTGGTCTGGCGCGCTGCGGGCTTCGGTGGCAAGTTGGCCAGTTGGCGGGTGGTCTGGCAGAATGTCGGGCTGAGTCCGTCCGGATCTTGTGCAGCCCTCTAACTCCACATGCCGGCCGGCCCATCGAGCGGTCCTGGTGTTGTCCCCACGATGCCCACGCCGCTCACTCAGACAGTATTCCAAGGGAGACCCCACAAACGTGGCAGTCAAGATCCGTTTGAAGCGCGTCGGCAAGAAGCGTGCGCCGTTCTACCGCATCGTCGTGATGGACGCCCGCAACAAGCGGGACGGTCGCGCCATCGAGGAGATCGGCAAGTACAACCCGAAGGCCGAGCCGTCGTTCATCTACGTCGAGTCCGACCGGGCGCAGTACTGGCTGAGCGTCGGCGCGCAGCCGACCGAGGCCGTTACCGCGATCTTCAAGGCGAGCGGCGACTGGCAGAAGTTCAAGGGCCTCGAGGCCCCGGCGCCGCTGCGGGTCAAGGAGCCGAAGCGGGACAAGCTGGAGATCTTCAACGAGGCCCTCGCCGAGGCGCACGGCACCGCGAAGACCGAGGCCGTCACCGCGAAGAAGGCCCCGGCCAAGAAGAAGGCCGACGCCGCCAAGGCTGACGAGGCTCCCGCTGCCGAGGAGACCCCGGCTGCCGAGGCTCCGGCTACCGAGGCTCCCGCCGCTGAGGCGACCGCGGACGAGGCCAAGGCCTGACCGTGGTGGAGACCGAGGCGCTCGAGCACCTGGTGCGTGGCATCGTCGACAATCCCGACGATGTTTCGGTCCGGGCCCGCAATCTGCGGCGCGGACGCACCCTCGAGGTGCACGTGCATCCGGACGACATCGGCAAGGTGATCGGCCGCAACGGCCGGACGGCGACCGCCATCCGGACCGTGGTGGGCGCGCTCAGCAGTGAGTCGTCCGTGCGGATCGACTTCGTCGACGAGTTCAACCGGCGTCCGCGCCGCTGATCTCGGCCAGCTTCACACTGAGGGCCGCACCCGCTCCGGCGGGTGCGGCCCTCAGCCGATTCTTCTTCAGCGTTTTGTGCCTCCAGCGTTTTGTGCGTTCAGTGTTTTTGTGACTAGGTAGAGAGTGGGACCAGCGGTGCAGGTGACTGTCGGCCGGATCGGCCGGGCGCACGGGCTCAAGGGTGAGGTCGGGATCGAGGTCCGGACCGACGAGCCGGAGCGGCGGTTCGCCGTCGGCGCACGGCTGACCACGGAGACCAAGCCGCCGCGGACTCTCACGGTGGAGGCCTTCCGCTGGCACGGCGAGCGCCTGCTGGTGCGGTTCGAGGGCGTGCCCGACCGGACCGCCGCCGAGCAGCTGCGCAACGTGATGGTGCTGGCGGAGACGCCCGAGGGTGAGCAGCCGGAGGACCCGGAGGAGTTCTACGACCGCGACCTGGTCGGCCTGCCGGTGCGGACCACCGAGGGCGAGCAGGCCGGCGTGGTGACCACCGTCGTGCACCTGCCGTCGCAGGACCTGCTGGAGATCCGCCGTCCGAGCGGCCAGACCGTGCTGGTGCCGCTGGTCGCCGAGCTGGTGCCCGAGATCGTGACCACGCTTGGACCGACTGAGGGCTACGTCATCGTCGCGGACCGCCCGGGCCTGCTCGACCCCGAAGGCGCGGAGGTAGTACCGACGGACCCGGGGGCCTCGTCGTGAGGCTGGACGTCGTCTCGATCTTCCCGGAGTACCTGACGGCGCTAGACATCAGCCTGGTCGGCAAGGCGGCGAAATCCGGCCTGCTGGACGTCCGGGTGCATGACCTGCGCGAGTGGACGCATGACCGTCACCGGACCGTGGACGACTCGCCGTACGGCGGTGGCGCCGGAATGGTGATGAAGCCCGAGCCGTGGGGTGAGGCCCTGGACGCCATCGCTCCCGCCGAAGGCCCGTCGCAGCCGCGGCTGATCGTGCCGACGCCCGCGGGCCGTCCGTTCACCCAGGAGCTGGCGTACGAGCTGGCCGCCGAACCGTGGCTGGCGTTCGCCTGCGGTCGGTACGAGGGTATCGACGCGCGCGTGGCGTCGTACGCGGCTGACCGGATGCAGGTCGACGAGGTCTCCATCGGTGACTACGTGCTCAACGGTGGCGAGGTGGCCGTGCTGGTCATGGTCGAGGCCATCGCGCGGCTCCTGCCCGGGGTGATCGGTAATCCCGAGTCCCTGGCCGAGGAGTCCCACTCGGGCGGCGGCCTGCTGGAATACCCCGTCTACACGAAGCCCCCCGCCTGGCGCGGGTACGCCGTACCCGACATTCTCCTGTCGGGGAACCACGCCGCCATCGCCTCCTGGCGCCACGACGAGTCCGTACGTCGTACAGCCGAGCGCCGACCGGATCTCCTGGCGGCCTGGGGTAGTGCCGCCAGCTCGGCGGACGAGGTTCGGATCCTCCCGGCGACCGCTGATGACGCTGGGGAACTCCTGACGCTCCAGCGCGCCTGCTACGTCCAAGAGGCCCAGGTGTACGGCGAACTGGGCATCCCGCCGCTGCTGGACGGCGTAGCGGAGGTTGAGGCGCGTCTGGCGAGTAGTGCCGCTTGGAAGGCCGTCGCGGGCACGAGGATCGTCGGGGTCGTCTACGTGGTTGTAGCCGATGACGGCGAGTCTGCCGAGATCAACCGCCTGATGGTGGCTCCGGACTGGCAGGGCCGGGGAGTCGGCAAGCGGCTGCTCAAGCTCGCTGAAGACGCTGCGCCCGCCTCGGTGACGACGTACAAGCTGTTCACTGGAGCGCGCAGCGAGAGCAATCTGCGGCTCTACGCCAAGGCGGGGTACCGGGAGACCGGTCGCGAAGCGCAGACCCCGCTGGTGGAAATGGTCCACCTGGCCAAACGTCGCCGCCGGCGCTGATTTCGCCGCGCCTGGGCCGGTGTGGCAAACTTGGTCGCTGTTGCCGAAAGGTGCTCCTGCCACAGGGGGTGACCACCGGACGGCACGTCCTTGAGACTTCTCACCACCGAGCATTTCGTGGGTGACCTGTGGCACGCGCGAGAAAGAGACACCTGATGACCAACGTCCTGAACGAGCTCGACAACGCGAGCAAGCGCGACGACATTCCCGACTTCCGTCCCGGTGACACGGTCAACGTGCACGTCAAGGTCGTCGAGGGCAGCCGGTCCCGCGTCCAGGTCTTCAAGGGTGTTGTGATCCGTCGGCAGAACGGTGGCCTGCAGGAGACCTTCACGGTCCGCAAGGTCAGCTTCGGCGTCGGCGTCGAGCGCACCTTCCCGATCCACACCCCGATCGTCGAGAAGGTCGAGGTCGTCACCCGCGGTGACGTCCGTCGCGCCAAGCTGTACTACCTGCGTGAGCTGCGCGGCAAGGCTGCCAAGATCAAGGAGAAGCGGGACATTCCCGCCTCCTGATCGCGGTCGACGAACCCAGCATGTCGTCGCACGCCGGGACCAGCCCGGCGGCGACCGGCAGGGGCAGGCACCGGCGAGCGCGCCGGCGCTCGCGTCATGGCCGGTTGCTCAGCTTTGTGATCGAGACGCTCACCGTCACGGTCCTCGCGCTGGCCATCACCGTCGGCCTGCGGCTTTTTGTCGCGGAGGCCTTCTACGTGCCCTCGGAGTCGATGTACGGCACGCTCACCAAGGATGACCGCATCCTGGCGGAGAAGATCAGCTATCTGCACCGCGACGTCGAACGCGGCGACATCGTCGTGTTCGCCGATCCCGGCAACTGGCTCAACGAGCAGCAGCCGGAGCCCGGGCCGCTGCGCAAGGTCGGCGAATTCGTCGGCATCCTGCCCCGAAGCGGCACCGGGCACCTGGTCAAGCGGGTCATCGGTATCGGTGGCGACCGGGTGATCTGCTGCGACCTGAAGGGCCGGATCACCGTGAACGGCATTCCGCTCGACGAGGAGTCCTATCTCGCCGAGGGCGCGAAGCCGTCCACGCAGCGCTTCGACGTGCGCCTGCCGCCGAAGACGCTGTGGCTGATGGGTGACAACAGGAGCGCCTCGGCGGACTCGCGTTCGCATCTGGGCGGTCCCGGCGGGGGATTCGTTCCCGTCGACGACGTGGTTGGCCGGGCCTGTTGCGTAATCTGGCCCTCTGACCGGATGACGAAGCTGCGTCCTCCGGAAACCTTCGAGAACCCGGGGCTGAAGAAGTGACTGAGACGGCGATCAAAGAACCGGCCAATTCACCCCGCTCGGGGCTCGCGGCCGCCGCCCGTGAATTCGTGCTGATCGTGGTCGGGGCGCTGATCGTCTCCTCGATTCTCCGGGCCTTCGTCGGCCAGATGTTCATCATTCCCAGTGAGTCGATGCAGAACACCCTCGTCATCGGCGACCGCGTCGTGGTGGAGAAGATCACCGAAGCCGAACGCGGTGACGTGATCGTCTTCGAGGATCCGGGCGGCTGGCTCGGCGCCGAGGAAAGCGGTCAGAAGCGAGGTTCGGTCGGCCGTTTCTTCGAGGTGGTCGGCCTGCTGCCCGACTCGAGCCACGGTCACCTGATCAAGCGCCTGATCGGGATGCCCGGCGACAAGGTCGTCTGCTGCGACAAGCAGGGCCGTCTGATGGTCAACGGTCAGCCCCTGGAAGAGTCCAGCTACCTGTTCCCGGGTGACGCGCCGTCCGCGATGGAGTTTCAGGTCACGGTTCCGGCGGGCAAGGTGTTCGTCATGGGCGACCACCGTTCCGCTTCGGGCGACTCCCGGGTGCACCTGACCGACACCGGCGCGGAGGGTACGACGCCCGGCGACGCGGCGTTCGTACCGTTCGACAAGATCACCGGCCGCGCTGTCCTGGTGGTCTGGCCCGCGAGCAACTTCTCGAAACTCGGCCGGCCCGACACCTTCAAGAACGTGCCCCCCGCGGTCGGCCCAGCCCCCGCCAAACCCGTCATCGCGCTCACCCCGCCACCAAAGTGATTCCCATCGTCGGCACAGTGAGCCAGCTCGACGCGGTTCGTCGGGTTGGCAGGGTCAGCCGGGTCGCCGCGCTTGGCCGGGTCAGTCGGGTCGGCGCTGCTCGTCGGGTCGGCATGGCTGGTCAATTCGGCGCGATTGGTCGGGTTTGCACAGTGGGTTGGATCGGCACGGTGGTTCACCGGCGGGGGATAGTGGGTCCCGTGGTGGGCACACTGGGCGGTGGAAGGCAGCGTCGGAGGAACGAGGCGTTCGGAGGACGGCGATGACCGTGATGCCACGCGGCAGCACGATCCGGCGCGATGCCGGCATCTACGGCTACGAGCGCGCCCTGCGCCGCGCCGGACTCGACCCGATCGCCGGTGTCGACGAGGCGGGCCGTGGCGCCTGCGCCGGTCCACTGGTCGCGGCCGCGGTGATCCTGCCGGACGGCAAACGCGGTCAGATCCCCGGTCTGGCCGACTCCAAGCTGCTCACCGCGAAGGCCCGTGACCGGGTCTACGAGGAGGTCCGCAAGCGCGCACTGGCCTGGTCGGTCGTTTCGATCGAGGCCGCCGAGTGCGACCGCCTCGGCATGCACGTCGCCAACGTCGAGGCCCTGCGCCGGGCCTTGTTCCGCCTCGACACCCGTCCGTCGTACGTGCTGACCGATGGTTTCAGCGTCGACGGCCTCGGTGTTCCCGGCCTGGCCGTCTGGAAGGGCGACCGCGTCGCCGCCTGTATCGCCGCCGCCTCCGTCATCGCGAAGGTGACGCGTGACCGGGTGATGGCCCAGATGCACGAGCTTTACCCGCGCTACGACTTCGACATCCACAAGGGATATTGCACGCCTGAACACCAGGCCGCGCTGGACGAACACGGTCCGTGTCCAGAACATCGTCGGCGGTTCGAGAATGTCCGCCGCAGCCTGCGGCCCGATATGGGACAGAATGTGGGCAGTCCCGCCGGAGTGGAGAGCCGATGAGTGCTGACGACCTCGAGAAGTACGAGACCGATATGGAGCTGCAGCTCTATCGGGAGTACAAGGACGTCGTCGGGATCTTCAAGTACGTCGTGGAGACCGAACGGCGCTTCTACCTGTGCAACGCCGTCGACCTGAAGGTCCGGACCGAGGGCGGTGACGTCTACTTCGAGGTGACGATGGCCGACGCCTGGGTCTGGGACGTCTACCGCTCAGCGCGCTTCGTCAAGAACGCGAAGGTGGTCACCTTCCGGGACGTCAATATCGAGGAGCTCTCGAAGTCCGACCTGGAAGTCCCCAAAGACTCCGACTTCGGCCGCTAACCCAACCCGGAGTCCGCAGCTGCCACGTTCAGGCGGCTGCGGCTCCGTCGGCAGCTGCGGCTCTGTCTCCGCCCGCTGCCGCTGCGGTGCTGGGGTCTTGGTGGCTCTCGGAGGCCTCGACGCGGTCAATGACGGCGTGAGGTGGGTCGAGCCAGCGGACTACGGTCTTGCCCCCGTGCCCGTGGACCCGGATCACCGCTTCGATCTCGGGAAAGACCGCGGTGCAGGGTGTATCCCCGGGCCACCGCAACGCCACCGAGCCATCGCTGAACTCGACGCCTTCGGCGACCCACCCCACCCCGCTCACCCTCGACACATCCACCAACCGGTCAAGCACAAACCGCCGCCCAGCACCGGCCCCGGCCGTTCCGTCTAGCTGAGGGAGTGCGCCGCCCGCAGCGTGCCCGCTCGCCTCCCGCCGCGCGCTGCCACCGTCCTGTCCGATTCCGGCCCGGCAGTCCGGTCTGAGGTGTCCGGTGGTCGCTGGATGTGTGGCGACCGATGGTTCGGAGGCCGTGCGGGTTGGTTCGGTGGTGGCGTGGATGGGTTTCGTGCTGGTGGTCATTGGTTTGTCCTGTGGGATTTGGAGAGGCGCCAGCGGTCGGCTAGGGGTTCGACCAGGTTGGCGGTGGCGAGGTGGGTGAGGGCGATTTTCACTACTTGTGGTTCCAGGCCTGCCGTTCGGCTGATGCTGGTGAGCGTGGCGGGGACCACGACAGGTACGGCGTCGAGCACCCGCAGTTCGTCCGGGGTGAGGCCGTCGGAGGGGCGTTGGGGACCACGCCGCGGTTCGGCCAGGTGCGATCCGTATGGCGCGACGGCTTCCAGAATGTCCGAGGCGCTGGTGACGAGGAGGGCGTTCCGTTCGCGGACCAGGAGATGACTCCCCTCGGACTTCGCGGAGGTGATCGGCCCCGGCACGGCGAGCACTGGTCTACCGCACTGCTCGGCCCAACCCGCCGTGTTCAGGGCGCCGCTGCGGACGGCGGCCTCGGTGATGACCGTGCCCAGGCTGAGCGAGGCGATCAGCCGGTTCCGTGCGAGGAACCTGAGCCTGGTGGGGGAGCAGCCCGGAGGTAGTTCGCTCACGATCAGGCCTTTTTCGAGAATCCGGTCGAACAAGGCGTGATTGCCCTTCGGATAGCTCACGTTCACCCCGCAGGCGAGCACGGCGATCGTCGTACCCGAGGCGGCGAGCGTTCCGCGATGGGCCGCCGCGTCGATGCCGTACGCGCCGCCGGATACGACGGTCATGCCCTTGTCGGCCAGACCAGCCGAGAGTTCGCCCGCGACGTGCTCGCCGTACGGCGTACAGGCGCGGGCTCCGACCACGGCGATGGACTGCTCGAGCAACTTGCGCAGGTCGGCCGAACCACGCACCCAGAGCCCGAACGGAACGCCTCCGCGGCGGCTCAACTGCCCGGCATCCGCCAGCACCTCGATCTGGTCGGGCCATTCGTCGTCGCCAGGGATGACGAATCGGTAGTGCGCCTTCAGGGCGTGCCGAAGTTCGTCCTCCGGGCGAGCTTCGGCGACTCGGGCGGACCACCGCTCGACGTCGGGACCCCCCGATTGAAGTCGATGCCAGATCTCGACCGGGCCCATACCGTCGAAGGTGGCCAGCGCGGCCGGATCACCTGGCTCGATCACGCGGGACAGCCCGGCCCTGGCGATCCGTTCCGCCTCGCGCCCCTCATCGGTGGCTGCGGCGGTATCGGTGGTGTCGGACGCTGTGGCAGTCATGCGGATCTCCGGATGTCGCGGTGGTTGCCTGGCGGGATAAGGGGTGCGCCGGTGCGGAGCTGGAGGGCCGTCGCAACGGTCTCCTTCGTGGGGCGAGGGGCACTGGTCAGGTCTGCGAGGGTCCAGGCGAGGCGGAGGGCCCGATCGAAACCGCGGGCGCTGAGCTTGCCGGCGGCGTACTTCTCCTCGAGTTCCTCCAGCCCTGCCTGGTCTGGCGGATGGTCTCGACGGAGAACCGGTCCAGGCACTTCGCTATTGAGGCGCCAGTCATGCCCCTTGAAACGGTGACGCTGGCGGTTCCGTGCTTCGGCCACGCGGGCCGCAACCGTGGCGGTCGACTCGCGGTCTTCCTTGCTGTCGGCGAGTTCGACGCGCGTGGACGGCATGACCGCCCGGACGATGTCGATCCGGTCGCGGATTGGGCCGCTGATGCGTTCGCCGTACCGGCGGATGGTGTGCTGGCTGCACGAGCACAGACCGCCGGGCACTCCCGCCATGCCGCAGGCACAGGGATTGGCCGCCAGCACGAGCAGGAACCGGGCGGGAAATTTGCCCACGGCAACTGCTCGGTGGATCTCGATCATGCCCGACTCCAGCGGCTGGCGGAGGGTGTCGAGCGTGAGGGGATGCATTTCGGCCGCTTCATCCAGGAACAAGACTCCGCGATGAGCGCAACTGATCGCACCGGGCCGCGGCATACCCGACCCGCCGCCGACCAGGCTCACCAGCGAGGCGGTGTGATGGGGCGCGATGAACGGCGGACGGGTGACGAGTTGGGCCTCGCCGCCTGACATCAGTCCGGCGAGGGAGTGAACGGCCGAGACCTCCAGGGCGTCGGAGGTGTCGAGATCGGGCAGCAGCCCGGGTAGCCGCTCGGCCAGCATGGTCTTGCCCGCGCCGGGTGGACCGTGCAGGAACAGGTGATGACCACCGGCCGCTGCCACCTCGAGCGCGAGCCGCCCGTCCTTCTGTCCGGCGACGTCGGCCAGGTCCAGGTCGGGCACGCGACGAGTCAGGCTGTCGGAGGTCAAACGTGGCTCGGCGCGGGGCGGCTCCTCGTCGGGGATCTCCTCGCCACGCAGCAGCGCGAGGACCTGGCGAAGCGAACGCACCCCGAACACGGTGATGTCCGGCACCAGCTTGGCCTCATTCGCGTTCAGCTCGGGCACGATGATCGCCTCGAAGCCGGCACCGGCCGCGGCCAGCGTCATCGCCAAGGTGCCGCGGATCTCCCGGACCCGACCGTCGAGGCCGAGTTCGCCGATCAGGGCGGTTCGGTAGAGCCGATCGGCTGGGAGCACCCCAACGGCGCCGAGAAGCGCGCAAGCGATGGCCAGGTCGTAATGGGAACCGGCCTTGGGCAACGTGGCCGGGGACAGGCCGATCGTGAGCTTCCGGAAGGGAAACTCCTCGCCGCTGTTGACGACGGCCGCTCGCACACGATCGCGGGCCTCGGTCAAAGCCGCGTCGGGCAGGCCGATCAGTGTGGTTTTGGGCAATCCGCTGGCGATGTCTGCCTCGACCTCGACCAGATGGCCCTCCAAGCCGACGAGCGCGATGGCCCAGGTCCTCGCGAGCGACATCAGGCCACGCTCCGCAGGTGCTCCACGACGACCTCGCCGTTCGGCGGCGAGATCACCCCGATCACGTCGATCCGGACCTGCTCCGGATGCACCTCGTGTTCCTGCAACCAGCGCCCGGCGAGTTGCCGAAGGCGGGCGAGTTTGCGATAGGTGATCGTCTCCAGGGGATTGCCGTAGCCGACGCCCCGCCGGGTCTTCACCTCGCAGATCACCAGGCATGACCCCTCGCGTGCGACGATGTCCACCTCGCCGAGGTCACACCGCCAGTTCCGCTCCAGGATCGAGAACCCCTGCTCGACGAGATAGCCCGCCGCGAGGTCCTCGCCGTACTGTCCGACCGCGTTCGTGGTCCGCATCGAATACCACCTCCGGCAGAGAAGATGCCGTGATCTGCGGGAATTCGAAGCAGCCGATTTCGAGCCTGTGGACAACCGTCGGGAAAGGCGAATCGCCGGCCACGAGGTGCGGCCGGCGATTCGGTGGTTCGGAAAGCGGGTGGATCAGTGGCGCATGTGGCGGCCGCGGGGCTTGCCGTTGGGGCCGATGTTCTCGTTGCGGATGACGCGCAGGCCGCCCGAGCCGGGATCGGTGTCCGCGGTGTCGAAGTCCCACTCGTCCTCGTTGGCCAGGCGGCTGTGCCAGCGGCCGTAGAAGCCGTAGATGGCCAGGCCTAGCGTCATCCAGATGGCGAACTTGATCCAGGTCGAGGTGGCCAGGTTGAGCATCAGCCAGATCGTCGCGGCAAGCGAGAGCAGCGGGACGACCGGCACCATCGGCACCCGGAATCCGCGCTCCAGGTTGGGCTCGGTCCGGCGCAGCGTGAGCACGCCGACCGCACAGAACGCGAAGCAGAACAGCGAACCGATGACCAGCAGTTCCTCGAGCTCCAGCACCTTCGGGTACAGCGTCAGCGCGATCGCCGCGGCACCGGCGGCGGTGGCCGCGCGAGCGGGGGAGGAGTACACCCGGCTGACCCGGCCGAGGCCTCTCGGCAGCAGACCGTCACGGCCCATGTTGAACAGCACGCGGCTCTGCGCGATCAGAACCACCATGATCACGGTCATCAAGGCCAGTAGCGCGCCTAGGTTGACCACGTTCGCGGCCCAGTCCACACCGACCGAGGCCATCGCCTCCGAAACGGGCGCGTCGCCGCCGAGCTGCGCGTACGGGCGCAGCCCGACGAGCACGATGGCCATCGCCAGGTACAGCACGGTGACGGCGCCGAGGCCGAGCAGCATGCCCTGCGGAACCGTCTTGCGCGGGTTGCGCGCGTCCTCCGAGGCGGTGGCGATCAGGTCGAAACCGATGAAGGCGAACACGATCGCACTGGCGGCGGTGAAGATGCCCATGGTGCCGAACGGGCCGAACGAGAGATCGAGGATCCAGCCCAGCAAAGTCGGACTGGCTTCGGCCGGTGCTGCCTTGGCCGGCGGGATGAAGGGCTTGTAGTTCTCGGCCTTCACGTGCGTGGCGCCGACGACGACGACCAGCAGGATCACGGCGACCTTGGCGCTCACCACGATCGTGAGCACACGCGCGGACAGCTTCGTACCGGTCACGACCATGAACGTCAGCAGCAGTAACAGCGCCGGGGCGACCAGGTTGACCTTCGCCTCGGGCCCGGCGAACTCGGCGAGGGCCGCGGGTATGCCTATCCCGAACCCGTCCAAAGTGGCCAGCAGATACGCGCCCCAGACTCTGGCGACGATCGCGGCCGCGGTCACCAGCTCGAGCACGAGGGCCCAGCCGACCAGCCAGGCCCACGTTTCGCCGAACGTCACGTAGCTGAAGGTGTAAGCGCTACCCGATACGGGAATGGTGGACGACAGCTCCGCGTAACACATCGCCGCCAGCAGACAGACGATCGCCGCCACGACGAACGAGATGATCACCGCAGGACCGGCAACGGTCGCGGCCTTCTTGCCACTGAGGCTGAAGATGCCGGAACCGATCATCACGCCGAGCCCGAGCACGACCATGTCCCGGCGGCCGAAAAGGCGCGGGAGACGGTGACGTGCGTCTTCGACACGGGTGAACGCCGACTCGACCGGAAGTTTCCGGCCTATGGTCTGTCCGCTCGCCGAGGGGGCCATGGTCAGGGGTGCCTCCGTTGCGACTTGGGCAATCGGGGCGAACAGTAGTCGCTCTCCGGCGCAGGGACCAGGCCTCCGGTCAGATCAACCGCGTGGTGCCTTGTCTGTTCACGCTCACTGCCGCATGGTCGTGACATGGCCGACGCCCCGGGACCGGAAAGCCCTGATTTGTCAGGAGTTTTCGTTACGTTACTGCATGACTACGAACGGCATTTGAGTGCCGAACGTGATCTCAGTGCGCACTCGGTTCGGGCCTATCTTGGCGACATCGCGGACCTTTTCGAGCACCTCACGCGGCTGGGGCATAACGATCTGACCAGTCTCGACCTGCGGTCACTTCGCTCCTGGCTGGCGAAGCAGCAGAGCCTCGGAAAGGCGCGCAGCACGATTGCCCGGCGGGCCACGGCCGCCAGGGTTTTCACAGCGTGGGCCCAGCGAACCGGGCGGATGCCGGCCGATCCGGGCGCGCTGCTGGCGAGTCCGCGACCGCATCGGACGCTGCCGGGCGTGCTTGGTACGAGCGATACCAAGGCGTTGCTCGAGGTCAGCGCGATCGCGGCCGACGACGGTAGTCCTGTCGGACTGCGGGACCTGGCCATCATCGAACTGCTGTACGCAACCGGTATCCGCGTCGGTGAGTTGTGTGGCCTCGATGTCGACGACGTGGACACCGGCCGGCGGGTCGTGCGCGTGTTCGGCAAGGGGCGCAAGGAGCGGTCGGTGCCTTACGGCGTACCGGCGGGGAAGGCCCTCGAAAGCTGGCAGAACCACGGGCGTGCAATGTTGGCCAAGGACGGAAGTGGACCCGCGCTGTTCCTCGGAGCCCGCGGTGGGCGGATCGACCAGCGCACGGTTCGGCGTCTGGTGCACGAACGCGTCGCGGCCATCGAAGGAGCGCCTGAACTGTCGCCGCACGGCCTTCGCCACACGGCCGCGACCCACCTGCTGGAGGGTGGCGCCGATCTGCGCAGCGTGCAGGAGATGCTCGGCCACGCGTCGCTCGCGACCACCCAGATCTACACCCACGTCTCCGGCGATCGCCTGCGCAGCGCCTACAACCAGGCCCACCCGCGCGCCTGACTGGCCGCCCGGACTGGGCGACGCGTGGGCAGGGAGGTGCCTCCTCGCGTGTGGGCGGTGCTTCCATACGGCAGACTGCGCGGTATGCGGGTTTCGGCGAAGTCTGACTATGCGCTGCGGGCGCTGATCGAGATCACCAGGCGATCCACGGAGGACAATCCCGGCGTGATCTCCGCCGAGGAGCTCAGCCGGGCGCAGGGAATTCCGCACGGGTTCCTGCAGGGCATCCTGGCCGATCTGCGCCGGGTCGGCATTCTGTCCAGCCAGCGTGGTCAGTCCGGTGGCTGGCGGATGGCGATGGACCCGGCCAAGATCTCGGTCGCCGACGTGATGCGGGCCGTCGACGGGCCGATCGTGAGCATCTCCGGTTCCCGGCCCGAAGCCGTCAACTACAACGATCGTGCCGTCGTGCTGCAGCGGGTGTGGATCGCCGCCCGGGACAGTCTGCGCGACGTCCTCGAGAACACCACCCTCGCGGATCTGGGCTCCGGCAAACTGCCCGCCACGGTCGAACGCCGCGCCCGCGACGACGACGCCTGGCAAGCCCGCGTCCCCGGCAGCTGAGCCCCTTCGGCTGAACGACGGGTTAGGGCTGGGGTAGTTCCTGGGGTGGTCTTGAGAGACCTCCGCGCTCATCCGTCGTACGACGCGAGGGCTCAGCGTTCGAACGCCGCGGATTACCGCGATCTGGCGGTTCATCGTCAGTGCCTCCGCATCGCGAGGCCGCCGCCGATGACCGCCGCCGCGGCGAGCCCAACCGCCAACGCTCCCGCAGCGCCATGCCCGAACCCTCGCTCCGAGCCACCCCCAGCGCTCACGCCGCGTTCCACAGCCGCCGGCCCGGGCCCACGCTCAGCCGCTCCGGCCGAAAGTCCTTGGCCTGAGCGTGAACCTCCGCCCGTAGGCGTTTCCGAACCCAGGCGGGCGTCAGCACCCGTGGGCGGTCGGCTTGGTGGTGGGAGGGGGAGTAGGCGGACGGGGTGGCGGACCAGGGACAGCGGGTCGGCGTACTGGCGGGCTTTGAGCAGGCCCCAGTGAAGGCAGACCGCTGGCGCGCAGTGGCTGCCGGCGGCGGAGAGTCGGCCGATCGGCTGACCGGGCGTGACTGGTTGGCCGACGCGGACTGTTGCGACCACTGGCTCGTACGTCGTA
The DNA here is from genome assembly GCF_042434725.1 of Kribbella deserti. NCBI lineage: Bacteria > Bacillati > Actinomycetota > Actinomycetes > Propionibacteriales > Kribbellaceae > Kribbella > Kribbella deserti. The sequence goes on along the minus strand of NZ_JBHLTC010000039.1, from coordinate 65,562 downwards.
CGACTGCGGCCGTGGGTGAGTACGACGACGCCGCGGCCGGCGATTGCGCCTGCGAAGGTGACTCGGCCGGCGGTGGGGGCTAGGACGGGTTGTCCTGGCGCACCCGCTAGATCTACGCCGCGATGGCCCGCTAGCCATGGTGCCGGTGGAGGTTCGAAGCCGCGTACGACCTCCGGCCGGGGGGTGAGCGGCCAGCCGTGGACAGCCCGCGGTACGTCCTCGGCGGAGGCCGCCAGTGCCAGCGGTGAGGTGGCTTGGGCGGAGAAGACGGCGAGCAGGAAAAGGCTGCAGCGGACGAAGTGCGGCAGTAGTCGGGACGGTGGTCTGGGGCGTGGCCAAGTGGAGGGCCGGGAGAGGGTGCTCATGCGGAGAAGATGCCGTTGATCGCACCCCGGAACAGGGCCGAGTTGAACTCTGTGGACAACTCGCCGCCGGATGAGGCGGTGGGCGGGGCCGGTTCGACCTGGGCCGGGTTGCTCCCGTAGACTTCTGGAGGCGTCCCGTGTGAGCGGGACGACTTCGCACGCCCGCCTACCAAAGCTCGCACCTCGGTGTGGGACGGCGGACGCACCTCTCGGTCCTCGAAGCCGGTCATTCGGTCGAGGGGATTGGTGCGTGTGGGCGTCAGGCACGACGGACCGCCCTGGTCCGCCGTGAACAACCGAGACAGGTGTGCCCGGCGGAGCCGGGCCGCGACAGGAGGAACACCTCATGGCCGTCGTGACCATGAAGCAGCTGCTCGAGAGCGGCGTCCACTTCGGGCACCAGACCCGTCGCTGGAACCCGAAGATGAAGCGATTCATCTTCACCGAGCGCAACGGCATCTACATCATCGACCTCCAGCAGTCGCTGTCGTACATCGACCGCGCCTACGAGTTCGTGCGCAGCACCGTCGCTTCCGGCGGCGCGATCCTCTTCGTCGGTACGAAGAAGCAGGCTCAGGAAGCGATCGCCGAGCAGGCGACCCGCGTCGGCATGCCCTACGTGAACCAGCGCTGGCTGGGTGGCATGCTCACCAACTTCCAGACCGTGAACAAGCGGCTCCAGCGTCTGAAGGAGCTCGAGCTGCTCGACTTCGACGACGTCGCCGCTTCCGGTGTGACGAAGAAGGAGCTGCTGCAGAAGCGTCGCGAGCACGACAAGCTGCTCAAGACGCTCGGCGGTATTCGTGACATGGCCCGCGTTCCGGCCGCTGTCTGGATCGTCGACACCAAGAAGGAGCACCTCGCCGTTGACGAGGCGCGCAAGCTCAAGCTGCCGATCATCGGCATCCTCGACACCAACTGCGACCCGGACGAGGTCGACTTCCCGATTCCGGGTAACGACGACGCCATCCGCTCGGTCGGCCTGCTGACCCGCGTGGTCGCCGACGCCGTCGCCGACGGCCTCAAGTCGCGTGGTGGCCAGGGTGCCGCCGCGGCCGGCGAGGAGCTGGGTGCCGAGGAGCCGCTGGCCGCGTGGGAGCGCGAGCTGCTGGAGACGCAGGGCGCCGCTGACACCCCGGCCGACGCCGCCGCTGCCGCGTCCACCGAGGCGCCTGCCGCCACCGAGGCCCCCGCCGCGCCGGCCGTCGAGGCCGACGCCGCTGTCGAGGCGCCCGCGGCCGAGGAGACCCCGAAGGCCGACGAGACCGTCGCCGACGAGGCGCCGAAGGCCGACGACGCCAAGGCCTGATCTACCCGAGGCCGGACCGCAGCCCCAGGCTCCGGTCCGGCCCCAGGCCAGTCCACCCAGCAGACGCTCCGACAAAACGAGAGATCGAGGAATGGCGAACTTCACCGCCGCAGACGTTAAGAAGCTCCGCGACGCCACCGGCGCGGGCATGATGGACGCGAAGAAGGCGCTCGTCGAGACCGACGGCGACTTCGACAAGGCCGTCGAGGTGCTGCGTGTCACCGGCGCCGCCAAGGCCGCCAAGCGTGGCGCCGAGCGTTCCACCAGCAACGGCCTCGTCGCCGCCGCTGAGAACGCGATGGTCCAGCTGAACTGTGAGACCGACTTCGTCGCGAAGAACGAGCAGTTCCAGCAGCTCGCCGCCGACATCGTCGCGCACGCCGCGGCGAGCAAGGTGGGCGACATCGAGGGGCTGCTCAGCGAGAAGCTGGCCGACGGCAAGACCGTCGCCGAGAACATCGAGTCCCTCGCCGCCGTGATCGGCGAGAAGCTCGAGCTCGGCAAGGTCGCGCTGTTCGACGGCAAGGTCGCGGCGTACATGCACAAGCGTGCCGCCGACCTGCCCGCCCAGGTGGGCGTGCTGGTCGAGTTCGAGGGCGACAACATCGACGCCGCTCGTGGCGCTGCCATGCAGGCCGCCGCGATGCGTCCGCTGTTCACCACCCGCGACGAGGTACCGGCCGAGACGGTCGAGACCGAGCGCCGCATCGCCGAGGCGACCGCCCGCGAAGAGGGCAAGCCCGAAGGCGCGTTGCCGAAGATCATCGAAGGCCGGGTGAACGGCTACTTCAAGGAGGTCGTGCTGCTCGAGCAGTCGTCGGTCACCGACAACAAGAAGACCGTGAAGGCGGTTCTCGACGAGGCCGGCGTGACCGTCAAGCGGTTCGCGCGCTTCGAGGTCGGGGCCTGACGGCAACCCGATCAACCAGTCAACACAGCCCTAAAGAGGAGGCCGGAGTCGTGACGGAAACCGAAGGTACCGAGACGAATCCGGCCTCTTCGGCTGGACAGGTCCAGGTGCAGCAGGCCGGGACCGAGAAGCGCCAGCGGGTGCTGCTGAAGCTGTCCGGCGAGGTGTTCGGCGGCGGCAAGCTCGGCGTCGACCCCGATGTGGTCAACTCGATCGCCAAGCAGATCGCCGAGGTGGTTCGCGGCGGCGTGCAGGTCGCGATCGTGGTCGGCGGCGGCAACTTCTTCCGCGGTGCCGAGCTGCAGCAGCGCGGTATGGAGCGCAACCGCGCCGACTACATGGGCATGCTCGGCACGGTGATGAACTGCCTCGCACTGCAGGACTTCCTGGAGAAGCTCGGCATCGAGACGCGGGTACAGACCGCCATCACGATGGGCCAGGTCGCCGAGCCGTACATCCCGCGCAAGGCCGATCGGCACCTGTCCAAGGGCCGCGTGGTGATCTTCGGCGCCGGTTCCGGCATGCCGTACTTCTCCACCGACACCGTGGCGGCCCAGCGGGCGCTGGAGATCGGTGCCGAGGCGCTGCTGATGGGCAAGCAGGGCGTGGACGGGGTCTACGACTCCGACCCGAAGAAGAACCCGGACGCGGTCAAGTTCGACGGCCTGTCCTACGACGACTTCCTCGCGCGTGGTCTCAAGGTGGCCGACGCCACCGCGATCAGCCTGGCGCGCGACAACGCTCTTCCGATCGTGATCTTCGGTCTGGAGGAGGGCAACATCGCCCGCGTCATCCGGGGTGAGAAGATCGGCACCATCGTGTCGGCCGGCCGGTAACGGTCCCGACACGCACATCGCGTATAACCGGGCGTTGCACCGGTTGCGTTCATAGGGTTGGAGCGGCCGCACCGAGGCGGCCCCGAGGAAGCGAGGATTGTCGTGATCGACGAAGCACTCCGCGAAGCCGAGCAGAAGATGGCGAAGGCCGTGGAGGTCGCCAAGGACGAGTTCGCCGCGATCCGGACCGGCCGGGCGCACCCGGCGATGTTCGCGAACATCACCGCGGACTACTACGGCCAGCAGACCCCGCTCCAGCAGCTCGCCGGGTTCCAGATCCCCGAGCCGCGCACGGTGCTCATCTCGCCGTACGACAAGGGCGCGATGGGCGCGATCGAGAAGGCCATTCGCGACTCCGACCTGGGCGTCAACCCGGGCAACGACGGTTCGGTGATCCGGATCTCGATGCCGCAGCTGACCGAGGATCGCCGCAAGGAGTACATCAAGCTTGCCAAGACCAAGGCCGAAGAGGCCAAGGTCTCGATGCGCAACATCCGCCGGCACGCCAAGGACGCCGTCGACAAGGCCGTCAAGGACGGCGACGCGGGCGAGGACGAGGGCAAGAGTGCTGAGAAGCGGCTCGATGCGTTGACGAAGAAGAACGTCGACGCCATCGATGAACTGCTCAAGCACAAGGAAGCCGAACTGCTCGAGGTGTGATGGGCCTCGACCAGAGCACCCCCACGCCGAGCCGGGCCGGGCGTAATCTCCCGGCCGCGATCGCCGTCGGGGTGGGCCTCGGTGCTGCCATCATCGGCTCGCTCTATTGGCAGAAGTGGCTCTTCATCGTTCTCGTGGTGGCCGTGGTGCTGGTCGCCGTCGACGAGGTGGGCAAGGCCCTGAAGGTCGGCGGCGCGTCCGTCGCCCAGGTGCCGGTGCTCGCCGGAGCGGTCGCGATGCTCGCCGGGGCGTATCTCGGTGGGCCGCTGGTGTTGCTGACCGCGATGGCCGTGACCATCCTGGCCACCATCTTCTGGCGCATGCCCGGCGGTGCGCAGGGTTTCGTCCGGGACACCAGCGCGAGCGTGTTCCTGGTCGGGTACGTGCCGATGCTCGCCGGATTCGCCGTACTGCTGGTCCGGCCGGACGACGGCCCGGAGCGGGTGATCACGTTCTTCCTGGTCGTGATCGCCAGTGACGTCGGTGGTTACGCCGCGGGCGTGCTGTTCGGCAAGCACCCGATGGCACCAACGATCAGCCCGAAGAAGTCGTGGGAGGGTTTTGCCGGTTCCACGCTCGGCTGCGTCATCGCCGGCACGTTGTCGGTGACGATCCTGCTGAACGGCGACTGGTGGGTCGGCGTGCTGATCGGCCTGATCGCGGTGGGTACCGCCACGCTCGGCGATCTCGGCGAGTCGATGATCAAGCGAGACCTCGGGATCAAGGACATGTCGAACCTGCTGCCCGGTCACGGCGGCATCATGGATCGCCTGGACTCGCTGCTCGCCACCGTGCCGGTGGTCTGGCTGGTCCTGCACCTCCTGGTGAAGTGACCATCACCGCTCCGGACGGCAGGATGCTGACCGACGGATTCGTCCGCTTGGACAGGCTGACCACCGACGACATCCCGGAGCTGTACGACGCGATCGCCCGTCCCGAGGTCTACGGGGCGGGCTTCGGCGGTATTGCGGGTCCGCCTCGGGATCTCGACCACATGCGGGACCAGTGGACCAAGTACGCCGACACCCACCTGATCTACGCGATCCGCCTGGTAGCGGACAACCGGCTCGTAGGGACTTCCAGCTTCGCGGAGATCGACGTACGCAACGAGAGCATCGAGGTGGGTGCGACAGCGTTCAGGCCGTCGTTGTGGGGGAGCGGCCTCAACCCGGCGACCAAGTTGCTGATGCTGAGCCACGTTTTCGACGAGTGCGGGTTCGGCCGCGTGGCGATCGGGGTGGACGCCCGCAACACGAGGTCGCTCGCGGCGGTGGCCAGGCTCGGCGCGAGCCGTGAGGGCGTCTTGAGGCGGTTCCAGCGTTGCTACGACGGCAGGTTCCGCGACCTGGTGTTGTTCTCGATCCTGGCCGACGAGTGGCCGAAGGTCCGGGAAGGCCTGCAGGTCAGGCTAGGTCGATAAGCCGCTGGTACGACGCGAGGAGCTCGGCCCGGTCGAAGCTGTTCGTAGTTACCAAGAGTTCGTCGGCACCCATGCGAGCGATCAGGCCCTGCAAGGTGGTTCCAACCTCGTCAGGCGTTCCGTAAATCTGCCCCTGCAGGGACGACTCGAAGAACCCCCGCTCCTTCTCGGTCATCTCCCGGGCCAGTACCGCGTCCACCGGCTCCAACGGTGGGAAGACCCCACGCGTACGCGAGTAGGCGCTCGCCCATGCCTCAGGCAACAACAACCGCCGCGCGTCTTCCTTGCTGTCGGCAACCGCCACGGCGGACGCCAGTACGACGTACGGCAAGTCGCCCCAGGCCGACGGGCGGAAACCGGCGCGGTAGCGGTTGATCCACCCGAGCAGTTCGTCCTCGCCACGGACGGCGGCGATCACCAGGGGCAGGCCGAGCTCCGCCGCGAGCAGCGCGCCCTCCCCGACGGCCATGACGTACGCCGGGAGGCGCAGGCCTTCCCCGGGGCGCGCGTGGACCTGGGGATGGACCTGCTGAGTGCCGTCGAAATAGCCCAGCAGTTCGCGGAGTTGCGCGGCGAAGTCGTCCACCGCGTCCTTGTCCACGCCCAGGGCCCGCCGGATGCCGTTGGTGAATCCGACGGACCGGCCGAGGCCCATATCGATCCGGCCCGGGTAGAGCGACTCCAGTACGCCGAACTGCTCCGCAACCACCAGTGGCTGGTGGTTCGGCAGCATCACCCCGCCGGTGCCGACGCGAATGCGCGAGGTGGCACCGGCGATGGCGGCGGCCAGTACGGTCGGCGCCGAGCCCACGACCCCGGGCACGCTGTGGTGTTCCGACACCCAGAAGCGCTTGTACCCGAGGTCCTCGGCCTGCTGGGCGAACCGAACCGTCTGCCGCAGGGCCTCCGGTTCGGACTCGCCCTGCCGGGTCCGCGACCGGTCCAGGACCGACAGCGGAACGCCCAGCGCCGACGTACTCATCAGACGGTGACCGGGACCCGATCGGCGACGGCCCGATCCTCGTGAGCGTTGTACACGTTCTCGTCGAGAATGCCCTCGCGCTTGGAGACCAGCACCGGGACCAGCGCCTGTCCGGCGACGTTCACCGCGGTCCGGCCCATGTCCAGGATCGGGTCGATGGCCAGCAGCAGGCCGACGCCTTCCAGCGGCAGGCCGAGCGTGGACAGGGTGAGCGTCAGCATCACGATCGCGCCGGTCAGCCCGGCGGTCGCGGCGGAACCGACCACCGAGACGAACGCGATCAGCACGTACTCCTTCAGGCCGAGGTCCACCCCGAACACCTGAGCCACGAAGATCGCGGCGATCGCCGGGTAGATCGCGGCGCAACCGTCCATCTTGGTGGTCGCGCCGAACGGCACGCTGAAGGCGGCGTACTCCTTGGGAACGCCGAGGTTGTCGGTCACCACGCGCTGGGTCAGCGGCATCGTGCCGACGGACGAGCGGGAGACGAACGCGAGCTGGATCGCCGGCCAGGCGCCGGCGAAGAAGCGCAGCGGGTTCAGCCGGGCCACGAAGGCCAGCAGCGCCGGGTAGACGCCGAACAGCACCAGCGCGAGGCCGAGGTAGATGGCGCCCGAGAACTTGGCCAGCGGCGACAGCAGATCCCAGCCGTAGTTGGAGACGGCCTTACCGATCAGACCGGCCGTACCGATCGGCGCGAGCCGGATGACCCACCACAACGCCTTCTGCACCAGTTCGAGCACGGCGGTGGACAGCGTGATGACGGGCTGTGCCGCCTTGCCCACGGCCAGCGCGGCCGCACCGGTCACAGCGGCCAGGAACACGATCTGCAGCACGTTGCCCTCGACAAAGGCCGCGACCGGGTTGGTCGGCACGATGCCGGTGAGGAAGTCGAGCCAGCTACCGACGTTCTCCGGGCGTTCGGCGCCCGCGGTGTCGATGGTCAGGCCGCGGCCCGGATTCACCACCAGGCCGATCCCGATGCCGATCAGGACCGCGATCAGCGAGGTGATCAGGAACCAGCCGAGCGTGCGTAGCGCCAGCCGGGCCGCGTTGCTCACCTCGCGCAGGTTTGTGATCGAGACCACGATCGCGGTGAAGACGAGCGGCGGGACGGCCAGTTTGAGCAACTGGACGAACATCGATCCGACGGTGGTGAGCGCGGTGGCGAGCCAGCCGACGTCACCCGCGCGGGCGATCAGGCCGAGTACGACGCCGGCGGCGAGACCGAGCAGGATCTGGGCGCCGAAGCCGAGTTTGAACCTCTTGGGCGCGACAGTTGAGGCGGTGGACACGAAAAAAGACCTTTCAGGCGGAACTGACAGCGAGCTTGACGGGGTCGAAGGCGGTCAGCCTCGACAGGCGTCGCTCGTCACGCGCTGCAGGTCGACATGCAGGCGCTCGGTCAGGTGCCAGGGATTGGTCATCTCACCAGTGCTGAACAACGGGGTCCGCAGAAATATTTCCGCGCCCAGGCAACCTTCCAGCGCCGACCGGCGTCCTTGGTCTGCTGGAATCGAGAGGGGTGGGGATGAACGACGGGGAGCGCGCTGCGTTCAACGAGTTCGTGCACGCGCGGCTGCCGAAGCTGCTGCGCTTCGGGCATGCTCTGACCGGTGATCCCCATTCGGGGGCCGATCTGGTCCAGGACGCGCTGGAACGGGCCATGCTGGCCTGGTCACGGATCGACGCGAAGGACGATCCGGAAGGATATGTCCGCCGCATCATGGTGAACCGCAACGTGAGCATCTGGCGCCGCTACCGCAAGGAACGGCTGGTCGACCAACTGCCGGAGAAGGCATCCGTGGCACCATCCAACGAGCGCGACGACGGCTTGTGGGAGGCGATCAAGCAGTTACCGGTGAAACAGCGGGCGGTGATCGTGCTGCGCTACTACGAGGACCTCAGTGAGATCCAGATCGCGGCCACCATGGGTTGCAGCGTCGGCACGGTGAAGAGCCAGGCCTCCCGGGCGATGGCCAAGTTGAGGACTTTGATGAACGACAAGAACCTGGTCGGCGGTGAAGTGCGATGAGTGATCTCGAAAAGGACCTGAAGCGGGTTCTGCACGACAAGGCTGACGGCGACTACGTGACCGGATCGGACGTCATGCTGCACCGGGTGGCCAAGGGCGCGGTTCGCCTGCACCGCCGCCGGGTCGGCGCGGCCGTGCTCAGCACGCTGGCGGTCGTCACCGCCGGCACGACGCTGGCGCTGAACCTCGGCAACATCACCGACGCAAACCCGCCGGTCGTCGCCAACACCACCACCCCGACCACCACCCCGACCGGCTCCAGCGACTCGCCGGTCAAGCCGTCGACCGCCCCGACCGGCGGCTCGTCGGACGGCCCACCCGTCGGCGGCAGTCCGCCCCCGAACACCACCACCACTACGAACACGACGCCCACCAGCCCGACGAGCACGCCCACCACCCCGGGCGTGAAGCCGACCGTGCCGCCGGTTGGTGGCGTCACGGTCACGGATTTCGGGTACCACGGTGCCTCGACCAACGGCTCGAACACCATCCGGGTGGTCGGCAGCGGCAAGTGCAACGGCGTGGAGTGCTATCCGATCCTGGTCAGCGTCGACGGCGGAAAGAGCTTCCAGTACGAGGAAAGCGCGCCGGGACAGGCCCATGACCTCGGCGTGAAGGGGGACTACTGGTGGGTTTCCGGCGGTTCGCAGACGACGATCTGGTCGACCCATGACAGCGGCAAGACGTGGACCAAAAAGACCGCTCCCGGAGTGATCCGCAGGATCTACGGTCAGGGCCGTACGCCGGTCATGAAGATCGGAACCGGCTCGGACATGCGCCTGTACGCCGCCGGGGACTTCTTCGAGCGGATCGAGCCGGCCTTGGGCAGTGTCCACGACTACTCGCTGTGGGGCCGCGGCGTCGCGGTCGGCGACGTGAACGGCGAGATCGGCGTCACGGTCAGCAACTCCGACCATAAACCGCGGATGACCGGCTGCAAGACGAACGCGATCGAGAGCCGGGTGTCATCGGGACCGGGCGACGTGATCTGGCTGATGTGCCCGACCTCCGCGTCGGTGGCTCCCACGCTGAAGGTGTCGACGGACGCGGGTCGTACCTGGAAGACCGTCGCGGCGAACGTGCCGAGGCCGGGCAGCGTGAATCACATTGCCGCGATCAGCGCCACCGAGGCGATCTACTACGCGGGCCCGACCAGTAAAGCGACCCTGGTCCGCGCGGACGGCAGCACCCAGGGGATTGTGCTCACCGGCTTGGCCTCGCCCGCGGAGCTCTACTTCCAGACGTCTTCAGTCGGTTACGCCAGCGGTGACGGCCGGCTGCTGCGAACGACGGACAGCGGCCGGACCTGGAACAGGGTGACGTTTCCCGCATTCGAGTAGGTGAATTTGTGAACGGACCCGGGGGCAGGGACAATCGGTAACGATGACTACCTCCCTGCCCCTGGTTTTCGACGAGCCGCGCCGTGCCAAGAAGCCGCCGCGGCACCTGGCCGACCTCACCGGCGAGGAGCGCCAGGCCGCCGTTACCGCGCTGGGAGAGCCCGCGTTCCGGGCCAAGCAGTTGTCCAACCACTACTTCGCCCGGTTGACCGACGACCCGGCGCAGATGACCGATCTGCCGGCCGCCAGCCGGGACAAGCTGGTCGCCGACCTGATGCCGCCGCTGCTCACCCGCGTGCGGGATCTGGAGTGCGACAACGGCACCACCCGCAAGACGCTGTGGCGGCTGCTGGACGGTTCGCTGGTCGAGTCGGTGCTGATGCGCTACAAGGACCGCACCACGATGTGCGTGTCCTCGCAGGCCGGTTGCGGCATGGCCTGCCCGTTCTGCGCGACCGGTCAGGCCGGCCTGACCCGCAACATGAGCACCGCCGAGATCGTCGAGCAGGTCGTCGACGGCGCCCGTGCACTGTCCCGCGGTGAGATCGCCGGGGGACCGGGCCGGGTCAACAACATCGTTTTCATGGGCATGGGCGAGCCGATGGCCAACTACAAGGCCGTCATTGGCGCCGTCCGCCGCTTCACCTCGCCGTCGCCGGAGGGCTTGGGCATCTCCGCCCGCGGCGTGACCGTGTCGACCGTCGGCCTGGTGCCGCGGATCAACCAGCTCGCCAACGAGGGCATCCCGGTCACGCTGGCGCTGTCCCTGCACGCGCCGGACGACGAACTGCGCGACGAGCTGGTGCCGATCAACAACCGGTGGAAGGTCGACGAGGTCCTCGACGCCGCCTGGGGTTACGCCCAGCAGACCAAGCGCCGCGTCTCCATCGAGTACGCGATGATCCGCGACATCAACGATCACGCCTGGCGCGCCGACCTGCTCGGTGAGAAGCTGGCCGCCCGCGGCGACTGGGGCTGGGTGCACGTCAATCTCATCCCGCTGAACCCGACACCCGGGTCCAAGTGGACCGCCTCCGATCCGGCCGACGAGCGCGAGTTCGTCCGGCGGCTCGAGGCGCACGGTATTCCCACCACCGTCCGGGACACCCGTGGCCAAGAGATCGACGGCGCCTGCGGCCAGCTCGCCGCCTCCGGGGACTGAGCCGTGCTCCGCCCCGAATTCGCCGTCCGTCGTACCGGTGAGCGTTATAACCGGGATGAGGTCGACCAGCTGGTGGACCGGCTACTGGCCACGATCGACGGCAGCGCGGGCCCGTCCGTGACCGTGAGGATGCTTCGGAACGCCGGTTTCGGCCGGCCGTTGCTCGGTGCGGGCTATGCCGCCGACCAGGTGGACGATTTCCTGGTCTTGGCCGAGGCCTGGCTGCCGAAGGACCAGGCCCAGCGCCCGGCGGAGTATCCCCCTTTTCCAAGACCGGGTGTCGTTCCCAGCCCGGGCGCGGGGAATGGACCGCAGCGGCCGCAGTTCAACCTGGTCCGGTTCCAGGAGGGCTACGACCCGGCCGAGGTGGACGAGTTCGTCGACCGGGTGATGGCCACCGTGACCGGCCAACCCACCTCCCAGCCAATCACCGTGCAGGACGTGCAGAACGTGCAGTTCACGCCCGTCCGGTTCCGCGAGGGCTATTCCGTCGAGGACGTCGACGCCTGGCTGGACACCGTGCAAGCCTGGCTACAAGGGCACTAGCCGACGAGCTTGGTGGCTTCTTCGATGGAGTCGACCAGGTGTACGGCGCGGGCCATTGGGCGGTCGGCTGCGAGGCACTGAAGCACGTTCCAAACCGGCAGGTCGACGGACCAGTGGTCGATGCCTACGAGGATGAGTGGGATCTGGGTGGCGTCGTCGCCGTAGTAGTTCGGGGTAACCGCCTGGAAGATCTCCTGGACCGTTCCGGCGGCTCCTGGCAGGTAGATGATGCCGCCACGAGCCCGGCTCAGTAGAACGTCTTCGCGCTGCGCGTTGGAGAAGTACTTGGCGATACAGCCGGCGAAGACGTTCGGCGGCTCGTGCCCGTAGAACCAGGTAGGAACGGCCACACCGCCGTCACCCGGGTACTGGTGACGTACGGCGAGTCCTGTCTGGGCCCAGTCGGCCACGGACGGCCGGAACGACGGAACGGTGGCGAGCTGGTTGAGCGCGTCGTCCAGCGCGGGGTCGTCGTACGCCGCCAGGGAGGCTCCGAGGTTCGCGGCCTCCATCGCGCCGGGTCCGCCGCCTGTGAGCACGGTGTGGCCCTGCCGGGCTAGACCGCGGCCGAGCAGTACGGCGTCGCGGTAGGTCGCCGTACCGCGGGCGATGCCGTGGCCGCCCATGACGCCGATCCAGCGCTTCTCGGTGGGCTGTTCCTCCAAGGCGTCGGCGATCGCGTGGTCGTGCAGGGCCGCCGCGAGGGTCTGGCTGACGTCGCCCTTGTCCGCGGCCTGCCGGGCCCAGGCGTAGATCTGCGCGTCGGGCGTCGACTCGTAACTGTCGTCGATACCGGCGTACAGCTCTTCGGCGTCGTACAGGCGGCCGCGGTACGGGTCGAACGGCAGTGACGGGATGGTCGGGAAGATCAGGCCTCCACCGCCGCGGATCCAGTCCTCCGCCTCCGGCTCCAGCCGGTCGCCCAGGAACAAGGAGCCGGCTGGATCCAGCTCGAGCAGCTCAGCCGTCCGTTCGGTCAGATCGACGGACTGCACGCGCCAGCCGGCCATGGTCGCCGCACCGGCCGCGATGATCTTGTCGAACTGCTCGACGGATTCGATCTCGACATGGGGTACGCCTGGAGTGGTCACGGCAAAACCATAGGCCCTTCTACCGCCCAACCCCGGACATGTTGTTAGCTGGCCTCATGACTCATGCGGAGCTCTGGGAGCGTCACAAGGCCGTCATGCCGAACTGGCTCGCGCTGTACTACGACGAGCCGATCGAGATCGTGTCCGGCTCGGGCCGTCGCGTCACCGACGGCGAGGGCAAGGAGTACCTCGACTTCTTCGCCGGCATTCTGACCAACGCGATCGGCTATGACATCGCCGAGATCTCCGACGCGGTCCGCGAGCAGCTGGCCTCCGGCATCGCGCACACCTCCACGGTGTACCTGATCCGCCGCCAGATCGAGCTGGCCGAGAAGATCGCCGAGCTGTCCGGAATTCCCGACGCGAAGGTCTTCTTCGCGAACTCCGGTACCGAGGCGAACGAGGCGGCCCTGCTGCTCGCCACCCAGAACCGCCGGTCCAACCAGGTGCTGGCGATGCGCAACTCGTACCACGGCCGGGCCTTCGGCACCGTGGCGATCACCGGTAACCGGGGCTGGTCCGCGAGCAGCCTGTCGCCGGTCAACGTGCAGTACGTGCAGGGCGCCTACCGGTACCGCAGCCCGTTCCGGGATATGCCCGACGCCGAGTACATCAAGGTCTGCACCGACGACCTGCGCAACGTCATCGAGACCACCACCTCCGGTGACGTGGCCTGCATGATCCTGGAGCCGATCCAGGGTGTCGGCGGATTCGCGTCCCCGCCCGACGGGTTGTACGCCGCGTTCAAGGAGGTTCTCGACGAGTACGGCATCCTGCTCATCTCGGACGAGGTCCAGACCGGCTGGGGCCGGACCGGCGAACACTTCTGGGGGATCCAGGCCCACGACGTCGTACCGGACGCGATGACGTTCGCGAAGGGCCTCGGCAACGGTTTCGCCATCGGTGGCGTCGTTGCCCGCGCCTCCCTGATGGACAGCCTGAGCGCGAACTCGCTGTCCACCTTCGGGGGTAACCCGATCTCGACCACCGCGGCCAAGGCCACGTTGGACTACCTGCTCGATCACGACCTGCAGGCCAACGCGGCCAAGCGCGGCGCGCAGCTGGTCGACGGCCTGCGCGGCATCGCCGAGGAATACCCGGAGCTCGGCGACGTACGGGGCAAGGGCCTGATGCTCGCGGCCGAGATCGTGAACGCCGGGGACGCCAAGCCGGATCCGGCCAAGACCGCGAAGCTCCAGCAGGAGGCCAAGAACCGCGGCCTGCTGATCGGTAAGGGTGGTCTCTACGGCAACGTCCTGCGGATGGCGCCGCCGATGACGTTGACCGAGGACGAAACGACCGAGGCGCTGGAGATCCTCCGCGACTCCTTCGGCACGCTCAGGTGACGGACCGCACCTGGGACGGCCTCGAGATCGCAAGCGACAACCCACGCGGCACCACCGTCGTCGTACGGCGACCGGGTGGCGACGGCTACGAGTACCTCCTGCTGCACCGGGCCCAGCGTGGTGCCGACTACGAGGGCGATTGGGCCTGGACGGCTCCCGCGGGCTGTCGCCAGCCGGGCGAGGCCGTACTCGCCGCGGCCGAGCGGGAGCTCGCGGAGGAGGCCGGGTTGTCCGGTTTTCCCTTGTGGCCGGTGGACCTGTCCGGGGGATGGGTGGTGTTCGGGTGCGACGTACCGGCTGACGTCACGATCGACCTGGTGGACCCCGAGCACGACCGGTACGAGTGGGTGTCGTTCGACGAAGCCGCCGCACGGGTCATCCCGGTCGAGATTGCCCTCGGCAACTTCTGCGATGCCACCCGGGTCGCGGCGTCCGAGGTGGCGTTCAAGCCGGTGGAGTACGCCGAGTTGCCGTCGGCGGCATCGCCCGCGGAGCAGGAATTCCTCGCCACGATCGACGGTACGACGCCGTACGGGCTCTACGTCGTTCAGGTGGACGGCCAGCCCGCGGGGTACATCGCGCACTACCCGGATGATCCCGAGACCGTCGGACTGGCGGTTGCCTTGGACAACGAGAAGGCCATCCCGGCCACGGTCTGGTCCTACCTGCGCGACATCGTCAAACCCGCCCACCCCGACGTACGCCGCGTTCTGGCCGACCCGGCGCCCGCTCTCGCCAAGGCCGGTTTCCCCGACGGCACCTTCGACGTACCGCACCTCCTGGGCTGACAACGCAGCGGACCCTTGTGACCGAGATGGTCACAAGGGTCCGATGAACTGCGACACGCCGGGTCACAAGCGCCCGATGAGTTGTATACCGGCGCGGCGGTCAGGTGCTGCTGGTGCCCATGCCGCCGTGGCCGGTCTGGTTGGCCTTGGCCTTGGAGACCTCGACCGCGGCCTGGTCGATCTGGTCGGGGGCGATCGGGCCGCCGGCGGCGCGACCGCGACGGCGGGTGCGTTGTTCGGCCTTGTTGGCCAGTACCGAAACACCCCAGTTGATCAGGATGAACATCGCGGCGACGAAGATCAGTGCCGGGACCAGGTTGGACTTGAAGTTGCCGATCTGCTCCGCCTTACGCAGCAGTTCCTCGTACGTGATGATGTAGCCGAGGGCGGTGTCCTTCAGGATGACCACCAGCTGGCCGACGATCGCCGGCAGCATCGCCGTGATCGCCTGCGGCAGCAGTACCAGCCGCATGGTCTTGCCGGTGGTGAGACCGACCGCCAGGGCCGCCTCGTTCTGGCCCTTCGGCAGCGAGTGCACGCCGGAGCGGACCAGTTCCGCGACCACCGAGCCGTTGTACAGGGTCAGACCGGTCACCACGCCGGCCAGCGCGAGCTGGTCGGACGGGAACAGGTTGTAGACCGCGTAGAGCTTGTAGGCGAACAGCATCATCAGCAGGACCGGGACGGCCCGGAAGAACTCGACGATGACACCGCAGGGCCAGCGGATCCACGCCTGGGACGACAACCGGCCGACACCGAGCAGACCGCCCAGCACCAGCGCGAGCGCCGTCGCGATGGCCGCGGCGGTGAGCGTGCCGATCAGGCCGGGAATCAGGTACGCGGTCCAGATCTCGCCGGTCAGGAACGGCTTCCACAGCTCCGGTTCGAGCTGGTTCTTCTCGTCCAGCTTGATCAGTACGAACCACAGCACCAGCAGCAGGGCGACGATGCTCGCGATACCGACAGCCAGATAGGTCCGTTTGGCCCGCGGTCCGGGGGCGTCGAACAGAACACTCGCACTCATCGCTTCACCGCCAGGCGCTTCGACATCGACGTGAACAGGATGCCGACCGGCAGGGTGAGAATCACGAAGCCCACCGCGAAGACGCCGAACACCACGAACAGCACATCGGGCCGGTTCTCCATCATCACCTTCATCACCGCGGACGCCTCGGTCACACCGATCACCGAGGCGACGGTGGAGTTCTTGGTCAGGGCGATCAGTACGTTGCCCAGCGGCGCGATCGCGCCCCGGAAGGCCTGCGGCAGCACGACGTACCACAGGGTCTTCACGAACGGCAGGCCGATCGCGCGGGCTGCTTCGGCCTGACCGAGCGGAACGGTGTTGACGCCACTGCGGATCGCCTCGGCGACGAACGACGCGTGGTACACCGACAGGCCGAGTACGGCCAGCCGGAAGTTGTTGGTGACGAGAAAGGTGTCCGACGACTTGTTCGCCAGCGCCACGCCCAGCTGCAGGAACAGACCGAGGTTGCAGAACACGATCACCAGGGTCAGCGGCGTGTTCCGCACGATGTTGACATAGCCGCTACCGATCAGGCGCAACACCCGCACGGGTGAGACCCGCATGACCGCGACGACGGTACCGATCACCAGGGACCCGACCGCGGACAGCAGCGTCAGGTAGATGGTCAGCTTGAACGCCCCGAGAATGTCGTACTCGGAGAACAGTTCGGAGATCAGATCCATGCTTCTCCTGCAGGGGAATGTGACGCAGACCTGACGATGGGGAGGAGCACGTGGCTCCTCCCCATCGGTTCAGGATCAGGCGCAGGCGTCGAACGTCTTCGGCGGGTTGAGGGCCGGGTCGAGCTTCAGGCCGGCGGCGCCGAGGTTGGCGTCGAAGGCCTTCTGCCAGTCACCGGAGTCGACCATCTTCTTCAGGGCGGCGTTGACCTTCTCGCAGGTCTCCTTGTCGCCCTTCTTGAGGCCGACGCCGTAGCGCTCCTCGGAGAAGGTCTTGCCGACCACCTTGAACTTGCCCTGGTTCGCCGGCTGCGCGGCGAATCCGGCCAGAATGGTGTTGTCGGTGGTGACGGCGTCGATCGCGCCCGCGGCCAGCGCCACGACGCACTTCGAGTAACCGTCGTACTCCTGCAGCTGCACGGTCTTGGCGAACTGGTCCTTGACCTTCTGCGCCGAGGTCGAGCCGGTGACCGAGCACAGCTTCTTGCCGTTGAGGGTCTCCGGGCCGGTGATGTCGGTGTTGTCGGCCTTGACCAGCAGGTCCTGACCGGCGACCAGGTACGGGCCGGCGAAGTCGACCTTCGCCTTGCGCTTGTCCGTGATCGAGTAGGTCGCGAAGATCATCTTGACCTGGCCGTTGGCCAGCAGGTCCTCGCGCTGGGCCGACGGGGCCTCCTTGAACTCGACGTTCTCCTCGGAGAAGCCGAGCTCCTTCGCGACGTACTTCGCGACGTCGACGTCGAGGCCGGTGTTCTTGGCGCCTTCCTTCAGCCCGAGACCGGGCTGGTCGAACTTGACGCCGATGACGATCTTCTCGCCCCCACCGGAGCCGGCGCCGCCGCCCGACTCGTCACCACAGGCCGTCAGGCCGGTGGTTGCCAGGGCGACGATCGCGCCCAGAGCAGCGATCTTGCGCTGTCGCATGGTGATTTCCTCCAGATATCGGGACTGCTCAGGTTCAACGAAAAGGCGGATCAGTGGGTGAGGATCTTCGAGAGGAAGTCCTGCGCCCGCTTGGTCTGCGGATCGGTGAAGAACTTCTCCGGCTCGGCCTCTTCGACGATCTGGCCGTCGGCCATGAACACGACACGGTTCGCGGCCTTGCGGGCGAATCCCATCTCGTGCGTGACGACGACCATCGTCATGCTCTGCTTCGCGAGGCCGACCATCACGTCGAGCACCTCGTTGATCATTTCCGGGTCCAGCGCCGAGGTCGGCTCGTCGAAGAGCATCACCTTCGGGTCCATCGCCAGCGCACGGGCGATGGCCACCCGCTGCTGCTGACCGCCGGACAGCTGAGCCGGGTACTTGTCGGCCTGCACACCCACCCCGACGCGCTCCAGCAGGGCGCGGGCGTTCTTCTCCGCCTCGGCCTTGGAATGCCCGCGGACCTTCATCGGCCCGAGCGTGACGTTCTGCAGGATCGTCTTGTGGGCGAAGAGGTTGAAGGACTGGAACACCATGCCGACGTCGGCGCGGAGCCGGGCCAGGGCCTTGCCCTCACTGGGCAGCGCCTTACCGTCCAGGGTGATGGTGCCGGAGTCGATCGGCTCGAGCCGGTTGATCGCGCGGCACAGGGTCGACTTGCCGGAACCGGACGGGCCGATCACGACGACGACCTCGCCCTTGCCGATGGACAGGTTGATGTCCTTCAGCACGTGCAGGTCGCCGAAATGCTTGTTCACGTCCGACAACTGGACGAGACCTGTCGTCGCAGCTGTTCCGACGGCATCCGAATCGCTCATGGCAGGAACCTAGCCGAGGCGGGGGGTGAGCCGTAGCGATACCCGGTTCCACGGTGGTAACGATCTGTGGCGAAGCCGTGCGGGCTGTGACGAGGTGGTCACAGCCCGCAGGATTCAGCTCATTTGTGCGTACTTGGACGCCCTCCGCAACAACCGACGGCAGCCGTGGCCTGACCTGGTTCCTGCACGGCCGCTTCCACGTCAGCCAACATGCGCAACCGTTCGGCTGAATCGATCAGCCGGCCCGCCGCGATCACCGAATCGATGCGCCGGGTGTTGCGGATATCCGCCAAGGGATCGGCGGCCAGGACGACGAGGTCAGCAAGCTTGCCTGCAGCCACCTTTCCGGCTTGCTGGCCCAGGAACCGCGCAGGTTCGCGTGTAGCCGCTTGGAGAGCCTGCAGGGGAGTAGCGCCTGATTGGACGAGTAGCGCCAGCTCTTCGTGCAGCGCGAACCCCGGCACGGAGTACGGCGTACCGGTGTCGGTGCCGGCCAGTACGGGTACACCGACGCGGAAGAGTTCCCCGGCGAATTGTTGCCGGTACTCCCACATTTGCTGCTGGTGCGCGATCTCGTCGGCTGGGCGGTTCGCCTTGTACAAGTTCTCCAGGACCCAATCGAAGGTGCCAGTGGTGTCAGCGCTCTGATACCTCAGCAGCGAGGGGTCAGGAAGAGCTGTGTCCGGCATGTCCAGCACGCGGTGCATCGTCAGCGTCGGTACGACGCGGGTGCGGTTGGCTTTGAGGGTCGCGAAGACGGCAGAGGCTCTAGCAGGGCTGAACGTGTTGGCAGCCAGCCATTCGGGCGCGTGGATCTGCCGGAACCACGAGTTGTAGTCGCCGGTCTGGACCCGGATGGCCTCCACTAGCCGCCGTACCTCGCGTTCGCGGCTGGAGACCGCCCAGGCGACTCCATGCAAGTGTTCCAGGCTGCGCTGCCCGAGGTCGCTTACTGTCGTTACGGGCACAGCGTCGGGCGCGTGCCCGGCAACGGTCAGCCCTAGTCGGCGTGCTTCGTCCAGGATGGCTCTGTGGGCCACTGGGCTCACTCGCGAGTACACCTTGATGAAGTCGGCGCCTTCGTCCTTGAGCCTTCGTACCGCGTCCCGGGCGGACGCCTCGTCCGTCACGACTACCGCCGGCAGCAGGTTCGGATCCCACAGGGTCGGATCACCGTCCACGATCTGTGAACCGACCACCATGCGCGGGCCGGTCAGCGAACCGGCGTCGACGCGGTCGCGCCAGTCGTAGACCATGGCATTGCCGGACATGATCCGAATGGTGGTGACGCCGTTGGCGAGGTGTAGCGGAAGGTCGACGCGCTCGGTCGAGAGGGCGTGCGCGTGCATGTCGGCCAGGCCCGGTACGACGTACTTGCCGGTCAGGTCGATCACCCGGGCGCCGCGGGGGATCCGGACCTCGCGGCCGACGGCGGTGATGCGATCGCCGCTGAGCAGCACCGTGTGGTCGCGCAGGCGGCGGCCGGTGTCGATGTCGATCACCGTCGCGTGGATCAAGGCGGTGACGGTACGACCGGCCGCGCCGGCGAGCGTGGCGTTGGCGCGGGGCGGGTTGAGCAGCGGGCCGCCGGTGACGACGACTGCTCCCGCCGCGGCGGTGGTGGCGGCGAGGAACTGGCGGCGGGCGAGGCCGCTCGACTTCGGCTGATTCGTCATGACCGAAGTCTTCTGCGGCTCGCCCGTCCGATCAGTGGGCGCAAGACCCCAACAGGGGTGGAGTTAGCTCCCCAGCTTGCCGACTCCGGCAAACGGCCGGGCCAACTCACCCGGGCCAGGTGTGGCTACGCCGAACACCCGCAGGGACTTCCCGACGCGGACCGATCCGTGCAGGTAACCAGACGCGGGTGAAGTCGTCTGGACGAACTCCTTACCCACTAGCTCCGCGATGAGCGGTTCGTGCGTGTTCGGGTTACCGCCGACCGCAAACGCCTTGCCGTCAACGAACTCCAGGTCGTGGAACTGGCCCGTGATCTCAGGTGCGGCCACTTCGGTCCACGCCGTGCCGTCGTAGTGCAGTGCGAGCGGTTGGCGCCACAAGGTCTCACTCGGCTTCTCGCCGACAGCCCAGATGTCGTTAGGTGCACGGACTACCAGCTGCGCTACCTCGAATTGACGCCCCTCTTGCATCTTGATGGGCAGTTCGACCTCCGTCCACTTCTTCCCGTCGTACCGGGCGACACCGCCAATACCCGCTGCCCAGATCTCCGTCGCGGAGACCTCGTGCAGGTCGTCGACGTAGGCCACGTGCTGCAGACCCTGCCGGGGAAGTGCCTGCCACTTGCCGTCGGCGTAGCGCCGTACGGTGCGGAATCCTTCGCCTGACTCGTCCTGCGCGTACTCGGCGACCAGGATGCCGTTGTTGCGACTAGGCGCGATGGCGGTCAGCTGTCCGTCTAGGTGTGCAGCGAGCGGAGGCGTGGCAATACGCTTCCACGCGGACCCGTTCCAGCGCTGGAGCACCGGACGCTGCCACGGCGGCCCAGCCTGCTCGGTGGCGCCTACCGCCCACACCTCGCTCTGGGACTTCACCAGTACGTCGTCGAGGCGTCCGTCGGGCACTGCCGACTTTGTCTTCTGCCACTTGGTGCCGGTCCAGCGGAGAGCAAGCGGGTGGAAGGCGATACTGCCCTCCTGGCCTGCCTCCAGCTCGATTCCGACGCTCCAGAGCTCGGTACCGGCTCTTTCCGCCGTGTAGAGCACCGCGGACTCGACGCCGGTCGGTGATTCGGTCCAGTGGATGGGCGTGGGAGGAGTGGCGGCGACCAAGGCGGTGGCCAGCAGCACGTTCAACAAGGGAGTACCTCCGGTAGTGGGTTACACCGGATAGACGCGATGGGGCGTCGAGTACGTCCCGTACTCTTGGTAGCTGCTATGCGTACATACGAGGTCCGCACCTACGGGTGCCAGATGAACGTCCACGACTCCGAGCGCCTTCGCGGGCTGCTGGAGGACGCGGGTTATGTCCGCGCGCCCGATGGTGACGAGGCCGACGTCGTCGTCTTCAACACCTGCGCGGTCCGCGAGAACGCCGACAACAAGCTGTACGGCAATCTCGGCCATCTGGCGCCGGTGAAGGCCCGCAAACCGGGTATGCAGATCGCCGTCGGTGGCTGCCTGGCGCAGAAGGACAAGGCGACCATCACCAAGAAGGCGCCCTGGGTGGACGTCGTCTTCGGCACGCACAACATCGGTGCGCTGCCGGTGCTGCTGGAGCGCGCGCGGATCCAGCAGGAGTCGCAGGTCGAGATCCTCGAGTCGCTCGACGTCTTCCCGTCCACGCTGCCCACCCGCCGCGAGTCGCCGTACTCCGCCTGGGTCTCGATCAGCGTCGGCTGTAACAACACCTGCACGTTCTGCATCGTGCCGGCGCTGCGCGGCCGGGAGAAGGACCGCCGCCCGGGTGACGTGCTGGCCGAGGTCGAGGCGCTGGTCGCCGAAGGCGTGCTCGAGGTCACCCTGCTCGGCCAGAACGTGAACTCGTACGGCGTCGAGTTCGGCGATCGCTACGCCTTCTCGAAACTACTGCGCGCGTGTGGCTCGATCGAGGGCCTCGAGCGGGTCCGGTTCACCTCGCCGCATCCGCGTGACTTCACCGCGGACGTGATCGAGGCGATGGCCGAGACGCCGAACGTGATGCCGTCGCTGCACATGCCGCTGCAGTCCGGTTCGGACCAGATCCTGAAGACGATGCGCCGGTCCTACCGTCGCGACCGCTATCTGAAGATCATCGAGGACGTCCGGGCCGCGATGCCCGACGCCGCGATCACCACCGACATCATCGTGGGTTTCCCCGGCGAGACCGAAGAGGATTTCCAGGGCACGCTCGACGTGGTCCGCGAGGCCCGGTTCGCCGGGGCCTTCACCTTCCAGTACTCGAAGCGCCCGGGCACTCCGGCCGAGTCGATGGAGGAGCAGGTCCCGCGCGAGGTCGTCCAAGAGCGGTACGAGCGACTCGTCGCGCTGCAGGACGAGATGGCCTGGGCTGAGGCGAAGAAGATCGTCGGCCGTTCGGTCGAGGTGCTGGTCGCCGAGGGCGAAGGGCGCAAGGACGCGGCGACGCACCGTTTGTCCGGCCGTGCCCGGGACAACCGGCTGGTCCACTTCGCGCTGCCCGAGGGCGTCGAGAAGCCCCGGCCCGGCGACATGGTCTCAGTCGAGGTCACGTACGCCGCCCCCCACCACCTCGTCGCCGATACCTTCGGCTCCGTCCGTCGCACCCGCGCGGGCGACGCGTGGGAAGCCGCCCTGGGCCTCCCACCCGCCACCGGCCCCGGCGTCATGCTCGGCATGCCCACCCTCGGCGCCAAGCCCCTGGCCCCCGCCACCACCGGCGGCTGCCAGGTCGGCTGACCCACCGCAACCCATGCCGGCCGACGCGGAGCCCTTCGCTTCAGGACGGGACGCCGATGTGTACGCCGTCGGCGCCGACCGGGTCCTGCGCCGGTACCGCGCGGGCGGTGACGTCGCGCCCGAGGCCGAGCTGATGCGGTACGCCGCCGCCCATGGCTATCCGGTGCCCGAGGTGTTCGTTGCCGACGGCCCGGATCTCTTGATGCAACGCCTGGACGGTCCCACCTTGTTACAGGCGGCGCTTTCCGGACGATTGGGCAGCCGGGAGGTGGGCGAACTTCTCGCGGAATTGCAGAACCGCCTGCACGCCCTCCCCGTGCCAAGTGGTCGACCGGGCCTCTCGCTGGTTCATGGCGACTTCCATCCCGAGAACGTGATTCTGACCGGCGCAGGCCCGATGGTGATCGACTGGCGGAACGCGGCGGAACGGTCACCGGGATTCGATATCGCCACCACCGCGATCATCCTGGGCCAGGTTCATTTCGACCCGGCGTATTCGGCTGTCAGCGCGCTGGTCCGGGACTGCCTCACGTCGTACCTCGAGGCTGCCCCGGACCCCACTCCCGAACTTCCGGCGGCCCTCGCCGCCCGGGCCGCCGATCCAGCCGTGGGCCCGGTCGAGCGGGACCGCCTCGAGGCGGTGGAGGCCTTCATCCGCAACCGCTGACGCCTCCCCAAAAAAAAGGTCAGCTCAGGCGGTGAGGAACTCGCGGGGGGAGAGTGGGCGGTCGACCAGGCGGACGTCGCCGATCCAGCCGGCGAAGCCCTGTTCGACCACCCGGTCGTAGTGGTTGGCGCCGAGTAGCCAGTGCTCGCCGGTGGTGCTCAGGCCGTTGGACCGGGTGGCGGGGTTCCGCAGGACGGGGGAGGAGTCGACGTACATCGTGCTGACCCGGCCGTCGTTCACCACCGCCAGGTGGAACCACTCGTTCGCCCGTAGTTCGTGGCTCCAGTTCGTCCAGATGTCGTTGCGATCCGCCGGGAACACCGCCCACTGCGCCTGAAGGCCACCGGAGAAACCGAGGTTCACCACTGGCTCGGCCGGATCGCCGCCGGTCTTACCCGCGTTGGCGCCCGTGCCCATCCGCGAGAGCAGCCCCTGCCAGGCGTGATCCCCGTCCGCCAGCTTCACGAAGGCCTCGATCGTGTAGCCGCCTTCGAAGGCCAACCGGTTCAACGGCGCGTTGTCCGCCGTACGTAGGTAGCCACCGCGCGCGGGCCGCTTCCCACCCCGGAACAACCAGCTGCCGTGTCCCGGCTGGTCCGGGTGGTGCTCACTCGACGCGACCGGCCCGCCGTCGGACGACAGCAGTACGGGCGTGAGGTGGTTGCCCCGCCCGGAGTGGTCGACGACCCGATCCGAGGCGGACCCGTCGAACCTCCAGTAGGCCACCGTGCCCGGCACCACCAGTCGTGCCGCGGGACGAGCGGGACGAGCGGGCACCGGGGCGAAACCGCTGAACCGCTGCTCGAAATCGATCGGCACACTGAAGCGATTCACGTCATCGGTGAGCTCGATCTCGCCTTGTTCCAGGGCGGTTCGGCGTCCCACCGGCTGACCGAGGACCCACGGCGAGATGGTCTCCACGTCGATCACGTTGCGGGCCAGGTCGAAGTGGTACAGCCGGACCATGCCGCCACCGCCGTAGTACCGGTCCTGGTAGTTCGTGATGTGCAGGTGCACGTCATGTCCGGCGGCGTTGCGACGGGTCAGCCGGCCGGAGGGCCAGTAGTGGCCGTTCAGCGTGAGGAAGATCTGGTCGTTGCCGTCGACAAGTTCCGCCCAGATCCGCTTGCCGTGTTCGGAAAGCTCGGCCGGACCGGCGTCGGCGTACACCAGGTCGTGCGTGGTCAGGATGACCGGCAGGCGCGGGTGGTCCGCGATCACCTTGCGGGCCCACGCGAAACCCTGGTCCGACGGACGCCAGTCCATTGCCAGCAGCAACCACTGCCGCCCGCCACCGGTGAACACGTGGAACGAGTTGTACCCACCCGGCGACGAGCCGCCGTACGTCGTCATCCGGCGGAACCGCCGCGGCCCGAAGGTGCGCAGGTACGGCGAATCGCCGCGGCGGTCGTCCGTGCGGGAGTCGATGTCGTGGTTACCGGCCAGCACGCTGTACGGCGCGCGGTGATTGTCGAGCAGGCGGAAGACCGGATCGGCCTGGGCGAACTCCGAGGCCAGCGCGTTCTCCACCACGTCGCCGAGATGCGCGGTGAACACGATGTTCTCGCTACGGCGGTTCTCGATCAGGTACTTCATCGTGGCGACGAGCGGAGCCGAATCACCCCGGTCCTGATCGAACAGGTACTGCGTGTCCGGAATCACCGCCAACGTGAAGCGCGGGTCGTTCACATCCGGAGCCTGGCCCGAAACCGTGGTCCCCGGAGACGCTGAGGCGGTGAGGGCGGGGACTTGGGTGAGGCCGGCGCCGAGCAAGCCGGCCTGCAGCAACGTACGACGGGTGGTCATGAGCGGGTGCCTCCGGGCGATGAGAAGTCCCGCGCACCTTAGTCATTACATGGTGGCCAGTCGCAAGCCTCGGTCCAAACCCCAGGTGAACTAAAACCCGTGGCTGATCACCGGCGGGACCGAGCCGGACCGGAGCAGCGCGAGCACGCGCGCCTCGTGCGGTACGACCGGATCGGGCAGGGCATCGAAGGAGAACCAGCCGAGCTCGGCGGCCTTCTCGTTCTCCACCACCCGTGGTTCGCCGGTCCAGTTGGTCGCGGTGAAGAAGAAGTCGACCCGCTCGTCGATCGGATCTCCGTTCGCGCCGGTCCGGTGCATCGCGGTCACCGGGTGCAGGTCGGCCGGGTCGATCACCACGCCGACCTCTTCGAGCACCTCGCGGGCGGCGGCCTGCTCGACCGGCTCACCCTGCTCGACGTGCCCGGCAGGCACGGCCCAGTAGCCGTCCATGTAGCCGGTGTTGGCACGCAGCAGCATCAGTACCTGGTCGTCGCGGACGAGAATGACATAGGCGGCCGGAATGACCTGGAAGCGATCCACCCGGCCACCCTAATGAACGCGGGCCTAGATGCCTGGAAACGCAGCCGGCGGCCGCGGGACCACCTGATCCCACGGCCGCCGGTACGCGATCGGAGCGATCAGGCCGGCTGACCGGGCTGACCCGGCTGAGCCGGACCGTTGTTGATGTCGTCGTCCTGGCCGTCCAGACCGTCGAGACGGTCCTTGGCGGTGTCGACGCCCTGGTCGATCTTGTCGCCGTACTTGCCGCCGGTCTTCTCGTCGACGAAGTCGCCGGCCTTGTCCAGGCCGTCGCCGACCTTGTCGCCGTGGCCGTCGACAAGGTCAGTGGCCTTGTCCTTCAGACCATCGGCCTTGTCCTTGAACTTGTCGAAGATGCCCATGGCGGGCCTCCGTTCCTTCGGTAGTGAGTCATGTACAGAGAGCTAGCGCTGGCATCCTGCCACCGCGAACGCTCAATGTGTGGGACCCCACCGCGGCGTGGGACTACTCGACGTCGCCGCCGCTGTCCTGACTGCCGCCGCCCGAACCGCCTTCGACGTCGCCACCGCTGTCCTGGCCGCCGGTGCCGCCCTCGACGTCACCGCCGGAGTCGCCGGTGCCACCCTCGCCGGGCTTGGTGGGGTCTTCGTCGAACTCGTTCGTCATTGGTGCCTCCCGATTTGTCCATCACTGGGCTGCCGCGGGACCGCGGCCGCCAGGGTCAGGTGATTCCCCTTGGGTCTATCCAACCCCGGCCCGGGTGCACAAGAGCCGCTTGCCGACATATACGTGGAGTTGACACTCCGCGACCCGATCGCGGCAGGGGACTGTCACACTGGTCCGATGGTGGTACCTCTCGTGGTCGCGGTCGTCGGTCCCACGGCGGCCGGCAAATCCGACCTGGCCGTTGCCCTAGGGCAACGACTCGACGGCGAGGTGATCAACGTCGACGCCATGCAGGTCTACCGCGGTATGGACATCGGCACCGCGAAGATCCCGGTCGCGGAGCGCGGTGGCGTACCGCACCACCTGCTGGACATCATGGAAGTGACCGAGACCGCGACGGTGGCCGAGTTCCAGCAGTTCGCCCGGGCCGCCATCGACGACTGTCTCGACCGGGGCAAGGTGCCGGTGCTCGCGGGCGGCTCCGCGCTGTACGTCCGGGCGATTCTGGACGACTTCGTCTTTCCCGGCACCGACGAGGCCGTGCGGCAGCGGTTGGAGGCCGAGCTCGACGCCGACGGCTCGGGCGCACTGCACCGCCGCCTGGCCGACCTCGACCCGGCCGCGGCCGCGCAGATCCTGCCGAGCAACGGCCGCCGGATCGTGCGCGCGCTGGAGGTCATCGAGATCACCGGCCAGCCGTACGTCGCCACGTTGCCCGAGCACCACTACGTTTATCCCGGCGCGGTGCAACTCGGGCTCGACGTACCGCGGCCCGAGCTCGACGTACGGATCGGTCAGCGGGTGGACCGGATGTTCGAGCAGGGTTTTGTCGCGGAGGTCGAGCGGCTGCTCGGCGAAGGCCTGCGCGAGGGCCGTACGGCCAATCGCGCGCTCGGCTACTCCCAGGTGATCGCGCTGCTGGACGGCGAGATCTCCGAGGCCGAGGCGCGGGAGCGAACCGCCCAGGCCACCCGGCGGTTCGCCCGCCGGCAGGACTCCTGGTTCCGCAAGGACGACCGGATCAGCTGGCTGCGGTACGACGCGCCCGATTTGGTGGCGCAGGCCACGAAAGTCCTAGGCAACCCCGAGGGCCCGCGCAGCGTAGTCGAGACGACGGGTTCGGGGACCACCGATGCGACCTGGTGATCGCGAGGCCGAATTCCGCGAGTACCTGCTCGCGGACCGGACCAGGCTGATGCGTACGGCGATGTTGCTCACCGCGGGCGACGTCTACACCGCAGAGGATCTGGTCCAGACCGCCTGTACCAAGGTGTATGTGCACTGGCACCGGATTCGCCACGAGGGCGCCGGGCCGTATGCGCATCGCACCCTGGTCAACGCCTTCCTGGACGACCGCCGCCGCGCGGTGCGCCGGCCGGAGGTGATGACCGCCGAGGAGTTCGAACCGAGACCAGCAGGGGAGATCGATCATGCCGACACGCTCGCGGTCCGGCGTGCCCTGCTGGAGCTGGCGCCCCGGCAACGGGCGGTACTGGTATTGCGCTATTTCCAGGATCTCGACGTCGCCAGCTGCGCGCGGATCCTGGACTGTACGGAGGGAACCGTGAAGAGCCAGACGGCGAAGGCGCTGAAACGCCTGCGTGAAGTGATGACCGATCCTGCGACGGGAGGTGCCTGAGTGGACGAGGTCAAGAAGCTGCTCGAGCAGTTCGCGGACCAGGCGGTCGCGGCTGCTCCGCCCGTGGACGTCGACGCCGACGTGGCCCGCGGCCGCCGCGCGCTGCGCCGGATCAAGACCCGGCGGCGGGCGACCGGCGTACTGTGCCTGGCCGCCGCGAGCGCCGTCGCGCTGATGGTGAACGAGAGCGTGGGTGGCTGGGATCGAGGCGACGCGGGGGTCGCCGCCGACGCGCAGTCTGGTCAGGCCACACCCGGCGCGAGTACGTCGGACGCGCCGAACCGGGCCATGAGCACCGAGAGCGCTACGACTATGTTCGGCGCGGCCGGGGTCGACCTGGTGACGAACAAGCAGGCCTGGCCCGGCTTGGGCTGTGACCTGGTCCCAGCCGGCTGGACGGTCGAACAACCCGCCAACGCGGAGCGAGTCGTCCTGGCGCCTTCAAGCGAGCGGACCAGCAGCAGCTCGAGTACGGCGACCAAGCTCGTGCTGTCGGTTTCGGACCAGGCCGAGTCCCTGAAGGGGGTTCGGGTCGTCCAAACCGGCGGTAGGACCTTCCACCTCGGCACCTACCCGAACGGGCGCCAGATCGGTCAGGTCCTGCAAGGGGATCGCTGGGTTGTCGCCCAGGTTCCTGTCGGCGGCGGCTGGTCGGACGACGTACTGCAGCGGCTGTTGGCGTCGTGTAAGCCTGGTTAGGACTGGATATCCGGCTCGGGAACGGGTAGGCAGGGTGCTGTCCCGTCCCCGATGTCGTGGAGGATCCGGTGCGAATCCGTCGACCCGCCCTGTTGACCGTCACCGCCACCCTGAGCGCGGGCGCGCTCGTGGTGGCTGGTCTGAGCCCGGGAGCCGCCGCAGTTGGCGGACCGCCGCAACCCGCCCCTAAAAACCCGACCGCGATCGGCTTCGGTGGAGCCGTCAGCTCGGTCGACCCGGACGCTACGGCTGTCGGTCTGTCCGTGCTGCGCAAGGGTGGAAACGCGGTTGACGCCGCTGTGGCGACTGCCGCGGCTCTAGGCGTCACCGAGCCGTACTCGGCCGGTATCGGTGGTGGCGGATATTTCGTCTACTACGACGCCAAGACTCGCAAGGTGCACACGCTCGACGGTCGCGAGACGGCCCCGGCCGCGATGCCGTCGAACGCGTTCATCAACCCGGCCACCGGCCAGCCGTACAAGTTCTTCCCAGACCTAGTGACGTCAGGAGTCTCCGTAGGCGTCCCAGGCACTCCGGCGACCTGGGACTCGGCCCTTCGGCGTTGGGGCACTCTCTCGCTCGGTAGGGCTCTTGCGCCGGCGGCGAAACTCGCACAGGACGGGTTCGTGGTGGACCAGACGTTCCGCAACCAGACTCTCGACAACAAGGCCCGGTTCGCCGCCGTAGTTCCGACGGCCCAGTTGTTCCTGCCGAACGGTGATGCGCCCGTTGTGGGCTCCACCTTCCGCAATAAGGACTTGGCCAAGACGTACCGACTTCTCGGCGCCAAGGGCCTGTCGGCGTTCTACTCCGGCCCGTTGGCCCAGGAGATGCAGAACGTCGTTCAGAACCCGCCGAAGACTCCTGGCACGACGTTGCCGGTGATGCCGGGTCACCTGACTACGGCCGACCTTGCGGCGTACAAGCTCTTGAAGCAGGAGCCGACGAAGATGTCGTACCGGGGCCTGGACGTCTACGGGATGGCCCCGTCCTCTTCTGGCGGTACAACCGTCGGTGAGGCCTTGAACATCCTTGCCACGAAGAACCTCGGCAAGATGACGCAGACGCAGGCGTTGCACCACTACCTGGAGGCGTCGGCTCTGGCGTTCGCGGACCGCGCGGCGTACGTCGGTGACCCTGCCTTCTCGAACGTGCCGACCAAGGAACTGCTGTCCAAGGGCTTCGGCGCCGAACGAGCCTGCCTGATCGACCCGGCCAAGGCGGCGACCAAGCCGGTCAAGGCCGGATCGCCTGACGGCTCGTACACGCCTTGCGCCGCCGGCACCATCGCCGACAAGCGCCCGGACGTGGAAGGCCTCTCGACGACTCACCTGACCACGGCGGACCGCTGGGGCAACGTGGTGGCCTACACGCTTACCATCGAGCAGACCGGCGGTTCGGGTATCACCGTGCCGGGCCGGGGCTTCCTGCTGAACAATGAGCTGACCGACTTCACCGCCGTCTACGACCCGGCCGACCCGAACCGGATCCAGCCGTTGAAGCGGCCGCGAAGCTCGATGTCCCCGACGATCGTGCTCAAGGACGGCAAGCCGTATCTCGCGCTGGGCTCGCCGGGTGGTTCGACCATCATCACCACGGTGCTGCAGACCCTCGTCAACCGGGTCGACCTCGGCATGACCCTGCCGGACGCGCTCGCCGCGCCGCGCGCCTCGCAGCGCAACACCGCGAACGTGACGGCCGAACCCGACTTCATCAAGCAGTACGACGCGGGGCTGAAGCCGCTCGGGCACAACCTCGTCCTGGCCGGCGACGCGTTGACCTCGGCGGCGGAGATCGGCGCCGCGACGGCGATCGAGTTCCTGCCGCACGGCGGATTCCTCGCGGCGGCCGAACCGAAACGCCGTGGCGGTGGCGCCGCGGGCACCGTCTGGCAGCTCTGGCCGAACTGACCTCTGCCCGTTGTTTTGAGCCCGGGCCCTGTCAGCGCGGGTTCTTGAAGCGGCGCGGACCGGTCGGTAGGGCCGGCGCTTGCTCGCTGGGGGCGGCCTCCTCGTCGGGGGCCGCCAGCCAGCCGTCGTACTCGCTCGCGAGCTCTTCCAGCCGGACCCGCGCCGTACCGCTCACCGGCGGGGTGACGATGACCGTCCACGGGTGGTCCTCGTCGTCGTCCTCGCCGTGAAAGCGATCGCGCCGGACCTGCGGAGATACCGTCGGACCGCAGGCGGCGTTCGGTCTCGTCGGCGTCGTCGCGCTCGAAGAAATACGCGACCAGTTCCTCCTTCATGCCCCAAACGGTACGAGATGCAACCGATCTCCCCACCGACCGGTATTCCAAGGTTTACGTGCACCGAGGCACGGTCAGGCGCTCGGACGGGCCGGTTGGTCATGCCGATCGCATCCTCGTCAACGCCTTCATCGACGAACGCAAACGGCTGTGGCGCCTTCACCGGGTCGTGCCACTACTGACGTCGCTCCTCGTGATTCGGCTGTCGGACGGCGCCCGTAGGATCGGCCTATGGGCGCCGACACCTTTCCCTGGCTCAAGGGCCACGGGACGGAGAACGACTTCATCCTGCTTCCCGATCCCGACGGCTTCGTCCACGGTGATCTGGACGACGACCTGGTGCGGTTCCTCTGCGACCGCCACGCGGGCATCGGCGCCGACGGCGTTCTGCGGGTGATCGAAGGCGCCAAGCAGTCGTACGTCGAGGACGGCGGCGACTGGTTCATGGACTACCGCAACGCCGACGGCTCGATCGGCGAGATGTGCGGCAACGGCATTCGCGTCTTCGCGCGTTACCTCGCCGAAGCCGGTCTGGTCGGCTCGAAGCCGGTACGCGTTGGTACTCGCGCCGGCGTGAAGGAGATCGTCTACAACGACGACCAGACCATCACCGCCGACATGGGCGAACCGCTCATTCCCGGTACCGAGGGCATCGTTGTCACCGCCAACGGCCACGACTGGCCCGCCGTACACGTCGACATGGGCAATCCGCACGCGGTCGCCTTCGTCGACGACCTCGCGGATCCGGGCCCGTTCGCGGAGGCGCCGCGCTGGACGCCGGCCGAGGCCTATCCGAACGGCGTGAACATCGAGTTCGTCACCCGCCAAGGCCCGAACGAGGTCTCCATGCGAGTCCACGAACGAGGCGTCGGCGAAACCCGCTCCTGCGGCACGGGAACCTGCGCCGTCGCCGTGGCCGCCACCCTCCAGGCGGGCCAGTCCGCCCCCACCACCTATCGCGTCAACGTGCCCGGCGGCGCCGTAACCGTCTCCTGGCGCTCCGACAACCACCTCACGCTCACCGGTCCTGCCGTCATCCACGCCCGAGGCACCTTCTCCCGCACCTGGCTCCCCTGACACCCTCGCGGTCGGCTCCACCGGACCACTGAGAAGGCCGCCAGGACCCGCCACGCGGGTCCTGGCAACGCAAGCGGGGTCCTGGCGGGGGTGCCGGGGTTCCTGGCAGGGGAAGTGGGGTCCTAGCAGGGGTAACGGTGTCTGAGCAGGGGTTATTACCCATGCTCGGACACGGTTTGGGATGCTCGGCTCCCGCGAGGTGTCCCAGTGCGGTCGCTCAGCGTGCCATCGGCCCGTGCGACAGCTCGGTGCGCCCTCCTGCCCCGCCTCGCCCGCCTCGCCTCGGCGCGGTGGGGGAATGGGGGAGGGGTACTGGGTGTTGGAAGAAGGGCTTGCTCTGGCGCGGTCTGTTCCGCTTTCGCGGAGGCGGTGGGAGGGTGGGCTGCTGGGCGGTAGCCCGGAATTGGGTCGCTCGTATGGTCGGCCCGTGCCACGATGGAAGGTATATGACGACGCAACCGAACTCTTATGACACCGACCTGGACCTGGATGACACCGGGGCCGAGGTGGATGTGGACCTCGACGACGAGCTCGACGAGGACGACGACGCGGGCCGGATCGACGGCGTGGACGGCTTCGGCGGTGGCAGTGGCCCCGGCCGGGATGAGCGGGACGCCCCCGGTATCGAGGGCCTGGAGCTCGAGGAGCGGCAGGCACTTCGGCGTGTGGTGGGTATGTCCACCGAACTCGCCGACATCAGCGAGGTCGAGTACCGCAAGCTGCTGCTCGAGCGCGTGGTGCTCGTCGGCGTCTGGACCGAAGGGTCGATGGAGGACGCGGAGAACTCGCTCGCCGAGCTCAAGTTGCTGGCCGAGACGGCTGGTTCCGAGGTGCTCGACGGTGTGATCCAGCGCCGCAAGAAGCCGGACCCCGCGACCTTCATCGGTAGTGGCAAGGTGGCCGACCTGCGCAACCTGGTCGCCTCCCTCGGCGCTGACACGGTCATCGCCGACGGTGAGCTGGCGCCCGCGCAGCTGAGGAACCTCGAGGACAAGCTCAAGGTCAAGGTCGTCGACCGGACCGCGCTGATCCTGGACATCTTCGCGCAGCACGCGAAGAGCAAGGAAGGCAAGGCCCAGGTCGAACTGGCCCAGCTGCAGTACATGAAGCAGCGCCTGCGTGGTTGGGGTGGCAACCTGTCCCGCCAGGCCGGTGGACGCGTTGGCGCGGCCGGCGGCGGTATCGGTGGCCGTGGTCCCGGTGAGACCAAGATCGAGACCGATCGGCGCCGGATCAACACCAAGATCGCCAAGCTGCGCAAGGAACTCTCCGCGCTCAAGGGCACCCGGACGACGATGCGGCAGGAACGACGCCGCAACTCGATCCCGTCGGTGGCCATCGCGGGGTACACCAACGCCGGCAAGTCGAGCCTGCTGAACAGCATCACCGGTGCCGGGGTGCTGGTCGAGGACGCGCTGTTCGCGACCCTGGACCCGACCACCCGCCGTACGACGACCGCGGACGGGCGGGTCTACACGTTCACCGACACCGTCGGGTTCGTCCGGCACCTGCCGCACGACATCGTCGAGGCCTTCCGCTCCACGCTGGAGGAGGTCGCGGACGCGGATCTGCTGCTGCACGTGGTGGACGGCTCGCACCCGGACCCGATGGCCCAGATCGCCGCCGTACGAGAGGTGCTCGCCGAGATCGGCGCCGCCGACGTCCGGGAGATCGTGGTGATCAACAAGGCCGACGCCGCCGACCTGATGGCGCTGGCCCCGTTGCAGCACCGCGAGCGCAACAGCATCCTGGTGTCGGCCCGGACGGGCGAGGGCATCGAGGAGCTGAAGCGGCTGGTCGAGGCGAACCTGCCCCGGCCGGACGTCACGGTCGAGGCGCTGGTGCCGTACGAGCGCGGCGACCTGGTCTCGCGGGTGCACTCCGAGGGCACGGTCGACCAGCTCGAGCACACCGGCGAGGGCACGCTGATCCACGCCCGGGTACACGCGGACCTGGCCGGCGAGCTCGCGCCCTTCGAGGTCACCGCAACGCACTGATCCACCGCGACGCGCTGATCCACCGCACGTAAGGAACGGCCCCGGGAAGCTCTTTCCCGGGGCCGTTGCTGCGTTCAGACGTCAGTTACGCGACGAGACGCGCACCTTCATCGTGGTGCCGTTGCGCTCGAGCACCTTGATGTTGACGCCGTTGTTCGGGATCTTCACACCCGCCATCGGTTGCTCCGGGAACCAGTACTGCCGGCTGTCGTTGAACGTCGGCACCGCCGCCTGGCCGCGGATGTAGCTCGGCTGCCCGTTGAAGTGCAGCGTGAACGAGTCCGCCTTCTCCAGGCCGAACGGAGCGTCGTACCCGCCGACGCGCGGGCGCCACAGCGTGCCGTCGATCCGGTTGATCGGCACCGGGTGCGAGTCGATCGGCAGGACCAGGCCCTCGCCCGGGTGTTCGTTGGTGTTGTTGTCCTCCTGCGAGGTGTCCCAGTACCAGAGCAGCAGCCCGTCCTGGTACGGGAAGTGCTCGACCCAGTCCGGCCTGCTGTTCGCGAAGCCGAAGTTGTACGGGCCGGTCTTCAGGTACTTGTCGTACGACACGTAGTTGATGTGCGACGCCAGGTAGAAGTTGTCGTACAGCAACGTCCGGGTCGAGCCGACCGAGCTGAAGCCGTTCAGGGTCCAGCCCTCCGGCGAGGTCTCGGCGCCCGAGGTGAACACCGGGCCGGCGCTACCGGTCACCGTGATCGCGTCGGCGAAGAAGCCCTTGCCGCCGGCCGCCGGGTCCGTCGCGTACCGGAACCGCAGGCCGATCGTCTTACCCGCGAAGGCCGACAGATCGAAGGTGGCCGGCACCCAGCCCGCCGACGTACCGTCGATGCCGTGGCCTTCGGTGGCCTTGGTGATGTTGCCGGCGATGGGCTTGTAGCCGGAGCCCGAGTCCACCTCGACGTACGCGTAGTCACACGGGTCCGGGCCGCAGTCCTCGATGTCCCAGTTCGCCTGGAACGTCAGGGACGCCGCGCCCGCGGGCAACGTGACCTGCCGCGACATCGTGTGGGTGAAGGAGTTGCCGGAGCCGCTCCACCACGTCTTGGCACCGGCGTACGGCGTGACGAGCTGTTCCGTCACCGGCTTGTCCGGCAGTACGACGACCAGCCCCTGGGCCTTCTTCGTGTTGTATTCGTGCGGGCCCAGCTCCAGCGTGCGGTTCTGGCCTGCCAGCACGATCTCGTAGTCCAGCCAGCCCAGCTGCAGCTTGTCCCACGCGCCGAGGTCGGCCGCGCGTTCGCCCAGACCACCGTCGGACGGGGCACGGACCCGGCTCTGAGCCATCAAGGTCCACCAGTTGACGTGGTTCTCGATTGCCGGGCCGGAGGTGTCGTAGTGGTCCGGCAGGCCGAGGTCGTGCCCGTACTCGTGCGCGAAAACGCTGAGGCCGCCGTTCTCCGGCTGGATCGTGTAGTCGCCGACCCACAGCCCGGTGTCACCGGCCTGGGTTCCACCGAGCGGGTTGCCGGTCGGACCGCCGCCGCCGATCGGGGTGGTCTGCACGTACCAGCGGTGGGACCAGATCGCGTCCTCACCCTGCCACGGATCGCCGTCGGCCTGGTCGCCACCGGCGTGCACGATCTGGAAGTGGTCGATGTAACCGTCGGGCTCGTTGAAGTTTCCGTTGCCGTTGTGGTCGTAGCGGTCCCACTGGTCGAAGGTCTTCAGCTCGGCGGTGATCTGCGCCGTCGTCCGGCCCGCGGCCTTCTGGTCGGCGACCCACTGGTTGACCGCGTCGCGGACCAGGAACCAGGTGTTGTTACAGACGTTGGCCGCGCAGGGGAACCCGTTCGACCGGCCGTAGCGGGCCTCGTTGTACGGCACCTTCACCCAGTCGGTGACCTTGCCGTCGACCGTGTACCGGCCGGAGGACTGCCGCTCGTAGTACGTCTTGACCGACTCGACGCCGGCGCCGACGCCGAAGTACAGCTTGTCGAAGTGCGCGCGGTTGTAGTCGGCCTGCCAGACGGTCGAGTTGTCCACCGTCCGGTCGGGCGCCGGAATCGCGTTGTGCAGCGGTCCCTCGAACGTCGCCGGACCCGGGATCGCCGGCGCGATGTCCACGTCGGGATAGCTCGGGTGCCGCTGGTTGCCGAATTCGGCCAGTACGACGAAGATGCGGTCGGACTTCTCCCGCTGCAGCTCGACGTACTGGTCGACCAGGCCGGCCCGGTTCTTCACGCCCTTGGCGTTCTTGCCGCCGGCCTTCACGCCGACCTTCATCACGGTGCTGCCGTTGCGGCGCTCGGCTTTACCCTTGCCGTTGAGCAGGTCGGTCAGGGCCCGCTCCCGCAATTCCCGCCGCTTGTCCTCGAGCGGACTGGGCAGTTCGTCCGGCCCGGCCTTCTGGGCCGCCGCGCCCGCCGGTCCGCTGTCCTGCGGTGGAGCCGCGGCGCCGGTGGTCCCGACGCCCATGCCCACCGTAGTGGCCAATGCCAGGCTGAAGAGCCCGGCCGCTGCTTTACGCACAGTGCCTCCCCTGCTCGTAGAGGTCACGATCCATGTGACGGTCCGTGACGCTGCTATCCCCCGAGCGTGGTGCTATTTCCCGGCACAGTACGGCGAAAAACAGCCCTGTTGAAGATCTCCGGCCCAACCTGTCCACCGTTGTCCGCAGGAAAGTTCCGCTGCCGGAGGGGAGGATTTGCGGTCCGACCCAGGTATTCCTACGCAGGTGGCGGCCATCGTCCTGCGGCAGACTG
Source organism: Kribbella deserti (assembly GCF_042434725.1). Classification (NCBI taxonomy): domain Bacteria; kingdom Bacillati; phylum Actinomycetota; class Actinomycetes; order Propionibacteriales; family Kribbellaceae; genus Kribbella; species Kribbella deserti. Next base: position 28,948 of record NZ_JBHLTC010000039.1, on the reverse strand, counting down.
ACGCCATGACCTCCACGGACCTGGTGAGACCGCTCTGGCGCGCACTGGTGGTCTTCCGGGTCATCACCTGGTTCTTTGCCTGTCTGGGCGTCTACACCCGCTGGGATGGCCTTTACCGGCCTACGGGCGCGATCGCCCTGCTGGCGGTGATGGCGGCTTGGACCGTGGTGGTCTCGATCGGCTACAGCCGCAGCTGGGGCCGCCGCAACACCCGGTTCGCCGTACTGGACCTGGTGGTGACCATCGCCTGTATGGCCGGGACTTTGCTGGCGCAACCGTTGTCGCACATTCAGAACGGCGCATCCGTTCTCACCTCGGTCTGGGTGGCAGGGCCAGTCGTCGCGCTGGCGATCGCCCGCGGCCGGGATGGCGGCCTGCTCGGCGCTACGGGGATCTGCCTGGCTCTGGTGCTACTGGTCGGGCCGGATCAGTGGGTCCGGGTGCTCAACGCCGTACAGCTCCTGCTGGTTGCGGGACTTGTTGTCGGGTACGCCGCTACAACCACCCGGCGCGCGAGTATCCGGTTGACTGAGGCCATCGCGGCCGAGGCCGCCGCGGCCGAGCGGATCCGCCTGAGCCGGTCGATCCACGACGGCGTACTGCAGGTGCTCGCGCAGGTTCAGCGGCGCGGCAAGGCCATGGGCGGCGAAGGTGCCGAGCTGGCCGGCCTGGCGGCCGAGCAGGAAGTTGCCCTGCGTACCTTGATGACCGGGCGGCCGACCGTGAGCAGCCAGGGCACGGTCGACCTCTGCGCGCTTTTGTTGCCGCTGGCCACAACCTCCGTCGACGTGGTGGTACCGGCCGGGCAGGTCCTGGTGGACGCGCACACCGCGAGCGAGCTGGTTGCCGTGGTCAACGAAGCCCTCGGCAACGTACGAGAACACGCGGGCCCTGCCGCGCGGGCCTGGATCGTGGTGGAGGATCTGCCCGGCGAGGTGATGCTGTCGATCCGCGACAACGGCCGCGGTACGACGTCCGAGCGGTTCGCGCAGGCCGCCGCCGAAGGCCGTCTCGGCGTGAGTCAGTCCATTTGCGGGCGGATCGCGGATCTCGGTGGCACCGCCGAGGTCCGGACCGCGCCCGGCGAAGGAACCGAGTGGGAGATGAAGGTGGGCAAGGCATGACCCGGGTGATGATCGTGGACGACCATCCGATGTGGCGCGAAGGTGTCGCGCGGGATCTGGGCAGTCGCGGCTACGAGGTGTGCGCGACCGCCGCCGACTCGCCGAGCGCGGTCCGGATCGCGCTGGCCACCCGGCCCGACGTGGTGGTGATGGACCTCCAGCTCGGTACCGGTTCGGGCGTGGACGCCACCCGGGAGATCACCGCGGCGCTGCCGGACACCCGCGTACTCGTACTGTCGGCCAGCGCCGAGCAGGCGGATGTGCTCGCGGCGGTGAAGAACGGCGCCTCGGGCTATCTGGTCAAGTCGGCATCGCTGGACGAGTTCGACGACGCCGTACGGCGAACGGCCGAGGGCGACGCCGTGTTCAGCGCGGGCCTGGCCGGACTGCTGCTGGGGGAGTACCACCGGCTCGAGGCCGAACCGAAGGCGCCGCAGCTGACCGAACGGGAGACCGAGGTACTACGGCTGGTGGCGCGCGGCCTGACCGCGAAGCAGATCGCCGCGCGCCTGGTGCTGTCCCATCGCACGGTGGAGAACCACGTCCAGAACACGCTGCGCAAACTCCAGTTGCACAACCGGGCTGAGCTGGTGCGCTACGCCATCGAGCACGGCCTGGACGAGGTCACCCGGGAAGAAGGGGCCGGCGGCAACAACTGACGCCAGAACGGCCGGGGCTGAGGTGATGGCTGGGGGCGGGCAGACGGGCGCCGTTGGCCGGCGCGGGTTTGTCGCTCGAGCGGTGGTTCCTGGTGCTTGTGCACAACGGATCCTCACCTGTCGACGGAAATCCGGCGGGCCTGTACGCCGGGAGGGCGGTCCCGGCGTACAGGCCTTGGTGTCTGAAGAGACACCTGCTAACGGCCTGGCGGACTAGAGGCCGTTAGAGAACAGCAGGCGGTTCACAGTGCCGCCGGTACCGCCGTTGGTCACCTTGTTCGGGGTGGCAGCGGACTCGATGTAGCTCTTGACGGTCGCCGGAGTGGCGCTGGGGCTGGTCTGCAGGTAGAGCGCGGCTACGCCGGCTACGTGCGGCGTCGCCATCGACGTACCGCTCTTGGTGCCAGTGCCGCCACCAGGCAGGGTGGAGACGATCGAGTCGCCCGGCGCGTAGATGTCAACACAGGCGCCCGTGCTCGAGGAAGAGGCCCGGGCGTCCGTGCGGGTCGAGGACGCCGTGACGAGCGCGGTCTCGATCTTGCGCGGCAGGCGGTCGCAGGAGTTCGCACCGGTGTTACCGGCCGAGGCGGCCAGGAAGACGCCGGAGCTGATCATCCTGCGCAGTGACGCCTCCAGCGTCGAGTTGGCGCTGTAGTTCCACGAGGCGTTCGCGACGGCCGGCTTGATGGCGTTGGCCGTCACCCAGTCGACGGCCGCGATCGCCGCCGCGGCGGTGCCACCGCCGCTGCAGTTCAACCACTTGACCCCGTGCAGGCGAACGTTCTTCGCGACGCCGTAGGACGCCGAGCCGATCGTGCCCGCCACGTGGGTGCCATGGCTGTTGCAGTCGGTGTTGTTGCTGTCGATGCCGTTGAAGTCGAACGACGCGCGGCCACCGAACTGCGGGTGGTTCGGGTCGATACCGGAGTCGATGATGTACGCGTGCACCCCGGTACCGGTGCGGGTGTAGGTGTACGACGCCGACAGCGGCAGGTTGCGCTGGTCGATCCGGTCGATACCCCACGACGGCGGGTTGACCTGGGTGGCGTCGACGACCTTCTCCATGTAGACGTTCTCGGAGATGGCCACGACGTCCGGGTTGCGCTGCAGCGCGGCGAGCTGGCCCGGGGTCAGGTTCGCGGCGAAGCCGGTGACGGCCGAGGTGTACTCGTGCTGCGGCTTGATGCCGAGCGCGGCCTTCATCGACGGCATCCGGGCGCCTTCGCGCAGCTGCACGATGTAGCTGCCCTTGATGGCGGCGACACCCTTCTCGGCGGCTGCGGGCTGAACGAGGATGATGCGGCCGGAACCCGGGTCGGAGACCGGGCCGGCGGCAGCGGTGCCGGCGGTGAGGGCGGTGAGAGCGACTGCCGGGGCGATGGCAGTGGCCAGGGTCAGGCGGATACGGCGGTGCATGTTCCTCCTCAGGGAACGGTCGCCTGTCGGGCGGACAGGCGATCACACTCAGTCCTCGCGTGATCACGCGGTGAGCTGGCAGGAAAGTTAGGCCTCGCGCGCCTGACGCGTCAATGACTTCTGGTGCCGCTGGCACCACCCGGCCTTATCGTCGCGATCGAACGGGTTGTGGCGGCGGCCCGGGCGCCTCGTACACTGTGCGTTCCCGTACCGGCTGCCCGCCTGCCGATGGGTGACCCACCGTCGACATCCGGGAGGATGTTAGTGAACCGCGCGTCTTTGTTCCGGGCTTTGTTCGCACTGATCGTGCTCGGAGCCTCGGCTTTCGTCATGACGACGAAAGAGCCCCAACTCGGCCTCGACCTGCGGGGAGGCGCCCAGATCGTCCTGGAGACCCAAGACTCCCCGACGGTCAAGGCGAACGCCGAGAACACCGCCAAGGCGGTCAACGTGATCAGTCGGCGGGTCGACGCGCTCGGTATCGCCGAGTCCACCGTGACCCAGCAGGGTGAGCGCCGGATCATCGTCGAGCTGCCCGGTGTGGAGGACCCGCGCGAGGCCGCGAAGCTGATCGGCCAGCAGGCCCAGCTGACGTTCCACGAGGTGCTGGACATCGTGCCGGCCAAGCCGGCCAAACCCGCTCCGGGCGATATCTACCTGCCCAGCGACGACGGCCAGGGCGTACTGAAGCTGGCCAAGCCCGCGATGACCGGTGAGAAGGTCTCCAGCGCGAGCGGCCTGATCGATCAGAACAACCTCGGCGCCGGCTGGTTCGTGGAGATGAACTTCAAGGACGACGGCGGCAAGATCTGGGCGAAGATCACCGGCAAGGCGGCCTGTGAGCCGGTCGGCGCGCCGAAGCGCCAGGTCGCGATCGTGCTGGACAACTCCGTCATCACCGCGCCGCAGGTCGATCCCCAGGGCGGGACCCAGCTCTGCAACATCGGTCTCGGCGGCGGCCGCAGCACCATCACCGGCTCGTTCACCGAGGCCCAGGCCAAGGACCTGGCCGCCCTGATCCAGGGCGGCGCGCTGCCGATGCCGGTCGAGGAGATGTCGTCCAGCACGGTCGGTCCGTCGCTGGGTAAGGACGCGATCCAGGCCAGCGCATGGGCCGGCATCATCGGCGTCGGCCTGACCGCGCTGTTCATCATCTTCGCCTACCGCCTGGTCGGCATTGCCGCCGTGATCGGGCTGGTCGCCTACGCCGCCATGTCGTACGCCGCCCTGGTCGCGCTCGGCGCCACCTTGACCCTGCCGGGTCTGGCCGGTTTCGTGCTCGCCATCGGTATGGCCGTCGACGCGAACGTGCTGGTGTTCGAAAGAGCCCGGGAGGACTACACCGAGGGCCGGACCGAGGGTCTGCTGCGCTCGCTGCGCAGTGGTTTCTCCAACGCGTTGTCGGCGATCGCCGACTCCAACATCACCACCTTGCTGGCCGCGGGTCTGCTGTTCTTCCTGGCCGCCGGTCCCGTCCGCGGCTTCGGTGTCACGCTGAGCCTCGGTGTGATCGCCTCGCTGCTGTCCGCCCTGGTGGTCAGCCGGGTGGTGTCCGAGTTCCTGATGTCGCTCAAGGCGGTGAAGAAGCGCCCGGCACTCTCCGGTATCGCCGGCCACGGCAAGGTCCGTATCTGGCTCGAGAGCCGTCGGCCCAACCTGATGAGCCACAGCCGTCGCTGGCTGCTCATCACGCTGGCCGCGGTCGTGATCGCGCTGGCCGGTGTCGGTATTCGAGGGCTCAACCTCGGCATCGAGTTCACCGGCGGCCGGATCCTCGAGGTCAGCACCACCCAGACGATCAGCCCGGACCAGGCCCGTGAGGCCGTCGCCAAGGCGGGCTACCCGGCCGCGGTCGTGCAGCGCTCCAACGTGGACGACATCACCGTCCGGGTCAGCGACATCAGCGGTGACGAGATCGAGAAGATCCGGACCGAGATCTCCAAGGTCGCCGGTGGTACCGAACTGATCCGCAACGAGAACATCGGCCCGAGCCTCGGCGACGAACTACGAACCAAGGCCCTCATCGCGCTCGGTGTGGCGCTGCTCGCCCAGTTGCTCTACCTGGCGATCCGCTTCCGCTGGACGTACGGCGCGGGCGCCGTACTGGCCCTCGTGCAGAACGTGGCCGTGGTCATCGGTCTGTTCGCCTGGCTGGGCAAACCGGTCGACGGCATCTTCCTGGCCGCGATGCTGACCATCATCGGTTACACCGTGAACGACACGGTGGTCGTGTTCGACCGGATTCGCGAGACCCGTAGCGCCCGGGCGACGGATTCGCTGCCCGCCGTGGCCGATACCGCGATCATGAACGTGCTGCCCCGGACGATCAACACCGGTATCGCGACGCTGTTCATCCTGTCGGCGTTGCTGTTCCTCGGTGGCGACTCGCTGGCCGACTTCGCCCTCGCGTTGCTGGTCGGCATCGTGGTCGGTACGTACTCCTCCAGCCTGACGGCGACCCCGCTGTTCATCGAACTGGAGAAGCGTTACCCGGCTCCGCCGCCCCGTGTGAAGGTCCAGCAGCGCGACCGCGACCTCGACCCAGATCGAGGCGCCGTCGTCTGAACCGCCGAAGGGCGAGCCCATCCGGGCTCGCCCTTCGTCATTCCAGGCGCTGTCCACAGGGCTGTCGGGGGCTTGGCAGGAACTGTCGGTGATCCGGGCTAGGGTTATCCGGTGGTAGTCGATGTGGGTGAATTGCTGGAGGCCGCGGTCGCGGGCTTGGGGGGTCAGAGCCGCCCCGGACAGGTCGCCATGGCCCAGGCCGTGACGGCTTCGATGGCCGACGGATCGCACCTGCTGGTGCAGGCCGGCACCGGAACGGGTAAGTCGCTCGGCTACCTGGTCCCAGCTTTGCTGCACTCCCTGGAGAACAAGCGCGTTGTCGTCTCGACCGCCACGCTGACGCTGCAGTCCCAGCTGGTCGACCGGGACATGCCCGCGCTGCTCGACGCCACGGAGAAGCTGCTGTCGCGCCGCCCGTCGTATGCGATCCAGAAGGGCCGCAACAACTACGCGTGCCTGCATCGCATCCGCGAGGGCGCTCCCGACGATGACGGCATGCTGATCGACATCCCGCCGGCCGGTCCGATCGGCCAGCAGGTGATCGAACTGCGCGACTGGGCCGAGCAGCAGCTGCTCGACGGCGAGGCGGGCGATCGGGACCACGCGCCCAGCCACCAGTACCAGGCCTGGCAGCAGGTCGCGATCGGCGCGCGGGAGTGCCTCGGCGCGCAGAAGTGCCCGTATGGCCAGGAGTGCTTCGCGGAGAAGGCGAAGGAGGAGGCGCGGAAGTCCGACATCGTCATCACGAACCACGCGCTGCTCTCGATCGACGCCTTCGAGAACCGTACGGTGCTGCCCGAGCACGACGTGGTGGTGATCGACGAGGCGCACGAGCTGCCGGCCCGGGTGACGGGCGCGGCCGGAGCCGAGCTGTCGCCGCAGATGGTCGAGCGGGCCGCGAAGCGATCGAGGCGTTTCGTGGACGACGACAAGGCCGACGACCTCGAGGATGCGTCCGACGCTTTGCGCGCCGCGCTCGACGAGACTCGGGAGGGCCGGATCGAGGCGGCCAACGGCGTGGTCCTGGAGGCCGCCGCGCTGGTCCGGGATGCCGCCCGCGCGCTCTACACGGATCTGGGCAAGAAGAACGACGACAAGGACGACGATCCCGACGGCGCCAAACGGCAGAGCCGCGGCGCGGTCAAGGAGATCTTCGACGTCGCCGAGCGGGTGGCTGCGCTGAGTTCGCACGACGTGGTCTGGCTGGTCGACCGGGATCGCTTCGGCCGGGAGTTGCGGATCGCCCCGCTGACGGTGGCCGGCCTGCTGCGCGAACTGCTGCTGAACGATCGAACCGTCGTTCTCACCTCGGCCACGCTCACCCTCGGCGGCGACTTCGACACCATCGCCCGCCAGGTCGGCCTGCGCCCGGCGGACCGGATCGAGACCGACGACGACATGCCCGAGATCGAGGACGATTCCCCGACCGGGCCGCTGCCGTGGCGAGGGCTCGACGTCGGTTCCCCCTTCGCGTACGAGAAGCAGGGCATTCTCTACATCGCGAAGCACTTGCCGCCACCACATCGTGACGGCCTTGGCACGAAGCAGTTCACCGAGATCATCGACCTGATCACGGCCGCCGGTGGGCGCACGCTCGGGTTGTTCTCCTCGCGCCGGGCCGCCGAGGCCGCGACGGCCGCCGTCCGCGAGGCGACGGACCTGACGGTGCTGTGCCAGGGTGACGCGCAGCTGGGGGAGTTGTCCCGCGAGTTCGTTTCCGACCCCGAGGTCTCCCTGTTCGGTACGTTGTCGCTCTGGCAGGGCATCGACGTACCAGGGTCCACCTGCAATCTCGTCATCATCGACCGGGTCCCGTTCCCGCGGCCGGACGAGCCGCTGATGGCCGCGCGGCAGCGAGCCGTCGACGAAGCCGGTGGCAACGGCTTCATGGCGGTCGCCGCCACCCACGCCGCGCTGCTGCTCGCCCAAGGCGCCGGCCGCCTCATCCGGCGTACGACGGATCGTGGCGTGGTGGCGATCCTGGACCCCCGCATCGTCACCGCGAGATACGGCAGCTTCCTGCGGGCCTCGCTGCCGCCGATGTGGCCCACCGCCGACCGGGAGAAGGTCCTCGGCGCGTTGAAGAGGCTGCAGGACACATGACGCCCGGGCCCTCCGCGAATCCGCCGCTGCTGCCGATGATGGCAGTGCCCGGCGTGCTGCCCGAGGGGCCCGGCTGGTCGTACGAGATGAAGTGGGACGGCGTCCGTGTGATCGCCGACGTGGACGCCGACGGCTGCCGCCTGTGGTCCCGCAACGGCCGCGACATCACCGGCGGGTATCCCGAACTAGCCGGCCTCAGCGGTCAGCGATTGCTGCTCGACGGCGAGATCGTCACCCTGGACGAAACCGGCGCGCCGTCATTCGGCTTGCTGCAAAGGCGAATGCACGTGCGCGATCCGCGCCAGCTCGTGCACCTCATCACCGAGGTGCCGGTCTCCGTGCGCCTGTTCGACGTACTCGCGGTGGACGGCCGCTCGTTGCTAGAGGCAACGTACGACGACCGGCGCGGCCTGCTGGAATCACTGGACCTGGACGACCCGTTCTGGGAGCTGCCACCCACCTGGACCGACGGCCCGCAGGCCCTTGCCGTCTCGGGCGATACCGGCCTCGAAGGCGTGGTCGCGAAACGCCGCGCGTCGAGGTATCTGGCCGGCAAGCGCAGTTCCGACTGGGTGAAGGTCAAACACATCCTGACGCGAGACGTCATCCTCTGCGGCTGGCATCCCGGCGAAGGCAATCGCTCGGGCAGCATCGGATCCCTTTATTGCGGGTCGTACGACGAGTCCGGCGATCTCGTTCTGATCGGCAAGGTGGGTTCCGGCCTCGACTTCACCACCCTCCAGGTCCTCCTGGCCGAACTGGCCGACCTCGAGATCGCCAAACCACCCTTCACCGCCTCCACCATCCCCCCAGCCGACCGCCGCCGCGCCCATTGGCTCGACCCGATCCTCGTCGCCGAAGTCGCCTACTCCGGCTGGGGCGCCGACGGCCGTCTCCGCCACCCCGTCTGGCGAGGACTCCGCCTCGACATAGATCCCGCCTCCGTGACCCACTAACCGCGACGATGCCCTGGGCGGAGTTGGCGCAATGGGCTAAGTGGGTGGATTGCGGGAGTCCCAGGTGAGTTGGGGGCATGGTTCGACCACTATCCGCAGGACCAGTGATCGAGGAACTTGCAGACCGTTGGCTTCTCGGCCACCTGCGCTGCATCGGTTGCCCGCATACACCTGCCTGGCTGTCTCGCCGGTTGAGGCGCGGGGGATGTTTCATGGCGCTCGGGCTCGCAGGGACCGCTGAGTGACCGGTGAGTTCCGACAGGCGGGCCCGCTCAGTGACCTTGGTGGCGCCACCGAGGTTGAGGTTGTCGTTGTCGACGCAGGGCATCGGCTCTTGATCGCATCAGCTCGTCGATACTGAATACGCGCGTCGAGGCGTGCCGGGCAGATCGCCCGGCGACCGCCTGGGGTGGCGGAGGGGGACCGCCGGAAGGACTGAACGCCTGCGGGAACGGCAAGGCGACCTGGGTGGGTTGGGGGGCGGCCCGGGGTCGTGGCCGTGGGAGGCCGGGATTAGGACGCGGTGGACAAGGGACGCGTCGAGCAAGAGTCCGCAGGCGGGTGGGTGGTGCGGACTGCGGTACTGCCGGCGACCGAGGTATTAGTCGCGGGGCGCGGGTTGGATGGCTAGGGCGGCGGTGATTTTGTCGGTGAGCTTCTCCGGGGTGTTGGAGGGCGCGTAGCGTCCGATCACGTTGCCGTCGCGGCCGATCAGGAACTTGGTGAAGTTCCACTTGATCCGGCCGCCCAGCAGCCCACCCTGCTCACGCTTGAGCCAGTTGTACAGCGGGTGGGCCCGGGAGCCGTTAACGTCGATTTTGGCGAACATGGGGAAGGTGACGTGATAGATCGTCGAGCAGAAGTTCGCGATCTCGTTCTCGTCACCTGGTTCCTCATGCGCGAACTGGTCGCAAGGGAATCCGAGCACCGTGAAGCCCTGCTTGCGGTACGTCTTGTACAGCTTCTGCAGCCCCGCGTACTGAGGGGTGTAGGTGCACTGCGACGCAGTGTTCACGATCAGTATGACCTGGTCGCGATACTCGTCGAGGGACTGTTCGGTACCTTCGATGCGGGTGGCGCTGAAGTCATAAACGGTCGGCATGATTTTATCGTGACAGAACTCCCGGGGTTCTGCTCGGCGTCTGAGATGTCAGACACGCCGCAGAACCGTTACGACCTTTCCGAGGATTGTCGCGTCGGTGCCGTCGATCGGCTCGAACGCCGGGTTGTGTGGTAGCAGCCAGACCTCGTTCTTCGTCTTCTTGAAGGTCTTGACCGTCGCCTCGCCGTCGATCATCGCCGCGACGATGTCACCGTTGTTGGCGGTCGGCTGCTGGCGCACCACGACCCAGTCGCCGTCGCAGATCGCGGCCTCGATCATCGATTCACCCTTGACCCGCAGCATGAACAGCGTGCCCTCACCGACCATTGCCCTCGGCAACGGGAATACCTCTTCGATGTGCTGCTCGGCCAGGATCGGGCCACCGGCGGCGATCCGGCCGACCACCGGCACATACGCAGCGGCCGGGTGCGCGTCGCCGGCGTCGGTCTCGTCGTACGCCGTTTGGCGGATTGAGGCGACCGAACCGCGACGGGCCGCGTCCGCCACTTCGTTCGGATAACGGACCTCGATGGCGCGTGGGCGGTTCGGATCGCGGCGTAGCAGGCCCTTCTGCTCGAGCACGCGGAGCTGGTGCGATACCGACGAGGAACTGGTCAGTCCCACCTTCTCGCCGATCTCTCGCATCGAGGGCGGGTAGCCGCGGCTGTCGACCGATTCGCGGATGACGTCAAGCACCCGGCGCTGCCGCGGTGTCAGCCCGGTCGCGTCGGCGGGGCCGTCCGGCAGTTCGGTCACGGTCTGGTCGTCCGCACCCTTCGCACCGGCACGACCGCCCTTGCGCGAACCGCTGCTCGAACCGCTCGGCGTCCTGGCCATCCGTGGCCCCTCCTCGGATCGGGCCGGCGGTAAATCGCCACCGGCCATGATTTGTCGACAGTCAAAACGTAGACCGAATCCTGAGATTCTTCAAACATCTGTTCGAAGGCGTGTCGCTTCGTCCATCTGTTCGACTGTCGGGGTATAGATCCGGGTTTCGGGTTTGTTGTAGCCGGCGTGTCTCACCTCGGGGTGGTTGCGTCCGGGGTGGGATTCGGTTAATCATTCGTACACACGTTCGATCGAACAGGTGTTCGGGCCGGTCGAACGAGGTGCAGCCGGCAAAAACTGTCGGTGGCACCCGATAGACAGGGATCAACACCGCAGAACGAGGTCTGGAGGATCCGATGAGCGCACTCGCGCTGGTTACGCAGACGCCGGAGGTCGACGGCGCCCGGCAGGCTCGCCGTCGCCGCGCGATCGACGGGTCCACCACCGAGCGGATGCCCGCCCGGGCGTGCGCCGGGGCCGAGGTCGGCCCACAGCCGACGGCCGAACCGGCCGCGCTGCAACTGACCCGCCGGGGCCGAGTCGTGCTGACGATGGTGTCGGTGCTGATCTTCGGCGCGGCCGTGCTAGTGCTCGGTTTGCGCGTCGCCGGGGTCTGGACGGGCGTTCCGGAGATGAGCGGTATGGTCCCGGTGCAGGTTGGCGCCGGTCAGTCCCTCTGGTCGATCGCGCAGCAGACCAACCCGGGCGAAGACCCGCGCATGGTCGTCGAGCAGATCGCCGAACTCAACGGCATCATGACCGTCACCGACGTGGTCCCGGGTGAAACCCTGCAAGTCCCCCTGTTCCGCTAGTCGCCGCCGAGCCCGAGCCGCGTCGGGCCAGCCGAGCTGACGCTGAGCCGCGCCGACCAGACGCTGAGCCGCGCCGTGCCGCGCCGGCGTTGAGTTGTGTCGCGTTGATGGGTGGTTGGGTCGGGTGTGGCATGTAGGGGACAGTTTGCTGTTGGTTCATGACGAACACTGGCGCTGTTGTTGTGATTTTCCTACGTTCAGTCGTCATGACCTCTCCCATCACGAGCCGGCGCCGTCCCGTCCGCGCCGCGACCGCCTTCCTTGTCACCACCGCCGCCGTGACGACCCTGCTCGCCGCCTCACCTGCCGCCACGGCCAGCGCCACCGGCACCGCCAGCCCCACCGCCCCCGCGGAAGCGACCGCGCCTGCGGCAGCGGCAGCGACGGCCCCGACGGTCAGTGAGACCTTCGACGGTCCCGGTCTGCCCGCCGGATGGACCGCCGCCGAAGGAACCTGGCGGGTCGAGAACGGCCGCCTGATCGGTACGTCGACCAGCTCCAGCCAGCTGAGCCGGATCACCTTCGGTACGCCGCTGACCGACTTCCGGATCGAGGCCCGGCTCCGGTTCGAGTCGGCCGTCGACGCGGCCCGGTGGACGGCGTTCGGCCTCGATCTCGCCCCGAGCGGCGTCGTGCCCTGGTCGATCGCGACCCTACGCAACAACGCCACCGCCTCGAACGGTCTTGAGTTCGCCCAGCGCACCACCGCCAACGCGTGGAACGTCACCAACACGGCTCCCTCCCCGGTCCAGGTGGGCACCGGCAAGGAGGTCCGCGTCGCCGTGGAGGTCCGCGGTACCCGTGGCGTCTGGTACGTCGACGGCCGCGAGGCCTTGCGTACGACGCAGGTGCAGCGCACTCCGCAAGGCGTGCAGGCGTTGCTCGTCAACGGCTCGACCGTCTCGTTCGACGACCTGACGGTGACACCGCTCGCCCGCGAGTCGTTCGTGCGCAAGCCGGGGGAGACCCTGCGAATCTGGGCCCACCGCGGCGCCTCGTCCGCCGTACCGGAGAACACCGCGGCCTCCGATGAGGTGGCCCGCCGCGCCGGCGCCGAGTGGATCGAGAACGACGTCCAGCCCTCCAAGGACGGCGTGCCGGTGATCCTGCACGACACCACGGTCGACCGCACCACGGATGGCTCCGGTGCGGTGCGAAACCTGACCGCGGCGCAACTCGCCGGGCTCGACGCTGGTTCCTGGTTCGCCCCGGCCTTCGTCGGTCAGCGCATCCCGACCCTGGCGAGCCAGCTCGAAGGCCTGAAGACCCGAGGCGGCAACCTGCTGCTGGAGGTCAAGGGCTCGCACACCAAGGCACAGGTCGAGCGCATCGTCGCGGAGATCCGTGCGAAGGGCATGAGCAGTCGGGTGTTCGTGCAGAGCTTCGAGCCGCAGCACCTGGTCTGGATGCGCGAGCTCGCCCCGGAGCTGCCACTCGGCCTGTTGCGCAGCACGCTGGACGCGGACCCGGTCGCCATCGCGAAGGACCTCGGCCTGTCGGCGTACAACCCGTCGGAGACCGCGTTCCGCACCAAGCCCGGCATCGTCGCAGGCCTGCATGCGGCAGGCGTCGCGGTGAACGTCTGGACCGTCGACAACGCGACCAGCTGGAAGTTCCTCGAAGAGGCGGACGTCGACGGCATCATCACGAACCGCCCGGCCGAGCTCGCCGGCTGGAACGCCGCTTTCAAGCAGCGCCCGGCCGCAACCGTTCTCAGCCCGGCACCCGGCGCGAAGCTCGATCGTGCCCAGACGGTGACGATCGCGGTGGACGCGGCTGACGGCCAGGAGATCACCTTCGACGGCAAGCCGGTCGCCAACGGCCAAACGATCGCCCTCGCGTACGAAACCGCGGGTCGTCACGTCATCAAGGTCGGCGGTGTTGAGTCCTCGTTCGAGGTGATCGCGACCCGGACCGGTCTGGCCCACCTCATCCTCACCTCGGAGGCGCCCGCGCACGCCGTCGCGACGATGACCTCGATGCTCGGCTCCGGCCGGTACGACGCCCTCGCCACGTATGCCGCAACTCCCGCCACGCGGGGGATCGCGGCCGACCAGCGGCGGCTGATCATCGCCGAGGCAAAGGCGCTTCGCGACCGCTGACGGCCTGGTGGTCGGCCAGCATGAAGTAGTGACGAACGACGCGCTTCATCCACAGCCACCGCATCTGTCGATCAGCATCTGGTCGCCGGATGACGAGGAGTCCGTCTTCGCGCGTGCCTGTGACGTGGCAGTGGAGCTGGGGTGTCAGCCGAGCGGATTCGTTCGGCTGACACCCCGTGGCGAGCTCTTCGAGTTGCTTCACGACCTCGATGCGACCACCGGGCAACTCGTGGCTCCCGCCTTCGAGACCGCCGTCCATGGTGGCGGCCTGCGGTCGACCGTTCCCGGGCCGCTTTCGGACCTGGCGACGCGACGTCCTGGCGCACGGTGAGTTCTTCCGCGCGCCCGATTCGGGACTGCCCGACGCCCGGGTGATGCGCTCCGCCTGCGTCGCGCTGGGATACGCCGTAGCAGGTTGAACACGGCCCGCGATAGCCGTATTCCCGTCTCGAAATCAGCCCGAATCGGTCTCGGAACGTGCCCGAATATGTTGCCTCGGTAACGACACGCCGAGCTCACGCGGGGCTCCGGGGCTTTCTTGCTTCTGTCGGTGGCCGGGCGTACGGTATCCCTAGATGTAGTAGTTACACGGGTGAAGTTAGTCCACAGGTTGTGGTCGCTTACGCACAGGCCATACACAGGTTGTCCCCAGGTTTATCCCCAGACGGCACCGCTAGCGGGGCGCCGCACCGGGTTGTGACCTCTTCGTGGGACGACCGATCAGCTCTCGGGAGGAGTGGTTCGCGATGCACTGTCCTTACTGCCGTCACGCGGACTCCCGGGTGGTGGACAGCCGGGTCGCCGAGGACGGTGGAGCGATCCGCCGGCGTCGGCAGTGCCCGGTGTGCGAGAAGCGGTTCACCACGGTCGAGCAGATGCAGCTCACAGTGGTGAAGCGGTCCGGTGCGACCGAGCCGTTCAGCCGCGACAAGGTCATCCGGGGTGTCGGCAAGGCCTGCAAGGGCCGTCCGGTCGACACCAACGCCCTGGCGCGACTCGGCCAGCAGGTCGAGGACGCACTGAAGGGCGCCGGGTCGCCGGAGGTGCCGGCGCACGAGGTGGGCCTGGCCATTCTCGGCCCGTTGCGGGAGCTCGACGAGGTGGCGTATCTGCGCTTCGCGAGCGTTTACCGCCAGTTCGAGTCGGCTGACGACTTCGAGACCGAGATCGCGCTGCTCCGGGCGGAGAAAGAGCCCGCCGGTACGGAGCCAACGGCCCGCACCTAGGGCTTCGCCAGGCGTCTCGCCCGGGCGCCGTACCCAAAGAACACCACAGACGTTAACGGGGAGTACCAGCAGTACAGCAGTGCCTTGCTATGCCCAACGGGGCGGTCCCGACAGACCGCAGCAGTAGTACAGACGAGTCGAGGAGCAACCATGACAGAGACGGTGACCGGCCACTCGGGGTCGACCAAAAGGTCGGCGGCCGGGTTCCGGGGGCGCAAGAACGCGTCCGCGGGACTCACCATCGAGCGCATCTTCAGCACCGAGGGCGTGCACCCCTACGACGACGTGACGTGGGAGCGCCGCGACGTCGTGCAGCAGAACTGGAAGACCGGTGAGACCGTCTTCGAGCAGCGCGGGGTCGAGTTCCCCGACTTCTGGAGCGTGAACGCCTCCACCATCGTCACCACCAAGTACTTCCGTGGCGCGGTCGGCCACGACAACCGCGAGTTCAGCCTCAAGCAGCTGCTCGACCGGGTCGTGAAGACCTATCGCAAGGCCGGTGAGGACTACGGCTACTTCGCCACTCCCGCCGACGCCGAGATCTTCGAGCACGAGCTGACCTGGATGCTGTTGCACCAGTACTTCAGCTTCAACTCGCCCGTCTGGTTCAACGTCGGTACGACGTCCCCGCAGCAGGTGTCGGCCTGCTTCATCCTCGCCGTCGACGACTCGATGGACTCGATCCTCAACTGGTACAAGGAAGAGGGCCTGATCTTCAAGGGCGGCTCCGGTGCCGGCCTGAACCTGTCCCGGATCCGCTCGTCGAAGGAACTGCTGCAGTCCTCCGGTGGTACCGCCTCCGGCCCGGTCAGCTTCATGCGCGGCGCGGACGCCTCGGCCGGCACCATCAAGTCCGGTGGCGCCACCCGCCGTGCGGCCAAGATGGTCGTGCTGGACATCGACCACCCGGACATCGAGGAGTTCGTCGAGACCAAGATGCGCGAGGAGGACAAGATCCGCGTCCTCCGCGACGCCGGGTACGACATGGACCTCGGCGGCCGCGACATCACCTCCGTGCAGTACCAGAACGCCAACAACTCGGTCCGGGTCACCGACGAGTTCATGCGCGCGGTCGAGGAGAAGGGCGAGTTCGGCCTGCGGGCCCGGATCGACAACTCGATCATCGAGACCGTCGACGCCCGCGAGCTGTTCGACAAGATCAGCCACGCCGCCTGGGCCTGCGCCGACCCCGGCATCCAGTACGACGACACCATCAACGACTGGCACACCACGCCCGAGACGGGCCGGATCACCGCGTCCAACCCCTGCTCGGAGTACATGCACCTCGACAACTCGTCGTGCAACCTGGCGTCGCTCAACCTGATGAAGTTCCTGTCCGATGACGACAGCTTCGACTCGCAGAAGTTCGTCAAGGCCGTCGAGCTGATCATCACCGCGATGGACATCTCGATCTGCTTCGCGGACTTCCCGACCGAGGCGATCGGCGACACCACCCGCGCCTACCGTCAGCTCGGCATCGGCTACGCCAACCTCGGCGCCCTGCTGATGGCGACGGGCCACGCGTACGACTCCGACGGTGGCCGCGCGCTGGCCGGCGCGATCACCTCGCTGATGACCGGTACGTCGTACCGTCGCTCGGCCGAGCTCGCCGGTGTTGTCGGCCCGTACGACGGCTTCGCCCGGAACAAGGACGCGCACACCCGCGTGATGCGCAAGCACGCCGCGGCCAACGACGCGATCCGCACGGTGCACGAGATCGACAAGGACGTGCAGGCCCACGCCACCCGCGAGTGGGAGGGCGTGCTGAAGATCGGCACCAAGAACGGCTGGCGTAACGCGCAGGCCTCGGTGCTCGCGCCGACCGGCACCATCGGTTTCATGATGGACTGCGACACCACCGGTATCGAGCCGGACTTCTCGCTGGTCAAGTTCAAGAAGCTGGTCGGCGGCGGCTCGATGCAGATCGTCAACCAGACGGTGCCGCGGGCCCTGCGCCTGCACGGCTACACCGAGGAGACCATCGAGGCCATCGTCGAGTACATCGCCGAGCACGGTCACGTCGTCGACGCTCCCGGCCTGAAGACCGAGCACTACGAGATCTTCGACACCGCCATGGGCGAGCGCTCGATCAAGCCGATGGGTCACGTCCGGATGATGGCGGCGGCTCAGCCGTTCCTGTCCGGCGCGATCTCGAAGACGGTCAACCTGCCGGAGTCGGCCACGGTCGAGGAGATCGCGGACGTCTACTTCCAGGGCTGGAAGCTCGGCCTGAAGGCGCTGGCCGTCTACCGTGACAACTGCAAGGTCGGCCAGCCGCTGTCGGACTCGAAGACCGCGAAGGCCAACGGCTCGGACTCCAGCGGCACCACCGCCGCCACGGCCGAGAAGATCGTGGAGAAGGTCGTCGAGTACCGCGCGACCCGCAAGCGCCTGCCGAAGTCCCGCCCGTCGCGCACCACCTCGTTCAGCGTCGGTGGCGCGGAGGGTTACATGACTGCCGGGTCCTACCCCGACGACGGCCTCGGCGAGATCTTCCTGAAGATGGGCAAGCAGGGTTCGACCCTGGCTGGTGTGATGGACGCCTTCTCGATCGCGGTCTCGATCGCCCTGCAGCACGGTGTGCCGCTGGAGACCTACGTCCAGAAGTTCACCAACCTGAAGTTCGAGCCGGCCGGTCTGACCGACGACCCGGACGTCCGGATGGCGCAGTCGATCATGGACTACATCTTCCGCCGGCTGGCCCTGGACTACCTGCCCTTCGAGGACCGGGCCGCCCTGGGCATCTACTCGGCCGATGAGCGGTCCCGCCAGCTCGACACCGGGTCGTACGAGGCCCCGGCCGAGCTGTCCGAAGCCGACTCGCTGAAGGCGGTCGAGCCGATCGAGCCGGTCACCGACCTGGTCGAGGCCGACGCCGCGGCGGACCCCTCGGTCGACGCGGCAGCCGCCAAGCCGGTCAAGGGCGAGGCCCGCACCACGGCAGAGATGTTCGAGCTGATCACCGGAACCTCGGTGGACGCCCCACTCTGCTTCACCTGCGGAACCAAGATGCGCCCCAGCGGTTCCTGCTACGTCTGCGAAGGCTGCGGCAGCACCTCCGGCTGCAGCTGACGGTCTAGCTGGCTCCTGACAGCCCCGGTCCACTTCGGTGGGCCGGGGCTGTCCTGGTTGCGGAGTCGGGAGTACCGTCGAAAAGTGACGGAGACGGCCGCTCTCCTCGAGGCGGGCGGAACGGCGCTTGCCAACGGGGACTGGGTGGCGGCGCGTACTGCGTTCGGCGAGGCTGTGCACATCGACCAGACCGCCGAGGGCCACTTCGGCCTGGGAACCGCGCACTGGTGGCTCGGGAACGTCCGCGAGGCGTTCTCCTATTGGGAGCGCGCGTACGCCGGCTTCTCCCGGTCAGACCCGGCACAGGCGGTTGGAGTCGCCATCGGCCTCAGCCTGTTGTACGAGGCGAATGCCGGGAATCGCACGGTCGCACGCGCTTGGGCGGCTCGAGCGGCCCGGCTCGCCGCAGGCCTGGAAGAGCCGGTCCTCTCGGCATGGGTCTTGCTCGCGAAATGTGGCTCCGAGGACGACCCGCTCCAGGTAGCCGCCTGGGCAGAGCGCGCGCACCAGGTCGCCGTACGCGCGGGCGATCGCGATTTGGAGCTTTGCGCGCTCAGTATGCGCGGTTCGGCGTACGTCGACCTCGGCCGGATCGCTGACGGCGGGA
Source organism: Kribbella deserti (assembly GCF_042434725.1). Taxonomy (NCBI): domain Bacteria; kingdom Bacillati; phylum Actinomycetota; class Actinomycetes; order Propionibacteriales; family Kribbellaceae; genus Kribbella; species Kribbella deserti. The sequence goes on along the minus strand of NZ_JBHLTC010000039.1, from coordinate 10,376 downwards.
TGCTGCTGGACGAGGCGCTCGCGGGCGCGCTTGGTGGCGAGGGCGCGAATCTCGACACGGTGGTTCTCACGAGCTGTCTGCTGATGCGGTCCTGCGTTCACGGGGCCGACTACCTCCGGGTTATCCAGTGGAACCGCTCGCTGGAGACCTTCATCGAGCGGTACGGCTGTCCCTATCTCAACGCGACCTGCCGAGCGTCGTACGGCGCTGTGCTCGTCTCGACCGGGGACTGGGCGCGGGCAGAGACAGAGTTGGCGGCAGCCGTCGACTTGGCCCGCGACGCGCTACCCGCCGTACGGGCTGAGGCCTTTGCGTACCTCGCCGACTTGCGTCTTGCGCAGGGGCGAGTGGAAGAGGCTCGTCAGTTGCTGGCGGGATTCGAGGACCGCGCGGTCGTACTGCCGGTGCTGGTGGCCGGGTATCTGGCTACGAGCGAGATCTCGACGGCGGTTTCGATCGCGCGGCAGCGGCTGAGTGAGGTCGAAGGACGTTTCCTGGAGGAGGCGCGGCTTCGCGAGGCGCTTGGTGAGGCGTGTTTGGTGGCGGGAGACGTTGACGGCGCGCTTCGCGAAGGCCGGTATCTCGCCGAGCTGGCCACCCACTCGGACAGCGCGCTGATCACGGCTCGCGCCGAGCGGTTGACCGGCCGTGCTTTGCTCGCGGCAATGGACTTGGCCGAGGCGTGCGCTCACCTCGCTGCGGCTCGAACACACTTCTCGATTCTGGAGATGCCGCTCGAGGTCGCTCGTACGCGGATGGCCTTCGCGGCGGCACTGGTCGTCGAGGAGCCCGAGCCGGCGATCGTCGAGGCACGGATGGCATTGACCGTCTTCGAGGATCTGGGCGCCGCGACTGATGCCGACGCGGCTGCGGGCTGGTTGCGCTCGGCCGGAGCCGCGGCGGCGCGGGTCGGGCCGAAGGGCTTGGGGCTGCTCACGAAGCGAGAGCTCGACGTACTCGAGCTGCTGGCAGATGGGCCGTCCAATCCGGAGATCGCTGCCCGGCTCTACCTGAGTCGGCGGACCGTCGAGCACCACGTCGCCAGTGTGCTGTCGAAACTCGGTCTGCGGAACCGGGCCGAGGCCGCCGCCTTCGCCACTCGCCGGCGCGCCTCGATTTAGGTGAATTCACCGATGCTCGGGATCGGCCGGGCAGTGGATGCTCGGGGGACTTAGTTTTCCCTGACTTTAGGAGACGTCATGAGCACATCGTCTGCTTTGGACGCCGTTCGTGCGGAGGAGTTCGGCGCGCGGATGGCTGAGGTGCTGAACGACGGCATGCTCGCACTGCTGATGAGCATCGGACACCAGGTCGGGCTGTTCGACACCTTGGCGGAGTTGCCGGCGGCAACTAGTCACGAGATCGCTGGTGCGGCCGATCTACAAGAACGGTACGTGCGCGAGTGGCTCGGTGCGATGACTACGGCGAAGGTGCTGGAGTACGACCCGATCGCGCGCACGTACCGGCTCCCGGCGGAACACGCTGGCTGGCTCACACGTGCGGCGGGTCCGGCCAACCTCGCGGCGGCGACGCAGTTCATCCCGTTGCTCGCGAGCGTCGAATCGCAACTGACCGAGTGTTTCCGCACTGGCGGTGGCGTGCCCTATTCGTCGTACAGCGAGTTCCATCGGTTGATGGCCGAGGACAGTGGTGCCGTCTTCGACGCGTCTCTCGTGGACGAGGTGCTGCCGCTCGTTCCGGGTCTGCCCGAGCGATTGCGGGACGGACTCGACGTGGCGGATTTCGGTTGCGGGAGTGGGCATGCGATCAACCTGATCGCGCAGGAGTTCCCGCGCAGTCGCTGCGTGGGTTACGACTTCTCCGCGGAGGCCGTCGCCGCTGGCAAGGAGGAAGCCGCGCGCCTCGGTTTGAGCAATGCCGAATTCGTGGTTCAGGATGTCGCATCGCTGGCCGAGCACGACCGGTACGACCTGATCACGGCCTTCGACACGATCCACGACCAGGCGCATCCGGCCGAGGTGTTGTCCGCGATCGCCGCTGCGCTCCGGCCGGGTGGCGTCTTCCTGATGGTCGATATCCAGGCGTCGAGTCAGCTTGAGGACAACGTTGAGCATCCGTTCGGCACGTTCCTCTATTCCGTGTCGACGATGCACTGCATGACCGTGTCGCTCTCCCTCGGCGGTGACGGCCTCGGGACGGTGTGGGGTGAACAGAAGGCGCAGCAGATGCTCAGCGACGCCGGCTTCACCTCGATCCAGGCTCGGCACATCGAAGCCGACAGCTTCAACACCTACTACATCGCCACCATCTGATCGCGCCTAATCCAGCTTTCTCCTGGGGCTGATGTCGTCCAGGGCTCTTTGCCTACGGTTGATGTCGCCTGGGGCTGCTTTCGCCTAGTGGCCGAAGGAATCGGAGTCGACCACCTCCGTCGCCAAGCCATCGAGAGCCGACAGGGCAGCGATCTCGTCTTCGGTGAGCTCGAAGTCAAAAACGTCGAGATTCTGCGTGAGTCTGCGCGGATCCTGCGACTTGGGAATCGGTACGACGTTGAGCTCAACGTGCCAACGCAAAATGACCTGACCTGGCGTCTTGCCATGCGCGTCAGCGATCTTCGCGACCTTCGGATGCTCGAGTAGATCGGTGCGCTTACCAAGCGGACTCCAGCCCTCGGTGACGATCCCGTGCTCATCGTGGAAAGCGCGAGCGTCATTCCTGATCCAATACGGACTGAGCTGGATCTGGTTGACCTCGGGAACCACCGCGGTCTCGTCGATCAATCGCCGCAGGTGCGTCGGCTTGAAGTTGGACACCCCGATTGCGCGCACCAAGCCGGCCTCCCGCAGCTCGATCAACCCACGCCAGGCGTCGACGTACTGGTCCTGCTTGGGATTGGGCCAGTGGATCAGAAAGAGGTCCAGGTACTCCAGGCCCAACCGCTCGGCACTGGCCTCGAACGCTTCCCGCACTCCGGAAACGCTGTGCCGCTCGTTGTTGAACTTCGAGGTGACAAACAGCTCTTCCCGCTTCGCTTGCGCGGCTTTGATGCCACGCCCGACACCAACCTCATTGCGGTACATCTCAGCGGTATCGATCAGCCGATACCCCGCCTCGATAGCGATCGTGACAGCTCGCTCCGCCTCATCGTCAGACATCGGCGACGTCCCCAGCCCCAGCCGCGGCATCTCAGCGCCATGCGTCAGCCCAACAGTCGGCACAACCTGACTCATCACATCTCCTCCTCTGTAGACCTCCCATCCTGCCTCAACCGCAAGATCGCGCGAGCCCTTTATCCACAGGCCATCCGGAAGGCGCGCAGTGCCAAAATCTCCTTGTGGATAACGAATAATCGGCCTCTGAATGCTCGTATATTCACTAGCATGTCCGATACAAAATCACGAGCCGACCAGATCCTCGCTGCCGCCGCAGCCGCGTACGCCGAGTCCACCGCCGCCGAGATACAGCTCCTCCGGATCGCCTTGCGTTACGCCGATCTCAATGCAACGCCAGACCCGCCGCCAGGGAAAGGCAAGATGACGGTGGTGGGCGGCGAGGGCTGCCCGGCCCTGCCTGAGGCGTGCGTCCGGGAATTCGATGCACATATGGAATCGGGGGACGAGCACGCGTCAAGCTATCTCGGGGAGGCCCTCGCGTTGCGGCACCGATTCCCGAAGACATTCGCCCGCGTTCTGGCCGGTGACGTGCCTGCGCGCCAGGCACGGGAGTTGGCCAGAGCCTGCCTGGCCCTGACACTTCCGGCGGCGGGAACCATCGACGAAGAAGTGCACCTCAGGCTGGAGACGATCGATTCGCAAGAGTTGAGCCGGCTCATCAGCTCGGCACGTACACGGGCCGGCCTCTCATCTGCTGCTTGAGTTATCCACAGGTCCGTGGAACGGGATGGACATTGAGGTGCAGGTTTGACCACACTCAGTTCTGATGTCGTCACACAACGGGGGAACTATGCAGATGCGTGTCGTTGCGCCGCTGATCGCGCTGGTGATGGTCGCCGTCCAACTGGTCGGCGTCACTCCGGCGATGGCGGTCGACACCTGCATCCACACGGACGTGAAGGTTTTTGCCGACGGTGAGCTGATCTCCGAGGGCAGCATGATCGCGTCCGACGGCGGTTTCGGTCATGCCGGCACGGGTGTCACCTTCACCTTCCAGGCTCGAACGTTCCGCGCAAGTGCCGACTACTGCGTCCTGCGCACTACCGACGCCCTCACCTGGCAGATCCCAGCCTGGCCGTGCGAGAACCATCCCCGGCCGAAACCGGTCGCCACCCAATCGCTCACGTGGAGCCTGACGGTGCCGCTCGACTGCGAAGTCGCGGCGCCACCTGGCCTTCTTGGTGGTTCCCTGACGAATGGCAAGGGCGCCGCCTCCGGGAACGCGTTGATCTACGCCGGAGCGCCGGAGTGGGTGCTTCCGCACGAGCAGGCCCGCGGACTGTTCGGCCCTTTCGCGATGCAGGCCGATCCGGTCAACACCCTCACAGGCGCGCTCACCGAGGTAGTCACCGATGCTGCCGCGCCGGGTCTCGGTGTGGCCCTGTCCGTCGACCGCACGTACAACTCGAACGCGCCGGACAGCGGCGTGCACGGCAAAGGCTGGCGTGCGTCGTACTCCGATCACCTCACGATCGAGCGCGCCGGCGCGTCGCTGATCTACCACGCCGCGGATGGCCGCAATATCCGTTTCACCCGCGCGGGCGCCGGCCCGTCGTACGTGATTGAGCGTGGCCCGGCCCGCTTCGACCTGGTTCGTACCGCGATCGGCTTCACTCTCACGACGTACGAGCGAATGGCGATGACCTTCTCGGCGGCCGGGGCATTGACCGGTATCCGCGACCGCAACGGCCAAGGCGTCACCGTGGATCAACGCGACGGCAAGGTTGTTGCCGTCAGCAACGGGCGACGCGCTCTGCGGTACCAGTACGACGCCGCGGGTCTGATCACGTCGGTCGTGCTGTCCGCGCCGGGGATGGACCCGCGCATCGTTCGGTACAGCTATCAGGATGGCCGCTTGACCGAGGTCACGTCACCCGGCGGGCTGAAGACCCGCTATGGGTACGACGAGGCCGGCCGACTCACCAGTCGGATGACGGGGGACCGGTCCACACCGGAGATCACCACGAAATACGACGCGTCCGGCCGGGTGGAGTCGCAGACCGACGGCAACGGGCACACGATGCGCTGGTCCTGGGTGCAAAGTGGCGTCGCCCTGAGCGGTACGTCGACTATGACAGATCCAACCGGCGCCCGTTGGCTGAATGAGTACAAGCGTGGCTGGCTCGTCGGCCAGACCGATCCGACCGGTATCGCGGTCCGGTTCAGCTACGACGCGGCGGGCAACCTCACGCACGTCCTCGACGGTCAGGGCAATGGCGCGCGCCAGGCGTACGACGTCCGCGGCCGGGTGACGAAATCGGTAGCCGCGGCGGGCGGAGTCGTACGGCGCGGCTACAACGCGACGAACGACCAGACCAGCGAAGTCGATCAAAGCGGTCGGCCCATCGCCGCAAGCTATGACGGTCGAGGTAATCCCACCTCCATCACCCAGGCGGGCAAGACCGTCACCACCACGTACGACGCTCGCGGGCTCGCCACCGTTGTACGAGACCCACTCGGCCGTACGACCCGGTTCGCCTTCAACACCGATGGCGACCTGATCCGTACTACCGATCCAGCCGGCCTCGAAACCTCGTACGAGATCGACGGCTGGGGACGGATCACCTCGGTCAAGTCCCCACGTGGAGCCGTCACGCGGATCTCGTATGACGCGGAGAGCCGGGTCGAGCGCATCGTGGGCCCAGGCGGCGCGACGGTGCAACGGCAGTACGACGGCCGCGGCAGGCTTGTCGGCACCACCGACGCGGCGGGCCGAACCACCACCTTGAAGTACGACGAGGCGGACCAGGTCGTCGCTGTACAAGGCCCAGACGCGAACTTGCCCGAGGCCACCATTGCGTATGACCCGAGTGGACGCGTGGTCAAACAGGTCGATCCTGGCGGACGTGCCCACCAGACGTCGTACGACGGCGCCGGTCGTCCGTTGACGGTGACGTACGGCGGCCGCACGTGGAAGTTCGGCTACGACAAATCGGGCCGTCTCATCCGTACAACGCTGCCCTCCGGGAAAGCCGCGAGCTTCGCGCTGGATCGCCGCGGGCTCATCTCGAAGGTGACGTACTCCGACGGGACACCCGCGGTCTCGTTCACCTGGGACCAGCTCGGACGCCGAACGTCGCAGACCGACGGCACGGGCAAAACGACCTACGCCTACGACTCGTTCGACCGGCTGCAGTCCGCGCAGGGTCCGGGCGGCGCCATCGAGTACCAGTGGGACGCCGTCGGCAACCTCCTTTCCCGCAAAGCCGCGGGCCACACCGAGTCCTACACGTGGGACCTGCTCGACCGCCTGTCCCAGGTCAAGGTGGACGGGCGACCACTGGCCACCTACCGCTACGACGTCCCGCGCGGCACGGCGACCACTCAGCACGCCGACGGCATGACCGAGCTACAGCGGTTCGACGAACGCGACCGCCTCGTATCGACGGTTGTCACCCGAGGTGCTTCCGCGCTACGCAAGCTCGAATACGCCTACGACGCCGTCAACCAGGTAGTCCGCACGAGTGACTCGAAGGCCGGCACCGCCGCCTACGAGTACGACCCGTCGGGCCGCCTGACCCAGGTCTGCTACGCCGTCGACAAGTGTGCGCCGGACACGAAGGACTTCATCCGCTACGCGTACGACGGCAGCGGCAACCGCACCTGGGAACAACGCCCTTCGGGCGCGACGTGGTTCGGCTTCGGCGGGGGGAGCGAGCCGGTTGGTTCGATCGGCCTCCCGAGCCGTTTCCCGATCGAATGGCCGCAGTCGCGCGCCAACCAACTCGATGCCGACGGCAACCTCCGCTCCGACGGCACCACGACGTACACCTGGAGCGCAGCCGGCAAGCCCGTCTCGTCCATCCGCGACGGCGTCACGACGACCTACCAGCACGCAGGCGACGGCCGCCGGATCGCGCAAACCACCAAGGGCACCGCCACCCGCTTCCTATGGGACCCGCTTTCCCCACAGATCCTGGCCAGTGGCCCAACCCGGTACATCTACGGCGAAGGAGTACTCGCCAGCCTGGCCGGCGGCCGAGCCACCCCCATGGTGACCGGCCCAACCGGCTCCACCCTGATGACCGGCACCACCCACCACGACTTCGAGCCGTACGGCGCCCCGCGTGGTCCCGCCGCCGCGGGCCTCGGCTACGCCGGCGGCCTCCGTCTCCCCGGCGGCACCTACCTCTTCGGCCAACGCGAATACGACCCCACCACCGCCCTCTTCCTCTCCCCAGACCAAGGCGCCAGCGACCAGCCCTATGGATACGGACTCGGGAATCCACTGTCCTTCAGTGATCTCAGTGGGATGTGGTCCCGCGACGAGATCCTCACGAAGGTGTCCAAGATAGGTGGCGGGGTTTCAACAGGTGCTCTGCTAGTCGCTGTCGGCTGCACAGTGGCTGTCGTCTGTGCACCGCTGGTTCCCTTCGCACTCGCCACAGCCGCGGTCACCGGCACCATCGCCGGAGTAAGTGATGGAATCCTCAGCGCGGAAGCCTGCGCGAAGAAGGGGAACTGTTCTCGCCTGATTGCCGATTTCGCACTGATCGCCATCACCAGCCGTCTGCCGGTCCTCCGAACCGCGAAGGGCTTCGGTCGTACCGCCGGGAAGGCCTGCAGCTTCGCGGCCAGCACAGCGGTGCTGATGGCCGACGGCTCAACCAAACCGATCAGCCAGATTAGAGCGGGCGATCAGGTCCATGCCGAAGACCCGGAGACCGGCAGCAGCGGCGCTCGAATAGTCACGGCTACCTGGACCCACTCAGACGACCTCTTCGACCTGGAGATCAATCGGGATGTCCTCACGACTACTGACGATCACCCGTTCTGGAGCGAAGCCGACCGGCGGTATAGCCGGGCTGATCGTTTGCGTGCTGGAGATCGGCTCCGCACGACAGATGGCCGAAGCGCGGTCGTGGGTCGTTTCAAGGCGGATCTGCCAAGATCCGCCCTCGCCTACAACCTCAGCGTTGACGACCTCTCGACCTATTTCGTACTTGCGGGAGCAACACCAGTTCTGGTGCACAACACCAATTCAGGATGCGACCCGAACTGGAGTTGGCGGAGCGGGCCCACATTCGGTCACACTTTCAAGACGCATGGCGCCGGAGATAAAAATGCCAGAAAGCTGACCGACCGTGCCCGCAGCACCGGCAATCAGCAAGGTCAGTGGCTCGACAACGAAGCCGCTGCCGACTTCTTGAAGAGCGTTCACGTGCCAGGTGCCGGTCCCAGGTCGGTTCGAATCCCTGATGGTCTTGGGCGAGTCATCATGCCGGATGGGACCGTCGTTCCAGCGAGAGCAGCTACGCTCATTCACGGTCAGGGCGACTTGTATAAGACTGCATTCCCGATTGTCGGGCCGTAGAAGGGATGAGCTAGATGGGCTTCACCGTGTCGTTGACATGCGCACCAACGCACCATCATCCTGCGGCCACCTCAGCAAGCCTCGTACATGACGCGAGCTACGAGTCGTTGGTCATCGAAGCATGCAGTGTCATCGCCGACGGGGACTGCCGTTTCCATATCGGTGGGTTCGGCAAGAGCGACTGGGGGTTGGATATTGAGTACGATATGTCGGCCTTCATGGAGCAACTCCCAGATCTCATCGCCGGTCTACGTGCGCGCCGCTCTGTAGAAGTGGATCTTTATTCTCAAGGCATTGAGCGCACTCTAGAGTTCGACGCGACCGGCGACGAGGACGTGCGAATATTCTGTCGTTCGAGAACCGCTTGGGTGCCGGACCCTAGTGTCGAGATCATCGGTTCAGATGAGCTGCAGCAGATGCTCGTCGAAACAGCCGCGAGCTTCGGCAATGCGCTGGCCGCGACCGGTTCAGTGCTTGCTCATCTGCACCCTTTCGCAGCTTGGCGGAAACATCGGCTGTGACCAACGAGAACCAACTCCTGCTCAAACCTCCGATCGAAAATCTTGCCTCGGAGCACCGCTATCTAGCTCGAAAGCTCAGTAGCGATCAGACCGGCGGCACAATCGGCGAGGGATTCTCTGAGACGTCAGGCGAGGGGGGACTGGATCGCTTCGTGGATGGGTTCTCAGCGGGGAACTGATGCGACTGAGTGACTGGAGGGGCATGAAGCGGCGGTATGTGCAGTCGTCGAGTGTGCGATCGGTGGGGTATGAGCTGGAGACCGGGACGCTCGAGGTGGAGTTCGTGAGTGGGGACTTGTACCGGTACCTGGAGGTGCCGCAGTTGGTGCACAAGCAGCTGATGGCGGCGGAGAGCGTCGGCCGGTTCATCAACACACGGATCAAGCCGTACTACGAGGTCGTGGACGCTTAACGAGGTCGGGCACCCGGCGGTGCTTTGGTTCGGAGAAGTCGGGTACCGGTAGGTGGTCGGAGCACATTGGAACACGGGGGTGCGCCATCACCGAGGAGGGGACATGCGCACTCGAACTACCACGACCACCTCACGTGTGGTCACGGCGATCGTGCTGATCTGGTTGTTGATCGGCATCGCGGCCGCCGCTCAGAGGAACTACTTCGCGGGGTCTGACGCGACCTGCGCGAAGGTGGGGACAACGTTGGTCACGATCGTGGCCGGCCCGTTGAACTACATCGGCGCCAACCCGAAGGTCGACTGCGAGGCACCCCAACCCTCGCGGTAACCGTCAGGGGAGCGGCAGAACGGCGGATCGCCCCCGGGCAGCCGAGGTGGATCCGAGGGAATAGTGCGCGCGGTAGCCGGGTTACACCTGATGCCGTCCGGAGCATGACCCCGGGCCTCAACCTCAGCCGCTACGAGCGGCCACTCGCCGAGAGGCGTCTGCCGGACGGTGCTGGACCGATGGGCAGGACTGGTTAGCCGGTCCTGCCCATCCCCAACGGCATCGACCTGCCGGTGGATGACAAGCGAATAGCTAGGGCCCGTACGACGTGAGGCCTGTCCAGGTGTACGTCGTTGCAACTACCGGGTGGTTCGTGGCTCGAACTGGCGCGCGTGGATCTTGGCGGTCGGCGCGGGGGAGCCGAGTTTGACGGCGAGCCGGGGGTTCGGAACGGCTGTGACTGGTGTGAGTGGTGAGTCGCCGAGAGGGTTCGCCGGAACACGCGGATCCAGGCGGGGACCCCGATTTGCATTGAGCGGGCGAAGGTCAGTAATGTTCTTCTTGTTGGAGCGAGTGCGGGACGCGAAAGCGGCCGGACGCTCCGAACCCCCTAGCAAGTCTTAAGAGCCGAATCACACGCTCTGTGTGAGGTTCGGTCACTGAGTCGCGTCAGGGTGGCTGGGTCGGAAAGCCCGATTTGACCGGGTCTGGAAGAAACAGTAATGTT